>JBBQRH010000004.1:0-121458 GCA_038215035.1 Gemmatimonadales bacterium | reverse complement strand
CCCATCTTGCTGCCGTAGCTGAAGGCGCGACTCGAATGGTCCAGAACATCCACCGGACCCATCGTGAATCGAACATCCCGCTCGGGATCGATGTTGTTCAGCACCGCCCACCAGGTTTCGGTGATGTTCTGCACATCGATCTCCTTGTCGACCACCACCAGCACCTTGGCCAGCGACATCAGCCCCGCCCCCCAGAGCGCATTCATCACCTTGTACGCATGCCCGGGATACTTCTTGTCGATGCTCACGAACACGAGGTTGTGAAATCCTCCCTCGGCCGGCATGTGGTAATCGACGATTTCAGGCGTGGTGAGTTTGAGCAGCGGCAGGAAGATGCGCTCGGTGGCGTGGCCGAGATAGAAGTCTTCCATCGGCGGCCGCCCGACGATGGTGGTGGCATACACCATTTTCTTCCGCATCGTGACGGCGGTGACATGCACCTTGGGATACAGATCCGCTTCCGAGTAGAAGCCGGTGTGGTCGCCGAATGGACCCTCCACCACCAGATCCTCGCTCGGATCGATGTAGCCTTCGATCACCAGCTCCGCTGATGCCGGCACCTCGAGATCGCAGGTGACGGCCTTGGTCAGGTGCACTGGCTGCCGGCGCAGAAAGCCGGCGAAGATGAATTCGTCCACCGCCGGCGGCAACGGGGCGCTGGCGCTGAACACGCTGGCCGGATCGGCTCCGACGACGATGCACACCGGCATCGTCTCACCGCGTGCAGCCATTTCGCGGAAATGCTCAGCGCCGGTCTTGTGGCGCTGCCAATGCATCGCGACGGTGCGTTTGTCGAGCTTCTGCACGCGATACATGCCCACGTTGCGAATGCCGCGTATCGGATCCTTGCTCACCACCGCCGTCAGCGTGATGTACGGTCCCCCATCTTCGGGCCAGCAGGTGATCACCGGAATCTGATCGAGATCGATCTCATCGCCGCGCCACACCACTTCCTGACATGGCGGCGCACCACCCTTCACCCGCGGAGGGAACTTCGTCAGCTCGAGCAACCGCGGCAGCAGCCCGAGTTTGGCGACGAAGCCATCGGGCACCTTGAGATTCAGCAACTCCGTGATGCGGGCACCATGCTCGTCCAGACTCTTGACGCCGAGCGCGAGCGACATCCGCGTCATCGACCCGAAGAGGTTGATGCCGACCGGGAAGGCCGAGCGCTCGCCGCTGTCGAGAATCACATGCTCGAAGAGCAGCGCCGGACCACCGCCAGGCAACTTGCTGCACCGATTTGCGATCTCGCACAACTCCAACTTTGCGCGGACGGGATGCGCAATGCGCACCAGTTCTCCCATCGCATCGATGGCGGCAATGAAATCCTGCAGTGAATCGAGTGACACGTCAGATCAGCGAAAGGGTCGTGAGCGACGCAACTGTCGCGCGCGTGTATGAGTCATCCGGGGCCAGCTGCGCTGGCGTCATGCCACGCCGACATGGATGGCCGCGATGCCGAATGACAACGGCGTCCAGGTCACTTCGTGAAACCCCGCCGCCGTCATGCGCGACGCAAGTTCTTCCTCCACCGGGAAGTGCGCCACGCTTCGCGGCAGATAGGTGTAGGCGGTCTTGTGCCCGCTGACCAGTCGTCCGATGGCAGGCAGTACCGAGTGAAAGTAGAACTGATAGCCGGCGCGGACGAACCAATTGCGTGGCGTCGAGAATTCCAGAATCACGAACCGCGCGCCTGGGCGCAGTGCCCGGCGGACCTCGCGCAGCCCCAGATCGAGCGCCGCGACGTTCCGGATACCGAACGCCACGATCGCGCCGTCGAAGACGCCGTCGCCCACGGGGAGCTGGAGCGCGTCGGCCGCCACCGGGCCAAGAGTCGAGCGTGGCGCCTTGCCGTCACCCATGCGCAACATCGGCTCAGCGAAGTCTGCCGCCATCACATACCCACCAAAGCCGTCCAGCCGCACCAGCTGGGCCCCAACATCGAGCGTACCAGCGCAGAGGTCCAGATACCGGCCCGTGGGCGTGGAGCGCCACGCCAGCGCCTCCAACGCCCGCCGACGCCACGCCTTGTCGATGTTCATCGACAGGACGTGGTTCAGGAGATCGTACCGTGGCGCGATCTCGGAAAAGATCTGCTGGACGTACGCGCGCTTTTCCGCTCCGCCGGCGGCAGCCGCATCGGCGCGCCGGAGGTCGGTTTCTAGTGTGCTCGGCATCAGCTGACAAAGCTCGCGGAGCGCCGGCCCGTGCCACAAGCGCATTCCGGAGGAAAAACCCGCAGGACTCGTCAGAGCGCCTGTTCCCGCCTAGCTTCGCCCATCGCACCATGGACGCCGCACATCGGCCGCCGCCCGCGGGTGCCTCCCCGACGCATGCCCAGGCTTCTCGACGCGACCAACCTCCCCGACGCTGATCTGGTCGCCCTGGCCCAGGAGGGCCGCGACGAGGCGTATCGGGAGCTGATCCGTCGCTACGAGCGCCCGGTCTTCTCGCTGGTCTATCGCATGGTGCGCGACCGCGAGGCCGCCGAGGACCTCGCACAAGAGACGTTCATCAAGGTGCTCAACAACATCGAGAAGTATTCGCCCGAGTTCAAATTCTCGAGTTGGCTCTTCAAGATCGCGAACAACCTGGCCATCGACTCGCTCCGCCGGCGTCGCCTCAACACGGTCAGCATCGACGGTGCGGCGGGAGCCGCCACGCAGGCAGAAATCGAGGCCACCAGCTTCGAAATCGGTGACCGGAGCGAGAACGCGCTGGACGAACTGGCCAACAAGGAGCTGGGTGCGGCCATCGAAGTGGCAATTGCGAAGCTTCGTCCGCTGTACCGCAGTTGCATCCTGCTGCGTCATGTGGATGGCCGGTCGTACGAGGAGATCGCGCAGCTGCTCGATCTCCCGCTCGGAACGGTCAAGACCTACATCCACCGGGCGCGGCACGAGCTGCGCGAGGCGCTGGAGGACACCAGATGAGACCCAGACGCCCGCCACCCCCCGCCCATGGGGAGCCAACCGAAACCGCGCTGAAACCATCCGAACGCCACGCCCGTAGACGCTGCAGGGAATCCAAATGACACTCACACGCCACCTCCTGCCTGACGAACTCGACCTGCTCCTCGATGGGGAGACAGGGTTCGGGGTGCAGCAGCTCACCGCCCATCTGCGCGATTGCGCCGACTGCCGCGATGAACTGGCTGCTCTTCGTGCGTTCGTCTGGGACATCGAGACGCTCCCAGAGCTGACCCCGAACCGCGGCTTCGCCGACCGGGTCATGCTCGAGGTGCACGTTTTCGAGCCTTGGCACGTGGCCATCCGGACCAGCGTCGCTGGCTGGATGCCGGAGAGTCCCGCGCTGCGAATCGCAGCCGGGACCGCCGTGACCAGCGCCGCGACGCTGGTCACCGGTGCGGCGGTGTGGGGCTGGGCTCACCGGGACGCCACAGTGTTCGTGGGCGGTCTGGTGACTGAACGAGCCCGCGAGGGCCTGTTCGCGTCGCTGACGGCGACGGCGCAGACGCTGGTCGGCCCGCTCGGCTCGACTGTCGGGAGCGGCCTGCCGCTCCTCGCGGTGGCCGGCGCGACGCTGCTGACCGGCGCCGGTCTTGGATTCCTTGGGCTCCGCGCGGTTGCTGCGCGAGCCCGTCGCAACGAGGCGTAGCCCCCATGCTCCGCCACCTCATTCACGTCGCGGCGTGTCTCGCCGGCGTGCTGTTCGGCGCCGCTGGCCAGTTGCATGCGCAAGACGCTACTCCCCAGACCACCGCTGTCACGTTGTGCCCGGCGACGGCAATCGCGGCACTTCCAGCCGCCCAGAGCGAACTGATTCTGCGGGCCAGCCGCGATCCAATCATTGGGTGCGCAGCCGTGAACGCCACGCATCGCGCCGGCGACCAGACCGTCGCGGCAAATGATACCATCCGCGGTAACATCGTCGTCGTCGATGGGACGCTCCGAGTGGCCGGCACGGTCCTTGGCAGCGCGATTGCCATCAATGGCGCCGTCGTGGTCGACTCGTCCGCGCACGTCACGGGTGACGTCGTCTCGGCCGAGCATGGTGCGGCCATTTCACCCAGCGGACGCATCGACGGCGAACTGCGAACGCTCGATGCAATGCAGCCACTCGTGCTCGCGCCGCAGGTGGCGGGGGTCACCAGCGTGCTGGCCGGCCTGAAGCAGACCGCCGCGTGGTTCGGTATCCTCATTCTGCTCGCGATCGGTGTGCTGATCAACGCCGGCGATGCGATGCAACGCGTGAGCACGGCGCTGAACGCCGGCTTCGGGCGCAACGTGGTCGTCGGACTACTCGCACAGGCTGCGCTGCTGCCAATTCTGGCGACCATCTGCCTCATGCTGACGCTGACGCTGATCGGCATTCTGCTGGTGCCATTCGCGATTGTCGCCTATGTCATCGCGGTCCTCGGGCTGCTGGTGCTTGGAGGACTGAGCGCTGCGCAGATGCTCGGGACGGGAATCGCGGCGCGTCGGCCGGGCACCACCGAGCGCGGCGCGCGATTGCAGGCGCTCGTGACGGGGATGATACTGGTCTCGCTGCCCTGGTTGCTGGCGGCGCTGCTGTCGTCGTCGCCAGTGGCCGCAGCGTGGGTTCGTACACTCGCCCTCGGTATCACCTGGGTGGCGGTCACCGCGGGTCTGGGCGCCGCACTCCGCACTCGCGGAGGCACACGATCACACGACGAACCGTGGGGCATTCGACGACCTGCACCCAGCGGTACGCCACTTCCTGTCGCCACACCGAAAGCCGACTGGCTCACCCCAACACCGATTACTGGGGTGGTGGCCGTGAAGCGGCCGACGGCCACCACCGGCGGCAGCCGATGAAGCTCCTCAGCGCAGTCGTCGTCGCGGCGCTGAGCGCGCTGCCAGCCGCAGCGCAGCATGTGCGAACGCTGGAATCGGCCCGCATTCTGAAGGATTCGACTCCTGTTGCCGTGCGCCTCCTGCTCGGCACGGGAACCCTCAGCGTCGGCGCGTCTGACGCACCGTATCTGTACCGAAGCATCGCACGGTTCGGCGATTCGTACTCCGCACCGACGTCCGTCTGGAACGCAGTGCAGCACACGCTGACGCTGACGTCAGGTCAACGCAATGCGGGATCAGTGCCGCGCGGCGACGGTGCAACGGATGACGAAAACGCACAGGACTGGCGCGTACAGTTGACTCGGCGCGTTCCGATCGAGCTGACGATCGACGCCACCGCGGCCGACGCCACGCTCGACCTGACCGGACTGGCGCTGCGACGCTTTGCGCTCAACACAGGCGCTGCCGCTGCAACCGTGCGCTTCGACGCACCGAATCCCGAATCGATGTCGGTGTTCGACGCCAACGTCGGTGCCGGTGGTGTGAAGCTGATCGGTCTTGGGAATGCTGGCGCCAGTGAGGCACGGATTGCCGGTGATCTGGGCGAGGTCTCGCTCGACCTTGGCGGCCGCTGGGTGCGCGATATGCAGATCGTGGTGTCGAGCGCACTTGGTGGCGTACGGATTACGGCGCCGCCAACCATCGGTCTCGAACTGCAGTCGACCGGGCTGCTGGGCCGCGTGAGTGTCGACGGAGACATCACACGCGATGATGGTATCTGGCGCAGCAGGAACTTTCGTGACGCCGCCGTGAAAGTGCGCATCGTGGTGAAATCGATGTTGGGAAAGGTCGAGCTGACGCAGCGTTGAATCGCGGTCGCTACACCTGCGACCGTCGCCAGCCGCCGGACGCCCAGAGCGCCATCATTGCCACCGCGCGCGCGATCGCGGTCAACGAGATCACCCACCAGATCCCCGTCGTGCCCCACTGCGAGGCAGCCCAGACTGCCAGCGGGATGCGCGCCAGCGTGATGGCCGTCGAGGTGACCATCGGCGGGAGCGTCCAGCCGGCCCCACCAAGTGCGCCTTCGAGCACGGTCTCGCCGCTCACGAACAATTGCGCCAACGCCGCCGTGCGCAGATACCGCGTGGCCTCGGCAACCACGGCCGCGTCCGTCGAGAACAGCCCTGCCAGGGCGTCGGGAAACAGCAGCAGCACCGCACAGGCGATGAGACCAGGAATGAAGGTCATCGACAATGTGAGCCACCCGGCGCGCGCCGCGCGATCGGCATGCCCGGCACCAAGGTTCTGACCGACGATGGCAGCGGCGGCGGTGCCGAAACCCACACCGATCATGTACATCCAGCTTTCGATGCGATGCCCCAGGCCCAGCGCGGCCAGTGCCGGCGTCCCGAATTGCGTGGTCGTGCGCGTCATGACCACATAGATCAACGAAAAGACCACGCCGGTCGCGGCCGTCGGGAGTCCCACCCGAACGATGGTACCGATACGAGACCAATCAATGGCGCCGAAGGCAACCAATCGGCGCCGGCGCAGCATGATGATGCCCACCACGCAAAGCGACCCTCGCACACACAGCGTGGCCAGTGCAGCCCCCTGGACCCCCAGTGCCGGAAATGGGCCCCACCCCGCGATCATCGCCGGGTCCAGCAACGCTGCAATGACCGTCGCGCCAACCAGCATGATGAACGGCAGCCTGGTGTTCCCCGCCGCCCGAAACGCCGCGTCCACCACGAAGTACCCGAAGATCAGCGGCGATCCGGCCAGGTACGTGCCGAGGTAGCGCATCCCAAGCGTCGTCACATCGGCCGGCGTCTCCATCATGGCAAAAAGGCGCGGCAGGAAGACGAGGCCAGCGATCGCCGTCACCGTGCCCAACCCGAGCGTGAAGAGCAGCGCATCGCCAACCGCCCGCGCCGCTTCGTCGTCGCGACGTTCGCCGTGTCGGCGCGCCGCAACTGCCGTCAGTCCGACGCTCACCATCTCAGCCAGTGAGACGATCGACCAGATCCAGAAGATCGATGTGCTGACCGCAGCCAGTCCCGCACCACCGACGAAGTGTCCCACCCACGCCGAGTCGAGGGAGACGAACGCCGTCAGCAGCAACGCACTGGCAACTGCCGGCAGGCCGAGGCGCACCACCACCCGTGGCAGCGCGTCTTCGGCGAGGTTCATGTCCGTACCAACAGTGCGGGGTCCTGCGGTGGTCACACGCGCGCAGCGATTGCGTTCATGCCATCGACGACGCGGGCGGCAAGGGCCGTCATCACCTTCGACGCCGGCGCCGCCGGCTCCACCGCCACCAGCGGTCGGCCGGAATCTCCACCTTCAGCGATCCGGGGATCAATCGGAATCTGCGCCAGCAGCTCGAGCCCAACCTGCGTTGCAAGCAGCTGCCCGCCACCGCTGCCGAACATCGCGATCGGCTTGCCCGTTTCGGGGTTCTCGAACCAGCTCATGTTCTCGACGATGCCAAGCACCGGCACCGCCACGCGCTCGAACATCTTCACGCCGCGCAGTGCATCACCGGTCGATACCTGTTGCGGCGTGGTGACGATCAGCGCCGCAGTGACCAGCGTGGTCTGGACCAGCGACAGCTGCGCATCACCGGTGCCCGGCGGCATGTCGACGATGAAGTAGTCGAGCTGCCCCCACTCCACGTCCTTCAGGAACTGGCCGATCAATTTCATCACGATCGGCCCACGCCAGATGGCGGGCTGATCCTTCTCGATCAGGAAACCAAGCGAGATGAGCTTGACGCCATAGGCCTCGAGAGGGATGATCTTCGCCTGCTTGTTCACTTCAGGCTGCTGATCGAGGCCCATCATCAGCGGGATGTTCGGCCCATAGATATCGGCATCCATCAAGCCGACGCGGTAGCCCAGTTGCGCCAGGGCAATCGCGAGGTTGACGCTGACGGTGCTCTTGCCAACGCCACCCTTGCCGGAGCTCACGGCGAGAATTCGACCGAGATTTGGCAGCGCCACCGGTGTTGGAGCGGCTACCCTTGGCGCCTGCTTGGCTGGCGCCGCCTCGGGCGCCATCGGAAGGGCCCGACCGGGTCTGGCAGGCGTAGGCGCCTGCTGGCGGGGGTCGCGCACGTTCACCTTGACGTCGGACACCCCGGCCAGCTCCACCACCGCCTGGCGCACGTCACGCACCAATGCGGCGTCATCCCGGCTGTCGAGCAGCAGCGTGAGCTGCACCTTTCCGTCGACCGTGGTCGCGATGTCCTGAACCAGCTCGGCCGACATGACATCGGTACCGAGGCGCGCGTTCTGCACGCGGCTGAGAGCGGTGGTGATCTGCTGCGTCAACGACACGGTTTCGGGCGGAAAGAGCGGAGCGGAGGGCTCGGACGGCAAGAGCGCGGCGACGCGCAATCGGCCAGGTCAGCGAGCAAGAACTGATGTAACTTAGTCTCTGGCTCCAGTGTTGCAGAGTCGCGACAGCATCGTCTCTGCCACGGGAATCACGATTTCGGAAGCGGACCAACCCGTTGTGAGACGGGGAGTTACGATCCGAGGTCTGTTCCCGGATGCCGGATCTCGCTTGCGCCACCTCAGCGCGCGGGCGAGACTACTGCCGCCCGCCGTCCACCGAACGTCTCCGCCGCTGGAGCCGAACGCCCGGCACCTTCCTGAGGCTTGCATGAACCTTTCGTCAACTCAGCTCCGCATGCTCGGCAGCGTGATGTACTTCGCCGCTGCGGCGCTGATCCTGAATTTTTTTGCACAGTTCACGATTCAGGTCTGGCCCTTCAAGTTCAGTGAGCTGAACTGGCGTGTGGGTGCGTCCGGGTTGGTCATGGACGCGCTGATCTCCACCGTGGTGCCGCAAGCGCTGATGTACTTCGCCGCGTTTCTCAACAACGATCGCAAGACACTACAGATCCTCCGTTGGGTGACGCTGCTCGCCGGTCTCACGACGATGGGACTGCTCCTGTTGTTCGCGCTCGACTCGGTTCAGATCCGCGCGCAGCTGCCACAGAATGTGAAGGGCAACTTCATGAAGGTGGCCCTGCGCGCGGGTTTCGTCGGCGTCCTGCTCTCGACGCTCTTCGTCTGGTTGGGACTGACCGTTGGCAAGGTGTTGAAGAGTCAGGGTTCCGTGCGGACGATCGGCGGCAAGGAGCCGGCGCAGGAAGGATTGCTGGTCGTTGGCAATCGCGAACCCGCGCGTCCCAACCTGCGCTCCATCGATTCGCCCGAGAGCAAGAAGGAATCGAAGAAGGAAGGCACTGGCGGTCTGTCCATCGACTGAATCCGCCGCGTCGATGACGTTCGGGCACACCGAGCGTCATCAACGTCGCAGCGCACGTGCGGCGTCCGTCCGGCTACGGCCGGTCTGGAGCCGTGAGCATGCCGGTTTCGAGCGCGAGGGCTGTGAGCCCCGCCACCGTGCTCACGCCGAGCTTTCGCATCAATCGTTCGCGGTGCGTCTCGATGGTGCGCGGACTGATACCGAAGCTGGCCGCCATCGCCTTGTTCGTCTGGCCAGACGCAATCCCGCGAAGCACGTCACACTCGCGTGGCGTGAGCTGCGCGATGCGTTCCCACGGGGTGAGCCCGGCAGGCTGAGCGACCGGCTCGACACTCGATGTACTACCGACCGCCAACCGCAACTGCGTCGCCAGCATCGTGGCGGCGCTGTCTTTCACGACGTATGCGCTTGCACCCGCCACCCGACTCTCGCGGGCGTACTCCGCGTCGTCATACATGCTCAGCATCACCACCGTGAGCTCCGGGCGCTGCGCCTTCAGCAAGCGGACCAGCGCCAGTCCGGACATATCGGGCAGGCCGACATCAACGACTGCGGCGTCCGGCAGCAGCCGCGCCACGAGCGCCAGCGCGCTGGCCCCATCGCTCGCCTCACCAATCACCTGCAGATCCGGCGCGGCCTCGAGAATCCGACGCACCCCCTCCCGGACGATCGGATGATCATCCACGACGAGGACGCGCAGCGGTGGAGTGAACGTCATGACACCACCGCCGGAGCGGCCGACTGCACGCCGAGCGTGATACAGAGCCGCGTTCCGCCAAGCGGAGACTGCTCGAGCCCGACCTGACCACCCAACGCCAGCAACCGTTCTCGCATACCGACCAACCCCACATGCCCGCCTTGCTCCTGCTGTGCAAGATGGGCGCGCGAAGGCGGACCGACGCCATCATCATCCACCGTCATCACGACATCACCCGCAACCAGCGAAATCGCGACGCGGATCTGACCGGCATGCGCATGACGCAGCACATTCGTGATGCCTTCCTGCGCCGCGCGAAACAGTGCCAGTTCATGCTCGCGAGGCAACGGGGCCATCACATCTGGAGCGTCCAGCGATGCCCGTACCTGGCCCTCGCGGGACACCTGCGCAATCAACGAACGCACGGCGCTCAAGAGCCCGAGATCGTCCAACAGTGACGGGCGCAACGCGGCGGTGACGCGGCGCAGACTGGAGAGCCCCGCGGTGACGAGCGAATCCAGCCGACCAGCGATGGCGTCGGCGCCCATCACGCCGTTCAGCGCTCCAACCTCCATTCGCATGGCACTGAACAACTGACCGGTTTCATCGTGCAGCTCGCGCGCCAGTCGCTTCCGCTCATCCTCGTGTTGCTCGACGAGGCGCGACGAGAGACGCGCCAGTTCACCGGTCCGTTCCTCGAGCTGCGACGTCAGCTCGGCCTGCTGCAACGCCGAACCGACTTGTCGTCCCAGTGCGCGCAGGAACTCCTCATCGAGCGCACTGAAGGGATCGCGCACGTCGCCGGTGAGCACCAGCACGTGCGTGATCTGGGCGTCGCGATAGATCGGCAGTGCTGCCACGAATCGTTCCGCTCCGGCACTGGGCGGGATGGCGGCACTGGCACTTCGTCCGTCGCGCACGGCCCGCGTCACCACGGCGGCAACGGCCGGTGGGAGTGTGTTGCCGCGCCACGCCTGCGCCTTGCCAGCACCGTCGATGACGCAGGCATCGGCAACATGGAACAGCGCCGTGCCGCTGACGCCGCGCAACCGGAGCGGACGCTCCAGCAGTGCTGCCACCACGGCATCACCACGGGCGCTGGCCTGCACATCAGCCGACAGTCGCGCCAACGCCTCGAGCCCACGTCGCAGGTCGTCGATCACCAGCAGCCCGATCCCGCCAAGCACTGCCAGAATGAAGATGATGTCGAGGTAGTAGCCCCATGGCACCCACGCGCCGCGTGCGCGCAGCAACGGGTAGTCCAGGTGGTGCACGGCCCAGAGCGTGAACGCCGCTGCCAGTGTCCAGGCACCAGGCGAACCAGTGCGCTGCGCGTGTCTGGCGAAGCTGATTCCGGTGATCAGGGTGGCCGCGCTGAGAAACGCGATCGCAGGCACCACCGCCAAAAGGAAGTTGTCGAGCGAAAAGATCGCGATGTAACTCCACACCACCGGGAAGAGCGCCACCAGCAGCAGCTGTGGCGTGAAGCGCAATCCCCGCGAGAAACTGACGGCGGCGGCGAGGAATCCAAGCGCCGTCCACCCGGTCAGCACCTGATGCCAGAACAGCCAGCCACTCTCCTGCGTGCGGATGAAGCCGATGATGATGCCGACGCGCACGGCATACAGTCCCCAGCTGGCCGACCACCAGGCGTAATACGGCTTGCGGAAGCGGGAGTACAACCAGGCGCAGTATCCGGCGCCGCCGAGCGCGATCAGCGCCAGCAGCAGCGCGGCCGCAAACTCCGTCATCGCTCGATCCGCCTCACTCGGTCACGGCGCCGCTGGGGCGCGGCAACGGCGGGGCGTGATCGGTTGGCGTCGCGGCGAGGGCCTCGCGCGCCGACTGCAACACGCGCGCCTCGACCTCCGTCAGCGACCCGTGCACCAGTGCACCGCTCGCCTTGGCATGGCCGCCGCCGTCGAACAGTCGCGCCAGCGCATTGACATCGATGTTGCCGGAACTCCGGAAGCTGATCTTGACCCGATTGTGTCCCAGATCACGAAAGAAGAGCGCGAGGCGCGTTCCCGCGATGGATCGCGGATGCTCGACGATTCCATCCATCTCCTCGCTGGTGACGTGATGACGCTCCTTGGCGCCGGCGGTGAGCGACAACCAGCTCAGCCCGATCGATTCCTCGACCCCGAGTGATTGCAACGCTTCCGCCAGCAGGCGCACACGCCCGGGGCTCTGCGAGGCGTAGACCCGGCGATACATCAACTCCGGATCGACACCGTGGGCCAGCAGTTGCGCTGCGATGGCATGCACGCGCGGTGTGGTGTTGCTGAACCGGAAGCCACCGGTGTCGGTGAGGATCGCAATGTAGAGCGCCGTCGCGGCTTCCATGTCGATCGGCAGGTCCAGTACCTGCGCCAGATCGAACACCAGTTCACCCGTCGCCGAAGCGCGGGTGTCGGCCACGATCACGTCGGCCGGCGGCTCGTCGCTCGGGATGTGGTGATCGATGCAAAAGCGCGGAATCTTTGCGCTGCGGACGGTCTCGGCGAGCGTCCCGAGTCGCTTCACGTCACTGATGTCGACCACCAGCAGCGCACTCACATCGGGATCGCGCAGTGCGGCCGCGCCCTGATCGCTGAAGTCCTGGACTGGCCCTCCGAGCAGGAACCGGAACATGCTCGGCCACGGCGTCGGATTCACAATGCGACAGTGGATGCCGAGGTGCGACAGCAGTCGCGAGAGCGCCGCTTCAGAACCACAGCCGTCGCCATCACTGTTGACGTGCGTGGAGAGCGCCACCGTCATGCCCGACGTGAGGCCGGACGCCAGAGTCCTGATCGCATCGGCGCGGTCAGGGGGAACTGCAAGAAGGTCGGGCATTGGGGGCATGATTCTATGAAAATAGAGCGGCGCCCGGAGTTCCGGGCGCCGATCTGGTGTTCGTTTGGACGAGGCCTCTCGGCTCAGTCGCCAGTGGCCATCGCCGCCCGGTCTTCGGCTTTGCCGAGGGTCGAGTTGCCCTTGCCGTAAAACAGGTAGATGCTCATGCCGATGATCGTCCAGACGGTCAAAAGGCCCCACGTCAGCGCCGGCAATGTGGCCATCATGCCAAGCGTGGAACCGGCACCCAGCAATGGAATCAGCGGCACCAGCGGTGTACGGAACGGGCGCTCCAGTTCCGGCGAACGCTTCCGCAGCACGAGGACACCGATACATACCGTGGCAAAGGCCGCCAGGGTCCCACCAGAGACCAGATCGCCGAGCAGGCCGACCGGGAAAAAGGCGGCGATCATCATCGCGACGACACCCACGATGACCGTCGATGTCGCAGGGGTGCGATACTTCGGGTGCACCTTGCCGAACAGCGGCGGCAGCAGCCCGTCGCGCGACATGGTGAAGAAGATGCGTGGCTGGCCCATCAGCATCACCAGCACCACGCTCGACAGACCAGCGATGGCGCCGATGTTCACGAGATATTCGAGCCAGCGCAACGCGGGCACGGCACTGATCGCGACCGACACGGGGTGTGGCACGCTCAACGCGGTGTACGGCACCAGACCGGTCATCACCAGCGCCATCAGGATGTAGAGCACCGTACAGATGAGCAGCGATGCGATCATGCCGATTGGAAGATCTCGCTGCGGATTCTTCGCTTCCTGTGCGGCCGTGCTGACGGCGTCAAAACCGATATAGGCAAAGAACACTGCCGACGCGCCACGCAACACGCCGGACCAGCCGAACTTGCCCCACTCACCCGTATTCTGCGGGATGAACGGCGCCCAGTTCGCGCGATTGACGTAGAAGAAACCAAAACCGATGACCAGCACCACGATCGACGTCTTGATCAACACCATCAGGTTGTTGAACGAGGCGGACTCCTGCACACCCCGGATCAGCAGCGCCGTGATCGCGACGATCAGCAGCACCGCCGGCAGGTTGATGATACCGTTGATGACTTCATGGCCGCCCGCCAGACACGCGGCCCGATCCGCGAACGCTTGGGCGACGCGCGTCGCCGGATCGATCACCGTCAGCCCACTCGAAGGATCGACGCACGTGAATGCGCGCACGATCTCGTGGCCATTGGCCACGCCAAGCGGTGCCGATGCCAGCGCTGCGGGGACATGCAGGCCCACTTCGCTCAAAAACGCGCTGAAGTAGCCCGACCAGCCGACCGCCACCGTCGAGGCCGCGAACAGATACTCGAGCACCAGATTCCAGCCGATGAACCAGGCGACACCTTCGCCCATCGTCGCATAGCTGTACGTGTACGCCGAGCCAGCGATCGGGATCATGCTGGCGAACTCCGCGTAGCACAGCCCCGCGAACAGACAACCCATCCCCGCCAGAATGAACGAGATGGTCACCGCCGGACCGGCATAGTTCGCCGCCGCATTGCCCGTCAGCACGAAGATGCCGGCACCGATGATCGCTCCGATGCCAAGCAGCGTCAGGTTCATCGCACCGAGCGTGCGCTTGAGGCCGTCCGTCTCATTGGCCGCTTCAGCCTGCAGCGCGGTGATGCTCTTTCTGGACCAGAGTCCCATGAGGCCTGCAAGTCAGGGGGAGGAGATGCCCCTGCCCAGCGGGCGGGGGTGTAAAGAACAGGGCAAGGTCACACGCCTGCGAGCGGAAAGTCAATCGCGTTGTCGAGAACTCATCCACCCCTCACTTCGTGTAGTTCGGCGACTCCCGGGTGATCGTCACATCGTGGGGGTGGCTCTCCCGCAGGCCGGCCGAGGTGATCCGGACGAACTGGCTCTCGCTCCGGAGCGCGTCGATCGTGGCACAGCCGACGTAGCCCATCCCGCTCCGCAGCCCGCCAACCATCTGGAAGAGCACGTCCGAGACGGACCCCTTGTATGGCACCCGCCCCTCGATGCCTTCCGGGACGAGCTTCCGCGCGCTCATCTCGCCATCCTGGAAGTAGCGATCCGCGCTGCCGTCCTGCATTGCCGACAGGGAACCCATGCCGCGAATGGTCTTGAACCGGCGGCCCTCGAGCAGGATCGTCTCCCCCGGACTCTCTTCGGTGCCGGCCAGCATCGACCCCATCATCACACTCGAGGCGCCGGCCGCCAGCGCCTTCACGATGTCACCCGAGTACTTGATCCCGCCGTCGGCAATCACCGGCACGTCGCCCGCACCTTCGATCGCATCGAAGATCGCCGTCAGCTGCGGCACGCCGACGCCGGTCACCACGCGCGTGGTGCAGATCGAGCCCGGACCGACACCCACCTTCACCGCATTGACGCCTCGCTCCACCAGCGCCGCCGCGCCGGCACGCGTCGCGATGTTGCCGACGACGAGTTGCGCCTCGGGGAACGCCTCCCGGACGCGCGACGTCGCCTGCAACACCCCGTCGCTGTGACCATGTGCCGTGTCGATGCACAACACATCCGTCCCGGCATCGATCAGCGCCCGCGCCCGTTCGAGATAGTCTCCACCGGCGCCGATTGCGGCCGCCACCCGCAGACTGCCTTCGGCATCCTTGTTGGCATTCGGAAACTGGCGACGCTTGTGGATGTCCTTCACCGTGATCAGGCCGCGCAACACACCATCGCCGTCAACGACCGGGAGCTTCTCTACCCGGCGCTCACCCATGATGCGTTCTGCTTCATCCAGCGTCGTCCCCATGGCGGCGGTGACGAGGCGATCCTTGGTCATGGCGTCCTGCACCGGCCGATCGAGTGCCCGCTCGAACTGCAGATCACGATTGGTCAGGATGCCAACCAGCCGGCCATCAGCATCGACGATCGGCACACCGCTGATCCGGAAGCGCTGCATCAGTGCGACGGCTTCGCGAAGCGATGCTTCCGGTGTCAGCGTGATGGGGTTCCGGATGATGCCACTCTCGCTGCGCTTCACGCGATCGATCTCGGCCGCCTGCCGATCGATCGACATGTTCTTGTGCACGACGCCAATCCCGCCGGCTCGAGCCATGGCGATCGCCATTTCGCTTTCCGTCACCGTGTCCATGGCAGCCGCGACGAGCGGCACGTTGAGCGAGATGCCAGTGGTGAAGCGGCTGGTGGTGCGGACGTCCTTCGGATGAATCAACGAGTGCCGCGGCACCAGCAGGACATCATCGAACGTGAGCGCGTCGTCTTCGCGAACGCGCATCCGGCCGACGAGTGCGGTGGACTGCCCGTCGGGCGAGATGCTGCCGCGCACGGGAGACGAGATCGGGGGTCGAGACGTGGTTGCCATCTCGAAAACTAGTGGATCATTGCCCGGAATCGGTATGCGCGCGATGGAATCAGCGCCTGTTGGCTACCCCCGCAGCGCACGCTTCAAACGACGGCGGATGCCCGGTGGCAGGAAGAACGCCGCCGCCGCCAGGGTCGCCGAGAGGTTGATCGACCCGATCGACGCTGGATCGCCGGTCCAGTGATCCCGCAGCACCGACCGGCCGGCCCGGCTGACCATGCGCTGCAGCGCCAGCACCAGCAGGTAGATGTCATCCACCTGCCCAAGGAAGGGGATGAAGTCGGGAATGACGTCGATCGGGCTGACGATGTAGATCGCCGCAGCAGCCACGAGCAGCTTGTCGACCAGCGCCACGCGGGGATCGCGCGCCAGACCCCACAGCAGCCGCAGGTAGTCCGGGATGTCGCGGATCGCACCCATGACCGTCCGGCGGGCACCGGTCCGAGGCTGTCCCACCGGTCGCTCCGCGTCGGGGGGAATCCACGACGCCTCGGTGTCGGCATCAACCGGCGGGGCGCCGCGACCGGCGTCGGGAATCCCGAGTCGGCGCCCTCCATCACCGCGACGCTCGCTCAACGCGCCGGCCCTTCGCCAGCGCCAGGCTGGGTCGGCGGAGCCGTCGGCGCTTCACCGGTCGCAGCGCGTGCCACCCGCGTCGCGGCACCCGCGAGGTCGTTGGCGACACTCTGACCCGCCGCCGCAACGCCGCTCAGCACACCCACGGCCTTCTGCATGAATCCAAGCGTCTCGGCCACGCTGCTGGCCGAGACCTTGCCAGCGCGCAGGCCATCCTCGACGGTCTCCTGCAGCTTCACCAACAGACCAGCTGCGCCGCTGGGAGCCTCGAGGCGGCTGTACTTCGATTCGAGGAACTCGACGTAATCGAGAATCTGGAACGCACGCTCGTCAGTGAGCGTGTCGAACTTGGCCAGGAGTCGATCGCGGAGATATGGGCTGAGCGGCATGAAGTGCTGATGGCGTGAGAGAGTCGGATCGCAGCCGAATGTTACCCCGGGCTGCGACGGCCGTTCAGGGGCGAGGCGCTTTGACCTTGGCTGCGTTACCGGACAACGGCTCCTCGGCCAGACGCGAGTTCGGTGCGGTTGGTGACTGGCGACCGCCCACGGCGCGGGCAGGCGCCGCGGCGGCAGCCTGCGTCGAGCCACGCATGGCGACTGGGAGCGACGGCTCCACCGGGGTCGAGGCCTGTACCGCTCTCGCAATCGAGTCGAACGTGGCATCGGCGGGCATCAGTGAATCGACGAGCGCGCCGCGCCGAACACCGCCACGCCACCGCGCCCGCTTGCCGCGGACATCGATGTGCACGTATGGCCAACCGCCGCCGTCACTGGTGATGTACAACCCGATGCCGCCGACCAGATCCGGATACTTGCGTTCCACGATTTCCGCCGCCGCCGCCACCAGCCTCGCGTCGACTTCGGTGAGGCGCCCATCGTTGTTGGCATCGATGGCGATATCCGCGGCATCGCCAAACATGTGCCGACTGTCCTGCGCCGTGCCGGAGAGCTGGCCATTGTGCGCCGGACTCCGGAACCCGCTGGCAACATTCAACCTGATCGCCGATGCGCTCCGACCCCGCATCTGTGCGATTTCGGCCACCGTCAACTCGATCTTGTCGAGGAGCGACTCACGGACGTGCAGATACTTCGGGAACGCATCTTGGGCGTCGTGCACGACGAAATCGCTCAACTTCAGGTGAGGCGACAGCGGGAAATCGCTGATGCGCTCCGTCACCTCGACGAAACCGCGCGGTACGATGCCATCGGCCGCCCGCGGCCACCGTCCGAGGTGATAGCCATTGATGCCGGTGGCCATTCGATTGGGCATTGGATGCTCGACGAAGAGCGCGAGATCCGCGACCGTGTCCGCAACGGTCCCGCGCGACAGCACGAGCCAGAACGCCCCCGGACGCGCCGGCGCACGCAGCACGGCGTCAGTCGGCCATGGCACGATCGCGTCGTTCGCCTTGCCATCGAATGCAATCCATTGTGCCTGCATGCCCTCGGTCGCTCCACGGAACACGACGGGCAACGCGACCGGATCCTTCGGCAATACGACACGGATACGCACCGCCCCACTGTGCCCGAAGGCAGTCGTCGCGAATGCCCGCGCAGGCGGACGCAACACCATCGGCATGGTGGCCGAAGCTCCGGCCGGCGCCGCGGCTTCGATCGATTCGGAAGGTGAGAGCTCAGCGGTGTCGAGCCCTTCCGGTTCACTGCCGCGGTGCGCCGCGAAAGCAATTCCAATCGGGAAGGCCAGCGCCATCGCATACTTCGCCATCCGCTTGCGGCGCGGCGGCAGCGGCAGCGGCGGATGCTGGTCGTGCATACCCGAATCGATCAGCGTCAGACCAAGCAACCCGATCGGCGTCGGCTTGCGCGCAGCACCGGCGGGTTGCTCCTTCGTGGGTGTCGACCTGAAGGTGGACGTGGACGATGGGTCCGTGTTCATGGGTTGCATGATAACGATGCATACCGCCGGTCGGCGCGAGGTGTGCCATCTCGACAGCATTCCGCCGCAGCACGAGTCAAATCGGTGGCGAAAACCGTGACACGTCCGTCACGCCCGGCGTGCCCGTGCCACAGGCGGCGGCACCACTCGGCGAACGCTGCCATCGCCAGAGCGGGAATGTGCCTGCTTCCACGTGCCCATCCGTCGCACCTGCGCCAAGCTGGCTCCGCCGTCGAGGCACTCACGGCCGACCGCGCGGTCGGTTCAGCGAGTCGACGTGTTCGCGCTGTTGCAGCAGCGTACGGAGTCCGAGCTCCGCGCGCTGAGGGTCCGTCACGCGCGTCGTATCGATCGGGGCCAGCGAGCAACGCGCGTTTGCCGCGCTGGTGCAGCGCACGACGGTGCCGAACCATTGCGGTTGCCGCTGCACGACCTGCAGCTGGTCCCAGGCGTTCGCCATCAACCGCCACGACACACGATCCGAGGTGTCGGCAACCACTGCACGCCGTGACCAGAGATAGGCACGTTCGAGTGTTTCGGCACCGAGTGCGCCCGCCGACAAGCCGAGCTGAGCCGCCGTCCGCAGATCGCGCGACGACGAGATGTGACCGCAGGCATCGAGGAAGAACGCGCGATCCACAACGGACTGTAGGTACTGGCGCAACGCGACCGACTGTGAATCCGTCGCTCGCCTGAGTGCCGCAGTCGTGGAGTCGGTGGTGCCCGAGAGGCGCATCAGCTCGCCGGGATCTGTCGCGCCGCCACAGTACCGCGCCGACGAGGTGGCACATGCAGACACGAGAGTGAACGCCGCTGCCAGCAGTGCGGCGGTTCCGCGAATTCGGGAAGAGGTGAGGGTGCGCATCAATAGATGTACACGGCAGCCCCGACGGGAATCATGCGATACAGCGTCTCGATGTCTTCGTTGCGCAATCGGACACAGCCATGGCTCACGCTGCGGCCGATGGTGTTCGGCGCGTTGGTACCATGCAGCGCGTAGCCATCGCCGAGATTCAGTCGGTGCGTTCCGAGAATTTCCTTGTACCGGCGCGCATTGGTGCCGAACGGTGGAATGATGATGCGTCCTCCGGCGGCCAGCTCGCGTCCATCAGAGGCGGTCATCGGCGTGATGGAGCCGTCGCGATGGCGCTTCACCACATCACTGCCGCGCGTCGTGATCACGCCATCGGAGACAGGAATGACCTGCCCGCGCTTCATGCGCAGAAGCCCCAGCTTCTTCTTGTTGGCCTGCTCGACGAAATGCCAGTCAGGCGGCACCCAGGCTGGTGACGTCTCCTTGCTCTTCACCGTTAGCTTGCCTCGCGGTGTGTCGAACCGGTACTTCTGACTGCTCCCTGCGCCGACCAGCGTACGCCCGCTGCCGCTGGCGACCCGCGTGGTAAAAATCTCGTCACTGCCGTCGCGCACCCAGAGCCGGTTGTCCGCAAGGCTGACGACGACGTACGGTTGGCTATCCGCGCTGATGCCGCGTGCCTGGGCCTGTCGGACGGAATCTGCCAGCGCAGTCAGCGTACGCTGCGCCTCCGCCAGCGCGGTGCGCTCGCGCAGGCCGGCATCGCGAACAGCATTGCGGGCCGTCAGCGCCGACGTCATTCGCTGCCCTTCATAGGCGATCACGCCAATCGCCGCGATCGCGAGGGTTGCGGCGAACCAGATTGCGATGCCCCGCTGCGGGACCGTTCGCTCGTGAGATGCCATCAGAACAGCACCGCCTTCATGCCGCGCACCAGATTGGGCCGCACGGCAGCGAAATCGCGGCGCGACACCAGAATTGCACGCGGGCCAGCTGTCGCATCAGGACCGCCCAGAATCACCGAGGCTGCGTCGTCGCCTTCGATCACCGTTCCGTCCGTGAGCATCACCCGCTCGACTGTCGTCTCGGGAGCGGCCGTGACGGCGTTGCCGAGCGTGTCGACGGTGGCGGCGACTGCACTCACGACCGTCTCGGTGATCTTCTCGATGGATTGCATTCCGCGGGACGGTCTGCCGCGGAATTGCACCGGCATGCTGCGCAGGGTGATCCCATCGCGGACCAGCGCGATCGTGCCGCTGTCGATCGCGATGACGAGATGGAGCTTCGGCTCGTCGCGTGCGTCCGCGCGCGCGCGCTCGAGCGTCAGCGTGGCGACGGTCTGCTCGCGCAGGGGGCGCAATGAATCGAGCGTGTGCGCCGCCGTGGAGCGGGTTTCGCCCAGCTCACGTGTTTCGCGCGCCAGCGAGGCAGTTTCTGCACGCAGCCAGGGAACCGCCACGGCAGCGGCACCAAGCAGAATGCCGGTCGCGACATACACCATCATCGGCCGGGACACGCCCGTGGAAGCATTAGTCGTCATGGCGGTGTGATGGCCTCGACATCCAGAATCGGCACATTGGTGGGGGCCGATCGCCCGGTACGCACGCGCGCAATGATCTGCACCACGGTGAGCGGCACGATCGCCTTGGCATCGTTGACCAGGGCCGGCGGCAGCGCGAGGTACAGCAGGGCGTTCTCGCCCGCCGGCCCACGCGCCAGCAGATAGGGTTCACCGATGGTCAGATCGCGCCGGAGGGCATCCGCCCGCTGATAGGCAAGCACTTCGACCTTCCACCGGATCAGCTTGCCCTTTGATCCCTCCGGGTCAGCGCGCAGGTCGGCGGCGCTGAGTGCCGTGCGCAGGGACGAGTCGACGGGGAGCAGGTCCTGTTCCCGGACCCAGCCTTCGATACGGACGCGCACCCAGCCGCGTTCGCGGGCGAGCGGAATGACGGTGCCCGGCGCACTCACACTGCCGAGGACTGCGCCGTCAGGCGCCACGCGAACATCCGCCCGAGTCGCCGGTCGGAGCGGAAGGGTCGCCGGACTCACCACCAGTTTCGTCACAGTAGAGTCCGGTGTAGCCTGTGCCTGCAGGCTAGCCGTCGCTGGAAGAAACAGAAGGGTTGTCAGCGTGTAGGCAGCGACGGAGCGTCGCGCTTTCGATGGTAGTGCCCACCGGCGGGGGGTACATTCAGCAGACGTCATACCCACGACATTACTACCCTGCCCTACCCTGCATCCATGGCCTCGCCTTCCGTTCGTCCCGTTTGTCTGGTTGTGCTCGATGGCTGGGGGTATCGAGATGATGCCACCGCCAATGCGATTGCTCTCGCTGAGACCCCTAACTGGGATCGGCTGATGGGCTCGGTGCCGCACACCTTGCTCGAAGCGAGCGGACGACGGGTCGGGCTGCCCCAAGGGCAGATGGGCAACAGTGAAGTCGGCCACATGAATCTGGGGGCCGGCCGTGTTGTGCAGCAGGATCTGGTGCGCATCGGCGCTGCCATCGAAAGCGGCACCTATTTCACCAACCCGGCGCTGCTGGCGGCCTGTCGCGATGCCGCCGCGCGCGGGGTGACGCTGCATTTGATCGGGTTGCTCGGCCACGGTGGCGTGCACGCCCTGGACAGGCATCTCTTTGCGCTCCTCGATCTCGCCAATCGCGAGCGGGTGCCGACCGTCGCCGTGCATGGCATGCTCGACGGCCGCGACACCCCCCCGAATTCGGGCCGCGGGTTCCTGGCCGAACTGCAGACCGAGATCGCCAGATATCCGGGCCAGGCGGTGCTTTCGACGCTCGGCGGACGGTACTTCGGCATGGACCGCGATCATCGCTGGCCACGAACGGAGAAGTGGTATCGCGCCATGGTCAGTGGTGTCGGGAGCGCGACCACCGCGGATACCGTCGCCGGTGCGCTGGAGGCCGCGTATGCAGGCGGGACCACCGATGAATTCATCGAGCCAATGGTGCTGCATGACACGTCCGGTGCGCTGACGCCGCGGCTGGCCGACGGCGACGTGGTGATCTGCTTCAACTTCCGGAGCGATCGCATGCGACAGCTCTGTGACGCACTGACCGCGCCGGGCTTTGACGGCTTCCCGATTGACGGTCGGCCACGCCTCGCCGTCACGACGATGATGGAGTACGACCCGACCTTCACCTACCCCGTGGCATTTCCAGCGACGCAGCTCACCAACATGGTCGGCGAGGTGATCGCCAACGCCGGCATGACCCAGCTGCGTACGGCGGAGACGGAGAAGTACCCGCACGTCACGTTCTTCTTCAACGGCGGTCGTGAGACACCGTTTGCCGGAGAGGAACGTCGGATGGTGCCAAGCCCGCAGGTTGCGACCTACGATCTGCAGCCCGAGATGAGCGCCGCCGGGATATGCGACGGCCTCGTCGAAGCACTCGAAACGCGCAAGTACGATTTCATGCTCTGTAACTTTGCCAACTGCGACATGGTCGGGCATACCGGGTCGCTGCCGGCCGCCATTGCGGCCGTGCAGGCGGTGGATGCCTGCGTTGGCCGCATTCTCACCGCCGCTGCCGTTGGTGGCGCGCGCGTCATTTTCACCGCCGATCATGGCAACGCCGATGTGATGGTGGATCCGGTTACCGGGGCACCACACACGGCACACACTACCAATCCAGTTCCCTTGCTCATCGTCGATCCTGAGGGTGTCGTGCCACTGCGTGCTGGTGGCGCCCTGTGTGATGTCGGACCCACCGTGCTCGAATTGCTCGGCCTCCCTGTGCCGATTGAGATGTCGGGGCGAACGCTTCGGGTTGCCGCGGTGGCCGTATGACCGCGCGTCGAATGCGGCAGGTTGCGGCGCTGGTGCTGTGGAGCGTACCGCTCGCTGCGCAGGTCGGGACGACACCTGAGAAGAGCCCGTTCCGCGATATCGAAAAGCGACAGGACGTGAGCGTCATCGTCGGCCAGAGTTTTGGCGGCAAGGACAAGGCTGGCGCAGCGCCGCACGGTGGCCAGGCGATCGGGCTGCGGTATGACCTGCGACTTGGTGCCAGCCCGCTGGCGTTCACCTCGAGCCTCGTGCGACAGTCTGCCAGCCGCGACATCCTGCAGCCAGGACTGCCACTCACGAACCGTATCGGCGCGACCGTATCACAGCCGCTCTACATATTCGACGCCGCGTTCACGCTGCTCCTCACTGGCGCGAAGAGTTGGCACTCAATACTGCCGACGTTCACCGCCGGCGTCGGGTTGGTGACCGACAACAAGGGCGTCACCGACTCATCCCAGTTCAAGTTCGGCACTCGCTTCGCTCCTGTCATCGGCTTCGGTGTGAAGTACGCCCCGATCCGTTCGCGCTGGACGGTGCGAGCCGACCTCACCAACCGATTCTACAGCATACCGTATCCACAGACATTCCGCGATTCGACGCCGGGAATCCCGAGAATCGTGGCCGGCAATGTCAACAGCAAGTGGACACGGAACTCGATGCTCACGCTCGGACTTGTGCGCGAGATCGGACGGCGATGAGCGGAACGACCACGCTCACGCGTCGTGTGCAGTTTGCGGCGGCGCATCGCTACCGTCGCCCCGAGTGGGACGATGCGCGGAATGAGGCCACGTTTGGTCTGTGCGCCCGTCCGAATTTTCACGGGCACAGCTACGTGTGTGATGTGAGTGTGTGCGGGGCCGTGCACCGCGAAACGGGAATGCTGGTCGATCTCGGCCTGCTCGATTCCGTCCTGCAGGACGAGGTCAGGCTTCGCTTCGACCACCGCAACATCAATCTCGACGTTCCGGAGTTCGACGAGGCGACGGGCCTCGTGCCAACCGGCGAAGAGCTGGCACGATTCATCGCCGAGCGCGTGCAGGTGCGGCTTCCGGCCGGCGTGCGTGTCACGCGCGTGGTGGTGGCTGAGGACGCGACGCTGAGCGCCACCTACGAACCGGCGTAATGACCTCGCCGCAACGACGATGCGGCGTTCTGCTCGCCGGTGGTGTGAGCACACGATTCGGTGGAACGCCGAAGGGGCTGGCACTGCTCGGCGGGGTGCGGATTGCCGACTTCGTCGTGCGTGCGCTCGACGCCGTGTGCACGGAGACGATCGTCGCAGCCAATGATCCTGCGGCGACCGTCTGGTTCCCGCACCATCGCATCGTCGCCGACGCGGTGCCAGGTCGCGGGGCACTCGGTGCGCTCGAGACGGCATTGAACGCCGCCACGGCACGAACGGTGGTCGTCTGCGCCTGGGATATGCCGTTCGTCACGGCAGCCACACTCGACGCGCTGGCCGCGGCGGTTGAAGCAGGCGCCAGCTGTTGCATCCCGATGCACGCTGACGGGCAACTCGAACCGCTCTGCGCCGCCTATGATGCCTCGGCGGCACGCACCGCCACCAGGATGCTTGCCGACGGCGCACGAGCAGCACACGAGCTCGTGACAGCCCTCGGCGGCGTACGCTGGCAGATCCAGGCAGACACCCCCGGCCGCGACCAGTCGCGGATGTTCCACAACATCAATACGCACGACGATCTTACCCAGGCCGTCGAGTGGTACACCTTTGTCCAGAGTCATTCGTGAGACGAGCGCGTTCCCTGCAATTGGCCGCGTGTTGTGCTGCGCTGATCGCGTGTACACGCACACGGCCGCCGGCCACCGCGCCGGCACCTGTGCAGACACCGACACCCACGGTTCCAGCGCCGACGGCACCCGCCAGAACGCCTGCGACTGCATCACTTCAGTCGTACGTCGACTCGCTGGTGAGCCTGCCGCAGTTCGCGAACGCGCACTGGGGCATCCTGATCGTGGCGCCGGAACGTCGTGATACCCTGGCGAGTGTGCAGCCAGACCGACTGGTGATGCCGGCGTCGAACCAGAAGCTCATCACCGGGGCGGTGGCGCTGGCGCGGCTTGGTGCCGACTACCAGTGGCAGACCACGTTCATCCGCACCGGACCGATCGTGAAGGGCGTCCTCCGCGGCGATCTGGTCGTCACCGGAACAGGTGACCCCAGCGTCTCGGCCGCCATGCGTGGCGATCCACTGATGGCATTCGATTCGCTCGTAGCGGCGCTTCGCGCCAACGGCGTCGTGCGCATCGCAGGTCGCGTCCGCAGTAGCGATCTGCACGCCTTTCCCGGCAGTCCGCTGGGCTTCGGCTGGGATTGGGACGATCTCGACGCCCCCTACGGCGCTGGCGTGTCGGAACTGATGTTCAATGATGCATTCGCCGACGTCCAGGTGCGTGGGTGCGGCGCGGTGCGTCGCGCTGCCTGCGTGACCACCACACCGGCACGCACGACGCCCGTGATTCGATCGCAAGTCACGACGCGCGCCGCTGGCACAGGAGCCCCCGACATCGTCTGGTGGCGCGACTCGGCCGCGATCCCGGGAATCGTCGTCCGAGGAAGTATCGCGTCCGGTGACTCCCTGGAGTTCAGTGCGGCGCAGCCTGACGTTCGCCTGAGCTACCTCGCCGCCGTCAGGGAAGCACTGATCCGAGGCAGGATTCGGGTTGGTGATCGGGCGATCACCGCGACGGCCGCGGACACACTGATGGTGCTGCGATCGGCACCGCTGCGCGACGTGCTCAAGGCAATGCAGAAGCCATCGCAGAACCAGATTGCCGAAGTGCTGTTTCGGACGCTCGGCTTGCACGGTACTGGCCTCGGAACACCAGACAGCGCCCGCGCCGTGGTCGAACGACAACTCGATGCGTGGGGCGTTCGACGCGACGCGCATGCGATTCGCGACGGAAGCGGCCTGTCGCGGCATGACTACCTCACGCCACGCGCCATTGTGCAGGTGCTCGACACCATGCGCCGGAGCGCAGTGTTTCCGGTCTTCTACGAGTCGCTGCCGGTGGCAGGCGAAGACGGAACACTCAAGAATCGGATGCAGCGCTTTGCGGAGCGTCGCGTCCGGGCCAAGACTGGAACCATCGACAAGGCGCGTGCCCTCTCAGGGTTCGCCACCACCGCGACGGGCGAGATGATCGTGTTCTCGATCGTCGCCAACAACTTCACTGTCGTGAACCGCGAAGTGGACCGGATCGCGGAACTGATCGTCGAACGGCTGGTGACGATGCGTGGAGCCATGCCGTGACGGAACAGGCACGCTTGCCCGTCGAGGCAGCGATCAGCAGGATTCTCGCCGCGGTCCCCTCGCTCGGCGCCGAAACCGTTGCGGTGCGCGACGCGCTCGGCCGGGTGCTCACGGAACCCGTGGTCGCACGATACACACACCCCGCGTGGCGCAACAGCGCGATGGACGGATACGCAGTACACGCAGCCGAGTTGCGAGGGGCATCTGCAGACACGCCGGTCACGCTGTCCGTTGACGGGACCATCGCGGCAGGCGATGCGCCACCATCATCCGTGGCGCCCGGTACTGCATGGCGCATCATGACCGGGGCGCCGGTGCCCGATGGCATCGATACGGTGGTGCGGGTCGAGGATTCCGACGCTGGGCTGACGATCGTTTCGCTGCGAAACGACCGCGATGCGGGCCGTAACATCCGACCGCGCGGTGAAGACTTCGTCGAAGGGCAACAGCTCCTCGCGGTCGGCACCGAACTCGGGGCGGCACACCTTGGAGTGGCCGCCGGCAATGGGTGTGCGACACTCGCCGTCGCGAGACGACCGCGCGTTGCAATTCTCAGCTCCGGCAATGAACTGGTCGATGTGGATCAGTTCGACGAAGTCCTTGCCGGACGCCGGATCGTCAACACGAACAGCTATGCTCTCGCGGCCGCCGTGCTTGAAGCGGGTGGCGAACCAATCTCCCTCGGCGTGGCGCGTGACGATCCGGCTGCAATTGCCGAACGCATCACGAGTGCGCCGCCATTCGATGTGTTGCTCACCTGCGGGGGCATCAGCGTGGGGGCGTTCGACTACACGCGTGATGTGGTGCAGCGATTGGGAGCGACCCTCGAGTTCTGGCGCGTGCGGATGCGGCCAGGTGGCCCGTTCGGGTTTGGTATGCTCCAGGAGCGGCCGTGGTTTGGCCTGCCGGGCAATCCGGTGTCAGCGCTGGTGACGTTCGAGGTGTTCGTTCGACCTGCCCTGCGGCAGATGGGTGGTCATACGCGGCTCAATCGGGCGATGCGGACGGTACGGTTGGCGGCGCCGGTGACGACAGGCGGTGGATTGACGCACTTTCTTCGCGCCATCGTGACTGAACCTGGTGTGGCACACCTGACCGGCCCGCAAGGCTCTGGGCTGCTGACCTCGATGGCGATGGCGCACGGTTTGCTCATCATTCCGCATGATGTCTCGTATCTTCCGGCTGGCGCGAGTGCGCCGGTCATGCTGGTGCAACCCGGCCATACACCGATGGTGGATTCTTGGACGTACTGACCCCCGACGCGCTCGAGCTCGATCTGCGCGACCGGTTTCGCACCATCGAATCGCCGGTCACGATTGCCGACGGCGAAGTGATTCAGATTCTGCACCCGGCCAACTCGGATGATCTGATCTCGGAGCAGGAATTTGCGATCGACGATCGGCTGCCGTACTGGGCCGACCTGTGGCCCGCGTCGGTGGTGCTTTCGCGCTTTCTGCGCGGGCTGCGCGGCGGTGGCCGAACGTTGCTGGAGCTGGGGTGCGGCAGTGGCGTGGTTGCGACAGCGGCGGCGCGGGCCGGTTTCGAGATCACCGCCACCGACTACTACGCTGATTCGCCACAGTTCGCGCGCCTCAACACCTGGCGCAATACGCAAATCGACATCACGACGCGGTGCGCCGACTGGAATCGCTGGCCGTCGGATCTGCGCGGTTTCGATCTGGTCGTTGCCTCTGACGTGCTCTACGAACAGCGCAATGCTCCGCTGATCGCGCGCGTCATGGCGCAGTCGCTCGGGCCGCACGGTGAAGGCTGGATCGCCGATCCGGGCCGCGTCGGATCAGCAGGTTTCCCCGACTGGTGCATCAGCCATGCACTGAGCTGCGAAACCGTCGCCAAGGTGCCCATCGAAGCGGGCGCTCACCTCCACAGCATCAGCCTCTATCGCATTACGCGTTGATCGCTGCTGTTACAGAAGTTCAACTGCTTTACGCAAGGGCGCAAAGGACGCAAAGGGCGCAAGGAACTGCAGAAGCCTTTGGAACTGCAAAAGCCTTGGAACTGAACGAGCTCTGTGAATAGTGCGACGGTCGGCGCGCACCAGCCAGACGATGCCGCCGCAAGACGACCGTAACAAAAACCCGATGAAACGTCGCCTCGCGCATCGCTGCCCATCTGCTTCCGGCGCCCCTTGCGCCTCTGCGTCCTTGCACCCCTTGCGTTAAGCAGTTGCAGTTGCAGTTGCAGTTGCAGTTGCAGTTGCAGTTGCCGTTGCCGTCGCAGTTCAGTCTCCCGCCACCAGCTCACGTGATCTGGCCGGCATAAGCTGCTGCGCCACAACTTCGCTGATATCCATCACGCTCACGTCTTTCTCGAGCTTGGCCACGCCGTCGGTCATCATGGTCATGCAGAACGGACACGCCACCGCGATCACGTCGGCGCCGGTGGCAATCAGTTCCTCGGTTCGCTCGACGTTGATCCGTTTGCCGACCTTCTCGTCCACGAACATCCGCCCCCCGCCAGCGCCGCAGCAGAGGCCGCGATCCTTGGTGCGTTCTGGCTCAACCAGCGTCAACACCGGCAGCGCGCGCTTGAGCGTCTCGCGCGGCGAATCGTAGACGTCGTTGTAGCGACCGAGATAGCATGAATCGTGATACGTCATCGTCAGTCGCTTGCCATGCTCGGTGTTCAGCGGCACCAGGCCGGCGTTGAGCAACCGTTCGATGTACGTACTGTGATGAATCACTTCGTAGTTGCCGCCGAGCTGCGGAAACTCGTTGCCCATCTGATGAAAGCAGTGCGGGCAGAAAGTGACGATGGTCTTGACCTCGTAGCGATCGAGCGTCTCGATCGTACCTTTCGCGAGCATCTGATAGAGATATTCGTTGCCGAGCCGGCGCGCCGGATCGCCGTGGCAGGTCTCTTCCTGACCGAGGATCGCGAAGTCGATGTTCGCCGCCTGAAGAATCCGCGCGAACGCCACGGTGATTTTCTTCGCGCGATCGTCAAAGCTACCCATGCAGCCGACCCAGAACAGGATATCCGGCCGACGGCCCTCGGCAAACGCTTCGGCGTACGTCGGAATGTTCAGCCCTTCACTCCATTGCGCACGATCGGCTGGGCTGAAGGCCCACGGGGATGCGTTTGTCTCGAGCGACTCGAACGTCGGCTGGACTTCTTCGGGAAAACGCCCCTCGTTCAGCACCAGACCACGGCGCAACTCGTTGATGATGTCGAGCTGATCGATGCTGACTGGACACTCGGTCACACAGGCGCGACAGCTGGTGCACGCCCAGAGCTCGTCTTCCGTCAGATAGTTGTCGAGCAGCACGTTCTCCAGCGCCGTCTTGGCGCCCTCGGCGCTCATCAACAGCGCCGCGCTGCCGGGAACATCCAGCTCGCCCACCAGCAGCGGTGCCTTCTCCATCAGACGCTTCCGCGTATCGACGACGATCTTGCGGGGGCTGAGCGCCTTGCCGGTGATGTTCGCCGGACAGGCAGCAGTGCAACGGCCGCATTCAGTGCAGCTGTAGCCATCCAGCAGATTCTTCCATGACAGGTGATCGACGTCGGTAGCGCCGAACTGTTCCACGTCGGCTTCGAGATCCATTGCACGCATCACACCGACTTTGGCCGGGCCGCTGGTGTCACTGAACCAGACGTTGATCAGCGAGCTGACCACGTGGAGATGCTTCGAGTACGGCAGGAAGTTGAGAAATCCCAGGACGAGCAGCGCATGCGTCCACCAGCTGATGTCGCGCGCCGTCGACGTCCCGGCTATGGCAACACTGGCAATGCCGGAGCCAAGGGCCGTCGAGATCGGACGGAACCATCCGAACTCCGTGGCGCGCACGCGTGGGTCGGATGCATACTCGAGCGCGCCGGTGGTATAGAGCGTGATCATCAGCAAGGCAATCACGCACAGAATGATCACCGCTTCGGTCCCGTGAATCTCCTTGCCCTGAAGACGCTTGGGTGGCGCCATCAACCGACGCCAGATCAGCCAGCTGACTGCCACCAGAACGACGACCGCGAACAGTTCCTGGCTGAGCATGAACAGCTGCCAGAGTGGGCGCGGCAGAATGCGCTCGTAACTGACGCCGGGCCAGACGCCGTGCAGCAGGATTTCGGCCGTGCCGGCCGTCAGCACCAGAAACCCCCAGAAGACGGAGGCGTGCGACAGGCCGGCGCCCCATTCGCGCAGGATCTTCGTCTGGGCAAAGCCGATCGTGAGCAGATTCCACGTGCGCTTGCCAGGCTCGTTGATGCGGTTCTCGGGCTTGCCGAGGCGCAGGTAGCTGACCAGTCGCTGGATGTTGTAGCTGAAGAAGCCCAACGCCGCGGTGAGGACGATCAGAAACGCGATGTTCTGCCCGGACATGGCAATCCCGATTCAGTGGAAGCTGCGTGGCCGCGACGACGCGTGCGCGTCGACTGGATTCCCAGAAACTAACGGCGGGCGCAGTCATCGCGACCGCGCCCGCCATCTACCATCACACGCTCGGTGCTAGTGCTGCGCCCTCGCCGCCTTCACGGCGGCGGTCAACACCGGCACGATCTCGAACGCGTCGCCCACGATGCCGTAGTCTGCAACCTTGAAGATCGGCGCGTCCTTGTCCTTGTTGATCGCCACGATCGTCTTGGAGTTGCGCATTCCGGCAATGTGCTGAATGGCGCCGCTGATGCCGACGGCCACATACAGATCTGGCGAAACCTGTCGCCCGGTCTGGCCGATCTGATCGCTGTGCGGGCGCCACCCATCGTCAGTGACCGCGCGCGTGGCTCCGACTGCCGCGTTGCCGAACGCCGCCGCCAGATCTTCCACCAGCGAAAAATGCTCAGCGGCCTTCAACCCACGGCCACCACTGACGATCACCGGCGCTTCCGCCAGATCGAGCTTGGCGCCACCGCCCAGCGTCACGCCGGTGACCTTGACCCGCCCAGCCGACGGCTCCATTGCAGAAGAGACGTTCTGAACAGCGCCGGACTTTGCGCTCTGGCCAACGCTGATGGCGCCCGGCCGAACGCTTACCAGCGCCGGTGTCGCCGAAAGGACCATCGTGGCAATGACCTTGTTGGTATTCATCGGGTGACGCACCACCACGGCGCCGCCCTCGGCGTTCACCGCCACCACATCGGCCGCCACGCCCACGCGCAGTTTGGCGCCGATCCGTGGTGCAAGATCCTGCCCCATCGCACTCGCGCCGAACAGCGCGGCACGATAGCCACCGGAAGTGACCTGCGCGGCCACGGTCGCCGCCACAGCCTCGGCGTTGTACGTCGCAAAGCCCTCGTGCTCCACCACCAGCACCGCATCCGCGCCGACCGCACCGAGCTTCGGCGCGACACTCGCGATCCCGGATGCACCAAAGACCATTGCGTGCACCTCACCACCAAGCCCATCGGCCAGCACGCGAGCCGCCGTTACGACTTCGAGCGCCACCTTGCGCACATCACCACCGCGCGTCTCGGCTACCACCAGAATGTTGTTCGCCATCTCAGAGCACCTTCGCTTCAGTCTGGAGGAGTCGGATCAGTTCAGGAACAGCACCGGCGCCTTCACCCACGATACGACCGGCGGAACGCTCCGGTGGTAGTTCCATCTTGCTCACCTTCACCGAGACCGCGCCGAGCTGCGCCGGCTTGCTCTCGAGCGGCTTCTTCTTCGCGGCCATGATGCCCTTCAGACTCGGATACCGCGCCTGCGTGACGAGGCCTTGATCAATGGTGCACACCGCCGGCAGCGGGAACGACAGGGTCTCGACACCGCCTTCCACCTGACGCTCGGCCGTACCGGTGGTGCCGGTCACCTCGAGTTTCGAGATCGCGGTGACACAGGGCAAGCCAAGGAGTTCGGCGACCATCGCGCCGGTGACGCCGGCGGCACTGTCGACCGCAATGCGACCAAAGAGAATCAGGTCGTAGCCCCCGTCCTTCAGTTCTGCGGCCAGCGCTTCGGCAATCGCAAACCCATCGAAGGGAATGGTGTCGGTGCTCAGGTGCACACCCTTGTCGGCGCCCATTGCGAGCGCCTTCCGGATCGTCTCCTGCGCGGCCGTCGGCCCAAGTGAGATGACGGTGACTTCGCCGCCTCCATGCTTTTCGTTCTGCTGCAGCGCCGCCTCGACCGCCCACTCGTCGAAGTCGCTGATGTCGAACTTGATTCCGGTGTCGGACACCGAGGCGCCATCGGCGCCAATCTGAAATCGCGCGCCCATGTCGGCAACGCGCTTGATGCACACGGCGATCTTCACCGCTGGCACTCCAATGGCTGTGGAAAGGAACTGAGAGAGAACCGCGAAACAGCGATCCGCCAAAAATAGCCCGATTTCACCGGCCCTGCTCGACAGGTGAGGGGTGAAGGATGTCATTATTCGACCATGCCGACACGCCCCCTTGCCCTCGTCACCGGTGCCTCATCGGGCATTGGCCACGCCTTCGCCACTGCACTGGCCCGCCGCGGCTACGATCTGATGGTCGTGGCACGGGACGCCGACCGCCTGCACGCCCTCTCGGATGAACTGGGCCGGATGGGCGCCAGTGCCACACCGGTCGCGGCCGATCTCGCCACCGAGGACGGCCTCACTGCCGTCGAGGCCGCGATCCGTGCCGCCGGCCGTCTCGACCTGCTGGTCAACAACGCCGGCTTCGGCACCACCGGAACGCTGGCCGACGCCCCGCTCGATCGGCAGGAGCAGATGCTTCGGCTACACGTGATTTCCGTCAACCGGCTGACACGGGCGGCGCTGCAGCTCATGCGGCCCGCCAGGGGCGGCGGCATCATCACCGTCTCGAGCGTGGCCAGTTTCGCGAACAGCAGCGGGAACGTGAACTACTGCGCCACCAAGGCGTACCAGCGAAGCTTCAGCGAAGGGCTTGCAATCGAGTGCGAACCCGAGGGCATCCGGGTACAGGCGCTCTGCCCTGGCTTCACCACGACGGAATTCCATGACCGGATGGCCTTCGACCAGCGCGGCAAGGCGCCAGCCTGGATGTGGCTCAGCGCGAGCGAGGTGGTGGAAACCTCGCTCCGGCAATTCGAGGCACACGGGCCCGTCGTCTGCGTCCCGGGCGCGCAGTACAAGGCGATTGTGTTTCTGCTTCGGCACCTGCCGCTGTGGGTGAAGCGCGTGCTCACGCAGCGGGCCTACAAGCGCGATTGAGCGTTGGGAGCCACCCGGTCGCCGCCCAGGTGACTCAGACCCGCACGTGCTCGCGCGCGGAAGTGCGCGGGTTACTTCACCGCGAACTGCGTGATCATCCCATGCTCGATATGCGTCTTGCCGTCTTTCGCATCGGGCAGGAAGCAGAAGAGCCCATATTCGCCTGGTACCAGATCGACGGAGAGATACACCACTGCTCCCTTTGTCATCCCTGAAATACCTCCGATCGCCTTTCCCGGCGGTGGGCCGCTTTGCTGCTCGGCCCAGATGGCCACGTCCGCAGCCGTCTTCCCCGGCGCGAGCTGGGCGATGAACATCTCGTGCGCCTGTGCCGCATCGTTCTCGAGTCGGATGACGTGCTTGCCGGCGGTGATCGCTGGCGTCACCTCCCACGCGTAGTCGGTCATCTTCACGGTAATATCGGACGCTGGCGCGGCAGCACTCGCAACGGTGGACGGCACAACCGTCAACGCTTTCACCATGCCCTTCATCGCATGCGGGACTTTGTCCGGACTCGGAATGTAGCAGATCATGACATACTCGCCGGCACTCAGTTCCTGCGTAATGCTCTGCTCACCCCCCGGCACTTGCGCGTTCGGACCGGCCACGTCGTGAATCCACGGCGGCGACGGATCGGTCGGCTTCCTTCGCTTCAGCCCTTCCGTGAATTCAGCCGCCGTATGGCCCGTATCCAGCTTCAACAGCTGCACATGGTGCAGTTCCGGCCCCTGATTGACGAGCCGCAGCGTCACCATCCCTGCGGTGATCGTATCCGGCGCGTCGTAGGAATAATCCTTCGCCGTGATGGTGTACACGGTGGGAGCACTCGGAGCCGCGGCGGCAGTCGTCGCCGCGGTATCTGCGGAAGACGTGTCAGCGGCACTCTTGCCGGCACAAGCGGCGAGCACACCGATGGCAGGGAGCACCCACGTGAATCGCACGCGCATACGAACGCTCCAGATTGCGAAGTTCGGATTTCGAAACGAAGGCGATAGGGTACGATTCGTTCCGAACATCCGCAAGACCGAATCGTGACGGTCCGTCAGTGTATTCCGGACTGACGCCGTCGCAAGCGAACTTCACCTGAAGCGTTCCCAATCGTCACCACCACGAACGCAGGGGTAGCGTTGGCGCCGGCTACAGCGTTGGCGATATCTACGCGCGCTTCGCCTCGACACCCATCTCCGCCACTTCCAGATACGTCCCAACGATCACCGGCGCCGCCGTCACATGTGTGGCCGTCACCTTGCGCAATGCGTCCACGATCTCGTCGCTTGCACCATCACGACAGTAGACCTCGATGACCATGTCGAACCGGTCGGTGCGTGCGTCGCCGTCTTTCAGGAAGATTGCGCTGGCTGAGACGCCGGGATTCTGCAGCGCAGCCCGCACCGACGTCCGCGCCAGTTCGCGCTGACCCATCCGGGTCATCAGGAAGACGATCACCTTCGATTCATGCCGCTGCCCGGTGGCCAGATCGACGCCGGCCGACTCGGCGAGGCGAAAACCTCCCGCCTGCAACACACCAATCGGGCCGAGCCCACCGCTGCCACGCACACCGTGCGGAAATGCGCGTTCGAAGCGGCTCTCATCCCACAGGTTACGTGAGACGTAGTCGAAGGACGCCTCGGTGGACCGCTCCGTGTTCTCGGAGAGCACGATGCGCTCGATGCCGCGGGAGAGAAAACCCGATGCGAACGGCTCCCACGCCAGCAGGAACTCATCCTGCGGAAGGACCGTCGTGAAGCACACAAACTGCACGAGCGAACTCATCTGCAACTCCTGAGGGACGACGATGATCGGGGACATAAAAAACGGAGCGCCGCTGAGCCAGCGGACGCTCCGGAGTGGTGCGGGCGACACGCGTCAACTCGTGGATTGGAAAGGAAGTTCGGGTAGCACCAAGACGGGTGGGGCGCCCGGGTGGCAAGGCGGAAACCGCAGCAATACCAGCGGTATTGCGAGGATTTCCAACGCCGCCAGCCGGGATGATCCGACCGGCGACTGCACTACGAACTTCCGTTCCAGTTCACTAGAAGACGACGGTGCACGGCCTGTGCCACAAAGCTAACCGATCACGACCGCCGAATGGGGAATCCGCGGCCTTGTCTCCCTACTTGAACGCCTGCAGCCCGGTGATGGCGTTGCCGATGATCAGCGAATGCACATCGTGCGTCCCTTCATACGTGTACACGCTTTCAAGGTTCGCCATGTGCCGCATGCTGTGATACTCGGCTAGGATGCCATTCCCGCCGAGCAACCGGCGTGCCTCGCGCGCAATGTCCGTCGCCACGTTCACATTGTTGCGCTTGGCGACTGACACCTGATTCGAGTTGAACGTGCCGAGGTCCTTCATCCGACCGAGGTGCAGCGACAGCAACTGCCCCTTGATGATCTCGGTGATCATGTTCGCCAGGCGCACCTGCTGGATCTGGAAGGCCCCGATCGGCTTGTCGAACATCATTCGCGTCTTGCTGTACGACAGCGCCTCTTCGTAACAGGCCATCGCGGCGCCCATGGCGCCCCACGAGATGCCATACCGCGCCTGCGTCAGGCAGCTCAGCGGACCGCGCAGCCCCTGCACCTCCGGCAGCATCGCATCGCCCGGAACGTGCACATCGACCAGCACCAGTTCACTGGTGTCGCTGGCACGCAGCGACAGCTTCCCCTTCTGGTCCTTGGCGGTGAAGCCAGGCGTGTTCGTCGGCACGATGAAGCCGCGGACCGACTTGCCAGTCTCATCGCCATCGACCGTCTTGGCCCAGATGATCGACACATGCGCCTGCGAACCATTGGTGATCCACATCTTGGCGCCGTTGATGATCCACGATCCGTCAGCCTGCTGACGAGCGCGGGTGATCATGGCACCCGGGTTCGAGCCAGCATCCGGCTCCGTCAGGCCGAAACAGCCGATCACTTCGCCCTTCGCCATCTTTGGCAGGTACTGACGCTTTTGCGCCTCGCTGCCGAACGCGAAAATCGGATACATGACCAGGGCGCCCTGCACGCTGGCAAAGCTGCGGATGCCGCTGTCGCCGCGCTCGAGTTCCTGCATGATGAGGCCGTAGGCGACGCTGCTCAATCCGGCGCAGCCGTATTCCTCAGGCAGGTTGGCGCCGAACATACCGAGTTCGGCCATCTCGGGAATCAGCTCTTTCGGGAAGCGGCCCTGCACGTAGCAATCGCCGATGATCGGCAGAATGCGTTCGTCGACGAATCGGCGGACCGAGTCGCGAATGGCGCGCTCTTCTTCAGTGAGCGCGGCGTCGATGTTGAACAGGTCATCTTCGCGCGGCATCAGGTGGCCCGAAGGCAGCAGCGACGTCTCGGAATCGATATGCACGGCCATGGCTGGGTCTCCGCCAGGAAAAGTCGGTCGGGCGCAGCCGGATCGGCGCGTCCAGAGGCTATAAGGCTAACCGGCCCGACGGAGCGCGGGAACGCTGTCGGGCCGGTCTGTAGTGTTGACGATCGAGCGGGGCGAACCGTTCCGACGGGTCGCCCCCAGCACGCGCTACCGGCCGCCAGCACCTGCCGTCGGCCCTGCCACCTTCCCGGCCGCAAGGAAGTCCACGGCCAGCGCCGTCATCGCCCGAACCCCGTTCGGCAGGGCAGCCTCATCAGCAAAGAAGTAGGGCGAGTGGTTCGCTGCCGCCGTCCGCGGATCCTTGTCCTTCGGCGTGACGCCGAGCATCACGAACATGCCCGGGACCTTCTCCTGAAAGAACGAGAAGTCCTCGGCGCCAGTCACCAGCGGCCGGATCGAGGCCCCGGCCTCACCCGATGCCCAGCGCAGCGTGGGGAGCATCTGATTCGTGAGTGCCGTGTCATTGATCGTCACCGGATAGCCGCTGTCGACCACGAACGCGGCGCTGGCACCGCTGCTGGCGGCGATCTGCTCCGCCGTGCGCTTCATCCGCGCGAAGATGTCCGCGCGCTGCGTCGGATCGAATGTGCGGATCGTGCCGATCATGACGACGCTGTCGGGAATGATGTTGTTCCTGATTCCGCCATTGATCGCGCCGACCGTGACGATCGCCGGCACCGCGGTGATGTCGGTTTGCCGACTGATGATCGTCTGCAAGCCCATCACGATCTGCGAGCCCACGACGATCGGATCGACACCGGCCCACGGCGCGGCACCATGTGTCTGGCGACCGCGGACGGTCAGCGAGAACGAGTTCGCCGCCGCCAGCAACGGCCCGACGCGATAGCCGACCGACCCGAGGGGTCCAGGAAACACGTGGAGGCCGAACATCGCATCGACATGCGGATTCTCGAGGACACCGGCGCGAATCATCGGCGCCGCACCGCCTTCACCGTTCGGTGCGCCCTCTTCGGCCGGTTGAAACACGAATTTGACCGTACCCGGCAGCATCGCCTTCATGCCGGCCAGCACCTCTGCCGCACCCATCAGGATTGCGACGTGATTGTCGTGCCCGCAGGCGTGCATCACGCCCACCGTCTGCCCCCGATAGGTGCTCTTGACCGTCGAGCGAAATGGCAGGTCGACCAGTTCGGCGACTGGCAGCGCGTCCATGTCGGCGCGCAGCGCGACCACCGGGCCAGGCTTCCCACCGCGCAACAGCCCGACCACACCATGTCCGCCCACACCGGTCGTGACCTCCATCCCAAGGGACTTGAGATGCGCCGCCACCAGCGCCGCCGTTCGCACCTCGTCGCCCGAAAGCTCCGGGTGTTCATGAATGTCGCGCCGCCAGGACACCACCTTGGGCATCACGGCCGTCATGCGCCGCTCGATCTCAGCCCGCAGCGGAGCGGTATTGGCGGGCCGCTGTGCAACGGCGGCGGCGGACGCTACACCGGCAATCACCACGCCGACGAGGAGAGCACGAGTCATGGTCCGCATCGGCAAGGGCTGCAGAAGTGAAGTGTTCGCTCAGGTCCCGGAATCATGGACCAGTGCCGAGCCGTCCGCAACCGAGCACCTGAGAGCGACGACCGCTGCAAACGCTACGGCGACGACGGCGACGAACGCTGCGACGACTACAACAGCTACAACGGCAACGGCAACGGCAACGGCAACGGCAACGGCGTTAACGCAAAGATGCAAAGGCGCCAAGGCGCAAAGAAGAGCAGAATGCGTTGGAACAGCTGGCCGGATTTCACAAGCGAGTACTCACTGCGTCAGGAGTTCCTTGCATCCATCCTCAACTCTTTGCGCCTTTGCGCCTTTGCACCTTTGCGTTAAAGCAGTTCGCAGTTCGCTGTTCGCTGTTTGCAGTTCGCAGTTTCCAGTTTGTTGTTCGCGGATCACTAATGCCGGCAGATGCTAGCGCGGCAACATCCGCGTTGCCGCCGGCGCAATGCCGACCGCGCGACACTTGGCCCGGAATCCGCGACCATGATCCACCGGCCGGCCGGTTTCATCCTGCCACTGGTGCACCATCTCGTGCAGCAGCGTGTGAATCGCCTCGGGCCATCCGTCGCGCCGCAGGTGGCGACGGGAAATCACGATTTCGCCACGTCCACCGGCGTGCGCGCGCAAGGTGTAGTGCCCCAGTCGCCGAGCCAGGCGGCGCGAGACCTGAATCTCGAGTGGTTCGAGCGTGCCACCGAAGTGCTCGAGGTTGAGCTGCGCGTGCAGCAGCGTCAGTCGCGCCGCCATCGCTTCGTCATCCGCATGCTGCGTGGCCGGTCGACGCGCAGGCGGCGAGACCGGAACCGGATACGCCACGATGATGTCGCGGGCCGCGCTCCGCTTCACACGATTGCGCGACGTCGCGAAGGTTGCAATCGCCGCCTGTACACTGAGCGGCGCTGCGACAAAGCCTTCGTGGACGCGCAGCACGCCGCTGGCGAAGCTCACCATCGTGCGCCGATTCCGCGTCAACACCACGCGGTCCACACCGCGTAAGCCATGCGCACGCAATGCGTGGAGGAACGCGTCAGGATCGGGGCGCGTCTCACGAACGGTATGCGAATCGGTGGGCGACGGCGCTGGCGACGGCCGAATCGGAACTCTCGGCGGCAATACATCGGTCGGCGGCAACGGCACCGGCAGGAGATGCGACGCTGTCGTCCGCTCGTGGAGCAGGCCCCGATCCGGCGCCTGCGTCGCGATCTCGAACAAGCCCAGCTGCCCGGGATCGCGGGAGAACTTCCGCGTCAACCACGCGATCACCGCGCGAACACCTTCACCGGCCCCGGCCCGAAGCGACGCGCCGACGGCTCCCAGATCCACGTCACGATGTGAATCTCGTCGTCCGCGATGTCGATGCAGTTCACACTCGACGGCCGCCCGCCGCGCGATCGGCTGCTGACGGTGCCAGCCGTCGAGATGACGGTCCCCTTCTTCGTATGTTCCACGAAATGGATCGCTTCCTGGTGATCGTGGCCGCACAGCACCAGATCGACACCCATTTCCGCAAACGCGCCGAGCACCTTCTTGGTGTGCTTCAACCCATGGCGCTGACTCAGTTCGCCACGCACCGGATTGTGATGCATCACAACCACACGCGCCGCGTCGGCAGGCGTCGCCTGGAGTCGATCGCGCAACCGCTCGAGCTGCGAGCGTGTCACGTCACCGATCACGCTCAGGTCGCGCACGTTCCACGTCAGCGTGCGTCGCGTGATGCCATGACTCGTGTTCAGTCCCACGACGCGCGCGCCGGGTACATCGAGCACCGGCTCGATTTCGGGATCGATGAACGTGCGGTAGTCGGCATAGAGCGCCGTGCGGTCTCCGACACCCATCGGCGCATTCCACCATGCCACGTCGTGGTTCCCGGGGACGACGATCGTTTCACTGACCTTGCGAGCGTCGCGCAGGAACGCCGCCGCCCGCTGAAACTCACCCGACCGCGCCCGCTGACTCACGTCACCACTGATCGCCACCACATCAAAGAGCTCGTCCTGGATCAGCGCTTCGATCGCGTCGATCTGCAGCGGCACGGCCGGGCGACCAAAATGCAGGTCGGAAACGTGCAGAATCCGGGTCACGCTGTGCGACCTCTCACAACTTGGCGATGATGGCGTCCGCGAACTGCGACGTCGAGGCCGAACCGCCAAGATCACGGGTCAGCACCTGCTTCTCGTCGATCACGGAATGCAACGCCGTGCGAATTCGCTCGGCGCGCACGGTATCGCCGAGGTGATCGAGCATCAGGCAGGCGGCGAGGATGAGCGCACCCGGGTTGGCGACGCCCTTGCCTGCGATATCGGGGGCCGTACCATGTACCGCTTCGAAGATCGCGGCGGTCGGTCCGATGTTCGCGCCCGGTGCCAGCCCCAGTCCACCCACCAGCCCCGACACCAGATCCGACAAAATGTCCCCGAAGAGATTCGTCGTCACGATCACGTCGAAATTTTCCGGCTTCAGCACCAGCTGCATCGCCATCGCATCGATGATGCGGTCCTCGAATTGCACGCGTCCGGCATATTCCTTGGCGATTTCACGACCCACGTCGAGGAACAGCCCCTGCGTGTACTTGAGAATGTTCGCCTTGTGCACCAGCGTCACCTTCTTCCGCCCATGCTTGACGGCGTATTCGAAGGCGTAGCGGATGGCGCGATCCGAACCGTAGCGCGTGATCAGGGCCACGCTCTCCGCGGCAGCTTTCGGATCGTCCCCGATCCGGATGTAGTGTTCGGCCCCGTAGTACAGCCCTTCGAGATTTTCGCGAATGATGACGATGTCCACCTTCTCGAAGCGGCCACCATGCAGGATGACGTGCGCCGGTCGCACGTTCGCATACAGGTCGAACGTCTTGCGCAGCGCCACGTTCACCGAGCGATACCCTTCGCCAACCGGTGTCTCCAATGGCCCCTTCAGCGCAACGCGATTCTTCTTGATGGAATCCAGCGTCGCTTCGGGAATCGGATCGTTGTAGCGCGCGGCAGCCGATGCACCGGCCATCTGTCGATCCCAGACCAGATCTGCGCCGACGGCCGCCAGCACCCGAATGGTTGCCTCCGTGATATCGGGGCCGATGCCGTCGCCGGGGATCAGTGTGACTGTGGTGGACATGATGGGGAGAGCGGAGGCGAAGGGAAGAGGCAGCAGAGTGGCGAATGACGTCTCGTCTGCGCGCTACGGAACGACGACCAGATCGGCGAATTTCGTGGCCACCGCAGCCAGTGCCGCACGCTCGTCAGCAGCCGGTGCCCCGACCACATCGGGGAACGACAACACCGTGGCCATGCGACCATCGAGGAACGCAATCCGCAGCGTGGCTTGCTTCATCCCGCTGGCAGTCGTTGCGACCCGCGTCTCGAGCGGGAGTAGCACCAGCCGCGACTCCGGCACCATCGCAATGATGGCCCGCAGCTGCGATGCCAGCGGTTCACGGAGATCGAGATCGTTCCGGCGGCGGCCTGGCGTCAGTCCGGCCGTGGACAGTGCGCGGGGATCGGTGCGATTCATCACTTCGCGCTGCGCCACGCGCGACGTGTTTGGCGTCAGCGACCAGGTGGTTTCCAGCCCGCGGTCACGAAGCGCCGCCGTCAGCGCAGAATCCAGCTGCGCCGCGCGAGGACGTCCGGTGGCACTGGCCGCAGTCAGCCAGCCTGAATCGCCCACCGCGAACTTCTGCAGCGGAAACACCACCACCATGCGCGAGCTGTACTCGCCGAAGATCGGCGGGGCAGGCCGCGCAGGTGCCGGAGCCGCAGCAGCCCTCGCGGAATCGCGCGACACTGTCGGTTCCGGTGTCGGTGTCGGAGCAGGCTTCGGGGACCCGCCACACGCGCTCAGGACCAGCGCGACGGTCGGCAACGCTGCCGCGAGGGACCGCCGATGGAATGGGTGCTTTGACATGCGCGGAAGATAGTCGCCTTCGCGAGCAGGTTCAGCGGCGCGCCTTGCCGAGAGGCGTGACCGCCGGGTACCGTCACCTCGCTTCGCACCGATCGCCTCCTCTCGTCCTCTCCCATGCGCTCTGCTCGCACCGTCGTCATCTGGGGTCTCATCGCTGCCGTCGGCGCTGCGGCCCTCGGGCGCGTCGCCCTGTCTCGTGGCGAAAGCATCAACGCCGCATGGCTGCTGACGGCAGCGATCTGCACCTATCTGGTCGGCTACCGCTTCTACGCGCGCTTCATCGCCACGGCGATCTTCGCACTGGATGCCGACCGGGCGACACCAGCCGTGCGGAAGGCCGACGGACACGACTTCGTCCCGACGAACAAATGGGTGGTCTTCGGGCATCACTTTGCGGCCATCGCCGGACCCGGGCCACTGGTCGGGCCGACGCTGGCCGCACAATTCGGCTACCTCCCCGGGGCGCTCTGGATCATCATCGGCGTGGTCCTCGGCGGCGCCGTACAGGATTTCGTGATCCTGTGTGCGTCGGTCCGGCGGGATGGCCGGTCGCTGGGTCAGATGGCGAAAGACGAGATCGGACCCGTGGCCGGAATCACCGCACTGGTCGCGGTGCTCGGGATCATGATCGTGCTCATCTCGGTGCTCGCGCTGGTCGTGGTCAATGCGCTCAAGGCGAGCCCCTGGGGCACGGTCACGATCAGCCTGACGGTGCCCATCGCGATGTTCATGGGGCTGTACTTGCGGTTTCTCCGACCCGACAAGGTGCTCGAGGCGAGTGCCCTCGGCCTCGTCATGCTGGCCGGGGCGCTCTGGGCGGGACAGTGGGTGGCCGCCAATCCGGCGCTGGCCCCGCTCTTCACGCTCACCGGCCCAACGTTGGCGCTGTTGATCATGGCGTATGGATTTGCGGCCAGTGTGCTGCCGGTGTGGCTGCTCCTCGCGCCTCGTGACTACCTCAGCGCCTTCGTCAAGATCGGCGTGGTCGTCGCCCTCGCGGTCGGCATTCTGCTCGTACTGCCCCCGCTCTCGATGCCAGCCGTCACGCAGTTCGTCGATGGCACCGGACCGGTCTTCAGCGGCAAGGTCTTTCCTTTTGTATTTATCACCATCGCTTGTGGTGCGATCAGCGGGTTCCATGCGCTGATTGCCAGTGGCACCACGCCCAAGCTGCTCTGGCGTGAACCTGATGCCAAGCTCGTCGGCTACGGGGCGATGCTGACGGAATCGCTGGTGGCGATCATGGCGCTCATCGCCGCCTGTGTACTCACACCGGGCGTCTATTTCGCCATCAACGCCCCGGTGGCGGCGCTCGGCACGACCGCGGAAAGCGCCGCGCTGGCGGTGCAGCAGTGGGGATTCGTCCTGCAACCAGGCGAGATGGATGCGCTCGCGAAAAGTGTTGGCGAGAGCTCGCTGCTCAGTCGGACGGGCGGTGCCCCGTCGCTCGCGGTCGGCATGGCCCATCTGTTCGATCGGGCGCTCGGCGGCGGGGGCATGGCGCTGTGGTATCATTTTGCCATCATGTTCGAGGCGCTCTTCATTTTGACGACGCTGGACGCCGGCACCCGCGTCGGCCGCTTCATGCTGCAAGATCTTGGCGGCCAACTCTGGCCGAAGTTCAGGGAAGTGACCTGGCAGCCCGCCGTCTGGATGGCCAGTGCACTTTTCGTTGCAATGTGGGGCTATTTCCTCTACCAGGGCGTGACCGACCCGCTCGGCGGCATCAACTCGCTCTGGCCGCTGTTCGGGATGGCGAATCAGTTGCTGGCGGCGGTGGCGCTCTGCGTCGGCACCACCGTGATCATCCGGATGGGCAAGGCGCGATACGCATGGACCACCATTCTTCCGCTGAGCTGGCTGCTGATCGTCGTGATGACGGCGGGCTGGCAGAAGCTCTTCAGCGCCGACCCGCGGATCGGGTTCCTGGCTCATGCGTCGAAATTCAGTGCCCTGCACGCCGCGGGCACGCTGCCGCCGGGCGTCCCGTCGTTGGCGGCGATGCCGCGGATGGTGTTCAATGACCGACTGGATGCGGCGGTGGCCGCATTCTTCCTGGTCTCGGTGATTGTGATTGTCTTCGAATCAGTGCGGACCTGGATCAAGGTGGTCCGGGGCACGGTACCGGCGGGGAGCACCGAAGTACCGGCCCAGTCCACGACGCTCTTCGCGGCGGACTGATGCTCAGCCTGCCCTTGATGCACAGGCTGCGGCGATGGATCGGAGTCCTCCGGACGATCATCGGTGTTCCCGACTATGAGCGCTACTTGCGTCACATGCAGGCCCGGCATCCTGACTGCACCGTTTTGAGTGCGGCCGAGTTCGCGAACGAGCGGCTCGAGGCCAGATACAGCCGTCCGGGCTCGCGGTGCTGCTGAGCCGAGACTAGTAAGGATGAGCTCGTAAACGCAGGCGTCGATCTATTGCTGGGTTCGCTAACTCGCACCGCCTGAAACGTGGACTTCGCGGGGGGTACGCCGCCGACTTGTCACGGCGGGCCCGACAGGAAGTGTGTGAACTTTCGGTTCCGCCTTACCCGAGTGGTTGCGAAAAGTTTCGCGCGGCTTTAATCACAAGAGTTGAACCATCGGTTCACCCAGACCGACGCCGGTCTGGCACAGGCGAGATCCACCTAGCAGGCGGAGGTCGGAATGCGACGTGTCGCGTGGGCAGGACGTGTGCTGTTGGCAGCTGGTCTGGCGGGAGGAGCGGCCCTTTGGGCTCCCGCCGTACGAGCGCAAAACGCCACAGCGATTATTGAAGGGAAGGTGTCGGACGCAGCATCAACGCGGGGGCTCGAAGCCGTCTCGGTGTTCATCAGTGACACGCGGCTCGGGGCACTCACCAACGCGCAAGGGACCTACCGCATCGCCGGTATCCCGGTCACGGGTGGATCGCGCACGGTGATCGTGCGGGTGCGTGCACTTGGCTACACGCCGGCATCCAAGTCGATCGTGCTCACCGGCGGACAGACGGCCAAGGCCGATTTTGGACTCTCGACCTCCGCCATTCAGCTGAACCAGGTCGTCGTGACGGGTTCCGGCCAGAAGACCGAAACGAAGCGCCTTGGCAATACGGTGGCCGTGATTGCGCCACCAGCCAATGCCCCGATCAACGACATCTCCAACCTGCTCAGCGGCCGTGAACCTGGGCTCGTCGGCGTGGTCGGCGGCGGGCTCTCCGGACAGGGCGCGCAGATCCGTATCCGCGGCAACTCGTCGCTCTCGCAGTCGAATGAGCCGATCATCTTCATCGATGGCGTGCGCATGAACAACGGCGCCAGTGGTGGTGGTGGTGGTGGTGGTGCCATGACCCGCCTCGACGACATCGATCCGAACACCATCGAGCGTGTCGAAGTGCTCAAGGGCGCAGCCGCCGCAACGCTCTACGGTACCGAAGCCTCCAACGGCGTGATCCAGATCTTCACCAAGGTGGGATCGCAGGGTGCCCCGCGCTGGACTTTCAATGCACAGCAGGACGCGATTGCATTCCCTGACCGTGTGGCGCCGAACTCCGGCTTCGCCCGTCGCCAGAGCCAGGCGGACTCGCTCTCGCTGTTCTACGGCCGCCCGATCACCCCGTTCGTGCCGTTCACGACCAAGGTGTTCTACGACAACCTGACCGAACTCGGGCAGGCCACCACGGTCGGCAGCACGGTCACCGGTGGCGGCAACGCCGTGACGTATTTCGCCAGCGGTCGCGTCTACAGCGAGAACGGCCCGTTCGGTGGCACGCAGTTCGGTGCAGCCACGGATGAAGTGCGGCGCATTCAGACGTCAGCCAACCTGACGCTGACGCCGTTCAAGAATTTCCGGATGCGTTTCAACAACAATTACTACAACATCCAGAACAAGACGCCCGAGACGAACAACAACATCTACGGCGTCAACTCGCTGGCGTTCATGGCCCGTCCGGAGCTGGCCAACTGCAATAGCTCCTCGCTGGTGAGCCCTGGTGTCTGCAGCGGCGCCGGCAACCTGTTCGGCAATCAGGCGTTCATGACGGTGCGCGAGGCAATGGGCCAGTTGAACGAGTCGGCCATCAATCGTTACCTCGGCTCGCTGGACTTGTCGTACAACCAGACGACCAACCTGACCTACAGCGCCACGCTCGGCTATGACTACACGGCCGGCCGCGACATCGGGTTCTCGCCGTTCGGCTACAATGTCGATCGCTTCACGTCACAGACGGTCACCGGCGCTCGCAGCGTGTTCAACGACAACACTCGCGTTGGGACGCTTGATGCAAAGGTCGCCTACAACAAGGCCATCGGTGACAACTGGACCACGTCGACCGTGGGCGGTCTGCAGGTGTTCAACACCAACCAGAAGACCACCAGCGCCAACTCGCAGGCCTTCCCGGGCCCTGGCATCGAAGTCGTGGGTGCAGGCGGCACGGCCATCACGAACGGCGAAACGCTGTTGACCACCATCAATGGTGGCTACTTCGGGCAGACGCAGATCGGTTTCCGCGACTGGGTCTTCGGCACGGTCGGCGGTCGGTATGACTTCTCGAGCGCCTTCGGTGAGAATGCACCGGGCGTGTTCTACCCGAAGGCCTCACTGTCCGTGGTGCCGTCGGATCGCAAGTCGTGGAATTCGACGACGCTCTCCACGTTGCGCTTCCGCGCCGCCTGGGGCCAGTCCGGCCGTCAGCCGGGCGCGTTCGACAAGTTCACCACGTTCCAGCCGCTGACGTCGGAGTTCGGCGCCGGTCTCGCCCCGCAGAACCTCGGCAGCGAAGACCTGAAGCCGGAAATCTCGACTGAAATCGAAGGTGGCTTTGAGGCCGGCTTGTTCGACAACAAGCTCGCCCTCGAATTCACGTATTGGGATCGCAAGGTCCGTGATGCGCTCGTGTCGCGGCAGTTCCCGCAGTCTGGTGGGTTCCGCAACTCGCAGTTGACGAACATCGGTGAGATCTCGGCCAATGGCATGGAGCTCAACCTTCGCGTCTTCCCGATTCGCACGGCCACCAGTTCGCTGGAGCTGTACGCCAACGCAGCGTACCTGAAGCAGACGCTCACCAGCCTCGGCGGCGCTCCGCCGATCAAGGTCGGCTACTTCCGTTATCGCGGCTTCCTCAAGGAAGGCGATCCGCTTGGTTCGATCTATGAGCCGTTGCTCGCTGGCGCGTGCCCTGCCGGTGGCCCAGCCACCAACCAGGCCGGCGGTCGGATCAACTGCTACAACCCCGCCACCGAAGCGCCGATCAACTTCAACGGACGCAACGTGGCTGGATCTGCGCTGGCGCCGGCGACACAGGCGGAACTCCTCGCCTATTTTGCCACGCCGCGCGACCTGCTCAACTCCGGCGTGCAGGGCACGCTGCAGCCATTGCTCGCCGATTATCAGGGCACGGGCATTCTCTTCGAACAGCGTAACGGCGATGTGTTCCCCGACTGGACGGGTTCACTCGGTGGTACGTACCGCTTCAAGAAGAACTGGCGCGTGCAGACGCTGTTCGAATACCGCACCGGCTTCAAGGTGCAGAACCTGACCGACGGCTTCCGCCTCTCGCAGCACCCGTCGATCGGCTCGAACCGCATCGAGTTCACCAACATTCACGCGACCATGCTCAACCCGGCCTCGACGCCGGAACAGCGCCTGGCGGCCGCGACGGAGTACGTCACGAAGTACCGTCGCCTGCTGGAGCCCGGCCTCAACCAGGGTCAGGATGGCACGTTCATGCGCCTGCGCGAACTGGCCATGACCTACGACTTCAGCCCGACCCTCGCCAGCAAGCTCGGAGCACGGACGCTCAGCGTGACGGCCTCCGGCCGCAACCTGCTGCTCTGGACCAAGTACCCTGGCGTCGATCCGGAAGTGAACGCCATCGACCGCACGGCGTCGACGCTCGACCAGAACTTCCTCGCCAGCACGGAAGCTTTCGGCGTACCGATTGCCCGTCGCTTTGCCTTCGCAGTCAACTTCGGCTTCTAACAGGGGGCGGACAGAATCATGCAGACTCGATTCATGCAGTTCCTGAAGCACCGCACCCGTCAGCTCCGCACTGGCGCCCTGCTCGTGGGCGCCAGTACGCTGATGGCCGGCTGCGGACTCTTTGATACCAACGTCGCCAACGTGAACGCGGTGACCGAGGAAGCGCTCTCCAATCCGACGGCCGCAACGTCACTGGTCAACGGACTCGGTGGTGCGCTGAACAACGCTGTCAACGGCCTGATCGGCGTGTCTGGTGCAGCGTCGGATGAACTCGGCTGGGCGGGCTCGCGCGAGTACTGGAACCTGCTCGATGGCGGTGACATCGGCGATCCAGTCAACGAGTACAGCAACGGCACCTACCCGTTCATCAGTGCCGCTCGCTGGCAGGGCGATTACACGGTGAAGGCCCTCGAAGCGTTCGGCGCCACACTGCCGAACCGCGCCGATCTGGCACGTGCCTACATCTTCGCCGGCGTTGCGTATCTGTTCATCGGTGAGAATTACGAAGACTTCATCATTGGTTCGGATCGCATTACGGCGACCGCCTCGGTCGGTTCAGCCAACATGCAGATCACGCTCGACTCGGCGATTGCATACTTCACCAAAGCCAACGTGCTGGCCACCACCCTCGCGAACACCGAGCTGCAGCGGCAGTCGCTCGGCCTCCGCGCACGGGCACGGTTCAGCAAGGTGGTCTGGCAGAAGCTGCGAGCGCCGCGTGGGTTTCCTGCGCAGCCGCTCGTGAACGACGCTGGCGCAATTGCCGACGCCACCGCTGCACTGACGGCGATGGGCTCGGCGGGCTACCGGTTCCGGCTCACCTCGACCGCGCAGAACAACGGCGGGTACTTCAACACCGGCTTCGAGATGAACCAGCGCCTCGAGTTGCGTGCCGGTGCCGAGTATACAAACGGAACGGCAACGGTTGTCGACGCCGGCTTGGCGGGCATCAGGCTCGTTGATCCGGTGACGGGCGAGAAGGATGCCACGCTCGCGGTGGCCATCAACGAGTGCTGCCGCCAGTCCACAGGGCAGTTCCTCGGCTACACCCTCACGTCAGGCCGTGAGATGCAACTGATCCTCGCCGAGGCCGCCTTGGCAGCTGGCAACACGACCGAGTTCACGGCGCGGATCAACGCTGCCCGCGCCATCGATGGCAAGGCAGCATGGGCCGGAACGCCGACGGCACAGGCGATTCTGATCCACGAGCGACGCGTCGGGCTGTTCCTGCAGGGCCGTCGCCTGCACGATCACTACCGGTTCAACCAGCCGGCAGACAAGTGGCTGTCGATCCGCGCAGCCACCGTCCGTCCCTGTTTCTTCCCGATCAGCTTCGACGAGGCCACGCAGAACTCGCTCGCACCGAAGCCGGCGCAGGACCGACCGGCGGCGTGCGTCCGGTGATCACCCTGGAGCGTCACCGCTCCATCAACGCCGGGCCGCGGAACATCGCGGCCCGGCGTTTGGTCGGTATGGCCCTGGCAGGTATGGCTGCATCGTCACTGAGTGCGTGTTACGCATTCATCCCGAACACCAGCGCGGTGCTCGCCGAAGCCACACCTGTGACGGTCAGTCTGACGCTCGCCGGCACGGTGGCGCTGGGCCCTACCATCGGGCAAGGGGTAAATGAGGTTGAAGGAACGGTGGTGCGCTCGAGCGCGGATACCGTTGTCGTCGCGGTCGAGAATACCTATACGACCACACGGCAGAAGTTTGCATCGAATGGAACCACCGCATCGATTCCGCGACCGTTCATTCAGGACGTGAAGGTGCGCACTTTTTCACGAAAGCGCACGATCCTTACCGTTGCTGGTGGAGTCGGCCTTGCGGCACTCGGGGCGGCGGCAGTGAGCGCTGGTGGCTCGTCAAGTTCAGGCAGTGGTGGTGGCGGCGGGAATCCCGCCAGAGTGGTCGTTCCCTGACACTCTGCTGAACGAATGGCAGATGACGAAGGGCACCGGTACACGGTGCCCTTCGTCGTTCCAGGTCACGACTCCGGCGCGCCTGTACGCTCGCCGAGTCAGCTCCGCAGTTCGCGCTGACTCGGCAACGCCAACGCACCCAGCAGCATCGCCGCGCCCGCCAAAGCCGCGCCGACGCTGAATGCCATGGTCGGGCCGCGCGCACTCCAGATGGTGCCAAGCAGCACCGACGCTGGCAGTGCGGCCACACCCATCGTGGCGTTGTACCAGCCGAATGCGGTACCGCGGCGGCCGTCCGGAGCCAGATCGGCGATCAGCGCCTTCTCCGTCCCTTCCACCAGTCCGAAGTACAAGCCATACGCCAGAAACAGCATCCAGACCTGCGCCGCGGTCGTCGCCACCGCAAATCCGGCGTACACTGCAGCGTACCACCCCCATCCGGCCAGCAGCACCGTGCGTCGCCCAATCCGGTCACTCAGCGCACCCCCAGGCACGCTTGCCAGTGACTTCACGACATGATGCGCCGCCCACAGCAACGGGAGCATCGCGATGGGTACGCCGAGTTGCTGCGCTCGCAACAAGAGAAACGCATCGCTCGAATTCCCCAGCGTGAAGAGCAGCAGCACGCCGAGCACACCCCAGAATCGTGGCGGCATCGGTGTCGCGTCGCTGGCGCTGCCAGCAACCACGTCGCTTCCCGTGCGCATTCGTTCAGCGGGGTCCCGGACCGCAATCAGAATCGTGAGCACAGCCAGCAGCCCTGGCACGACACTCAGCATGAACACCGTGCGGAGTGTGAGATGCAGCTGCTGGAGCAGCACCCAGGCGGCGATCGGGCCAATCACCGCGCCGAAATGATCGGCGGCCCGGTGAAAGCCAAACGCCCGTCCGCGACTCGCAGGCGCAACACTGCCGGCCAGCAATGCATCTCGTGGCGCGCCTCGAATGCCTTTGCCAACACGATCGATCAGGCGCAGACCGACCACCTGCCACGCTGACTGTGCAACGCCGATGAACGGGCGTGTGATCGTCGCCAGTGCGTACCCAGCCAGCACCAGCGGCGTGTATCGACGCACGCGATCACTCCACCAGCCGCTGGTGAGCTTCACTAGTGCCGCCGTACTTTCGGCCGCACCCTCGAGCACCCCGAGCATTGCCGGAGACGCCCCGAGCACCGTCGTCAGAAACACGGGCAGCAGCGGATAGATCATTTCGCTGGCGGCGTCGGTGAGCAGACTCACCAGTGCCAGCGCACGTACGATCGGCGGCAGTCGGGTCGGTGTGTCACCGCCCGATACCACCGTCAGCTCCGCACTTTCCGTGCGACGAGCAGTGCGTCGGCCATCGTCCGCAACTCGTCATCGCTGGCTACACGCTGCGTCTGTTTTACGGCCAACAGCAGTTCTCGCATCAGCACCAGATCGGACGGGTCGTACCCGTGCTGCGACAGCCACCACCGCACGTTCGACAGGCCGGCCACGGGACCGATATCGATGCGGTGCTCGACGCCGACGAAACTCGCCGGCACGCTCGAACAGACACTGTCCGCCAGCCAGCGATTGCCGGCGCGCAGTGCCTTCACGAGAGCCGTGGCGTGCGCGCCGGAGCCGGTCCGGAACGCATCCGAGCCAACCACCGGCTGCGCCGCGGGGATGGCAATGCCGAAGGCCGATGCCGCCGAGTCGCAGTATTCTGCCAGCGCACCAAGGGTGTGTGGCCACCGACCGATGAGGCGAAGGTTGGTCAGCAGCGACTCCATCGCCACCGTTCCGCTGCGCTCACCCAGACCGAGTGCGCTGGCGTGTACCCGATCGACGCCCGATTCGACTGCGGCCATCGCGTTTGCCAGCGCCAGGCCGCGATCGTTCTGTCCCTGCCAATCGAGCCGGATCGAGCGGGCGCCCCGGCCCTTCACCTGTTCCGCCGCAAAGCGCATCAGCGAGCGGGTGCCATCCGGTGTCGAGTGCCCCACGCTGTCGCAAATGCGAACGGCGGACGCGCCGAGGGCCACCAGATGATTGATGAGCACCGCCAACATCTCCGGTGGCGTGCGTGACGCATCCTCCAGCACCGCGACCACACGTGCCCCTGCGCGAACCGCGAAAGTGACCGACGTTTCGGCGCTCTCCTGCAGCCGATCGATCGTGATCCCCTCTGCCTCAAGACGAATCGGCGACACGGGAAGCGCAATCGCCACTTCGACATCGAGCCCCGAGCGCTCGCGAACATCGAGCACCATCGCAACGTCCTTCACGGTCGCAGTGGCGTGGCACGATGCGTCGATCATCCACTGCGCCCGCGAGAGCTCCCGTGCCAGATCGAGTGCATCGACGGCCTGCCGCGGTCCGGCACCAGGAAACCCGAGCGTGGCCGAACGAAGGCCGAGTGCGCTGATGAGCGACAGCAGGCGCCGCTTGTCGCGCTGCGACGGGTCGATCACCGAAGGACAGTGCAGTCCGTTGCAGAGTGTCGAATCGGCGACGTCGATCGCGCGTCGGCGAAGGGGCGGCGTATTCCAGTCGTACAGGACAGACGGCGTGTCGTCTGGCAGCGTCATATGGAGCACAATCTATGCACCTGTGCGACGTTGGCGCTTGCCCGGCCACCGGCCCCGATACTTCGTTCGGACATGCTCCATCGCATCCGATCCGCACTTGCACCACGGCTTGCTTTCCGAACAGCGCTGGAGACGGCGCGCGCGCGCCTCGTTGCCAGTAACGCGCAGACGCTGGCATGGCAGTGCGAGCTCACGCGCATCCCCGCACCGACTGGGTCGGAGGCGGCGCGAGCCGACTGGATGGTGGCGCGGTTCTTCAGTCTGGGATGGACTGACGTGCAACGCGACGCCGTTGGGAATGTGATTGCGCGACGCGCGCGCCCAGCAAAGCCTGACGAGGAGACGCGCGCGGTCTGGTGCTGCGCGCATCTCGACACGGTGTTCGACGACGTGGCCCCAGTGGTGCACCACTCAGGAGCGCGCCTGACCGGTCCCGGGATTGGGGACAACGGTCGCGGGCTGGCGGCGCTGCTGGCGCTGGCTGACGCGATACACGTGGCTGAGCTGCAGCCATCGCACGATATCGTGCTGGCCTGCACGGTGGGCGAAGAGGGGCTGGGTGACCTTCGTGGCATGAAAGCCCTGATGCGGAACGCGACGCCCGCCCCGATTGCCGTGATCGCGATTGACGGTGCGGGCGACGATCGCATCGTCAACGCGGCACTTGGGAGCACGCGATGGCGTGTCACGTTTCGTGGCCCGGGCGGCCACAGCTGGGCCGATTTCGGCGCCGCCAACCCGGTGCACGCCGTCGCCGCGGTCGCGACGGCACTGCAAGGCGTGCTGCTGCCGCGTGAGCCGCGGTCCACGTTCACGGTCGCGCGAATCGGCGGCGGCGAGAGCATCAACAGCATACCGCGCGAGGCCTGGCTGGAGGTGGATATTCGCAGCCTTGGCGCTGGGGTGCTCACGGATCTCTGCCGAACACTCCACGAGACCGTGGCGCGCATCGAGCGAAGCGAGAATGGGCGACGAACCGCGAACAGTGCGCCGCTCGAGAGTCAGATCGAGCAGCTTGGTGATCGACCGTGTGGCACCCTGTCGCCCACTGCCCCCCTCGTGCAGCTGGCGGTCGACATCACGAAGGCCATGGGCCTTACACCGCGACTGGCCGCTGGCAGCACCGACGCCAGCGTACCGATTGCGCTCGGCATGCCAGCCATCGCCATTGGTGCCGGCGGGCGCGGCGGAGGGACGCACACGCCGCTGGAGTGGTACGACGACACGCACGGCGTGCGAGGGCTCGAGCGCGCGCTTCGTATCATCGTCGGGGCGGCTGAGCTGCAGCGTTGAGACCGCAGTGCCGCAGCGGATCGCGCTCGCGATCATGGCCCGGAACGGGGGCACGAACTGACGCGGGGACCTGCGCATGATGCACAGGTCCCCGCGTCAGACACGGCCGTGGAAGCCAGCGCTCAGTCGACGCGCAACTCCGCATCGTTACCAAGTGTCATGCTGCCCTTGACCCCGCTCAGCGTGACGTTGTCGCCCAGCATGCTGTCGTGAATGACGCAGTGACTGATCGTGCAGTGGTCGCCCGCGACGGTGTTGCTGATCGTCGAACCAGTGACCTTCGCCCCCTTGCCTAGCGACACATTCGGACCAATCGTCGCATCGCTGGCACTGGCGCCGTCCTCGATGTACACCGGCGGAATGATCGTGGCGCCGGAAAACCCGGCTGGCACTCGCGCTAAATGCCGCTTCTCGAGCATCGCCTGGTTCGTCTCCAGCAGCGTATCCAGCTTGCCGGCGTCGTACCACCCCTCGACGTCGACGACCTTGATCTTCGCACCATGGTCGATCATGTACTGGAACGCGTCCGTGAGGTAGTACTCCCCCTTGTTCGTCGGTTGCGTGAGGACATGCTTGATGCCCTCGGCCAGCAGCTTCCAGTTGCGAATGTAGTACAGCCCGATGTTCGCACGCTTTGAGATCGGCGTATTCGGCTTCTCGACGATTTTCGTCATGTGGCCGCTCGCGTCGGTGACCACGACCCCGAAGCGCTGATAGTCCTCGACCTCTTTCACCCAGATGATGCCATCATCATCGCTGGTGTGCACAACGGAGAGATCAGTATCGAAAATAGTGTCGACGAAGATGATCAGGACAGGCCCGTCGACGTAGGGCATCGCCAAGTTGACTGCGCCGGCCGTGCCATCCTGCACCGCCTGTTCGACGAACACACTCGGCACCGGATAGGTCGCGCGGGCAAATGCCTCGACCGTCTCCTTCAGGTGTCCCGTGATGTAGACGACCTGCTCGATGTTACCGAGTTTCATCACATCGTCCATCACGTAGCTCATCACTGGTCGCCCCGCGACCTTGAGCATCGGCTTCGGCACGAGGTGCGTGTGGGGACGCAATCGCGTTCCCTTGCCCGCCAGCGGAATGATGACCTTCATGCGTCTCGAGAATCTTCAGGGTGGAAAGCGTGTTCCAGCAGCAAGCACGCGGTGGATGGACCAGCGTGCCTGCACAACGACGACCCCGGGCCGTGCGACCCGAACGTCAACGACTGGACACTAGGGCGCGCTGGTACCTTCTCTGCCATACCGATCATTCAATCGCACGACGTCATCGAGCTCCGGTGTCGACACCTCGAGCACGTCACAATCGGTCACCGCTTCCATCTGATGGACTGTTTCCGGCGTGATCCGGTAGCTCTGGCCCTGCTTCAGGTGCACATCGGTGAGCACGCCGTCAATTTGCACACGATACAGCAGGTGCCCCGACAGCAAGTGGACCGTTTCGTCCTTCTTGTTGTGATACTGAATGCTCAGCGCTTCGCCGGCTTTGATGTGCAACACCTTGCCGCAGTAGCGGTCGGTGAGGGCCCAGATGGTTTCATGTCCCCAGGGCTTTGGAACGGTACGGATCTCGACAGGTCCACTCATGTGCAGGTCGTTTGAGGTCAGGGAGTTGGAGGCGGCCATTGCTGGCGGCTGGCGCGCACATCATCAGTCAGGCCCAGCGGGTCCAGTCGAATCAGGTCCGGCTTCTCGGTCGTTGTGATGGTGAACCGCTGATCGTCCTTCATCGGATCGCCACGGACAAAGGTCCAGCCACTCGCGGTCCGCACCCCGACTGGCATGGGGTGACGGTATGCTCCTACACGAACGAGTTGCGCAGTCGTCACCCACTCGGTCGGACGGCGCTGCGTCACGCTGATGTCCTTGAGGGTGTACTGCACCTCGCCGACCGTGTCCAGCCACTGGTCGAAGAACCACGCCAGCGACGTACCTGTCACCCGCTCCACCGACTTCAGGAGTGCCGGGCGATCCACATGCTTCATCGCCCAGCGGCTGTAGTACTCCCGCCAGATCCGGCTGAATGCCTCTTCGCCGACCACGTCGCGCAGGGCGCCAAACATCTGCTCCGCACGATCGTACGACATGGCGTTGTAGCTGTTGAACGAACGAAACACCTCCGAATTCGTATGGATCGGTTCGGCGGCAGCGATGAACCGCTCGCGCCGGAGCATCGCCGGTCCGTCCAGCGGCGGCGACGTCCAGCGCGGGTTACTGGCCAGACTGCCAGCTGCCTTCTCATGTGGCGTAGCGCCAAGGCGCCAGGAGGTCTGATAGCTGGTCAGTCCCTCATCCATCCACGCCGAACGCCACTCGTTGTTGGCGAGGATTCCGTAGGTGAAGATGTGACCGGCTTCGTGAAGAATCAGGTCGAAGGCTGGGCTGCCGTTGTGCATCATCATCGGAAACTCGGTGCCGCCACCGTCCAGCCGATGCACGGCCGTGATCTGCGGATAGGCGTAGGGACCGTACACCTCCTCCAGCCACCGCATCGCGTCGATGGTGCGCTGCACGACCACGCCCCGCCCCCAGGTTGTGTCGTCACCCGGTCGGTAGAGCACGTGGACACCAACGGTATCCCAGATGCGAAACTGCGTCCGGGGCCGGGGCTGCCCTCGCACGTACACGCCCCCTTCATACCGATACTCGGGATCTGTGGTCCATGCGAAGTGGTGCACGTCCTTGGCTTCGAACACTACCGTCCGCATCGATGCGGGCGCAATCGGAACCAGCGTGCTGGCGCCAGCAAGCCCGTAAGCAGCCCGCTGGAGCAGCGGCGAGGCCGCACCACGCTTGGCTCGCTCCCAGCCCGGGTCGCCCGCCACGGGGACACCAGTGGCACCCACGATCTGGTCCTCAGGCACGACGAGTGCGACACGGAAATCGCCAAACTCACCGTACAGTTCGCCCGACGGCACCAGCGCGTTACGCTGCCAGCCTCCGCGGTCGTACACCGCCACCTTGGGATACCACTGCGCGAGATCGTAATGGCGACCGCGCCGCCCCTGGCGCCGAAACGTGGTGCTGGGCCGCGCCTCCCACGCGAACGACACCGAGATCGACTGGCCTGGGCGAAGCGGTTTCGGGAGCGTGAAGTGTGCGACGGTGCTGTCAGGCGAGCCGGGATAGTCCACCGAGACCGGCGTGCCATCGACCGTTGGGCGAGCCGTGAATCGCTCGAAGCCGAACGCGGGATCTTCGAGCAGCTGGAAGCGGGTGCGCCCTTCGCGTTCGTCGGCGTCGCTCCACTTGGAGTATGGCCGGAATGCGTTCAGGTACTGATGCACGAACATCTCGGTCAGCACATCCGGCGAGTTGTTCGTGTACCGCAGCGTACCGGTCGCAACAATCGTCTGCCGTGCTTCGTCCAGCCGGGCGATGATGTCGTAGTTGGCGCGTTGCTGCCAGTACCCAAGGGTGTCACCACTGGCTGGCGACGACCCGTTCCGCTGGGCGGCAAGCAAGGCCGGCATCAGCAGGGCTACGGCAAACAACGGTGCACGAAGGGCAGGTCGCATCGACGATCCAGCGAGAGGCGGTGAGTGGACCCTCCACGGCAGGGCCCCAGCAGGGAACCGCGCCGCGCGTCGACAGGGAGTCTAGCGAATCAGCGAGACTGCTGCACCAGTCTGGATTTCAGCAGGCCCAGACGACGGCGAACAGAGCCGTCCTTCACATAGTCTCCCACCCGCACGATCACACCGCCAACGATCTCCGGATTGACGCGAACGTGGGCCACCGCCGTGCGGCCGAGGGTCTTCGAAAGCGACGCGGCGATGGCCTCGACTTCACCAGGCTGCGGATCCCGCGCGAGTGTCACTTCCGCGCGGACGCGGCCCAGACTCTCGTCGACCAGCGTCGCGTACTCGGCCGCGATGGTCGGGATCAAGAGCTGGCGACGATTCTGCACCAGCGCTTCCAGATAGCGCACCATCAGGCGTGGCATGCGATCCTGGAACGCCTTGCTCAGAATGGCCTTCTTGGCGACGACTGGCACGCTGGGCGACTCGAGAAACCGACGGACGCGCTGATCGTGGGTCACCAACTGCCCCACCTCGTCGATCATCCGGCCCCACCCGTCCAGATCACCGGCGCGCTCTGCCAGCGTCACCAGTGCCTCGGCGTAGTTACGGGCGATGGTGGTATCGCGCATCAGCGCGACCCCTTCGGCGCTTCAAGTCCGGCGAGGAAGGACTCGACCAGCGAGCGATCCGTCGCGCTGTCGAGATTGCGACCAATCACTTTGCTCGCGCCCGAGATCGCGAGATCGACGGCCTCGCGACGGAGTTCGGCCACTGCCTTCTCCTTCTCGGCCTGCATCTCGCGACGGGTGCGGTCGAGCATGTCGGCGCCTTCGGCCTTCACCTTTTCGAGCATTTCGGCGCGCAGCGCTTCCGTAGCGGCGCGGCCATCGGCCATCACCTTCTGCACATCCGCGCGCGTCTCGGCCAGCTGCTTCTGCTGTTCGGCGAGCAGCTTGGCCGCCTCGTCGCGATCACGCTTTGCATCACCCAGCGCCTTCTCGAGCGCGGCTTCACGCGCCTCGACGGCGGCAAGCAATGGCTTGTACGCATACTTCGACAGCACCACCAGCAGGAAGATGAAGATCAGCAGCGTCCAGAACATGAGCCCGACCTTCGGGTCGAGCATGTTCGACGCGCCGCCTTCAGCAGCAGCGTGCTCCTGCGCGCGCAACGAGGTGGCGGAGGCGAGTAACAGCGAAAGGGTGGCGAGAGTGCGGCGCATGGCAGGATGAAACGGAAGAGGTGGAGCTCAGACGGACTGCAGCGTCGACCGACGCCGACAGCCCGCGGAGGTCATGCGTTGACGAATCGAGCGCGGTGCGCTGCCCCTGGTCGGGGGCAGCGTCCGCGCCGATTCGATCAGCTCAGAACGTGATCTTGCCGGCGATCTGGAAGCCGATCACGGCGCCGAACAGCGCGGCACCTTCAACGAGGGCGGCGAGAATCAGGGCGGCCGTCTGGATGCGACCTGCGGCTTCCGGCTGGCGGGCCATACCTTCGACAGCGCGGCCGCCGATGTTGCCGATGCCGATGCCGGCACCGATGATCGAGAGACCGGCGGCGAGGCCAGCACCGATCGCAGCATAACCCTTGGCGTTTGAGCCGGCGACGTCAGCCGCGGCCTGCAGGAGAGGAAGAATCGTCATTGGAACAGTACCAGGATGAAAAAGTCGAAGTGTCTCGCGTGGTTGCGCGGCCTAGGCCACAGAACGACCCGTCACCGAGCCGGATGGCTCAACGGATTTCACCGGTCATTCGACCGGTTACAGCGACGGCATCGGTGCACGCGAGTACGCCAGCGCCGTGTCCAGCAGGGACTAGTGGTGCGCCTCGCGGATCTGTCCGATGAACACGCTCGACAGCAGCGTGAAGATGAACGCCTGCAGGAACGCCACGAACAACTCGAGCATGTTGATTGCGACAGCCATCAGGAACGGCGCGCCGCTGGCAATGCTCTTGAAGGCGAAGATCATGCCGATGAGCGCCAGGACGACGATGTGTCCTGCCGTCATGTTTGCAAAGAGACGGATGGTCAGTGCGAACGGCTTCGTCAGCTTTCCGATGAACTCGATCGGCGAGAGGATCAGGAACAGCATGACGCGCAAAACGATGTTCAGGTCCTTATTCCAGTAAAAAATCGTGTTCAGGTAGCCAAACCCCTGCGCGCGGATACCGGCCCCTTCGACAACGAAGAACGTGAGCAGCGCCAGCGTGGCCGTCACCGAGACGTTGCCGGTGGCGGTGCTGCCCCACGGGAAGATGCCCCAGAGGTTGCAGAACAGGATGAAGAAAAACAGCGTCAACAGGAATGGGACGAAGCCGTTCCCGTGATGCCCCACGTTTGGGATGATGACTTCGTTTCGAATGTAGAGCACCATCGCCTCGATGCCGCCCGCGAAACCTTTCGCATGTCCTGCGGTGCGCGTCTGGCGCCCCTGTGCATTGGCGGCGAAGATCAGCAGCAGGCAGACCGTCAGCGCCGAGATCAGCATCCAGACGACATGCTTCGTGGGCGACATGTCCACCACGATGTGCGTGCCCGGCAGCATGAACGGTTCCCACCGCGGCAGATGCACGACCTTGTGCATGGTCGGCCACGTCGCCCACGGGATCTCGATCTCGTGGGCGTCGGTGATGTGCGGTGTGATGATGTCGACCTCGTCCGCCTGCGCCTGCGCGGGGAGGGCCAGCAGCACGGCCGCGGCAGCGGAGATCAGAAGTCGGAGGAGTCGCATCGTCATACGTTGACCAGCAGTGGTTCGATCAGCATCGAGAGGAAAAGAAAGCAGGCCAGACTGACGAGGGCCGAGTTCATGTCGAGCCCGAGCGCCTTGGTGGCGACCATGGCGTAGATGCCCAGTGCCGCGAAACGAAGGAGGGCTCCCAGCCCCCAACCTGCCATGACGTTCTTCCCCTTGAAGAGCTGCAGGAGGATGAACGCAATGAGCTGGACGGAGAGCGCCAGAAGCGCGCTGGTGCTGATGGCTCGCAGGGCATCAGCACCCGGATACACGAGCACGAGCACCCAACCAGCGGCGACCGTAACCAGCACGGCGACAAGGAGATACAGCAGTGTTGCGCGGATCATCGCTTGCGTGCCTCCTCCTCGTCGCGCGTCACGCGCATGAGCTGTCGATAGAGCGCTGTCATGCCGCCAATGGCGCCGAGCGCAACGCCGCAATACAGAAAAACCGGCGTCGCTCCGAAGCGCCGGTCGAGCCACTGGCCGCCATACAGACCGGCGATGAGCGCCGCGGCCAGCTGGATTCCTCCACCGGCCATCCGGAGCCCGGACCCTCCCGACACTGCTGCCATTCTGCGGGGAAGGCTAGCCGCTTGTGAAATTTTTCGCAAGCGAATTTCTGGCAAACTCAGGTGTGGCTGGCGCGAGAATTGCCGGAGAACCCTATGCGGTCTAGTTCGCTTGCCTTAAGTCACGAATCTACTGACACTTACCTGTGACCAAACGCCTGTCGAGTCGTGTTGACTACGGATGGATATATCCATTAGGCTGTTTTCACCAACCAGCTCGACCGCTCGCCCGAAATTCTGACTGAGGTTTGACGGATGCCCCGCCTCCGCGCGCCTGTCGCGCTCGCCGTCGCAGCCCTTGGCTGCGCCGCCTGTTCTGACCACTCGTCCCCGCTGACGCGGACGGGTGCTTCAGGGCAGGTGCTCACCTACGCCGGCGTGGACGGACAGAAGCAGTTACTGTCGCTCCCGGCGCGTGGCGAGGCGATGGCGCAGAGCGCATCCGCCGGGGCACCGATCACACTCAACCTTCGCGTGACACCGGGCGTAGACAACGTGATCTTCGAACTGGCAGCAAACAACGCCAGCGAGAAGCGTCACGAGCTGCGTTTCTCGGATGGACAGGAAGTGGACTTCGTGGTGCGTGATGCGCGCGGTCGCGATGTGTGGACCTGGAGTGACGGTCGCCTGTTCACGCAGCCGATGCGGACGCATCTGCTGGACCAGCATGAATCGCAGGACTACGAAGCGACGTGGCAGGAGTCACTTCCGCGTGGCACATTTACGGCCGTGGCGCGGTTCCGCAGTGAGAATCATCCGGGAACGGCGCAGGTAGTATTCACTCTTCCGTGACGCGTGCGACGGCGATGCTGTCGCCGTCGTTCTTTCTTCATTCGCGTGTCACCCGAAGGCAATGAGCGCACCACAACTGTCCGGATCACACGACGACATCGCTCTCCTCGAGCGACTGGGCGCAGCGCGCACCGCGCTGGTGGCGCAGATCGCCCAACGCATCGTTGGGCAGGAAGCGATCGTTGAAAATTTGGTGGCCACCATGCTGGCGGGCGGTCATGCCCTGCTGGTTGGTGTGCCGGGCCTGGCCAAGACGCTGCTGGTGCAAACGGTCGCGCAGGCACTCGACCTGAGCTTCAACCGGATTCAGTTCACGCCGGATCTGATGCCCAGCGACATCACTGGCACCGAGCTGCTGCAGGATGATGCCGCCACTGGTCGTCGCGTGTTCACGTTCGTCCAGGGTCCGGTGTTCGCGAACATCGTGCTCGCCGACGAAATCAACCGCGCCCCACCAAAGACCCAGGCCGCACTGCTCCAGGCGATGCAGGAGCGCGAGGTGACCGTGAGCGGGCAGACGCACGCACTGCCGCGACCATACTTCGTGCTCGCTACGCAGAACCCGATCGAGCAGGAAGGCACGTATCCGCTACCGGAAGCGCAGCTCGATCGATTCATGGTGGAACTGCGCATCGGGTACCCAACGCGCGACGAGGAAGAGCGCATCGTGCTGGCCACGACGGGCGGCGCACAGGGCCCGGTTCGCGCCGTGCTTGGCGCGGCGGAACTGACGCAGATGCAACAGCTGGTGCGTCGCTTGCCGGCACCGCCCACGCTGATTCAGCACGCCGTGCGTCTGGCGCGCGGTACGAGGCCCGGCAGTGATGAAGCGTCACCGGAAGTGAACAAGTACGTGCGATGGGGCGCGGGTCCGCGTGCGTCGCAGTATCTGGTGTTGGGCGCCAAAGCGCGCGCGGCGTTGGCGGGCCGTGCGGTGCCCGATCTGGATGATCTGCGAGACATGGCGTTGCCGGTGCTCAGGCATCGCATGGTGCTCAACTTTCAGGGTGAGGCGGAGGGTGTGCGACTCGAGCAGTTGCTGGCGCCGATGCTCGCGAAGACCGTCTGAAATGATGCGTGTTCGGCGCTGTGTGGCTCTCTGGAGCGCGCGGCGGAAGGAGGGCTGAACCGCTGAACCGCTGAACCAACTGCGTCACAACAGAGACACAGAGACGCAGAGTCGCGGGCACTGTCGGTGAGTGAAGAACACGGAAAAAGCTGTAGGAACTGCGCTCGCAATCGCAGTTCCTACAGCTTTTATTCTTTCCGAAACCGCCACCAAAGCGATGTGTCTCTGTGTCTCTGTGTCTCTGTGCCTCTGCGTCTCTGTGTGAAGCAGTTGGTGCAGTTCAGTTGGTCCAGTTCAGTTGGTCCAGCTCAGTTGGTCCAGTTGGCTCAGTTCAGCAGTTGAACAGCCACGCCGATCTCGAGCGCAAAACCCTCACCGCCGCGACGATTTCCCCACAACGCGCACCGGCTTGAGCATCCCCGCCAGGAATTGCCCGGTGTAGCTGCCCGGCTCCGCCGCCACCATCTCCGGCGTCCCGCTGGCCACCAGCGCGCCGCCGCCAACACCGCCATCCGGGCCCAGATCCACGATCCAGTCCGCGGTCTTGATCACGTCCAGATTGTGCTCGATCACCAGCACCGTGTTGCCCTTGTCCACCAGCTTGTGCAGCACTTCGAGCAGCACCCGCACATCCTCGAAATGCAGCCCTGTCGTGGGTTCATCGAGGATGTAGAGCGTCCGACCGGTGTCGCGCTTGCTCAACTCCGTGGCCAGCTTCACGCGCTGCGCTTCGCCCCCTGACAACGTCGTCGCGCTCTGGCCCAGATGCACATACCCGAGTCCGACATCGGCCAGCGTGATCAGCTTCTGCGCAATCCGCGGCTGGTTCTCGAACACCGTCACCGCATCTTCCACCGTCAGATCCAGCACATCCGCGATGCTCATGCCGCGGAAGCGTACCTCGAGCGTCTCCCGGTTGAAGCGCTTGCCCTTGCACACATCGCATGGCACGAACACATCGGGCAGGAAGTGCATCTCGATCTTCACCAGCCCATCACCCTGACACGCCTCGCACCGCCCGCCCTTGACGTTGAAGCTGAAGCGCCCGGGGCCGTAGCCGCGGATCTTCGCTTCCGGCATCTCGGCGAACAGCTCGCGAATCGGCGTGAAGAGCCCTGTGTACGTGGCCGGATTGGAGCGCGGCGTGCGGCCGATCGGACTCTGGTCGATGTCGATCAGCTTGTCGAGATGCTGAATGCCGGTGATCCGGTCGTGCATGCCCGGAATCACGCGCGCGCGAAAGAAATGTCGCGACAGGGCGCGCTGCAAAATGTCCGTTACCAGCGTCGACTTGCCCGAACCCGACACGCCGGTCACCGCCACGAACGTGCCGAGCGGAATCTCAACGTCGATGCCGCGCAGGTTGTGCTCGCGCGCATTCTGGATCTTCAGCGTCCGCGCTGCATCGAACGGGCGCCGTACGCCGGGAATCGGAACGCTGCGCTTACCGGAGAGATACTCACCCGTGAGTGAGCCCTTCGTATTACGGATATCATCGATGGTGCCTTCGGCAATCAGCATGCCACCATGCTTCCCTGCCCCCGGGCCCATGTCCAGCACATGATCGGCAAGACGCATCGTCTCTTCGTCGTGTTCGACGACGATGACGGTGTTCCCCAGATCACGCAGTTGCGTGAGCGTGTGCAACAATCGCTCGTTGTCGCGCGAGTGCAGCCCGATACTCGGCTCATCGAGGATGTACAACACGCCGCACAGCTTCGAGCCGATCTGCGTCGCCAACCGAATCCGCTGCGCTTCGCCGCCACTGAGGCTCTCGGCACTGCGATTCATGGTGAGGTAGTCCAGACCAACGTCCACCAGGAAGCCAAGCCGCTCGGTGACCTCTTTCAGAATCGGGCCGGCAATCTCCGCGTCCAATCCACGTGGCTTGCCGGGCGCGCGCACCGGGACGGCGCGGAAGAACGCCAGCGACTCAGACACCGACATCGCTACGACTTCCCCGAGATTCCGTTTCTCGATCGTGACGGCCAGCGACTCCGGCTTGAGCCGCGTGCCATGACAACTCGGGCACGGTGTGGCCAGCATGAACGCTTCGAGCTCGACCCGAATCGAATCACTGTCGGTCTCGTCGAATCGTCGCTGGATGGTGGCAAGGATGCCGTCCCACTTGAGCAGCGGCTTGGCGGCCGACTTGGCCGACACCTTCGCCACCGGCTTGACAGCAGTCTTCTTCGCCGCCGATTTCTTCGCCGTCTTCTGCACCGCTGCCACCGCCGCGGCAGGCGCGGTGAGCGAGTCGAGCCCGTGCAGCAGTGCATGGCGCACATACTGCGGCAGCTCGCCCCACGGTGTCTTCAGGTCGAACTGCAGCGCCTCGGCCAGCCCGGGCAGAATGACCTTGCGCAGATACCCATCGGGTTCGCCCCACGGCAGCACCACGCCCTCGAGCAACGTCAGCGACGGATCGCCAAGGATCAGCTCCTCGTTCACCATCCGCTTGACACCAAGGCCACTGCACGTCGGGCAAGCGCCGAACGGGGAATTGAAGGAGAAGTGGCGCGGTTCCATCTCCGGCAGGGAGATACCGCAATGCGGGCAGCCATAGCGCTCGCTGAACATCGCGCTCTCACGCGACCCGCTCACCAGCGACACCACTTCGACCATCCCGTCGGCCAGCTTGAGCGCCGTTTCGATCGAGTCGGCAAGGCGGCCGCGATCGTCTGCCTTGAGCACCAGACGGTCGACGATCACACTCACGTCGTGGTTCATGCGGCGATTCAGCTTCGGCGGATCGGCCAGCTCGATCACCTCACCGTCCACCCACGCGCGCACGAAGCCCTGTTTCCGCGCGGCCTCGAACAGCTCGCGGAACTCCCCCTTTCGTCCTCGCACCAGCGGCGCCAGCACCTCGAGCTTCGTTCCCGGATGGCCGAGCAGGACCACGTCGGTGATCTGTGCCGCGCTTTGCCGTTGCACTGGGCGACTGCAGTTGGGGCAGTGCGGCACCCCCGCGCGGGCCCACAGGAGGCGGAGGTAGTCGTAGACCTCGGTGACCGTCCCAACCGTGGACCGGGGATTGTGGCCGGCCGTCTTCTGCTCGATCGAGATGGCCGGGCTCAGCCCCTCGATGGAGTCGACGTCGGGCTTCTCCATCAACCCCAGGAACTGGCGGGCGTAGGCCGACAGGCTCTCCACGTATCGCCGCTGCCCCTCGGCATAGATAGTGTCGAAGGCGAGCGACGACTTGCCGGAACCCGACAGGCCAGTGATGACCGTCAGCTTGTTCCGTGGGATCGTAACGTCGATGTTCCGGAGGTTGTGCTCCCGGGCCCCGCGAATGATCAGTGAATCTTCTGGCATAAGCATGGCAAGGTCGCCCATACCGGTGGCGCATTCAACCCGGCCGGTCAGACGGGGCACAGGCAGGACGCCGCCGGCCGCGAACCAAACGGCTGGATGAAGTGACCGGGTGGTCCAGTCGACAGTCTTTCAGCACATGGCGCGGGGCGCCCACAGCAGCCCTCCACCCATCCCATCTGAGCGGGGACGATGATCGAACTGCAGGGTGTCACCAAGCGGTACGGCGACTTCACCGCCGTCGAAGGGCTGGACCTCACCGTGCAAGCCGGTGAGGTCTTCGGATTTCTGGGCGCGAACGGGGCCGGCAAGACCACCACGCTCAAGATGCTGGCCGGGATTCTTCGCGCCGACGCAGGGCTGGTGCGCGTCGCCGGCATCGACATGCGGACACACGCCGTCGACGCCAAGCGGCATCTCGCGTTCGTCCCGGATCGCCCCTACGTCTACGACAAGCTCACCGGCTCCGAATTCCTGCGCTTCTCGGCATCGCTCTACGGGCTGCAATGGAAGGCGGTCGAGGCACGCGCCGCAGAACTGCTGGAGCTGTTCGAGCTCACGTCGTGGCAACACGAACTCGTCGAGCAGTACAGTCACGGCATGCGACAGAAGCTGCTGCTGTCCGCCGCCGTATTGCACCGTCCGAAAGTGCTGATGGTGGACGAGCCACTGGTGGGCCTGGACCCACGCGGCGCACGCGTGCTGAAGGATCTGCTGCGCGCCTACGCCGCGCGCGGCAACTCCGTGCTGATGTCGACGCATACGCTCGAAACGGTCGAGGGGACCTGTGATCGCATCGGTATCATGAAGCGTGGCAAGCTGGTGGCCTCGGGCACGGTGCCGGAGCTGCGCACCTGGCTGCGCATGCCCGACGCACCGCTCGAGCAACTCTTCCTGCATCTCACCGGTGAATCGGCCGCGCGCGACGTGACCGAGGTGCTGAGTGCCTGAGTTCATCGCGGCGCCGGAACCCGCGATCGCACCGTCACTCTTTCGTGCAGTCACGCTCGGGACGCTGATCAAGCCGCTCTGGCGTCAACGGCAAGTTCAGGGGGCGGTTGGACCGCTTGGTATCCTGACGGCGCTCAGTGTGACGTGGGCTGGTGGTACGGTGATCGTGCTGCTGGTCCTGAACTACCTCATGCAGGTCGATTCGATCGGAACCGCGATTGCCGGACGGGTGCTCGCCATGTCGCTGCTGAGCATCGGCTCGGTGCTGATTCTCAGCTGCATCGTGACCGCGCTGCCGGCGTTCTTCCTGTCGAAGGATCTCGAGCTCCTGGCCGCCGCGCCGATTCCGCCCCTGACGTTCTTCACGTCCCGCTTTCTGCAGGTGGTGGCCGAGGGCGGCGCCATCGCACTGCTGCTCGTCGTGCCACTGCTGGCGGGGTATGGCCTCGCCTTCGGTGGTGGTGTGCTCTGGCCGCTCGTCGCACTCGCGGCGTGGGTGCCATTGTGGATCACTGCCACGTCGCTCGGCTGCATCGCGGTGTATGTGCTGCTCGCCTTTGTGCCTCCCACGCGCGCACAGTTCACGTTCCGCGTCATCGGTGTCGGCCTCTGCATCGGCGCCATCTACGTCATGAACCGCGTTGAACCGGCACAACTGACGCAGCTGGGTACGAAGGCGATCGGCGAAGTCGTGAAGATGCTCGACGTGCCACTTTCGCCATGGCTACCCACCGAATGGGCGGCACGGGTGCTGAAGAACTGGCTCGATGGGTTCTGGGATCCGCAGCCACTCGCCTGGCTCTGGCTGCTGGCGGCGGCCGCACTGTCAGCGGCGTATGGCAGCTTCCGGCTCCTCTATTCGCGCGGCATTTCCGCCGTACGCTCGGCAGGCCGCAGCGATCATCCGCCATCGGTGCTGATGAAGCCGTTCCATCTGCTGCTGGCCGGAATGCAACCTGCGCGTCGCGAACTGCTGCTCAAGGAAATGCGACTGCTCGGCCGAGATGCGGCGCTCTGGTCGCAGTTCGTGCTGCTCATACCGCTGGTGCTGGTGTATGTCGTGGGTGTGAGTGTGCTGCCCACCGGCGGTGGTGCGATGCCGGCGCTCGTCACCAGCATTCTTCCCGTCGTGAACGTCGGCCTGGCGGGCATGGTGCTGGCGGCCGTCACGTCGCGGCTGGTCCTGCCGACCATTGCCGCGGAAGGGACGATGTGGTGGCTCTTGCGAGCGGCGCCAGTGAAGATCCGCGACATCATCTTCGCCAAATACTGGGCCGCCACTGGGCCATTGGCGCTGGTGGCCGTGGGCATCGTCGGGCTCACCTCGCTGCTCCTCGGGACGGCGCCGATCGTGATGGCGCTGTCGATGGCTGCGGTTGCGTCCCTGATGTTCGCTCAGGCCGCGTTGGCGCTCTACATCGGATCGATTTCACCACGTTTCGATGCCGAGACGGCCGTCAACCAGACCGTGACGTGGCAGGGGATCCTGTTTCTGTTGTCGGCTGGCATGCTGACGATGGTGATTGCGCTGGCGCTGGCACCGGCGATGTACTGGTACGCGCGATCAGTCGCCTATCACGAGTCGCTCAACTGGTGGCGGTTCCTCCGCGGCGCCCTTTTCGCACTCACGCTCTGCGGCGGATTGACGGTGTTCTGGCTGTTGAAGGCGGAAAAACGCGTCGCAGCACTGGACGGCTGAGTTACAGCGGCGCTGACGCATTGGCGAACGCGCGTCAGCGCCGCAGTTCGTGCAGCACGTGTTTCAGCTCGGGCAGCAGCACCTTGGTCAGCGCCAGATCCACGGCCGCCTTTGACCCCGGGAGCGACACGATCAGCTTTCCGTTCACCCCTCCCGCTAGTGCCCGCGTGAGGATCGCAGCGGTGCCGATCTGCTCCTGAAAACTGATCATCCGGAACAGCTCTCCGAAGCCGGGCAGTTCCTTCTCGATCAGCGGACGTACCGCTTCGACCGTTCGATCCTTGGAGCCGAGTCCGGTGCCGCCGCTGAGCACCACGACGTCGACATCGTTGCGCGAGAGGAGCCTGGCAACGTGGGCACGCGTGCCAGCTTCGTCGTTCGGCAGAAGCGCAAAGTCGGTGACGGTGTGACCCGCCTCGGTGATCAGCCGACGCGCCAACGGCCCCGATTCATCCGTCTCGAGCGTACGGCTGTCCGTCACGATGACGATCGCGATCTGCACGGCGCCGCGGGTGGCGCCGGCGGCGCGGTGTTCCGTCGTTCCGGTGGGGGTGGTCATACGTGAAACCTAAGTCGTGCCGGCACCCGGGGACCTTTGGCCGCTGTCGCAACGCGGTGTACCGCCTCGCCGAGCCAACACTGGCGCCATCGAGGGCCGCTGCCGCGCGTCATGCACAGCATCCTGAGGGCGCTGCAGGGGTGCTGGGCACGTCCGCACGGGGTTGAGGCGTTAACTTCTGCAACTTCGACCACCGCTTCCCGCTCCGAGGATACAGACTGCATGACGGCGTCGTCGCTCTACCAGGGCCTGAAGGACATCAAGCTCACCACCGTCCGGAAGGCGCTTTCAGAGGCGTCGTTCAAGCGATCAGCCCTGCGAACCTTCGGCGCGTTCGCATTCGATCTGGTGCTGTATCTCGGCTTCATGTGGGGCGTATTCGCCGCTGACGCCTGGTGGGCCAAGCTGCTGTGCGGCCTCGGTGCCGGCTGTGCCGTCGCCTTCATGTTCGTCTGGGCGCATGATGCCGCGCACGGCGCACTGTTCGAGAACGACTGGGTGGCGGAAGTCCTTGGCACGATGTTCATGCTTCCGTCGCTGAACATGTATCGACTCTGGTGTCACGGGCACAACCGCGTACATCACGGCTTCACATCGTTCACACCCGTAGACTGGATCTGGCGTCCGATGACGCCGGCGGAATACGCAAAGTCACCATGGTACACGAAACTCGTCTACCGGGCCGAGCGCACGCCGTGGGGCTGCGCGTTGCACTACATCAACAAGGTGTGGTGGCCCGGCATGGTGATGTACCAGCCCGACAAGAAGTCACGTGAGCGGCTCGGCTACAATGTGCACAAGATCATCACACTGGTCTTCGCCATTGGCATGTCGGTGGTGGCGTGGAAGTGGGCCGGCGGTCTGGTTGGTGTCATCGCGGCCGTCGCTCTGCCATTCGTGGTCTTCAACTACTTCATCGCGTTCTTCGTCTATCTGAATCACACGCACCCCGATGTGCCGTACTTCGACCACAGGCCGGAGTGGAGCAACTCGATCGGACAAGTGTACTGTAGCATCGTCTGGCGGTGTTCGCGCATCAGCGAGATGCTGATCCACAATATCCTGATTCATGTGCCCCATCACGTCGAACCGCACATTCCCTTCTATCGGCTGAAGCGCGCCTACGCTGAACTGCGCAAGGAATACGGGCAGTACATGCACGAGTACGAGCTTCGCTTCTCGACGGTGCGCATGGTCTTCAACCAGTGCAAGCTGTACGACTACGAGAAGAAGGTCTGGTACACGTATCGCGAGGCGAAGGCGTATCTCGCGACCCGTGCCCAGCTGCCGCTGCCAGTGCAAGGCGCCGCGTAGGCGGTGCTGCCGGACGACACCGGCGCCGTGCCCTGCATTCGGGGCACGGCGCCGGTTTTTCGTTCTCAGGGCATGGCAGTCGTCAGAGGGATGGCTGCGTCTGCGATCGCATCGTGCCTCAGCTGAACGACGCTGCTCAGGGCACAGCCACCGTGAACGACACGTCGATGTCGGTGTCGGCCGAACACGCCGTGGCGACCGCGGGCTTCGTGACCCCGTCATAGTGGCACAGCACCACGCGTACAGTGCGCGTGCCGGCGGTGGTGCCGGTCGGGGCCGTCGCGGTGAACGCCAGGCCGAGCGGCCTGCCATTGCCATCGAGATCGGTGCTGTTCACCGTCACACCAGTGCCCGTGACGCTGTAGAACACACGATGCGTACTGGCTTCGGTGCGGACTTCATCCGTGATGTTCTCGACGGGGGTGACCAGCCGATTCTCGAACCGGACCGCGCCGGTGAACGCAGTACCAGCCGGCATGGTCAGCGTGCCGACCTGCGCCGATGGTGCATTCGGTCCGCTGCCGTCGGCGTCTTCGATGTACGCCGAGATCGCCGCACCCGTCGTCGGTGTGAGCGTCAGGGTGACGCGACTGATCACCTCCGTTTCACCCCCAGGGGCGACGACGGAGTCACCCTTGCACGAGGCGAGCAGGAGTGCGAGAGCGGTCAGCGCCAATGGCGCTCGTGATGCGTACGGGAGATGCATGGCGTGATTCCGGAAAGCGTGGTGAGGAAAACGTGGTGAGGGAAAAACATCGGTTGCGCACGGCACCCTCACGCCGCGCGTCGGGGGGTCACATCGGGATGCGCAGCCGCAGGATGAGATCGCGTCCCGCATCATTCACAAAGAGCCGATACCGGCTCAGATAGTCGCGATAGCGAGCGTTGAGCAGATTGGTTGCAGAGAGGCCAAGGTCGATCTGATGCCCGCCAATCACGATGTTGGCTGATCCGACATCGAACGAGGCGAGCGCGTAGCCAGCCGTCGGCAACTGATAGACAGTGCCTGCGGGCACACCACCCTGCTGCTGAACGAGCACAGACCCAAGGGCGACGTACCACCGACCGAGTCGCGGCCTGCTGCCGAGCACGCGCACCTGAATGGTCGCGCGGTCAGCCGGCATGTCGAAGAGCGGACCACCGTTCGTCCGATCCGTTCCGCGCACGGCATTCGCGGTGCCTTGTATCCGGAGCCAGTGACTCGGCGCCAGCATACCGGAGAGTTCGATACCGCTCAGACGTGCGTTGGTCTGATCGTAGTTGTACGCCGGGAACGCCCCGCGAATGGTCAGTACCGGTGCGCGCGGCTGCAGGAAGATGAAGCCGTTGATGTTGTTGGCATACCCTGCGACCTCGAACATCGAACGTTCGCTGCTGTATCGCAGCACCCCTTCGACCCCGGCTGATCGCTCCGGCGCCAGGCTGGCGCGGCCAAGTTCATACTGCGCCGTGCCGTGGTGAACGCCCTGCGCGTACCGCTCGTTGACCGTCGGCGGGCGCCAGGCGCGCGCGACACGAAGCGACGCCGACAACGCGTCCGTCAGGCGAAGCTCGCTCCCCAACGATCCCGAGAAACCGGTCCAGCGCCGCGTGCCTGCCTCGCTGCGAATGCCGGCATCGGCGTAAGGCAGCGTGGTCTGCGAAAACACATCGGTTCGTGCGCCGGCATTCAACGTCAGTCGACCAATGCTGTACGCTTCCTGCGCGTACACCGCCGCCTGCGACAGATCAAAGCCGGGAATCAGGAACGCCTTGCCAAGCGTCTGATTGCCCTGAAGCATCGCACTGGTGCCGATCGTGCCGACGAAGCCATGTTGCAGTCCATGGTTCCAGCGGACATCGAGCGAGTTCGTGAACAGCTTGAGATTGAAGGCGGCGATGCCTCGCACGCGAAGCGGGCCATGATTGTCGTACTCGCGACGATGATTGGCCTGCGATCCGAAGACCACTTCGAGCTCGCCCGCGCGCGGCAGCACGAATGCCGACCGCACTCGCAGCGTCGTGTGTTGCACGCGCTGGTTGGGCCGGTCGATGCCGTAGCTGAACGACGAATCCGGCGGAGCTGCCGTCAGCGAGCGCTGGAGATCGTCGAAGTTGCCGACATGCGCCTGACGAAGCACGCCGAGCTCCGTGCTGAAGTGGCTGATCATCAACTCGCTCGTACCCCACGGTCGATGCACGCCGAACGTGGCACTGCCATTCAACTCGCGAAACCCGGTGTTCGAGAGCGAGTAGTCCGGCGCAGCTCCATTGCCCGCCACGCGTGAGGAGAAACGCAGGCGATACCCCGTCTGGCCCAACCTCGGCAACTGCAGTCCGCCGCCCTGCAGACCAAGCGACAGCGCGCCCTGGCGACTGTTGGTGAATCCGTTCAGCGATAATTCACCCTTCGCACTTCCACCGTCGGGAACAGGATCGTGTTCGACGCGCACCACACCACCAATCGCGTCGGGCCCGTAGAGGACGGTCGCCGCACCACGGACGACGATCACCCGATCGGCATCAAAGCTGTCGATGTTCGGCGCGTGCTCGGTGCCCCACTGCTGATCTTCCTGCCGCAGTCCGGCATTCATCACCAGCACTCGCTGTGAATTCAGGCCACGGATCACCGGCTTGGCGATGCTCGGGCCGAACTGCACCACCGATACGCCGGGCAGCAGCTTGATCGTTTCACCCAGCGTCTGGCCCCGTGTTGCCGAAAGCTCAGCGGCGTCAACGGTGCTCGTGGCGGCGACACGCGACAGCGGATCGGCCAGCGCGTCGGTCGTCACGACAACCGAATCGAGCGAAATGGTGGCACTGCGAAGTGTGAGCCGCACCGTCGCATCGCCGTTGGTAACGTTCACGACGCGTTCGAGCGGTGCGAAGCCAATCAGCCTGACGCGCAGGATGTAGGGGCCCGAAGGCAGCTGCGCGAACTCGAAATGGCCGGACGCGTCCGTCTGACTGCGTCGCGAAATCGGGCCCGTGATCACGATCGCTGCACCGCGCAGCGCAGCGCCGGATGCCGAATCGCGCAATTCTCCGTGAAGCCGGCGCATCGGGGTAGCCCGGGCACTCTCCTGCGCCCGCAGTGGATTCCCTGCCATGAGTGAGCCGAGCAGCGCAAACAGCGCAAGCAGTGGCGCAACCGACCGCGCCCGACGCGCCGGATCGGAGGAACCGCGCTGCCAGGGCCCCGTCACGCGGACTGGGGCGGCCGCCTGAGCTCTCGCTAATGGTATTGGCTGCTGATACTCACCTATCATAAGACAATGATATACCACGTGCCGACCGATCTGTACAGCGTCGGTCCCGCGGGCAGACCCTGACCTTCCTCCGGCCCGCCGTCACGGGGACCGAATGACCTAGGACCGGCCCCGTGCAAGCGGGCTCAACGCCTCAACGCCTCAACGCAGGAGCGTTCGAAGCTCCATCTGGACCGCGCGCCACGCCTCCGTCCACGGCGCGACCAAATCGAAGTGGCCGCCCGGAACCTCCTTTGTCACAGTGCCCGGAAAGCGCGAGAGATAGGCGTCGACCTGCGACTTCGGCACGATGCGGTCGTCGCGCGCGGCGAGCAGGATCACGTTCGTTCGCGGCGCCGCTCGGGCGACCGGTGACCGCGCGGCATACGCCTCGGCCAGCGCTTGCGGCGCCCCGCCCATGAACCGGGTAATCCCCGCCCCACATCCGGTCGGCTGCGCGAACGACGCCGGGTCCGTGACCGCGGCCAGCCCGACGGTGCCGCGCACCTTCACGCCCGGCTCGGACGCGAGCCAGAGCGCCAGATGCCCGCCTGCCGAATGCCCCATCAGCACAATGCGTGACCGATCCAGGTGGCGCGCCCTGCCCTGCGCGATCAGCAGATCGTACGCGGCCCGGATGTCATCGAAGGAACCCGGATCGCCACCGCCAGCATGCCCGGCACGGCGATACTCCACCGCCCACGTCGCGACGCCTTGCTGCCGCAGCGATTCGGCCGCAGCCGCGAGATGGCTGACATCGTATTGCGACAGCCAGCAGCCACCATGGATGAGCATCACCACCGGATGCCGCCGTCCCCCTGTTGGCACCCTGAGCTCGACGAACTGCTCAGGATCCGCGCCATACGCAATGCGTACATCAGGCGCGGGCGCCAATCGGGCCGAATCAGCGACGACGGTGAAGGGAACCTGGGCCACTGCACGCGACAGCGGCATGGCGGTCGCGATCCCACTCGCGACAATCACGCCGACGAGCGCGCGATGACCGCGGGCGACGCCGCAGTGCGCGCCCTCGGCGGTTCGAGTTGGAGCTGGCATCCGCGGAGAGTGCGCGTGCGGCATGCGCGTTGGCAAGGGCGGCACGGCGGTAGTCCACCAGATCCGGTAACCCGGCGAGGCCCACCCCGACGACCAGGCGTGGTGGAACCAATCTTTCTGCGGCCTGTATTACCAGTGGTAAGATATCGACCAGAGGGCTCGCGCAAAATTCACCAGCGCAATTCACGCCATGTCAGAGGGATCGTCATGAAAAAGGTTGGCGCCGGGATACTCACACTGCTCTCAGTCCTCATGTCGGTTGTACTCGTGGTCGCGTTCGCGACAGCGCCTTCGACGTCGCTGAGCCCGACCTATGCAGGGAAACACCTTGGCATCTATCTGCATATCTTCGCCGCTGCCGTCGCGCTGTTGCTCGGACCGTTCCAGTTCTCGGCCAGGCTTCGGCGAAGGCTACCGCGCGCACACCGATGGGCCGGCCGGCTCTACCTGGGCATCGGCGTCATGGTCGGCGGGCTTGCCGGGCTCTACATGAGTCTCAGCGCCCGGGGCGGTCTGCCCGCAAAAACCGGCTTTGCTGCACTCGCATCGCTCTGGCTCTACACGGGACTGCGGGCCTACACCACAATCCGTCGCGGGGCCATCGAGGAGCACCGCACCTGGATGGTGCGCAACTTCTCCCTGACGTTCGGCGCTGTCACGCTGCGCCTCTGGCTTCCACTCGCAGATGTCAGCGGCTATCCGTTCGAGGTCTCGTACCCGTTCATCGCCTGGATTTCGTGGGTGCCGAATCTGATCATCGCAGAATGGTGCTTCAATCGCGGGCGACGCGGTGCGACGGCACGCGTCACGTCACATGCGGAGCGGCTGATTGCGCCAGAATAACGCGATGATCCAGACAGTGCGGCGCACCGAACACAATTCATGGTGATCGTGGGCAGCCCGGGCGACGCCGTCGATCAGTGCTGCGTCTACGATCGCATCCGCCGCGCTACGGGAGCGATCGAACGCTACGCCGCCAGCACGTGCCCGCACCCGGTGCAGAAGTGCGCGCCCGCGGCGGTGACTGCCGTTCCGCACCGCTCGCACTTCCCAGGGAGGAATGCGCCGCACTCCGAGCAGAAGAGCGCATCAGGTTCCGGACGCAATCCGTGCGTTTGGCAAATCGTGGATCCAGGGCGGTACTTCTTCACCAGCCGCTCGGCGAGATCCGCCGGCGCCGCAACGCTTGTGCCGACCCCGCTCGCCGCATCCTGCGCGCGTAGCTCGACCAGTGCCTGCGTGGTGTACCGCGCCTTCATGCCGTCGTAGTCGTCGTCGGAGAGCTTCCCGGTCTCACGATCGAACTCGATCTCGCGCAAGGCTTCGATGGCGCTGCCAGGAACGGGCTCATCGTCGATTTCGAGCTTGGGCGCCGTGCGGTGCTCTGCACGAATCTCGGCCGGTGCTTCGTCGCTGAACACCGGAGCCAGCACGATCGCAAGCGCGATCACCGCCAGCGCGATGCCGACGATGAACGGCGCGCTGCTGCTGGCGAACAATTCGCTCATCGCTCAGCGGTACCACGAACGGCGGCCTCGAGCCGGCGCAACTCATCATCCGTTGCGGCTGGCATTCCGCCAGCAATCGGCAGGACGGACTTGCTCGCGAGTACCGGTGCGTGCGCGTCGGTCTCACGCTTCCATCGACGCAACAGCGCCACCAGCATCGTTCCGCCAATTCCAACCGTGATGAACGGCACGACGTAGCCAGCGATGTTGAACCCTTCCTTGATCGGGGCCATCAGCACCCGCTCCCCATACACCGTGGTGAACGCCGCGATGATCTCATCGGCGCTGTATCCACCTTCCACCAGACGCACCACATCGGAGTGCATGGCCGGGCTGATGCCGCACTGAAAGTCGGTGGTGCGACAGGTGAACACGTCCAGCTTGCAGGGGCAGGCACACTTGAGCCCACGTTCCAGCTCGTCGCGTTCGAGTTGCGCCACGAGCGGAGTTGCCCCCGGCTTCTTTGGCAGTGACACCGCCTTGTACGCCGTCTGCGGCATCTCGATGTTGGCGGCGCCCTGCGCGGGCGATTGCTGCGCCAGCAGCCGCGGCGCCAGCAGCACCCCTGCCGCCGCCAACCCGCCATCACGCAGGAAATCACGACGCGTAGACATCCGCTCACTCACGGCACACCCGCCGGGGCGAGCGCCTCTGAGCCCGGCGTCAGAACCGTCACGTATCCGCCCTGACGCTTCTTTTCGGCCTGCGGCCACATCACGATCAGCCCACCGATCGCCATCACCATGCCGCCGTACCAGACCCACCAGACGAGCGGATTGAAGCTGAGCCGCACCTCCGCCTGATCCGGTCCGATCATGCCGGAGAACACCATGTAGACGTCCTGCATGGTGGTCTCGTACAACCCCACCTCGGTGCTTGGCTCGAAGGTCGGTTGATCATTGCTGTCCACATGCTGACGCTTCTCGCTGCTCAGCACCGGCATCGGCTTGCCGTCGCGCGTGACCGACAGTGCCACCGCAGTCACATAGCGATTCAGTCGCTTGAACTCGCTCACGCCCTGACTGGTGAACGTCCACTTGTGCCCGAAGGGATCGGTGGCGCGGAACACTTCACCCGTCTTCAGTGAGACGTCGAACTCCTTCTTGAATGCAAAACCGGCGAATGCGGCGAAGATCATCGCCACGCCGAGGTGCACGATGTAGCCGCCGTACCGACGCCGGTTGTTACCGATCAGCCGCAACGATGCCAGCACCACGTTCTCCGCATACATGCGCATCCGCGCGCGCGTGCCCTTGAAGAACTCCTGCGTGATCGTACCGACCACGAAGCCGACCAGGATGTACGCCACGATCGGCGAGAAGGCACGCATGCCGAGCGCCATCAACACCGCCCCGGTGGTCAGTCCGGCCGCCACGGGAAAAATGAACTGACGACGCACATTCTCGACGCTCGCTCTGCGCCAGGCGATGAGCGGACCGATGCCGGTCAGCGCCAGCAGGCCAAGGCCAAGCGGCACGTTCACCGAATTGAAGAATGGCGGACCGACCGTGATCTTCGTGCCACGCACCGCTTCGCTGATGATTGGGAAGAGCGTACCCCAGAGCACGCTGAACGCGATGCCGACCAGCACCAGATTGTTGTACAGAAATGCGGCTTCGCGGCTGATCATGCTCTCGAGCTGCGCCTTCGCTTCCATGTCCTTCAGGCGCGTCATGACGAGGATGGTCGTGACCACGAAGATCAGGATCAGGAACGTCGAGAAGTAGTTGCCGATCGGGCTCTGCGCGAAGCTGTGTACACTCTCGATCACGCCACTGCGCGTGAGGAAGGTGCCGAGGATGCTCAAGAGAAACGCGGCAATCACCAGCGTGACATTCCACTTGCGCAGCATGCCGCGCTTTTCCTGAATCATGATCGAATGCAGGAACGCGGTCTGGCAGAGCCACGACGTGAGCGGCGCATTCTCGACCGGATCCCACGCCCAATAGCCGCCCCAGCCCAGTTCCACATACGCCCACCACATGCCGAGCACGAGGCCGATGGTGAGGAAGAACCAGCTGATCAGGCTCCAGCGGCGGATGGCTGCGAGCCACTCGGTATCGAGCCGGCGCGTGACGAGCGCGCCAATCGCAAATGCGAACGGAATCGTCGTGCCCACCCAGCCCAGATAGAGCATCGGCGGATGGATTGCCATGCCCGGGTTCTGCAGCTGCGGGTTCATGCCACGTCCATCGGGTGGCACCCACTCCATCCGTTCGTAGGGATTGGCCGCAAACAGAATGGTGCCGATGAAGAAGATCAGCACGACGCCGAGTGTACCAGTCACCCACGGCATCAACTCGCGGTTCTTGGTGCGGTTGGCAAACACGGCGATCGCGCTGAAACTGGCCAGGATCAACGCCCAGAACAGCAGCGAGCCGGACTGCCCTGCCCAGAATGCACTGAAGAGATAGACCTTCGGCAGGTTCGCGCTGGTGTAGCTGGCGACGAACTTGAGCGAGAAGTCGTGCGTGAACAGCGCGGTCCAGAGCCCGGCGCTGGCCATCAGTACGAAGAAGAGCGTCGCATACGTGGCGCGCTCACCGCTCATCACCAGCTCACTGCGGCGGGTCCCGCCACCCGCATAGCTCACCGTCGTCATCCAGATCGCCATCAAGAGCGCCACCCAGAGCGACAACTCCCCGAGAAGAATCACGTCTGGGGTGCCGAACTCGGTCCCTTCGGGACGCCTGCAGGATGCCCGCCCTCAGCGCCTGGCTTCATTCCCGGCCCATAACCACCAGACTCGCCTGGCTTGCCCGGGGCGTTCTCGTAGCGCGACGCGCACTTGGCCAGCAATACCGTCGCCTGGAACGTGTTGCCGGCGTCGAGCTTGCCTTCCACCACCACATCGACGCTGTCGGTGAAGGTGTCGGGAATGATGCCCTTGTAGACCACCGTGAAGCGCGCCTCGCTGGTGACCATGGTATCACGCATCACGAAACGGACTTCCTTGTTGCCGGGTGAGCGGACGATGGTGCCCGGAACCACCCGACCACCCACCTTCATGCCATTGTCGCGGAACGAGTCATCGGCCTTGAGCCGGTCTGCCAGCTCGTGCGGCGTGAGGTAGAACTGCGCCGTGGCGGCCGTGCTCTTGGCGGCCAGGAAACTGGCGGTGCCAAGAATCATCAGACCGCCAAGCAGAAACTTCGAGCGCGTATTCATGAGACCGACCGTGATGCTGAAATGGACTACCGCATGACCCACATGCGCAGCAGCCCCGGTGAAGATGCGACGTTAACCCTGCTGTTCACGCAACGCTGAATACCGGCGAACTCGTGCCATGATCGACTCGAGCTCCGCCTCGGCGCGCGCCCGTTCATCGGTCGTCATCGTCGACGGCGTGGCGTTCAACCCGCGGACCCGCTCCAGCATTTCGTCGATGAGCGCACGCAGGACCAGATTGGCCCTCCGGTCGCTCGCCTGTTCGGGAGTCGAGATGACCAGTTCTCCGCTGACGTCCGTTTACCTGACTCGTGGGACCGGAGTTCCGCTCCCGCATCTGGAATATACCCCGCTTTCCACGCACAGCGAACCGCCGAACCCCGCGCGGCGACGCGGAGAGGCCAGACGCTGGCGGCGGTCACGGCGGGGGTCGGGGCGCCCCCCGCGGGCAGCGCAGCCGCTCGGACCGATGGCCAAGCCCGGGCCGCCCACCCACAACGGCACGTCCGGCTGCTACCCTCGGGAACGGAGCATTGCCGACTGGCGGGACGCGAGCTAGGTACCCACACGTTCGCGACCAGCCCGTCAAGCCACTGAGAGAGTCCCGATGGCGATCGATGCATCGAAGTTCAGTGCGGCCACGCCGCAGAACAGCGGCGTGGTGGACGCGCACCTGCGCGCGATCCATGGCGCGTGCCAGGACGCGAACTGCTTTCTGATCCTGCGCCCGTCGACGGTGCCAACGATGCGGCTCATCGCCGCAGGGTTCGCCACCAAGAGTATGGATGTGCACGACAAGAGTTCGGATTTTGGCCCCATGTCTGGGCTGGTGCCCTGCGATCAAGCTTTCTGCAAGGCACCCAAGGGGGCCCCGACTTCCAATCCACACTACCACGGGCATGGCCAGGCACAGGTCATTCATCTGTCGCTCGGCAATGGACTCTTTGATCAGCTGAATGGGCAGTCGCATTTCGAACAGATGACCGAACTGACCATCGCGACGCCCAGCGTGGACCCCGAGAAGAAGTACCGGCACTTTCTGAGTCCGAAGAGTCCCACCGTCCATTTCGCGATGGAGCGGCAAACCGGCAATGTCTATTGGTATCCAAAGGCACTGACGGAGGCGCTATCCGACGCGACCGCGGTGCCGCTCTACGTGTGGGGATACAAGGGCACGCCGGTCACGGGCGACTACGACATGTGGATGGTGGTGCCGCATGTTTCGACACTGGGCGGCAAGACCGACATCAATTCCGTCAAGGATGCTCACGGGCGGAGCGCTGCCTCGGGGTTTGTATCCGCCTTCATTCCACAGCTGAACACGGCCTGTGGCCGAGAGGAGAAACCGGTCTTCAATCACGGTGCCGAGGCGCAGAACGTCAGCTTCACGCAGGCGATGGATCGTTACCTCGTGATGTTCTTCCCAGGAAGCATGCCGCCGGTGATGATGCCGCGGATGGTGATACCGGGCGTCCTGCACGACATGCTGCTGCACGGCTATCTGGCCGTGCGCAATCCCAAGTGGCTCAACGGCAGCACACTGGGCATCGAGGACATGGCCGACGCCGCCGAGCAGTTCCCCGATGACGCCGCGGTCAAGGGCGGGGTTGCGGCACGGAAGCAGCTCGAGCTGAACGCGGCCAAGCACATCCAGAATGTCTTCAAAAATGGTCCGCTCACGGTCGATCCCAGCACGGGCACACGAGTCAAGGGCGACAGTGAGGGCTGGCTGCAGCGCTATGAACAGTTGCGCCACTTCCGCGCGCTGGGCGGCACCGCGGATGTGAACGAGATCCGCGAGTGTCTGATGCTCCCTGCAGCGGCGTTTCCCAAATGGGGTGCCGGCAGCGATGCGGACGTCCGTGACGACGCACAGCGCATGGCGCGCGAAGCCGAGCGCAAGTTCGGGCGCACGGGCTTCGTGAAGGACGGTGGGCACGTGTCGCCTGTCGATCAGTCGCGCAACGGGCCCAGTGTGGCCAGCCTGCGGCAGCTGTGGGAGCCAAAGAAGCTGCGATAGTTCTTCGCGACGACTGCCCCCCGCGCGCCATCGGCCGCAGCCCGGCGCGGGGAGCAATCACACCGGCAGACGCTCACTCGCGTGCTTCAGGCACCGTCGCGAGCCCAGCTCAGGGCCGCCCGCACCGCCCGCTGCCAGCCGACATACGCCGCAGCCGCATCGGCCTGACCGGCGCCCGGTGACACGACCGAGATCCGCTGTGCACTCCGGAATTCCGTCGCCGATCCCCAGACACCGGTGTGCAGGCCCGCCAGTCCAGCCGCGCCCAGTGCCGTGGTCTCGACCATCGCCGGCTTTTCCACCGGAACGCCAAGGACGTCAGCCTGAAATTGCAGCAGCCAGGCATTGTTCGTCGCGCCGCCGTCCACGCGCAACGCGTCGAGCACCACACCACTCCGCTGCTGCATCGACTTCATGACGTCGGCGGTGCCAAAGGCCATCGCTTCGAGCGCCGCTCGGACGATGTGCGCGCGGGTCGTCCCTCGCGTGAGGCCCACCAGTGTGCCGCGTGCCTCCGCCTCCCAGTGCGGCGCCCCAAGTCCTGTCAGCGCCGGCACGAAGTAGACGCCATCGTTCGACGACAGGCCGCTGGCCATCGCCTCCGTCTCCGAAGCCGATGCAATCAGTCCAAGTCCGTCCCGAATCCACTGCACTGCCGCGCCGGCAATGAAGATCGCCGCTTCGAGGGCATAACAGGGTCCTCCATTCGCATCACACGCGATGGTCGTCAGCAACCCGTCACCGAGGCTTGGCCGCTTCGTGCCGGTATTCATCAGCATGAACGCACCGGTTCCATAGGTGTTCTTCGCTTCACCCGGCGACACACATCCCTGGCCAAACAACGCCGACTGCTGGTCACCTGCCACACCAGTGATCGGCAATGAAACACCCAAGTGTCGTGCCGCGGCCACGCCGAAATCGCCACGGGAGGTGCGGACTTCCGGCAACATCACACGCGGCACACCGAACAACTCGCACAACTCGTCACTCCACGCATGCGTGTCGATGTCGTACAGCATCGTGCGACTGGCGTTCGTCGGATCGGTGGCATGCACTGCCCCGTCGGTGAGTTGCCAGATCAGCCATGTATCGACCGTGCCCGCCAGCAACTCGCCATTCAGGGCGCGCTTCATCAAGCCACCGTTGCTGCGCAACAACCATTCGATCTTGGTGGCGCTGAAGTACGCATCCAGTACCAGGCCTGTGCGCGCGGCAATGAAATCCTTTGACCCTGCCAGCGCAACGCAGCGATCAGCGGTCCGTCGATCCTGCCAGACCAGTGCGCGGTGCACCGGAACGCCGGTGGCCTTGTCCCACACCACCACGGTTTCCCGCTGATTCGTGATGCCGATGCACTCCGGCGTCACCGCCGCCGATGCCAGCGCCTCACGCGCCGCATCGAGCGTGGACTGCAGCAGATCGGAGGGGTCGTGCTCCACCCAGCCCGGCTGCGGAAAGTGCTGCTTGAACTCGCGATAGCCGCGGCCGAGCACGCGGCCATCAGCGGCGATCACCAGCGCAGTGGAACCGGTGGTGCCCTGATCGAGGGCGAGAACTGAGCGCATCAGGAAGCGAAGTGAAAGGGTGGATGAAAAACGCCCTGATCGGTGATGATCGCCGTCACCAGCGAGGCCGGTGTCACGTCGAACGCGGGGTTGTGCACGGTGACGCCACGCGGTGCCGTCGCGACGCCGGCAAGTGAACGCACTTCGTCGGCGTCGCGCATTTCGATGTGAATCGATCCACCGTTCGGCGTCTGTGGGTCGAGCGTGGACGTCGGCGCAAGCACGTAGAAGGGAATTCCATGATGGCGCGCCAGCACAGCGACCGCGTAGGTACCGATCTTGTTTGCCACATCGCCATTCGCGGTAATGCGATCGGCACCAACCAGCACGGCATCGATTGCCCCCGACCGCATCACGCTGGCCGCCATGCCGTCGGTGAGCAGGGTCACCGGTACGCCGGCGCGCTCCAGCTCCCACGCCGTCAGGCGAGCGCCCTGGAGCAGCGGTCGTGTTTCGTTGGCAAACACACGGATCCCGTCCCCACGCGCGTGCATCGTATAGATCGGTGCCAGCGCGGTGCCGATGCCAGCCGTGGCCAGCGCACCGGCGTTGCAGTGCGTCAACACCGTCATGCCGGGGCGCAGCAGCGTAGCGCCATGCGCACCGATATGTGCACACATCGCGACGTCGTCCTCGAAAATCGCCGTCGCTTCGTCGCGCATGGCGCGGGCGCGCGTCGCCGGCGTCGCATCGCCACCCCCACCCTGCCCTGCCTCGAACACACGATCCACCGCCCACGCCAGATTCACGGCAGTCGGTCGCGCGGCACGCAACGCGGCCGCCGCACTGGCGATCTCCGCGTGGAACGTGGCCGGGTTCTCGAGTGCGGCCCGTTCCGCCAACACCGCCAGTGCGATCGCACCCGCGACGCCGATGGCGGGTGCACCGCGCACTCGCAGCGACTGAATTGCTTCCACCATCTCCGGCAGCGTCGTCAGCGCCAGCTCGACCAGCGCACCGGGCAGACGCGTCTGATCGACGATGTGCAGCGCGCGTGCGCCCGACGCAAACGTGACTGCCGACACCGGCGCGCGCGATGGCACGTCAGTCGTGCTCAGCGAAAGCACTGCGGATATGCAGGATCGGCGCCAGCGATGGCCGGCCGATCTCTGCGCGACGCAATCGCCATCATCACATCGTGGATGAAGCGGCCGAGCCGCGCCGAGTGCTCGTACTCGATGTACTGCGGCTCGTCGGTGAGCTGGTGATAGTCCTGTGCGTAGCCGAGCGAGAAGTACGTCACCGGAACGTCCTTGCGAACATAGTTCACCTGATCGCTGCGGCAGAAGCGATTGAGCGGATTTGCCGTCACATCCCAGGACTTGTCGATGGCCATCACTTCAGCACGGGTAGCGTTCACCGAGTCGATGATGTCACCGAATTCGCGCGAGAGCCGACGCGATCCAAGTGACTGCACCGATGCTGGCCCACCGAACTTCACCTGATCCACCCGACCCTTGCCGAGCATGTCCATGTTGTGCGCCGCAACGATCGATGTCAGCGGCACGGTGGGGTGATCCACGAACCAGGCCGAGCCCAGCAAGCCACCCTCCTCACCTTGGTGCGACACGAAGATGATCGAGCGCGCCGGCTTCTCTGCCGCAAATTGCTCCGCAATCTCGAGCATAACCACGGTGCCGGAACCGTCGTCGTCGGCACCGTTGAAGATGGAATCGCGTCGCGGCGGACGAATTCGTCGTGCGGCGCTAATCAGTGAGTCGATCTTCCGCTGTTGTGCGGCTGTCGGCGTGCAGACCGCATCGTTGGCGCCTTGCGGGCGCGTGACCGTGTTGACGGCGCGCAGCGAATCATGATCCACCGCCACCGGACTGCGGCCGATGTGGTCGTTGTGCGCGCCGACCAACACGTACTCCGACGCCAGCCTCGGATCCGACCCAGGGAGGATCGCGACCACGTTGCGCGCCGGTGCCGACGCGGGCTTCCACTCGTACGTCCAGAGTCCGGAGACCGGAGCACCGACAGTGCCCGGCGCGAGCTGATCGACACTCCCACCGAACAGCTGTGCTGCGACCGCGGAAGAAATCGTTGCCGCACCGATACCCGAAGTGATGGCGCTCGGTCGCATCGTGGGTCGAGGCGCGAACGCCGCCGCGATCTGCGCCGGCGCGAGCGAATCGAGTCCGATGACAAGGATCCCCACCGCGCCGGCATCCTGCGCACGCGTGTCACGCACTCCGCCGCCACCGATCGCACGCCGTGATGGCGCGCGGCCCGACGCTTCAGCGGCGATCACGGCAGCCGCACCGAACATGTCCGGCCTCTGCTCACAACTCAGGAAAGACACCGGCGCCCGGCCGCCCGCACCGATCACCTGCGCACCCGGCGCGGCACGGAAAACTGCGACCTTGCCACGAAACGCGGCCGCGTCCAGCACCACGCTCGTATCGCCCCAGCGGCCGGCGAAGACCGTGGGCGCGTTGTCGATCATTGCCGCCGACGCGATTCGGTTTGGCGCCGATGGCGTCATCGGGATCCAGTCCCGCGTTGCCGTCAGCGCCGCGCCGCGCACGCTCAGCCGCGAGGCACTGCTGTCAAATCCGATTGGTCCGAACGGCAACACCTGAAAGAACGTGCCACTGTCTCCCGCCGGCTTGAGGCCGAGCCGCCGAAATTCTCGCGCGATGTAATCGGTCCCCTTCGTGTTGCCGATTTCGCCAATACGCCGACCCTGCATGCTATCGTCGGCGAACTGATAGAGCCGCGTACGAAGATCGTTTGCCGTGATCGCAGAACTCGTCGGTCGCGGCGCCCAGGTCCGCGGCCCTTCGTCAGGCCAGACCGTTCGCGCAGCGGCCGCGCGCGAGACAGGGGCGCGACTGGTGGACTGCGCAGACAGAGCGGCCGACGAGGCAAACACTGCCGCGACCATGGCGAGCGACAGCGCGGGAACGATCGACAGAGATCGGAGCACGTTTGGATGACAGAGGGACGGTAGCTGACACATCGCGCGAGCGCTGGAGACGCACGTACCTTCGAGCGAATTCCAGCAACGTGCGACTGAACGCCCTCAAAGCTACGGTATGGCGGCCGTGTGCGAGATCTTGAACACAAAGGTCTGCTCCACCCGCTGCGCCACCGGCTTGGCACCCATCGACGCCGGCTTGAACTTCATTCTCGGGAGTGCGTTGCGCACGGCCTGCGAGAACCCAGCATGCGTCGATTCGATCACGCCGAACGACTCGACGATCGCGCGACCAGTCGAATCGATCACGAATCGGACCCTCGCCTCGCCTTCGATCTCCCGTGCCAGCAGCGAATCCGGGTACGCCGGTCCTTCGCTGTCCGGCGACCGCTCGGCAGTCTCATCCACCTCCAACTCACTGAACGCCTGGTACGGCTCCAGCGAGATCGACTCCTCCACTTTCGTCTCCTCCACCTCAGCGGCCATCGCCACCATGCCGCCCGCAGCAGGCCCATCCTTGGGTCGGCTGGGCGCGGAGGCCAGCTGCGGACCGCCAACGCCCACAAATCGCACCCGCTCCGCCTGCGGCCTGGGCTGCTGTTGCATCAAGGGATAAAGGAAACGCGACGTCAGCAGCGGGTCGTTGGCGGCGTCGGGGAGGCGCACCGGCTCGAAGGTGACCATACCCCAGGTCAGCAGGGCGTGCGAGACAAGGCTCACGACCGCAAACAGCCCGGTTGCCGGACCAAGCGCCTTCGGCATGGTGGCCTGCGCCAAGACCTGACGCATCCGACGGTGCGCGATGCGCCCGCGAACCGTCAGATGCCGTGCTGCGTGTTTGAATGCCATCGGCCACTCCCTCGTAACCGGAGAACCACGCCCTTGGGCGTGACAACTCACCGTCGTTCAGTATTGAGCCTGAGACCGTGTGGGGCCAGCCCTTTCATCCCACTCACACATTCATTCGTCACATTTGGCCGACGCCGGGGGGGACGAGCTGCGCCAACCCGGTAGCTTTCGAACACGCGTCCTCGACCTCACGGTTCCTGCCTTCCCGCAGCCAGCCACGGCATGTCCTACGATTTCCTCCTCTATTCCGTCGCCGATCGGATCGCCACGATCACGGTCAACCGCCCCGACAAGCTCAACGCCCTGAGCGCCGCCCTGATCGGCGAGCTGGGCGTGGCCATCGACGAAGCCATCGCCGATGACGCCGTTGGCGGGGTCATCCTCACCGGTGCCGGCCGCGCCTTCATTGCCGGCGCCGACATCAGTGAACTGGCCGGCCAGACACCGATGAGCGCCGTTGCCCGCGCCCGACGAGGCCAGGAGATCTTCGGTCGATTCGAGCGCAGCCCGAAGCCAACCATCGCCGCCGTCAACGGCTTCGCCCTCGGCGGCGGCTGCGAGCTGGCCATGTGCTGTCATCTCCGTATTGCGGGAGAGTTCGCCAAGTTCGGACAGCCCGAGGTGAAGCTGGGCATCATTCCGGGCTACGGCGGCACCCAGCGCCTGCCGCGACTGGTTGGCACCGGACGCGCCCTGCAGCTGCTGATGACGGCCGAGGTCATCGACGCGAACGAAGCCGTGCGCATCGGACTCGCGAACAAGGTCGTGCCAAATGCGGAGCTGCTTCCGGCAGCGACGGCGATGCTGACCCAGATGATGGCCAACGGTCCCCTGGCGGTCCGCGCCTGCATCGATGCCGTTGTGCGAGGACAGGATATGTCACTCGGCGACGCGCTGGCCTTTGAAGCGGCGCACTTCGGCGTACTGTCGTCCACGTCAGACATGAAGGAAGGCATGGCGGCATTCCTCGAGAAGCGCCCCCCCGGTTTCACTGGCGTGTGAGCCAGTTGACGTGAGTGCGATCGTGGCAGCGGATGCAGCAGTCGAGGGCGAGCCGGACGTGACGTTGAACACGTCAGTGCGCGTCAGCCAACTCACGCTCACCAGCTTCCGCAACTACGATCGCGCCACACTGCGCCTGCCAGCCGACGGCGTGGCACTGCTTGGCGACAACGGGCACGGAAAAACCAACCTGCTCGAGGCGATCTACTACCTCGAACTTTTTCGCAGTGCGCGAGGCGCGCGTGACAAGGATCTGGTGCGGTTCGGGGATGGCGGTTTTCATGTCACCGCGAGGCTGGAAAACTCGCCGCGGGGCGCGCTCAGTGTCTCGGCGGGATACGACGTCACGACACAGAAGAAGAAGGTGTCGATCGATGGCGTCGAAGTCACGCGACTGAGCGACGCGATTGGTGCCGCACCGGCGGTGCTGTTCTCTCCCGCCGACGTCGCACTGGTACGCGGTGCGCCTGCCGAACGGCGACGATTTCTCGATGTGATGCTGGCGCTCGCCGACCGTCGCTATCTGCTGGCACTGCAACGCTACCGACATGCGTTGGCCCAGCGCAACGCGGCGTTGCGGATCTTGAACGGTCACGCGCGTGACGCCGAGTCGATGGACGCAGTGGAGGCGTTCGAACCGGCACTGGCTGAGGCGGGTGCAATCATGCTCGTTCGGCGTCACCAGTGGGCGCTCGATGCGGCGCCTGCGTATGCCGAGGTGCTCGACGCCATCGGCGAGCGCACGTCGGTGTCGCTCATTCTCAAGCGCGGTGGCGGCGTGCGCGAGACCGAGGGCGAGTTGAGCGAATGGCTGCGCACCACACTCGCCACGCAACGCGGGCACGACGTGCGTCGCGGTACTACGCATACCGGCCCACATCGTGACGAGCTTCAGTTGCTGCTCGATGGGCGCGACCTGCGAAGTTTTGGCAGCAACGGACAACAGCGGAGCGCCGCGATCGCGCTTCGGATGCTCGAGGCGCGCACCCTGCAGTCGTCGCTTGGCGCGGCGCCACTGCTGCTGCTCGATGATCCGTTCGCCGAACTCGATGCCGATCGCAGTGCACGCATTCTGGGGCTGCTGGGCAGCCGCGGACTGGGGCAGGTGGTGTTGGCCGTGCCACGCGCCGAGGACATTCCTCGTGCGCTGACCGGCTTGCAGACGGTGCGCGTTCATCAGGGCAGATTGGCACCCGACGTATGAGCGCGCCGAAGAAAAAAGGGCAGCCGGTCAGCATCGCCGACGTGATGGCGCAGGTGCTGGCGCAGAAGGGCATGACCGAACGCATCGCGCAGGTCGGAGCAATCGATGATTGGGCCGATGCCGTCGGCGCGCAGATTGCGTCCGTGACAGAGCCGTTGTCGGTGACGGCGGACGGCGTGCTGTGGGTGCGTGTCACCACCGCCGCGTGGATGAATGAATTGAGTCTTCTTGCACCTACGCTGCTCAAGCGACTGAATGCCGTGCCCGGTCGCTCACCGGTGAAGCAGCTGCGGTTCCGACTGGGGCGTAGCTAACGATCGTCGGAGCGCGGTTGGCGCAGAACTAGCGAGCGCCGAGATCCGAGAGAACTTCCTCGGGAACCCGGCGCTCGCGCAGAAGACGGCGGTCGTTGTCAAAGGCAACACGCGGATCGCATTGGGCTACACCCAGCGCGTCCAGATCCGCGGCCGTCGGCCAGGAGACTTCGGCAACATCGTCTACACCCAGCGCCGCACGCTGGCGCAGTAGGCGCGATACGCGTCGCCGAATTTGCGCTCGAGATAGCGCTCCTCGCGACGGATCACGAACCGCTGCATCACCAGCAGAACGGCCGGCAGCAGCAGTAACGGCCAGGCAGAATCGGCCAGCAGGGCAATGCCCGTGTAGATCAGCGTGAAGCCGACGTACATCGGATTTCGCGTGAACCGGTAGGGTCCGTCGACGACCAGCGCGGTGGTCGGTTTCCACGGTTCCGGGTGGGTTCTGGCGCGTCGAAACGCGAGGATGGCGGCTACCAGCAGGCCACTCAGGCCGAGGCAGAGCGCGGCCACAATCCACCGCGCTAGGGTCGGGAGTGATGTGTCGAACGGCCACCAATGGTCGGCAGTCAGGCCAAGGACGAGTGGTACGAGGTACAGCAGCGGCGGTGGCGCGATGACGTGGGGAATGTCGTCGCCCTCCGGCAAGTCGAAGCCCGCGCCTTTCAACCCGTCAGCGCCTTCCATTTCGCATTCGGGCCCTGCGTTGTCCATTCGCGCCCTTCCAGAATTGAGGACTCTCGCATCCGAAACGCCGATGTGAGGGATACTCACTGACGGCTTCCGACACGACAGCTGCGTTGGCCTCGTCGAACCCGACGATGACTCGGCGATTCATGCCGATCCGCCAGTGACCTACTCCGCCACCGAATCAAAAATCCGCACCATGTCCCAGAACCCCGCACACTCCGCCTTGAATCGGTCGTGTTCCGGATGCACCTGGTACGCCTGTTCCGCGGCCGCATCAGAAAAGAGCAGCACCAGCGCGTGTGTGTACGCGCGGTCGATCACCGACCGGTCGGTGTCCGCGGGCACACCGGTGAAGCCCGCATGCACACTCGGCAGCGCGCACAGTTTCGGCTGCCAGGCGACGAAGAGCGCCTTTTGGGTGTCGCTGAGGTCGGCGCGGAGGGTGAAGTACACGGCGTGAACGAACATGCACGGTCCCAAAGTTTAGGCGGGGCATTGCGGCTCCGGACCAAATCCGTCCGGGCACCGATGAGATCGGGCGCAGTATACGCTACCGCCTCTCCTGTTCCATTCGCGCACGACGGCACCGGCCCGACTAACATTAAGCGCGGCTTATCTCACCAGTACACCGCGATCCCCCATCCGAGGACCACGCCATGTTCGAAGGCATTGCCAAGACCCTGAAGGACATCCTGCCGGACGCCGCCGACGACATGATCGACAAGGCGATGGGCGCCATCAACGATCCGGCACACGGCGGGCTGCAGGGCGTCGTCGAGAAATTTCGCGCCAGTGGCATGGGCGACAAGGTGAACTCATGGATCGCCGCCGGTACCGCGAATCTCCCGATCACGGCCGACCAGGTGCGCGCTGCACTCGGCAACGAGCATGTGACGGCGCTCGCCGCCAAGCTCGGCATCGATCCGGCGCACGCCGCCGACAAGCTGGCCGCAATGCTGCCGCACGCGGTCGACGCCGCCACGCCGAACGGAACGCTGCCAAGCGCGCCGCCAACGTCCGCGCCCGCTGCCTGATCAGCTGCGGCAGGTCTGACGACGAACGCCCGGTCGCTCATGTCGAGCCACCGGGCGTTCTGACTATCCTCACGGTATCCCGTCAGCTCACCGACGGGCCGCGATGTGTGATGGCGCGATCACGAGCATCGCGAAGGTGGTGTTGGCCGATGGCTCAGGCGTGAGCGGCAGACTATCGGCGCCAAGCTTGTGCAGGACTTCGGAGAATTCGGTGAAACGACTCTCCTGAAGCCCGCGAATTCCGATACGGCAGCCGAAGCGACGACAGGCGGGCACCACCTGCGTCAGCTCATCGCGCGACGCGGGGTCACCATCCGCGAAACGCATCACACGAATCACCGTGTCGGAGCCGGCAGGCATTGAAGCCACAGGCGACTCGTCGAGGGTGTCCGGCGACGACCCAATCGGCGCACGGACAGTAGCCGTGCCCATGTAGACCCTGCGGTCGAGCACGCGGATGTTTCTGCGCGCGTCCTTTTCATCCACGATCCAGTCAAGTGGCAGCTGGTCCCCGCCTGCCGCGACACGACCACCTTCTGGATACCGGTTGCCGGCATGCCAGGCCTCTCCGAGACAGGTGCCCGGGGCCCCGGTTCCCGATGTTCCTCGGCCAGCCCACGGGGCCGCGATCCGGTCCTGCAGCCTCCGCAAGAGGCAGAACCATCGCGCCAGCATCGGCAGATCATCGACCGAGCTTCCGACGCGACCTTCCACTGGACACCTCTTCGTAAACCCATACACGACAACAGTTTATGAGAATCCAAGAAAGTTGCTTTGCCGCGTGAATTCCGATAGCTTTGGAGTGCATCCGACCACCATTCCATTCGGAATTTCTACGGTCGGCCGTCAGACCCGCAGCGAAGGGAGCAGCATGGCAGACGTGAACGGCAATCGTGGCGAGTACGGTGGTGATGACATTCAGGCGCTCGAAGGGCTGGAAGCGGTCCGGATGCGCCCCGGCATGTACATCGGGTCCACCGGGTCGCGCGGTTTGCACCACCTCGTGTACGAAGTGGTGGACAACTCCATCGATGAAGCGCTGGCCGGCTACGCGAACCTGGTCAACGTCACGATTCATCGGGACGATTCGATCACGGTGGTGGACAACGGGCGCGGCATTCCGGTCGAGAACAACACCAAGGCCGGCATTCCCGCCGTGGAGCTGGCCCTGACGGTGCTGCATGCGGGCGGCAAGTTCGACAAGAACAGCTACAAGGTGTCTGGCGGTCTGCATGGGGTGGGTGTGAGCTGCGTCAACGCGCTCTCCGAGACACTGAAGGTCTGGATCAAGCGCGACGGCAAGGAGCACTACATCGACTTTGCGCGCGGCAAGACGATCACCAAGCTCCGGCAGACGCGCGACATTCCGAAGAAGGAGACCGGCACCACGGTCTGGTTCAAGCCGGACCATGAGATCTTCACGGAAACGCGCTACGACTACTCGATCCTGTCGAGCCGCATGCGCGAACTGTCGTACCTCAACAAGGGCGTGACCATCACGCTCACCGACGAACGCGAGGACGAGCAGAAGACCGACACCTTCCTCGCCATCAATGGCCTGCGCGAGATGGTGGAGTTCCTCAACAACCAGCGCAAGGCACTGCATTCCGAGGTCGTCTACATCGACACCGAGCGTGACGATGTCGGCATCGAGCTGGCCATGCAGTACAACGATGGCTACGCCGACACCACTTTCTCATTCGTCAACAACATCAACACGCATGAGGGTGGCACGCATCTGACCGGCTTCAAGAGCGCGCTGACGTCGGTGGTCAACAAGTACATCGAGCGCTCCAGCCTGTCGAAGAAGGACAAGGACGGCATCAAGCTCACCGGTGACGATGTGCGCGAGGGGCTGGCCTGCGTGCTGTCGGTGAAGATTCGCGAGCCGCAGTTCGAAGGCCAGACCAAGACGAAGCTCGGCAACCCGAGTGTGGAAGGCATCGTGCGCAGCGTGGTGAACGAGCACCTCGCCACCTTCCTCGACGAACATCCGAAGATCGGCAACATCATCATCGAGAAGGCGGTCAGCGCCGCCCGCGCCCGCGAGGCGGCACGCAAGGCGCGCGATCTCACGCGCAAGAAGAACGCCCTCGACATCGGCAACCTGCCGGGCAAGCTGGCCGATTGCTCGCTGTCAGAACCGTCGCTCTGTGAGTTGTACCTGGTGGAAGGTGACTCCGCCGGTGGATCGGCCAAGCAGGGTCGCGAGCGCAAGAACCAGGCGATCCTGCCATTGCGCGGCAAGATCATCAACGTCGAAAAGGCGCGCATCGACAAGGTGCTCTCCAACGAGGAAATCCGCACCATCATCACGGCCCTCGGCTGCGGTATCAAGGACGAGTTCGACCTCGAGAAGACGCGGTACCACAAGATCATCATCATGACGGACGCCGACGTCGATGGCGCCCACATCCGCACCCTGCTGCTGACCTTCTTCTTCCGGCAGATGCCGGAGCTGATCGATGCCGGCTACATCTACATCGCCCAGCCGCCACTCTATCGCGTCTCGCGTGGCAAGGAGGAGTTCTACGCCTATGACGAGGCGGAACGTGAGTCGTACACCGAGCGGCTGAGCGGTGGCGATGCACGGAAGAACGTCTACGTGCAGCGTTATAAGGGCCTCGGCGAGATGAATCCGGAACAGCTCTGGCACACCACGATGGATCCGGAACGTCGCACCATCTTGCGCGTCGGCATGGATGACGCGGTGATGGCGGACCAGATCTTCCAGACTCTGATGGGCGATGCAGTGGAACCTCGTCGCGAGTTCATCGAAGCCAACGCACGCTTTGTGACCGCTCTGGACGTGTAGGCCGCACCGGCGCCGCGACGGAATGCGGCCGCGTGGGAACAGCATGGGGGGCCTGCGACTACGTCTCAGGTCCCCCATGCCACATTCCGTGAAATTCCACCGACGAGTCCTCTCGCGCCTCGCGCTGTGCGTGGCGCTGGCGTCGTGGTATCCAGACGTCGCACAGGCGCAGTTCACCACCGACCTTCTGCAACTCGGCGGCCAACAGTCAGGAGACGCGCTGCCAGCGGCCTGGCGCGTTCGTGCGGTGCGCGGGCAACAGGCACCGGCTTCGATGATTATCGACTCAGCCGGACTTCGCTACCTCCGTATCGCGGGAAGCGCCCGTGCCGCCTGGTTCGTGCATGAGCTGCGGACACCCCTCCCCGTCGGGGGACGATTGAGCTGGCGGTGGCGTGTGCCGCTCGCACCGGCCGGCGCCAGTCTGGACTCGACCGCGTCGGACGACGCAGCGCTTCGCGTATTCGTGGTGTTCGCGCGCCGCGGCGTCTTCGAAACAACCCCGCGAGCGCTGTTCTACACCGTGGCCGACGGCAACCCACCAGTCCTCGCCTCTGGACCGCGACGGCGGCCGCTCGCCGCCATCGCCATCGGACAGCCGTCACTGACGCGCAACTGGGTGGCGGTGACGGCCGATCCACTCGCCGACTATCGACGCCTCTGGCACAGCGATGCACCGCGCATCGTGGCAATTGGTGTAATGCAGGATACAGATCAGACGCGCAGTGCCGCCATCGGCGACCTCATGGACCTCAAGTGGAGCACCCCGGATGTCACACCCCCGTAGTCTGCTCGCGGCAGTCATACTCCTCGCCGCCTGCAACAGCGCGACACCACCAACGGCCCCCGATGCCGTGCCGGTCGTGCCGGGTCAGCCCAGCCTTCCCTCCCCCGGCGGCGCCGGCGTGTCAGGGCGCTTCGTCAAGACGCGATACGACGTGACGGGCACTGCCACGCTCCGTATCGCGAATGGCGTTGGGCAACTCGACCTCTCGAGTGATTTCTCGGTCGCGCAGACCCCAGGGCCGTTCCTCTACATCAACACCACCAACAACCCCAACACCGGTCAGCCACTGCGTATCGCGAACATCCGGGGCAAGAGCGGCGCGCAGACGTACACGTTTGCAGTACCGGCGGGCGTTCGATACGCGTGGGTCATCATCTGGTGCGATCCCTTCAATGTGCCGATGGCGGAAGCGTCGATTCCACCCGTCCCGTGATTCGTGGCGGGAGCCGGTGAATGGAAGCACAGGCTACGTCGATGCGTGGCGACAACCTCGCGCTCACGGTGCGCTGAACGGCAGCTTCCCCGGACCTCGTGGCGCGAGCCGTGGGGCGGTGCCCCGGCGCGTGTAGACGCGGACGAAATCGACCTGCATCTCACCCGGAAATGGTGTCGATGCGTCAGGAGGCCCAAGAAAATTGCCGCCGACGGCGAGATTCATGATCAGATGGAACGGCTGATCAAACGGGGCCGGCCAGCGATTGAGTTCGGCGTCGCTGGTTGGCCGCACGCCCTGCCGCCCGTTCTGCGCACTGCTGCTCCACCAGAATCGCTGCGTCTGCGTCAACACGCCGTCGACGAACCAGCGAATGCGGCCCGGATCCCATTCGACCGCATAGGTGTGAAACTCGGCGATCGTCCCCTGACGCGGAAGTACGTAGTCGGCGCCCGTGAAGGTGTTGTTCGGCCATCGTGAGCCATAGTGCAACGTGCCAAGCACGGTCGTGGGTGTCTGACCGCGCGCCTCCATCACATCGATTTCGCCTGACGCGGCCCAGCTGCCGTAGGCATCGTCCTGCGGCAACATCCAGAGTGCAGGCCAGAGGCCACGCCCGACGGGCAACTTCGCACGAAATTCAAATCGGCCGTACCGTTGCGCAAACAGCGCGCGGCCATCAGGTCGTCGCGTCTTGAGCCTGGCGGAGGTGTACGCACAGCCGTCACGCGTTGACGGCATTGCGCGCAGATGCAACCTCCCGCCACGCACAAAGACGTTGGCCGTGTCGTTCGTGTAGCACTGCAGCTCGTTGTTACCCCAGCCACTGACGAAGGTCTTCCCGCTGTCGGCGGTGAAACCGTTGCCAAGATCGAATCCCCACTTTGATGTGTCGATCACGGCACTCGCGAACTCGTCGCTCCAGACCAGACGCCAGCCGGTCCGGCCGCGGCCCGGACCCTGCTGCGCCGGTAACGACGCGGTGAGGCTCAGGCCGAGGCCGCACACCATCACGCCGCGCAATGACATCGACATGCGCACATCCAGCGAGTGAGAAGAGACAGGCTCAGGGAGCCCATCGTTGATTGGCCGTGTTGATATCGGGCCGCGTGCGCAATGGGTCGAGCACAACCGATGTCACCGACCTGGCACCGGCGATTCGCAGTGTCTGCACTGCATTCCGTCGAAAGGCGGCCATCGGAATCAGCAACTGCTCCACCCGCCCATCGTCGCGACTGATCACCACCGGCACGGACAGATGGGCACCACCGCTCGAGTGGACCGTCACCGTCAGTGTATCGTGCTGGCGCACGACGTCGTCGATGCGCGCGTCGAACGTCCCGGTGCCGCGAACCCAGTCGTGCACGAATGCCTCGCGCTCCACGCCTGCCGCGGCGAACACCATCCGCTCGAAGTCTGGCGGATACGGATGGCGGCCAGTCCACGCCGCACCGTAGGAGCGCAGCCCGCGGACCACTGCCGAATCGCCGTACTCGGCGCGGAACGCCCGCAGCACGACGACCAGTTTGTCGTAGCTGGCGGCCGTGTACGTCAGCATCCCGCTGAAGTGGTCCGCATGCGTCAGCATCGACTCTTCCGTCTTCATGCCGGCTACCGTCCGGTACAGGTCAGGGATGCCATCGTCCTCGCGACCGGTGATGGCATGCACGATGCCACGCTCCAACCAGCTTGCGAGCCCTTCATCCATCCAGGCGAATCGGCGCTCGTCGCTGCTCACTTGCATCGGGTACCACATGTGGCCGACTTCATGCGCGATGGTGCTCAGCAATTCCTTCGCGTCACCGCCGCTCGAGACGGCGGCGAGCATCGGATACTCCATGCCGCCGCTGACAATGCCTTCGACCAGGGTCATCTGCGACCACGGATACGGCCAGAGCAATCGCGAGAAACGTTCGATGCTCTGCCGACCGTAGTCGGTAGCGCGACGCCAATCCTTCATGCGAGGGCGGTACAGGGCATGTACGAGGACTGTGTCGAGCGCCGCGGTGCCGCGACGAGGGACGAGCGCGGCCATCGCGTCCCAGACCACATCGCGTGAGGCATAGAACGCAAAATCACGCACATCGCGCGCCACGAACCGCCAGGTGAGCACGCTGCCTGGCGCAGTTGCCGCATTAGCACGACGAAGGGTGTCATTCACGATCGGTACCGCGGCGAAGCTCACTGCAGCGCGCTGCAATCGCTCCTGCGCCGGCAGCGACAGCACCGCGGCGCCATTTGCCAGCGTTCCAGTCGCGCCGACGAGATAACTGCCGGGCACCGTAATGCGCACGTCATAGTCTGCATGATCCATGTAGAACTCGCCGGTGGCGAGATACGGATCCGCCTGCCACCCGGTCACGTCATCGTACACACAAAACTGTGGGTACCAGTATGCAATCAGCGTGACACTGCCGTCGGTACCCAACCGTGGGGCGCTGGCCGGAGGAATCACGAATCGCCACGCCGCGCGCAGCTCGAGCGAGTCGCCGGGCAGCAACGGCGCGGGCAGTGTCAACCAGGCGATCGTGTTCTCGACGCGCAGCGCCGACGTCACCGGAGGAACGGCGCCGCACAGGTTCGCAACTGAAGCACCGGTCTGCCGAGCGACGCAGAATGCATCCAGCTCAAGACCGCCCGTGACCGGCACCGTTTCGTCGTGTGGTGCGCCACGCCGGAAGAGGTTCTGCGCCAGACTCAGCGCAATGACCCGAAGTGTGTCTGGCGACCGGTTGTGATACCGGAGCATGCCGTCGCCACGGATGGACTGTGTGGCTGGATCGAGCCTGGCGTGCAACGCATAACTCGCGCGCTGAGCCCAGTATCGTGGGCCCGGAGCGCCGTTGGTGGCGCGCGTACCGCGCGCCTGTGCCGCGTTCCAGAGTGAATCGACGCTACGGACCGCTCGCGCACCGTCGAGAGGCGTCTGGGCAGTGAGCGACGTTCCAACAGCGCATGCACCAGCCGCAATGAGCCGGTGCGTGCGCGAGCGCACTTACGAGCGTGCGTTCTTGGCGCCGTTCCAAAGCTGACGGAAGAACGCGATGCCGACCGCGATGATCGCGGTGAAGATCACACCAACCGCGAGGCGGGCCACATTTGACGAGCCGGTGTCCAGTCCAGCCGTTTCCGGGGTCACGGGAGTCATCACCATGAAGAACCAGCCGAAGTAAAACGCCGCCGCGAGGAGGGCGACACCGAGAGCCGCGAAGGCCTGAAGCTTGAGCATGAAATTGGCGAGGTGAGCGTTCGGTCCGCCGGAGCAGGAGAGACGGCCAGACTCCGGATACCGAAAGATCGCCACGCCGCCAAGCGGGCACCAGAGCCTGCTGGAGGTAAATGCCTCACCGAAGGACTTCGGTCCCCGCCGACGTGACCCGATGGCTCACCCACGGGAGTGTTGCAGCCCGCTCCCCCACATCGCCCAGCTGGACGATCCCCCGAAGTCTGACCTGCGCATCGGCCAGGGCAGTGGGAGTGGCCGCGTGAATCGTCGCCAAGCGCTGGCCAGCGCGTACCGCGTCACCCACCCGCACCCTGAACACGATACCAACTCTGGGATCAACCTGGTCCTCCCTGGTCGTCCGGCCGCCGCCAAGAGCGATAATGGCGTGGCCGACCGGCCGCGGCGGAATCGCGAGCACGACGCCGCTGCGATCGGCGACCACGTCTCCGATCTCAGAGGCACGAGCCCACCCGGCGTCCGGCGCATCGATTGCGCTCACGTCGCCCCCCTGCGCGGCGACGATCTGCCTGAACTTCTCGAGTGCGGCACCGGAGTCGATCGCCGTGCGCAGCGTGGTTCGGGCGGCGGCGGCGGACACGCCGGGACGCGCCAGTTGCAGCATCTCGATCGCCAACGCCAAGGTCACCGTCCACAGGTCAGCCGGGCCGCCGCCGCGGAGCGTCTCGAGACACTCGACGACCTCGAGGGCGTTCCCGCAGGCATCACCCAACGGGCGATCCATGGCCGTGATCAGCGTGACCACCGGCACGCCTGCGGCGGCACCAAGCGCGATCATGGTGCGCGAGAGCGCCAGTCCGCGTTCGAGCTCGGGCAGAAAGGCGCCGCTGCCGGTCTTGACGTCGAGCACCAGTCCCGTCAGCCCTTCCGCCAGCTTCTTGCTCATGATGCTGGCCGCAATCAGCTGAATACACTCGACCGTCGCCGTCGCATCGCGCAGTGCATAGAGGCGTCGGTCAGCCGGAGCGATTTCCGCAGTCTGGCCGATCAGCGCACACCCGATCGCCGCCAGCTGCGCCTCGGCCTGCGCCAGCGTGAGGTCGGTGCGAAACCCCGGGATGCTCTCCAGCTTGTCGAGCGTCCCGCCAGTATGCCCAAGCCCGCGGCCCGACATCATCGGCACCGTAACGCCGACTGCTGCCAGCAGCGGCGCCAGTATCAGCGAGGTCTTGTCACCGACACCGCCCGTGGAATGTTTGTCGATCCACGGACCGGCATCGACGGGCCGACGCAGGGTGCTGCCCGTGGCCAGCATGGCTGAGGTGAGTGCGCTCGTTTCCGCGGCATCCAGCCCACGCCAGAAAATCGCCATCAGCAGTGAGGCGAGTTGGTAGTCGGGCGCCGTACCGTCCGCCGCCGCGATCGCGATGTCGCGCCATTCGGCAGGCGAGAGAACACCGCCGTCCCGCTTGCGTTCGATCAGGTCTCGCAGGATCATGCGTCGAACCACCGGCCGATCCCCGGTGTATTTGCCAAAGCGGATTTCAACTCAGCATCGCGTTCGTGTCCCGCATTCCAGAAACATGCCATCAGTTCCTCGTGGTCGTATCATCGGATTCTGCCTCGCCGCCATACTGACTGCGACGGCAGCGCGCGCTCAGGACGTTGCGGCGGTCATCGATCTGGCTGATCGTGATCGTGCGACATTCAACGCGTCGAGCGCCCTCAGCCGGTATGAAGGGGCGCTGGCCGGCGCCCCCTCGAACTACGAGTTGCTCTGGCGTGCCGCCAGAGAGGCCTCTGACCTGGGTGAAGCGGCTGCGGACGCGCCAAAGCGAGCCGAGTTGTACCGCAAGTCGGAAGGCTACGCGCGCCGCGCGGTTGCCGCCAATCCTGCCGGCGCCGATGGGCACTTCATGCTGGCCGTGGCACTCGGCCGAACGGCGCTCGCACTCGGCAGCCGGGACCGTGTCCGCTATGCAGCCGAAATTCGCACCGAGGCGCTCGCGGCCGTGAAAGCCGATCCGAGGCACGCTGGCGGATTGCATGTACTTGGCGTGTGGAATGCCGAAGTCATGCGACTGAACAGCTTTGCCAGGTTTGCGGCGCGCAAGTTCCTCGGAGGCAAGGTCTTTGAGCAGGCCAGCTGGCCCGAGGCCATTCGGTACATGGAAGCGGCGGTCGCGGCTGATCCGGGACGGATCACGCACAAACTCGATCTCGCCGAGATCTATGCCGACACGGGCGACAAGCCGAAGGCGCGAGCGTCGTGCGCGGCCGTCGCACGCATGCCGTCGGTAGAATTCAACGACGCGCGGTACAAGCAGTCGTGCGAACGACTGCTTGCGACACTGCGGTAGCACTGGATGGTCCGATCGTGACGCGCGGCGGCAGCCGTCTCTGGGTGCCGCCGCGCTGTACCTGATCTCTGCCTTGCGAGCGTCCTACGCCATCCGATCGAGCTTCCGGCGAAGCTGACGGCCACGTCGACGCAGTTCACGCGTCAGGTCTTCCGTGGTATCGTCAATGACGCCACTGGCCGTCTCCCGCAGTCCATCAGCGCGCTTGCGGATGACGCGTCGCGTTTCGCGCCCGCTCCGAGGGGCAAGCAGCAGTGCCACTGCGGCTCCGATCGCTGCACCAGCGAACACTGCAATCGCCACCGAGGCGCCGCCTGACGCACGCGTCGTGGTGTTGTGCGAGTCGAGGCCCGTGTCCTCCAGCGCCTCTTCGTCTTCGTAGATCATGGTCACGCTCCGGATACGGTGTTGAATGCTTCACAGTTATGTACACCGCCCGGCAGTTTTCGTGCCCTGGACCGACACGGGCACCCTGCCACCGCAACGTCGCCACCACCGAGTGTAGATTCGGCGTCGACCTCAGCCGATAGCCCCGCCATGGCGACTCCTTCCCAGTCCGGTTCCCCCGCACCAGCACAGCGCGCCGCAGCGCTGCGCGATCAGCTCACGCGTTCCAGCCATGAGTATTACGTCCTCGACCGGCCGACGCTGAGCGACGCGAGCTATGATGCGCTCTTCCGTGAGCTGCAGCAGCTCGAACAGGCGCACCCCGAGCTGCAACGCCCCGATTCGCCGACCATGCGCGTCGGAAGCGAGCCGCAGTCGGCGCTGCCGAAGCATACCCATCTGGTGCCGATGCTTTCGCTGGACAACGCCTTCGATGAGGCGGAGCTGGCGGCGTGGGACGAGCGTGTGCGGCGACTTGCAGGCGACGTGGTGGACGCCGACGGCTACAGCTGCGAACTGAAAATCGACGGCGCCGCAGTGTCGCTGACCTACCGCGACGGACTGCTGATGACGGGCGCAACCCGAGGTAGCGGAACGATCGGCGAAGACGTGACGCCGAACCTGCGCACGATGCACGATGTGCCGCTCCGGCTGATGACTGCGACCCCGCCGGCACTGATCGAAATTCGCGGTGAGGCGTACTTCCCGTTCAGTCGCTTCGCGACGATGAACGAGGAGCGCACCCAGGCAGGCGAGCCGGTGTTTGCGAATCCGCGGAACGCGGCCGCCGGCGCATTGCGTCAGCTCGATCCGGGGATCACCGCGCAGCGACCGCTCCGATTCTTCGGCTACGCCGCCGTGCATCCCGACGGAGCCGCTGCGCTGCCCTTCACGACGCAGGAATCGCTGCTCGCGGCGCTCACCGGCTGGGGCATTCCGGTGGCGCCGCAGCGTGTGACCTGCCGCACGCTGGCCGAAATCAACGCCTGGGCCACGCGGGTGGAGCACGAATTCCGAGGCGAGATCGACTTCGCCATTGACGGAGCTGTGATCAAGGTGAACTCGCTTTCGCTGCAGGAGGAACTGGGCGAGGTAAGCGGCCGGGTGCCGCGCTGGGCGATTGCGCGGAAGTTCGCTCCCGACATTGCCGAGACGACACTGCTGCGCATCGGCGTCAACGTCGGCCGGACCGGATCGCTCAATCCGTTTGCGGAGCTGGAGGCGGTGGAGATCGGCGGCACGACGGTGCGGATGGCGACGCTCCACAATTTCGACCTCATTGCTACGAAGGATCTGCGCGTCGGCGATCGCGTCCTGGTGCAGCGTGCCGGCGACGTCATCCCGCAAGTGATCGGCCCGGTGCCGGAGAAGCGGAGCGTGGTGGAGCCGCCCGAGGCGTTCGTCGCTCCGGAGGTATGCCCGTCATGCGGCACGCCGGTGCGCCGGGACGACGATGAAGTGGCGCTCTATTGTCCGAATCTCGCCTGCCCTGGCCGGCGGCTCGAGGCGCTGGTGCATTTCACGAGTGTCGATGCGATGGACATCCGCGGCCTCAGCTATGCGCGCATCGAGCAAGTGGTGGCGGCGGACCTCGTACGCGATGCGGCCGATTTTTATGCCCTGACCGTCGAACAGCTGTTGCCGCTGGACCGGATGGCGGAGAAGAGCGCGGAGAAACTGATTGCCGCAATCGATGCATCTCGAACGCAACCACTGGCCCGATTGCTCAATGCGCTTGGCATCCGCCATGTCGGAGCGATCGCGGCGCAGTTGCTGGCGCGACGTTTCGGTTCGATCGACGCGCTGCAGGCGGCGTCACTCGACGAGATCATGGCGGTGCGCGGCGTTGGCGACGTGATCGCGGCGTCGGTGCGCGAATTCCTCGATGATGCCGCAGCGCAGGCGCTGGTCCGGAAGCTGATCGCGGCACGCGTGCAGACAACGGAGCCGGATGTCACCGGTGGTGACGGCCCCCTGACGGGTCTCACCGTCGTGCTCACCGGCACCTTGCCCACGTTGTCGCGCACGGAGGCCACCACACTGGTGGAACGAGCTGGTGGTCGGGTGACGAGCAGCGTGTCGAAGAACACCTCGTTTCTCGTGGCAGGCGACGAAGCGGGCTCCAAGCTCGACAAGGCGACGGGGCTTGGCGTCGAAGTGATTGACGAAGCAGAGCTGATCCAACGGGCCAACGCGCCGGTCTGAGCGTCGGCGCCGCCGGCCGCAGAATACCTACGGCGCCAGATACGGTGCGTAGGCCGGATTGATCACCAGTTGACCGTTCACGAGCAGTTCGCGGTCCCAAGGAAGGATGATTGCCGCTTCAGTGGTCATCGCGGCGAAGTCCGGCACGAACGGCCCCGTTCGGAACCCGACGGCAATCTTCACCGCCTGGGCCCCCAGATTGATGATTGCGGCCTTGGCCAGACGGATCGTGTCCCCGGTATCGCAGGTTTCATCCACCAGCAGCACCCGCTTCCCTCGGGCTGCGGCAGGTGCCTCACCGAAAATGGAGGGAGTCTCTCGCACTTGTGCGTCGGGCCGATACCGGCGGCTGACAGTCATCGAGACAAAGGGTCGATCAAGAATCGAGGCGATGGTCGCGCCGGGAATCACACCGGCGTTGGCAATGCCGACGACGAGCTCCGGGTCGAACTCGCGAGAGACCTTGAGCGCGAGTGCCCGCGACAGCTCGCCGAACAACTGCCATTCCACTTCCAGCACACCCTTGGCTGGATCGACCGACGTGCGGCGCGGGGGCATCGGGAGTACTCCGTGTGCGGGTGGGGCATACGTGACACGCGTCGCTCCGACGGACGTGTTCGGACAGCCCGAAGCTACCGCGAAGCGGGATTGGCTGCTCTCTGACAATCATTGCCCGAAGCCGTGCCGAGCGCGTAGCTTGTCTAGAATCACGAGTCTGAACGACGGGTGCCTCCTGCGTTCCGACTTGCGACGTCTCCCTCTGTCCTCGATCACATGACCTGGTTGCGCCGAGTTTCAGATGGCGTGTCACGACTGCTCGGTGGTCAGCCCAACGCGCGTGAGCTTGGCGCGATCCGTCCAGACTTCGTGGCGGAAGGGTTGTCCCTCGAGAAGTCGAACGACCTCGACGGTGCGTTGACATCGTACCGACTCGCACTACGGACGAGTCCGGATGACGCGAGAATCCTGCTCAACATGGCCATCGTCTTCACCAAGTCGGGGCGCACTGACGAGGCCATTCGGTCGTACCGCAAGATTCTCGAGTCCGAGCCGACGAACCCGGGTGCGAACTATGGCGTGGCGTTCCTGCTGGCGAAGAAGGGAGACGTGGACGGCGCGGTCCAGCACCTCGAGACGTTTCTGGTGACGCCGCCATCCGGTGGCGACAGTACTCGCTGGATCGGTCACGCACGCGCCACTTTGCGTAGTTTGCGGGGCGAGCCAGAAGTGCCAGAGACTGTCGACGACGCCGTCGCCAGAGAGCCGGTTGACACGCCGGTGCGACATGCGGCCGTGCGCGGAATGCAAGCCGATTCCGGGCCCGGCGAACTACCGGGCCTGAAGGCCACCGGCACCGACGGACTCCGTCACGGGAATGACGTCTGAACAACCACTCGGCCGCGTCCTCGCGGTCGTCAGTCAGAAGGGCGGCGTTGGCAAGACCACGACAGCGGTGAATCTCGCGGCCGCGTTTGCCCGACGTGGCCTGAAGACGTTGATCGTGGATGTCGATCCTCAGGGCGCCGTGCGCTACGGTGTCGGCTTGCGGCCGGGCCACCCCACACTCGGATTCGCCGATTTTCTTCGCGGCACCGCGATGCTGCGCGACATCATTCTCCCCACGCAGCTGCCATGGCTGCGGGCGATGCTCGTTGGAAGCGTGAACGACGCGGTCGACTATGAAGATTACACCCGCCGCGCGACGGATAATTCGCAGCTCGCTCAGCTATTGCGCGTCGCACGCGAGCGATGTCATGTGGTCGTCGTCGATACGCCGCCGGGCCTGGGCGGGATCGTGCGATCCGTGCTCAGCCTCAGCCAGCATGTGATCGTGCCGCTGCAATGTGAGCCGCTCGCCCTCCAGACCACGCCGCAGATCCTGCGCGGCATTCAGGACGCGCTACTCACCAACGATCAATTGGCACTGGAAGGGGTATTGCTGACCATGTACCAAGCTGGGAACGCATCCAGCGAGCGCACGGCTCAGTACATCCGTCAGCATCTGCCCCCCACGCTGGTGTACGACATCGCCATCCCTCGTTCCGCCAATGCTGCCGACGCATTCGCCGCCGGCGTCCCGGTGGTGCTGCGCAATCCGTCGGACCCGGCATCGGTGGCCTACGTCGCGCTGGCGGCGCGCCTCGCGGAGCATTTCGTCTGATGCGCGCCCAGCGTGGCACGGTTGCCGCGCTGCTGCTGGCAGCAGTGGTCGCGGGGTGCACGGAAATCAGCACCGATCCGCAGGTGCCGTTGTCATTGCAGTTCGATTCGCTTCCGGCGCAGGCGGTGGTCGTTGGCGATACCATGCGCGGCGGTGATCTGTTGCCCGCCCGCGTGCCAGTGAAAGCATTCAATGGCGCCGGAGACAGCCTCGGCGACGAGCAGATTCGACTGGTCGGGATCGATACGACATCGGCGAAAGCATTCCTCGTCATCGCCGGACTGCGGCTCGTCGGACGCGTCGTCACCCCAGCGGTGAGAATGGTGGCACAAGCCGGCTCGCTGCAGAGCCAGACACAAACTTTTGCCGTGGTGCAGGCGCCGACCGGCTTGAATCGTTTTGCGGCCGATTCGCTCGACTCGCTGGTGTACAATGCGGCGGACACGGCCCAACGATTCAAGGACGCGCGGATTGCGGTCTTCGCCGCCGACACATTGCTGAGCGGCCTGCGGATCCGATTTCGCGTCGTGAGTTTCACGCAGGCCATCCTCGACTCGGTTCGCATGGTGGACAACGTGTCCGGCCGTCCAATTACGTCCGCGCTGATGACTGGCCAAGGTGCGGCGGTGCGCATCAAGGCGTACCCGAAGCTCGGCGCAACTGCACGTGGCACGGTCACCCTCGAGGCCTCTTTCAAGGCGCTCGGTGTCGACGTGCCTGGCAGCCCCCGTCCGTTCAACATCCGGCTGGTGCCCCGCACGCCCTGATTGTGACGGTGGCCTGACGTTTCCGAGCGGCGTACCGCTGGCGGACGGTTGTGCAATCCCATAGCCTCACCACGGCGGCGCGCCGGCATCGGCCGGGCTCGCCTGCTTCATCGGATGCCTTGATGCTCGGAGGAGAAATGGCAGGACCATCAGCTGCGGTGACGTCGAGTGATGCGACGGGTGCTGCCACGATCCATCGTGGTCCTGAGCGGCCCACTCCCGGCACGCTGACACAGCTCTTCTTCGATGCCCTCGGGAAGTTCTCGCGCTCGGCGGCGATGCGATACAAGCGCGATGGTGTGTGGGTCGATATCTCACACGCCGAACTGCTCGAGCGTGTCCGCCGCACGTCGCTGGCGCTGCAGGAGCTGGGGCTCGCGCGCGGCGATCGCGTCGCCATCCTGTCGGAGAATCGCCCCGAATGGGCCGTGGCCGACTACGCCTGCCTGACGGCGGGGCTGGCCGATGTGCCGATCTATCCGACGCTGCCGGCGGAGCAGATGGTGCACATCCTCAACGACAGTGGGGCGGTGGCGCTGTTCGTCTCGACCGCGGAGCAGGCGGCAAAGATCGCCCGCATCCGGCCCGACGTACCGGGGCTGCGCACGGTCATCAGTTTCACTGCGCCGGCGCAGGTCGGCTGCGACATCACGTTGAGCGACTTCATCGCGCAGGGTGCCAAGGTCGACTTCCCCGAGCGTGCGGCAGCATGGAAGCAGTCCGCGCTCGCCGCACAGCCCGACGATCTGGCGACGTTGATCTACACCTCCGGGACGACGGGACTGCCCAAGGGTGTGATGCTCTCGCACGACAACCTGTACAGCAATGTGTTGGCGTCGTTGTCCGTCCTTGATCCGAAGGATGATGATGTTGCGCTGAGTTTTCTGCCACTGTCGCACATTTTCGAACGCATGGTGGGACACTATCTCCTCTTCGCCGGCGGGTGCACCATCGCCTACGCCGAGTCGATCGAGGCAGTGGCGGCCAATCTCGTAGAGGTGCGGCCGACGATTCTGAGCTCGGTGCCCCGGATCTATGAAAAGCTGTACGCGCGGATCATGGAGGGCGGTAACGCGGGATCTGGGCTGAAGAAATCGATCTTCCATTGGTCGCTTGGCGTCGCCGACGAGTGGGCCGATGCGTATCTCGCGAAACGAGCGCCTGGGGCGCTGCTGGCGTGGAAGTATTCGATCGCGCAGAAACTGGTCTTCAGCAAGATCAGGGAGAAACTCGGCGGGCGCTTGCGCGTTGCGTGCAGCGGTGGCGCGCCGCTCGCCTCGACCATCAACAAGTTCTTCGTGGCCGCCGGCCTGACGCTGGTCGAAGGGTATGGACTCACCGAGACCAGTCCGGTGATCTCGGTCAATCGCATGAACAACATCCGGGTCGGCACGGTCGGTCAGCTGGTAGCGGGCGTCGAAGTCGCGATTGCGGCCGACGGCGAAATCCTGACCCGCGGCCCCAGCGTCATGAAGGGCTACTACCGTAATCCCGAGGCAACGCGCGACGCCATCGATGCGGACGGGTGGTTCCACACCGGTGACATCGGCTCGATGCAGGATGGCTTTCTCCGCATCACCGATCGCAAGAAGGACATCATCGTCACCGCCGGCGGCAAGAATATTGCCCCGCAGCCGATCGAAAACACCGTCGTGACGAACGCGTTCGTGAGTCAGGCGGTGATGATCGGCGACAAGCGCCGGTTTCCCGTGATGCTGGTGGTGCCAAGCTGGGACGCGCTGCTGAAGTGGACGGCCCACAAGGGCATCGCATCGAGCGACCGGGCTGCGCTGCTGCACGATCCGCAGGTCATCGCCAAGATGGATCGCGAAGTGCGCAGCGAGATGGCCGGACTGGCGAAATTCGAGTCGCCGAAAAAGCTCGCACTGCTGGAGCACGAATTCACGATCGAGGGCGGCGAACTGACGCCCTCGCTGAAGGTGAAACGGCGCGTCATCAACGAGAAGTACAAGGGCGTCATCGATGCCCTCTACGACGACAACACCACGGGCAGCGAGTAGCAGGAAACGTCAACCGTCGAAGAGCGGGTTGGACGGGGCGCGCTTGAGCTGGATGGGCGCACTGGCTGATGGCAGACGTTCCGCGACCTGCAGCTCGGCATCGCGCACGAGCGGCTTCCAGCTGAGGGCATCCAGCATTCGGTCGGCTGGCGCGACCAGACGTCCGCCGGCGCGAAGGATGCGCGCCGCGTCGGACAGCAGGGCGTCGGTGGCGTGCTCCCTGTCGAGTGCCACGCCACGGAGCACCGCTGACGCCAACGGGAACCGTTGCGCAGGAAGCGTCAACAAGCTGACGCGATCATCGAGCGCAATCGGAACCCTGGAGTTGCCTACGAACATCCGCACGGTCGGCGTGATGCGCAGCAGCGCCTCGACGGCGGCCGACCACGCACCTGTAAGCAGGATCGGCGCCGGCGCCTCGATCAGGTGCAGCTGTGCCGCGATTCGAAATGCCTGCTCCTCGTCGAGCCGCGCAATTGGCGGCAGCTCCGGCGCCTGCGCGAACAGCGCCACCGCATTCCCGATCGCATAACTCGCTCGACACACTGGGCAGCCAAGTCGCCCCTCGATGATGTGCCGGGCCTCGCTCCGCGTGCTGGTGGCAACCAGCCAGCTGTCGTCGTGCGGATTGGTGCAGCGCAACATGTCGATCAGTTCGGTGAACACTGGCCGTCAACTCCGCGACAGGCGGAGCTCATCGATGTTGACGCCTGATGGCCTCGACATCGCGTACCAGATCGCGTCGGCGACGTCGTCAGCCGACAACATCGCGGCGCGCGGAGTAAACCCGGGGCGCTGGTCCGGGTTGACCGGGTCCCAGAGGGACGTATCCACCGGTGCCGGTGACACCAGCGTGGCCCTGACCCCGCTGCCGCGCAGTTCCATGCGCAGCGCCTCGTGCAACGCACGTAGTCCAAATTTGCTGGCGGCGTAGGCGCCGTTCTCCGGGAACACATGCCGATCGGCGATTGAACCCACCGTCACGATGGTGCCAGCACCACGGAGGCGCATGGCCGGCAGCAGTGCCCGTATCATCAGGAATGGCGCGACCAGATTCGTCTGGATCACCTGCGCGAAGTCCTCCGCCGACATCGACTCGACGGTGGCGAGCTGAAAAAGCCCGGCGTTGTTGACGAGCGTGTCGGGCGCACCACCGAACGCTTGGGTAATCCCGTCGGCGACGGCGCTGACCGCTGACGCGTTCGCCAGATCGCAGGCGTGTGCGCTGGCCAAGGGGCCAAGCGCCTCAGCCAGCGCGTTGAGCGGGCCGGGCGTCCGGGCGATCAGCGCGACACGCACGCCCTCGGAGACCGCGCGGCGGGCGAGGGCAGCGCCAATCCCTCGGGAGGCGCCGGTGATGACGGCAGAGCGGCGATTAGTCATGCCTGAAATGTACCGCCGCCGGCGCGATCAAATCGGCCGGCGGCGACGGGCGCACACCGGGCGCCCAACTGTCACGTGTCGTACAGTGCTAGAAGCGCGGCGAATGGGCCAGACGGAGAAACTCCTCACGCGTCTTCGCGTCACTGCGGAAGTTGCCGATCAGCGCCGATGTGATGGTCTTCGAATTCTGCTTCTCGACCCCCCGCATGGCCATGCACATGTGGGCGCACTCCACCACCACGCCAATTCCTTTTGGCTTCAGCACATCGGCCAGCGCTTGCGCGATCTGTTCGGTCATCCGTTCCTGAACCTGGAGCCGACGCGAAAAGACGTCCACCACGCGCGCCAGCTTGGAGAGCCCGACCACACGGCCGTCCGGGATGTACGCGATGTGCGCCTTCCCGAAGAAGGGCAGCATGTGATGCTCGCACATCGAGTACAGCTCGATATCGCGGACCATCACCATGCCATCGGCATTCTCCTCGAAGAGGGCGTCGCCGATGACGTCGGACGCGTTCATTTCATAGCCACGCGTCAGCCACGCCATCGCTTTCGCGACCCGTGTCGGTGTCTTGAGCAGTCCCTCGCGCTCCGCATCCTCGCCCAGCAGTTCCAGCTGGCGGCGCACCAGCGCCTCGTACTCGGCCAGCGCGCTACCAGAGACGGCGGGACGCACGCCATCGAACGCCTCATCCGACTCGATCGGCCTAATCACCCTCATACTCGACATAGTTATTCTCGGTTTCCCAGAGTCGGAGCCTGCTCAGCCGCGCCGGCGCCACGTGCGGCGCAATTGCGTGCCAGCATGCCACCACGATGTTTTCCGCGGTCGGATTGATGCCGCGCAGAATCTCCACCTCGAGATTCAAGTTCCGGTGATCCATCTGCTCGATCACTTCACGCTCGACCATCGCACGAAGCAGCCCAAGATCCATCACATATCCGGTTGTCGGATCGATCGCGCCGGTCACCGAGACCTCGAGCGTGTAGTTGTGCCCGTGCCAGTTCGGATTGTTGCACTTGCCGAACAGCCGAGTGTTTTCGGCGTCGGTCAGTTCAGGATTGTGGATGCGATGTGCGGCGTTGAAGCGCAGACGTCGCGTCGCGGTTACGATCGGCATTCGCGCTCAGTGATCCCCATGCACACTGCCAGGGGATCGGCCAAAGGGTCACAGCGGCGCGCGGTCACCCGTTGACCGCGACAACCAACAAATACGATTCAGGCACGCCACGTTCCCGCGGCGCCGGGGGAAACGAATATGGGCGCCCCTGTCCGAGGGGTCGCCCATATTCACCTGAGTGGAACGAGAAGGGGTTTTTGAAGCCCGTCGATACGCTACAGCCCTCACCCGCAGCCTTCCGCCTTCCCCGCACTGGGGCATGACGTCAGCACGATTTATCGGACTTCACCGGCAGACTTATCGGCTCAAAAATTATGCCTTCCCGTTCCTGCTTTCCTGTGCTGCGAAGAAGGTACGGTGCCGCAGCGACTTTCGTCAACTGGACGGACGGCGGGTGCCAAACGTTACATGTCGCGAATCCCGGGTCGTACGACCTGAGGCCGATACACCACTCAGATTTCCCAGTTCGACAGCATCACGCCATCGGCAGGCTGCGCGGCTTCTGGATGATCCGTCATCGTCATCCGCAAGTCGGTCCAGCGCACACGTCCACCGCGCGCGATCAGCGCCATGTAGAGTCGTGTGGCATCACCCTGCACGCGAATGGCGACGCGTCGCGTGCCGCAGCGACGTGCGTACTCCGTGAGGTGCGTGACGAGCTGCATCGCATCGGCATCGGTCTCCGCGACGAACTTCAGCACGCGCACCTCATCACGCGCGCGTCCCTCCACCAGCGGCGCGGAATGGCAGATCGCGAACGCCACGATCGCACCATCGCGGTGCACCAGCACCGTGTCACCGAGTGCCAGGGCGTCGGTGATGCGCATTTCGTGCGTGAAGTCGTAGCCGTCGCGCATCGCGCTCGTCACGTCGCCGCACTCTGCGATCGCGTCGTCACGGTCCAGCACAGGCAACCGACCGAGCAGCGTGATCGCACTGTCGCTGGTGGCGGCATCGAGCGTCACCGTCATCGTGAGCGGCCCTGGCACGAAGCCGAGCTGCGAGTAGAAGCCGATGTTGTCCATGGTGCGCGGCATGGTCTCGAGTCCGATGACGCGACAGCCGCGGGCACGCAGGTGCTCCATGCCGAACTCCACGACCGTGCGGCCCACGCCGCGACCCTGCAGCTCCGGCGCGACGGCGAGCGGCCCCATCCAACCCTCCACTCCGCTCCGGTGCGCGATGTTGAAGGCCGCCACGGTGCCGCGATCCGTCCGCCAGAGCACGGCACCATCACCGGCTCCGCTGATCGCGTATCGCCAGATGAGCGGGTTCAGGAACGGCACGCGCACGCCGACCATGCCGTCCTTGCGATACCGCTCGGAGAACGCGTCGCTGAAGACCGTGTTCACCGCCTGAATGTCTGCCGGCTGGATCGGCTCCGGGCCCGTGATGACCGGGTCCGAACGCCACGTACGCAGACTCGCCACCGTCAGACCTCCAACCCAGCCAGGGATTCCTGCTGCAGCCTGCCGCCGTCGCGCTGTTCGACGATTGCACGGCCCGTCTCCTCGTCCACGCAGACCTCGAGCACGCGATCCAGGCCGTCGCGCACACCATCGATGTGCGTGATCACGATCACCTGCTCGAACCGATCCTGCAACCTGCGCAGCAGTTCCACCACGTTGGAGCGACGCTGATCATCCAACGACCCGAAGACCTCATCCAGCACCAGGAGCGAGAACGGCTGCCCGCTCCGCTCGGCGATCAGCTGCGACACGGCGAGTCGCAGCACGAGGTTTGCGAGATCCTCCTCGCCACCCGAGATCACCTGCCGCGGGATGCCGCTGCCGATGAGGATGATCTCGTAGTTCTCGTCGAGCTCGAACTCGTTGTACCGATCATCAGTGAGGTCGGTGAGAAACGACCCAGCGATCTCGCCAAGTTCCGGCCGCAGCCGCGCGTTCAGTTCCGCGCGCAGTTCGCCATAGGCTGCATCGAGCTCGTCATGGACGCGCCGCTCCGTCTCGAGCTGCCGCTGCTGATCGCGCACGCGTGCCGCCTGCTCCGCCGCCGTCATCGCACGGGCGAGCGCGCCAGCCGCATTGCCGGCATCACTCTCGGCACCGGCACGCACCACGGCCGCCACCTGCCGCCTGCGCGCTGCGAGCTCGAACGCGCCCTGCACCGCCGCGTGCTGCTCGGCACTGAAGCCGTGCGTGGTTCGCGCGGCTCGCGCCTCGTCCACCGATGCGCGTGCACCCAGCAACGCCTGCGCTGCGGCACGCAGCGTCGCAACACGATTCGGCAGGTCGTCGGCCACGCCCTTCGCCGCCGCATGGCGCACCTCCAAAGCGGTGAGCGTGGTCACCGACCGGCGCACCTCTGCGTGATGCGCCGCGTCGTACTCCGATGCCAGCTCGGCGACGGCACGCACACGCTCGTCGCGCTGCGAGACGAGCAGGGTGAGTTCGCGCTCCTTCTCGGCCTGCTCCTTGATGGCCTGCTCGATCCTGAGCTCCTTCCGCTCCAGCGCGCGCACGGCGGTGTCCGTCTCCACGCGCGTCACGTCGAGCGCACGCAGGTCATCGGGTTCCCCCAGCAGCTGTTCGTCGCGCTGCTTGAAGTAGACGCCCTCCACACGCAGCACCTCGAGCTTGTCGCCGAGCTCCTCCACGAGTGCCGTGTGACTCGCGCCGAGCGGCCGCAGGCAGGTCGGGCACGGCGCGTCGACGCCAAGTTTCTTCAGCGTGTCGTACTGCGCCTTGATGTCCAGGTATTCGTCGCGTTTCTGCGTGCGTCGTGTCTCGACTTCCTGCCGGTCGCGCACCCAGTCGGTTCGTCGTGCGTTCGCCGCCTCGAGTGCGACCGCAGCTGCCGCGCGTGACTCCGCGAGCGACGCCAGCACGTCGGTGCGCAAGGTGGCCGCCGGCGCGAGCTGTTGGAGCCGCGACGCTGCAGCGTCCACGCTGGTGCTCAGCCGCGCAATCTCCTCCGCCAGCGCCTGACGACGTGCCGCCTGCCGCGAGCGTTCCTCGAGCCGCTGCAGCTCTGCACGTCGCGCCGGCAGCGGTGCGAGTTCCGCGAGCACACCCGCGAGTCCCCCCGCCACCTGCTCCGACTCGAATACCGCGGCCTGTACGCGTTCGACGTCGCGCTGCGCGAGCTCGATGCCTGCTTCCGCGCGGATGATCGCCGTCTGCAGCTCGACGTCACGCGCGAGCGCACGTTCCGATGCTCGCCAGCGCGGTTCCGCCTGCACGAGTTGCGCGTCCAGTTCGGCGAGCCGCCTGGCCGCGTTCACCAGCGCCGACTCGGCGGCTCGTACCGCGAGCTGCGCCGCCTGCACCTCCGAGGCAAGCAGGTCGGCGTCGGCCATCGACTGCGAGAGTGCGCGCAACGCCGCGATCACCTCGCCGCGCTTCTGCCGCGCGAGTTCCTGCGCCTTCTGCAGGCGATCATAGCCGAGCACGCGCGAGAGGAATCGGCCGCGATCGGCCGCGCCCATCGCCGCCATCGCCGCCAGGTCCTTCTGGCCGGTGAAGTACGTCGTGAAGAATTCGCGGCTCGTCATGCCGAGCCGCTGCTCCAGCACTGCGCCGACCGAGCCGATGCTGTTGGCCACCGGGGCCGTGCCGCCATCGACGAACAGCTCGGCCGATGTCAGGCCGCGCACCACGCGGTATCGATGCGGGCCGAGTTCGAACTCGAGTTCCGCACGCACCGACGAGCGTGGAGCCGCGCCATGGAACTTGATGGACTCGCGCGTGCCGCGTGCAACCGTGTTGCCGTAGAGCGTCCACGCGATGCCTTCGAGAATCGTGGACTTGCCGGCACCGTTGGGACCGATGATGCCGGTGAGCCCGTTCTCGAACTCGATCAGCGTGTCGACGTGCTGCCGGAAATTCTGCAGCCTGAGCGCGCGCAGCCTCATGGCGCGTCGGGTGCGGTGAGCATGAACCCGGTCTCTCCACCCGGCTCCTGTGCGAGCGCAGTGGGCTCACTGACGCGCTGCAGGTAGTCCATGCCGAGTGCGACGAAGGACGCGCGATCCAGGTCGTTGGACAGCACGCGTGCCTCGAGCTTCTCGCGCACCATCATCGGCAGCGATGGCCGTGCGCCACCGGCACCCGATGCAATGCGCTGTCGCACGAGTTCAGGCTTTCGTGTGTCCAGCTGGAAGTGCAGCGCACGACGCTTGTAGTCGCGGATTGCCTTGTGATCCAGGTCGCGCGCGACATGCCGCGGAATTTCGCGCACCACCAATCGCACCACGGCGTCCTCCAGGCCACCGGGCACCTGCCGCACGCGATCCGCGACCAGTGCGTCCACATCGGCCGGCGCGAGCGCATGCGCATCGATCGCCTCGAGGTCGATGAAGCGCCGCTCGGCAGGTACCTGCACGAATCGGTGCGCGCCGGTCTCGAGGTCATGCATCACGAAGCCCTTGCCGGGCACGTCGTGCTGGCGCTGATCCGCGAGCTCGCCCCATGCGTTGCTGCTGACGTAGTCGAGCGAACCGGCGTACCATGCGCACGCCGCAACCTGGCGGTGCACGTGATAATGTCCGAGCGCGACATAATCCCACGGCGCCTGCTGCAGCTCCTCCACCGTCACTTCGCTCGGGTTGCGGTCGAGCATGGCCGAATGCTCCGGCAGCACGCCCTTCACCTCGCCATGCAGCAGGAGCACGTTCCAGCGCGCCGTCGCGTCCGTCGTGAGCGCCGGGAGCGGCTGGCCCAGCGTGTCGGGCACCGCGAGGATCGCGAGGTCGAGCTCGGGAAATGCCAGCCGCGTGGCGTCCTGCTCGATCACCTGCACACCGACCGTGCGGAACAGCGCGAGGATGCACCCCGTCTCGGCGGCGCGCGGCAGGTCATGATTGCCGGCGATCATCACGACCGGTGTGTCCGGGAGTGCCGCGCGGAGGCGCGTCATCTCACGGAGCGCGTACAGGATCATCGGGTTCGACGGGCGCACCTGATGGAACACGTCGCCCGCGATGAGCACCAGGTCAGGCTGTTCCTCGATCACCCGATCGATCGCGCGTCGCGCCGCGCGGGCCACATCGGCCTCGCGCTGGTTGTTGCCTGCAGAGCTCAGCCGCTGGAACTGGCGGAAGCCCAGGTGCAGGTCGGCGAGGTGGGCGATGCGCATGGCGCAAGATACCGGCTGACGGCACCGGCCGTCACCGGGCGTGGCGTGCCGCGAAGCGTCGGCGCTCAGTCGCTGGCCAGCGTGCTCCGATCGTCGCTGTACCGACCCTTCAGATCGTCTGCCACGCTGCCATGCCACATCGGCACGCCGAGCAGATAGGCGGCGCGGCCGATCATGTGTGCGGCTACGGGGACCGTGAGGAAGATGAACAGCAGAACCAGCACACATTTGGCAACCACCATCGCGGTGGGATAGGTGATTGCGACCCCGGCCAACAGGCATCCGACACCGAGGCTGCTGGCCTTGGACGCCGAGTGCATGCGGGTGTACAGGTCAGGGAATCGCACCAGGCCGAGGGCAGCGATCACCATGAACGCGGCGCCCACGAGCAGGAATGCAGCGCTGAGCAGCTCACGCATCGGACCGTGACCGTCGCTCGAGATAGCGGGCGAAGGCGATCGTGCCGAAGAAGCTGACGACGGCCATGACCGTGACCGCGTCGAGCAGCACCGGCTGCCGCGTCCGGACCACCGACGCCGTCATCATGCCCGCGATGATCATGCTGATGAGGTCGAGTGCGACGACGCGGTCCGGCAGGCTCGGACCCCGCACCAGCCGGTAGAAGGCCAGCAGGAGTGCCAGTGTGAGCGTGCCGATCACGATGGTGTTCACAGCCTGCATCATCGCATGAGCTCCAGGACGCGTCGCTCGAGATTGCCCTTGATGTCGGCGCGCACGGCATCGGGGTCATCCCCGAAGAACACGTGCACATACAGCACGCGGCGATCCGTCGAGACGTCGATGCCCACGGTGCCTGGATTCATGGTGATGAGGTTCACGAGCAGGAGGATCTCGAGGTCCGTCTGGGCATCGAGCGGGATGGCGAGCATGGCGGGACGCATGTGGTGCGTCGGAGTGAGCGCATCGTACGCCACCCGCAGATTCGCGAGCAGCAGTTCGCGAAGGTAGAACGCGAGGAAGCGGATGAGGAGTGGAATCTTCGCGAGCCGCGTCATCGGACTGTCCCGAGCACGGCGTCGAGGTACTGATCGCGATCCAGCAGCTGCGTGGCTGCGCCACTCGCGAGGTCGAGCAGGGTCCCCGGCAGCACGCCGAGCAGCACGGTCAGCGTCGTCAACAGGGCGATGGGTACGAGCATCGCGATCGGCACGGGACCACGCGTGCCGCCGCCGGCGCCCGCAGGTGCCGGCTTCCAGAAGGCCTCGGCCCAGATCTTCGTCATCGAGTAGAGCGTGAGCACGCCCACGGCCAGCGCCACGCCGGCGGAGAGGAACGCCCCCGCCGTCAATGCGGCCTTGACCAGCGCGAACTTCGCAACGAACCCCGACAGTGGCGGGATGCCGGCCAGCGCCAGCGCCGGAATGAGGAACAGCACGGCCAGACGGGGCTCGTCGCGATAGAGATCGCCGAGCGCTTTCAGGTCGGAAGTGCCCCGGATGTGCCGGATTGCGCCGGCGACGAAGAAGAGGTTGGTCTTGGCCACGATGTTGTGCACGATGTAGAACACCGCTGCGGCCATCGCCGCCTCGGTGCGCAGCCCGAGCCCGAGTGTCATGTAGCCGATCTGGCTGATGATGTGGAAGGCGAGCAGCCGTCGAATGTCGTATTGCGCTGCTGCACCAAGCACGCCGGTGACCATCGTCAAGAGGCTGCCCGTCACGATCAGCGGTGCCAGCGCGGGCAGTTCCGCCGTGTACACGACGGTGAGGACCCGGATCATTGCGTAGACACCCACCTTCGTCAGCAGCCCGGCAAAGAGCGCCGTGACGGCCGCCGGTGGCGTGTGATACGAGTCTGGAAGCCAGAAGAACAGCGGGAAGACGCCGGCCTTGATACCGAACGCGACCAGCATCAGCACCGCCGATGACAGGCCCACACCGGAGGGCTGCGACTCGAGCCGGACGGCCAGGTCGGCCATGTTCAGCGTGCCGAACTGGCCGTAGAGGATGCCAAGCGCGGTGAGAAACAGGCCCGAGGCGATGAAATTCATCGTGAGGTACTTCACCGCCCCTTCGATCTGCGGCCGCTCACCGCCGAGAGCGAGCAGCACGAACGACGTCATGATGATCAGCTCGAACCAGACGAACAGGTTGAACAGATCACCGGCGAGAAAGGCGCCGGCGACGCCCATCAGCAGGAAGTGCAGGAGCGGATGGAAGGCGAAGCGCTCGCGGTCGCGTCCGATGTCCACGAGGGCAAACAGGCTCACGCAGAGTCCGACCAGTCCCGAGACGGTGACCATCATGGCACTGAAGAGGTCTGCGACGATCGTGATCCCGAACGGTGCGGGCCACTGGCCGAGCTGCTGGACCTGGATGCCGCGGGTGTGCACGGCAATCAGCAGCGCCGCACCGACGGCGAGCTGGGCCGCCGCGCCGGCGACGCTGAGCACGCGCTGCAACGCCGGCCGGCCCGAAGCCAGCAGCCCCACGATCGCAGCACACAAGGGAACCAGGATGGGCACGACGACGAGCGTGCTCACTCCGGTGCGCTTCTCCCCAGCCGGTCGAGATCGTCGGTCTGCATCGCCTGAAATCCGCGTCGGGTGAGGGCGAGTGCGAACGCCAGCATGCCGAAACTGATGACGATGGCCGTCAGGATCAGCGCCTGCGGCAACGGATCAGCGTATGGCGCTGGGACTCCCGTGGCACCGGGCGGCACGATCGGTGGCTGACCCCGGGTCAGCCCCGCCGCCGTGAAGATCAGCAGGTTCACGGCCTGCGTGAACAGCATGAGACCGAAGATCAGCTTCACCATGCTGCGTCTGAGCATCAGGTAGAACGAGATCGCGTAGAGCCCGCCGATGACGAGCGCGAGGACGGTTTCCATCGTCTAGCGATCCTCGGCCATCGTGAAGAGCACCAGCAGGGTGCTGCCTGCCACCACGAGGTAGACGCCGATATCGAACAGCAGGGGCGTGCCGAGCTTGACCTCACCGGCCACCAGCGTGGGAAGCGAGCCACCCCACACCGCCGAGAGAAACGGGCGACCCTGCAGCATGGCCGGCATCCCGCTCACGACGGCGAGCAGCAGCCCTGCGCTGAGCAGCCGCTGCGGATCGACACGCAAGGCGCGCCGGGCCGCCGGCACGCCGTTCGCCACGGCGTACAGCGCCACGGCGCACGCGGCCACCAGGCCGCCGATGAAACCGCCTCCGGGTTCGTTGTGCCCGCGCAGCGTCAGGATGAGGGAGAAGGCGAGCTGCAGCGGCACGATCAGGCGCGCCGCCGTGCGCACGATGAGCGAATCCATCACTCCTCTCCGCGGTCGGCGGGTGGTCGCAGCTTCAGCATCGCGACCACACCCAGCGCGGCGACGGTCAGCACCGCGATCTCGCCGAGGGTGTCGAGCGAGCGAAAATCCACGAGGATGATGTTGACCACGTTGCGTCCCTGGGCGACCAGCGCATTGGTGACGTAGTAATCCGAAACACGGTCTCCGTGTTCGACGTGCAGCGCCTTGAGCACGAGGCCTGTGATCACGACGCCTGCCCCGCCGGCGAACGCCGCATCGAACCGGCGCCGTCGCGGGCTCGAGAGCTGCGCGAAAGCCGGCAGGTTTACGACGACGAGCACGAACAGCACCAGCGTCAACGTCTCGACGAGAATCTGCGTCACCGCGAGATCGGGGGCGCCGTAGAGTCCGTAAATCAGCGCGACGCCGTAGCCCACGGTGCCCATGGCCGCGACCGCTGCCAGACGCGATCTGGCCGTGGCGGCAACGAGTGCCGCGCCAAGGATCACGACGGCGATCGCGACCTCATACGCGCGCAGGTTCCCGACGCCGACCCAGAGCGGCACGGCACCAAAGCGCAGCAGCGCAAACCCGGTCAACGCCGTGGCAACCGCAAGAATGCTCAGGACGTAACCGCGCAGGTAGCCATGCTGCAGAAGCCGGGTCTGCCATTCGGCCACGCGTACCAGCAGGCGCAGGCCCGCAGCGAACAGCGCCGTCGGCCCGAGTTGCGTCAGGACATCGAGTGGCGGCGCGAGCACCCGAATGCGCTCGCGTCCGCGATAGGCCATGACGCCCGTGAGCACCGTCGCAACGCTCAGCAGCAGCGCGGTGTTGACACCATGCCAGAGCCCGAGCGCGACCGTCGTGGGCTCCGACCGGATCGCCGTCACTGCCGCCGACACCAGTGGCTGATCCACCAGTGCCGGGACGACGCCCGCCACCAGCGCGAGTGACGCGAGCACCACGGGACCGAGCCAGAGCGCGAGCGCGGGCTCGCCGGTCGCTGTGCCGGCGCGCGTGCGGCCACCGATGAAGGGACGGACGCCGACGATTGCAGCGACGGCCACCATCAGCACGTTGGCGGTGACACTCGCCGCGGTGATGGACAGCGCACCTCGTGGCGCGCCGAGCCCGGCCTCGTACAGCAGTTCCTTGCCGATGAAGCCGAGCAGCGGTGGCAGCCCGCTCATCGAGAGGGCCGCGAGCCCAGCGGCCGCCGCCGTGATCGGCATCACGCGGAACAGACCGCTCAGTTCACGCACGTCACGCGTGCCGGCGTCATGATCGACCGCACCGGCGACCATGAACAGCGCTCCCTTGTACAGCGAATGCACGATGAGGAACACGACGGCGGCCTGCGTGGCGAGCGACGTGCCGATGCCCAGCAGCATCGTGAGGATGCCGAGCGCACTGATCGTGGAGAACGCAAGCAGGCGCTTGAGATCGGTCTGCGGCATCGCCATGACGGCACCGGTCACCATGGTGACGGCACCGACCGCCGTCACGATCCCGTGCCACGCCGCCGTGCCGCCGAGCAACGGATGCAGGCGGCCGAGCAGGAACACGCCCGCGGTGACCATCGTCGCCGAGTGCAGGTAGGCGCTGACTGGTGTCGGCGCCGCCATCGCCCCGGGCAGCCAGAAGTGGAAGGGTGTCTGTGCCGACTTCGTGAAGGCACCCGTCAGCACGAGCAGCAGGATGGGCAGGTAGAGCGCATGCTGGCGCAGCGGGTCGTCACGCCGCAGCAGTTCAGTGAGCGAAAAGGTGCCCCCGGCCTCACCGATGAGGATCACACCGGCCAGCAGCGCCAGACCACCGGCTCCGGTCACCAGCAGTGCCTGCAGCGCCGCGGCACGGGATTCGGGCTTCTCGTGATCGAATCCGATCAGCAGGTACGACGTGATGCTGGTGAGTTCCCAGAAGACGAACAGGAGCAGCAGGTTATCGGCCGCGACCACGCCGAGCATGGAGCCCATGAACAGCAGGAGGAGAGCGTAGAAACGCCCTGCCTGCGGATGGTCGCCGAAGTAACCCGCGGCATACACCAGGATGAGAGCGCCGATGCCGCTGATCAGCAGCAGGAACAGGAGGCTCCAGCCGTCCACACGGAATGAGAGATCGAGGCCGAGCGCGGGAATCCACTCCCGCTGCTGCAGCACCACGTCGCCACCGGAGACGCGAGGCACGAGTGACGCGAGCCACGCGGTGACCGACAGGATCGGCAGTGCGAACACCCACCCGGCGGACCGGCGGAGGACGCGCTGTGCGACAGGTGCGACGAGCGCGAGCAGGAACACCGCCAGCAGTGCGACGAGCATTCGTTCAGTTCCGAGAGTGCGGTGAACCTGACGCCACGGCGGAGTCCAGCGTATATCCCCAGCCGCACCGCGGCTTCAGCCGCAGGTCGAGCCACCGTTCGCGTCAGCTGGGCACACGCCGCGTGCTG
>JBBQRH010000003.1:0-124049 GCA_038215035.1 Gemmatimonadales bacterium | reverse complement strand
CCGCGAACGCGCGTGCGCGAACCATTGCCCGTTACGCGGCCGAGAGTGGCGTGGTGGCAGCGGTCGCGACGCTGCAGCAGCGGATGGAAGTGGCGGGGGACGATGCGGTCAAGCGCCGTGCGCTGCTCAACGCGGCCGACCGTGCGCTTGGCGATGTCGCAGATTTCGAGATGGGTGATGCCCGAGTTCAGGTCATCATGGTCGACGTGAGCGCGCGCATCGATGTCAACGCGGCACCGGAAGAGGCACTCGCGGCATTGTTCGCGCGCGCCGGAAACGCCGCTGCGGCAACCGAGGCGGCGCGCGCAATCCGTCGTCATATCGACGCAATCCCCGGTCAAGCCACCCTGTTCAATTCGCTTGACGATGTGGCTGCGTTGCCGGACGTCGGGCGGAAACTGATCGCCGACGCATCGCAATGGCTGACCGTCGACGGCGATGGGCAAGTCAACCAGAACACGGCGCCGCCAGTCGTTCTGGGTGTTGCGCGCGGGAGCCTGATCGATGAGCCGTCGCGCGTGATGTTCATTGCGCGCGGCTGGCAGCGTGGTCACCCACTGACGCATGAAGTGCAGGCGGTGTACGCGGTCCAGGGCAATCAGCTGGCGTTCGTTCGCTGGCGGGAGCGCGACCTGTGAGCGGCGTCGTCGGCATTGAGATCGGGGCAGAACGCGTCCGTGCCGTGGTGCGCTCCCGTGGCGGCACACTCCGTACCTACGAACTGCCTTTCGCGCCGGAGCGTCTCGACGAGATGGTCACGCAGCTCTCGACGGCCGCGGGTGATGTGCGCGGCATCGGGTTGGCCATCGGCCTCGCGCATCTCCACGTCAAGCAGGTCAAGCTCCCGCCAGTGGCACACCCCGCCCGACGTCAGATGCTGAGCGTCGAGCCGGAACGCTGGTTTGCCGTCCAACCCGGCGCCTCGACCGCAGTGGCACTGACGACGGACGGCGATATCGCACTCGCGGCCGACGGGACGCTGGTCGACGCCTGCGTTCGCGCGTTGTCGCGATGGAGCACGGTGCGGCGTGTGGAAGCGGCGCCGATGGCACTGGCGCGCGCATTGATTGCCGCCGGACACACCTCAACCAGCGCCGCGCTCGACGCCGGCGTCGGTGAAGTCGGTACCATTGAGACGAAAGACGGGGTGTTGCGCGGCGTGCGGCGCGCCCGAGCGACCGATCTCGCCGCGGCGCCGGTGTCACCGTCGCTGGCCAAGGATCTCGATCCCGCCTTCAGCGTCGCACTCGGTGCTGTCCTCGGTTTCGATGGCACCATTGACGCGATGCTGCTGACGCCGTGGCTCGAACGCGGATTCGTGGCCGAACAGCGTCGACGACTGCTGGCGTGGGCGACGGCGGCGATGCTTGCCGTCAGCGCCGCCGGCTGGGCGGCCGGGGCGTCACGTGATCGCCTCTTGTCTGCGCTCGAATCGGACCTCGTCTCCGCGCGGCGGACCGCGACGACGGGTGTGGATCTCTCGTTGCGTGCAATGGCGATCGACCGAGAACTGGCGGCGATCAGCACGACCACCACGTCGCGTCCGGATGTGGTGGCGGCGATGGCGGCACTCGGAGCGCGACTTCCTGCGGCCGCGGTGGCGCAGCGCGTGCGCGTGGTCGGCAATGAATGGCAGGTGGAGGGCAATGCGCAGACAGCGGCGGCAGTGCTCGCGGCGCTCGCGGCCGAGCCAGCGTTCGAAAAAGTGCGCTTCCTCGCGCCAAGCAACCGGTTCCGTGACGGTACCGCAGACCGGGAGACGTTTGCCATCGCCTTTGCTTTCCGCTGACGGGCTCTCGGCTCGCGATCGACGCACGCTCACCTGGGGAGCGGGCGCGGTGGCGTGCGTGCTGCTCCTGGCGCTTGCCATTCCGGTGATGAAGCGATGGGGCGATCGCGAGGCGCTGATTGCCGCGCGCCGCGGTGAGCTGGCGAGGCTGAACGGCGTGACAGGCGCCGAATCGATGTTGCGTACCGCCGTCGACGCGCGTTCCGCTCGTGCTGCCGAATATCCACAGCGCCCGGTCGCAGCCGCGACCGCGGCATTGGCGGCTGGCGTATTGCAGGGCGTGCTTCAGCGCTACGCTGACGAAAGTCAGTTGAGTGTGAGTGAACTGAACGTCTCCGGCGAGCCGGATTCGACTGCTGTTCCGCTGGCGGCATTGCCGGCCACGCTGATCGCCCTCGGCGACGTGTTCGGTGTCGCCGATCTGCTGTCGCGTGTGCAGAACGGCACCACGCTGCTCGAAGTGCGGGAGCTGACCGTACAGATCAATCCCGCCCGTCGTGCGGAGGGTGGGGGCGAACTGCTGCAGGTGACGCTCACCGTCCGTGCACCCTTTGTGATCGAATGACTCTCCCGAGGCGCCTCGTGCTCACCCTGCAAGCCGTCACTGCGACTGGTCTCATCGCCACCGCTGCCTTTTTCGCCTGGCCGGTTAGCACTGCCGTTGCGTCCGTCGCCCCAACATTGCCAGCGCTTACTGCCGCTGTGCCAGCCATGCCATCAACTGCGACTGCTCTGGCGGACAGTATCGTGAACGCCAACATCTTCTCGCTCACCCGCGCGGCGCCGAAGAACCGCACTGTCGTCGCCGGGCCCGTCGATCCGCTCCTTGCCGGCTCAGTCGCGCCGTCGGACAGCACCGGTGGCATCGAGATGACATCCAGCGACAGCGATCCAGTGCCGGCGTTGTACGGCGTCGTGAATGGGCCCCTCGGTGCCGCTGCCTTGCTGCGGCTCGATCCGGCGGCACGTGGCTCGCGACTCTTCCATCTCGGCGAAGGTGTCGCCGGGTACCGTGTGCGCAGCATTGGCGCCGATCGTGTGGAACTCTCGGGCCCCGGCGGTCCCGTCGTCCTGACGCTGGCGGTGCGTGGAGCGACACCATGAGGCGTCGCTTCTCACTCTGCGTGTTCTCCCTGCTCGCGATGGCATCAGCCGCGCCGATCGTCGCACAGGCGCCGCTGCGTCCGGTCGCCAGTACGTTACGCTTCTCCAATGCCCACCTCGAGGACGTGATCGTTGCGATGGGCCAGATGATCGGGCTCACGATCGTCGCCACCGACGTGCCGGACAAGCGCGTGACGCTGAACACGGCAACCCCGGTGCGTGCATCGGAACTCGCGACGATCCTCGAGTCACTGCTCGAATCGCATGGCCTCGTCATGGTGCGCAATGGGTCCGTCGCCCAGGTCGTACCCGCCGGTCAGAGCCCCGCTGGCAGTCAGCTCGGTGTTGGCTTCGATCTGCCGGACCCGGTACCCGTCGGGGTCATCTCCAGGCTCGTGCCGTTGCAGCACATTCGTGCTGACGAAGCGGTGGCCGCTCTGAAGCCCATTGCAGGCCCCAATGCGCGCCTCGAATCCGTTGCCCGATCGAACTCGGTGCTGATCACTGATCGCGGGACGAACGTGGCGCGGTATCTCGATCTGCTGCGCCGCCTCGACCAGTCGACGCAGGGCGAGGATGGCCTGCGCACCTACGTCGTGAAGCTGAAGTACGCCAACTCCGACGATCTCGCAGGAGTGCTGGGCCAACTCTACGGCGCGACCGTTGCGGCAGGACGTCGGAGCTCGCTCGATGACCAGGCACTGTCGCGCAGCACCAGCGCGTTCCGCGAACGCGAAACCGAGACGATGCGGCAGCGCCAGAACCTGCAGCCACCGGCATCCGTCGCCTCGGCGCCGAGCTTTCGCGACACGTCGCGCGGACCGGGATCGCTGATCGGCCAGACGATCGTCGTCTCCAGCCCGCCCAGCAACTCGCTGGTGATTCGCACCGCCCCGTCGAACATCACCCTGCTGCGCGAGACGATCGATTCGCTCGACCGACGTCCGATTCAGGTGCTGATGGAGGTCACGGTGGCGGAGGTGATCCTTGGCCGTGGCACGGAATTCGGCATCAACTGGGCGGCCGCCACGGGTGGTGTGCGCAGCAACGGCGGTGCACAGTTCGGCCAGCCCCTGGTGCCGGATTCCCTCGATCCCGTCCAGGATTTCATCGGCCGTGTCACCCGCCTCGGGAAGATCGACGTTCGTGCTGTGCTGCGCGCGATCGCCTCGACATCCACCGTCAATGTGCTCAGTACCCCGGAAGTGCTGGCGGTGAACAACCGCGAAGCGCGCATTCTGGTCGGCAGCAAGGTGCCATTCATCGCCTCGACGCGACTCGGCAATGACGTGGCGATTGATCGCGCGGTTCAGTATCAGGACGTCGGCACGCAGCTGACGCTCATCCCGACCATCAATGATGACGGCTACGTCAGCGTCCAGCTGCTGCAGGAAGTGAGCAGTCTGTCTACGCAGACCGTGCAGGCCGCACTCAACGCGCCCGTGATCACCACCCGCGAAGCATCCACCCGTGCCATCGTGCGCGATGGTCAGACGGTGGTGATCGGTGGGCTGATCGGTACCTCCACCGAGTTGATCAACAGCGGTGTGCCGTTGCTGAAGGACATCCCGTTGCTGGGCTATCTGTTCAAGCGCCAGACGACCGCCAAGAATCGGACGGAACTCGCGATTTTCATCACGCCGTACATCGTCCGGACGGATGCCGAGGCGGACGCGCTCTTCGAACGTGCACGGCAGCGGACGCGTAATCCAGAAGCCGGCGACGCGCGCACCCTTGCGCGCCCAACCGTGCCCTCCACTCCGAAGAAGCCGTGACGCTCGTGCGAGACGACGCTCCACCGCCAGCGCGCGACTTGCGCGATGCCGCCACCGGCGTGCTCGCGCGCCGGTTGTCGCCACGTTACCTGGAGGAGCACACGCTCCTTCCACTGGGCGTCGACGACGATGGTGCGCTGGTGCTTGCGGTTGGTGTGGCGCCCGACTCGACCGTCCTCGATGAGCTGGGCCGACTGTTCGAGCGACCCATTCGGCTGGTCGAACATCCCATCGGCGAAATTCAGGCCGCGCTGCTGACGGCCGAACGTGATGGGCCGTCCGACGACGCAGCGGCGCTCTCGACCGCCGATGGCGACGATCAGCCGTTGGACGACTTGCGCGCGCTGGCCGAACAGGAGCCCGTGATCCGGCTCGTCAATGTCACCCTGCTTGACGCTCTTCGCGCCGGGGCGAGCGATGTGCATTTTGAGCCGCTGTCGACGGAACTGCGGGTCCGGTACCGCCTCGATGGTGTACTGCGCGAAATGACACGAGTCGGCCGACAGTATCAGGCTGCTGTGGTCAGTCGCATCAAGATCATGGCTGGCCTCGATATCGCCGAACGCCGGAAGCCGCAGGACGGTCGAATCCGGATTCGGCTGGAGGGGCGTGAGGTCGATCTGCGCGTCTCGACGTTGCCGGGATTGCACGGCGAAGGCATCGTGCTGCGTCTGCTCGATCCCGGTGTGACCACGCCGGAGCTGACCACGCTGGGCATGCCCGGGCATGTACGGACGCAGTTCGAGCGGCTGCTTGGCCGAACCGGTGGTCTGCTACTCGTGACGGGGCCCACCGGCTCAGGCAAGACGACCACCCTGTATGCAGCGCTCGCCAGGCTCAACACGCCGGCCGTCAAGATCGTGACGGTCGAAGATCCGATCGAGTATCGCATCGATGGGGTCACTCAGGTCCCGGTCAACGTGCGCGCCGGCATGGGCTTCGCTGCCGCGTTGCGCTCGATTCTTCGACATGATCCAGACATCATCATGGTGGGCGAATTACGCGACGCGGAAACCGCCACGATTGCAATCCAGGCCGCGCTGACCGGGCATCTGGTCCTCAGCACCCTGCATACGACCGATGCGGTCGGTGCCGTGACGCGATTGGTCGACATGGGTGTCGAACCGTACCTGGTTGCGGCCACCATGCAGGGCGCCGTCGCGCAGCGTCTGGTGCGTGTGCTCTGCGAGCGCTGCTCCATTTTGCGCGAGGTGACTGCCGCCGAACGGATGCGATGGGGCAGCGCTGCGGCCCGCCCACGCTCTGCGGTCGGCTGTGACCAGTGTGCCGGCACGGGCTATCGTGGGCGGCGCGGTATTTACGAACTCTTCGTTCCCGACGAGTCGATGCGTGCTGACATCGTTGCAGGAACGTCGGCCGACGTGCTTCGGACGCGTGCTGCGGCCAACGGGACCGTCGCGTTGCGTGAGGAAGGGTGGCGGTTGGTGCGCGAAGGCATCACGACGCCCGAGGAGATTGCGCGTGCCATTGGTGAGGTGGATGCATGAGTACATCGACGGCCTTGCAGGAAGCGGCAACGTCCTTCCGCTACCGCGCCTCCACCGATTCCGGCGCGATGGTGGAAGGCGTCGTCCGCGCTGCATCGAGGGATGCTGCACTCCGGGAGTTGAAGCGACAGAGTCTCTGGCCGGTTTCGGTCGATCCTGTCGCAACGCATGTCGCATCGAGCGCCCGCTTCTCAACCGGTGCATCGGCACGACGCCGTGCCGTGGCGCAATGGACCCGCACCCTCGCGACCCTCATTGACGCCGGCGCGCCGCTTGACCGCGCGCTCGCCGTTGCGCAATCGCAGAGTGTCCATGGCGAAGTGGCTGAGGGGGCGCAGGCAATCCGACGCGCAGTGCAGGGTGGCGCGTCCTTGGCCGAAGCGATGCGGCTGCAGCCACTTCTTTTCAATGCGCTTCACACGGGCGTGGTGCGGTCTGGTGAGGCCTCGGGCTCGCTCGGGGCCGCTCTGGAGACACTCGCTGGATATCTCGAGGAAGACGAATCGCTGCGCGCGCAATTGAAGTCGGCACTGTTGTATCCTGCGCTGATGGGCACCGTCGCCGCACTCGGCATCCTGATCCTGCTGCTGTTCGTCGTTCCGCGGTTCGCGACGCTGTTGTCCGATCTCGGCGGAACCATGCCCCTCTCGACGAAGGTGCTGGTCTTCGTCGGTGACGCGGTCGCCCGCGGGTGGTGGGTGCTGGCGATCGTATTGGCTATCGGTGTGGTCGTCACACGGACGGTGTTGTCGTCACCTGCGGCACAGCTGACGTGGCACGCCAGACGGCTCTCGCTGCCGTTGATCGGGCCGATCGAACGCACGCTCGCCACCGCCCGCTTCACCCGGTCACTCGGACTGATGCTGCAGGGCGGGTTGCCGCTCCTGCCCGCGCTCCGGCTTGCGCGGACTGGCATTTCGAATCAGGCGATTGCCGCCGAACTTGAGCTGGCGACAAAAAGCGTCGTCCGCGGCAACGGGCTGGCGTCGTCGATGCTTGGGATTCTGACGCCCATGGCAGTGCAGCTCCTGGCCGTCGGCGAGGAGAGTGGGCGGCTCGATACGCTCGCCCTTCGCGCGGCGGCGACGCACGACGAGGAGGTCCGACGCCGGCTGCGGACGCTGGCGTCGCTGCTCGAGCCGGCCCTCATCTTGCTGTTCGGTGGCGTCGTGGGTTTCGTGGCGCTTGCAATGCTGCAGGCCATTTACGCGGTCAACGCGGGGGTGTGATGTCGGGTTCGCGCAAAGCGCCGGGGCGCAGCGGATTCACGCTGCTCGAGATGCTGGTGGTGCTGGTGATCCTTGGGCTGTTGGCCGGCCTCATCGGTCCACAGTTGTTCGGCCGTGTGGGCGAGGCAAAGGCCACGACCGCGCGTACGCAGATGGAGCTGCTTGGGGTCGCGCTGGACAGCTATCGTCTCGACAATGGCAACTATCCGGTCACGGCGCAGGGGCTCGAGGCGCTGACGCTGCGTCCCTCACGGCAGCCAGCGCCGATGAATTGGCGTGGTCCGTATCTTCGGAAGGCCGTTCCCAGTGATCCATGGGGAAAGCCGTATCTGTATGCGTCGCCAAGCCGCGGTGGGGAGGGCTACGAGCTCCGCTCCCTGGGTCGGGACGGGGCTGAGGGCGGCACCGGTGAAGACGCCGATCTGGGCGGTCCTCCGGCGCCACCGAAGCGAAACTGAGTCGGAACTGAGGCGCAACTGATCTGCCGGCCTGAGAGTTGCCTTAACACCGGATCAGGTGTTTCGTCTGTCTGGAGTCGGCCACATGGACCTCACCTGACGGGAAGACGCGTCACCCCTTCCGTCGCAACATCGAGACGAGCACGCATGGGCCTGAGCGAGTCTGCTCCAATCGTGCCGAATGTGGTTGCGGCGACGGATACGACGGTCGTGCAACCAACCGGCGCCGGACACTCCAGGCGACACTTTCTCGCCGCCGCCGCGGCGGGACTCGTGCTCGGCGCGCGCGAACTCCCCGCGCAGAGCACCGGGCGTCGAGCGCGCCGGAAGACGACGGCACCAGTCGCCGGCGTTGCCGCATCGCTGTCGGTTGTGGCCACACCGCCGGATTCGCAGCTCGCCATCTGGCGCGACCCGGTGGCCAGGCTCGTGAGGCGCATCACACTCGGCATCACCCGCGATGAGCTCGAGCGCGCAAGGAAACTCGGGTACGCGAAGTACCTCGACGAGCAGCTCAAGCCGTCGACCCTCGACGACCGCGCGGTGTCGGCAGCTGTCGCGACGCGGTACCCGACGCTCCGAATGTCGCCCGATGAGCTGTACGCGGTCAGCCAGGGAACGGTCATGACGGAGCTGCAGGAGGGCACGCTCTATCGCGCGGCCTTCTCGCGGCGGCAGCTGAACGAGCGGATGGTTGAGTTCTGGAGCGATCACTTCAATGTCGATCGCAATCAGGTCTACTATCTCAAGACCATCGATGACCGCGATGTGATCCGCAAGCATGCCATGGGCAAGTTCCCAGCCTTGCTGAAGGCCAGCGCCCACAGCGCGGCGATGATGGAGTACCTCGACCAGACGTCCAGCCGACGCGGGAACATCAACGAGAACTATGCCCGCGAGATCATGGAATTGCATTCCGTGGGTGTCGACGGTGGGTACACACAGCAGGATGTGAACGAGTTGGCCCGCGTCCTCACCGGCTGGACGGTCTCGGGGCGGGGCATCTTCACCTACGACGCGCCGCTGCATGACTTCGGGCCGAAGTCGGTCTTGGGGCGCACGATCCCGGCCACCGCGCAGGGGACCGGGCTGGCGGGGAAGGCAGAAGCGGACGCCGTGATCGATGCACTCGCGCTCAATCCGAAAACAGCGCACTACGTCGCGAGCAAGCTCACGAAGTTCCTGCTGCAGTACGATCCGACCGATGCGATGATCCAGGCCGTGGCGGCGGAGTTCACCCGGACGAAGGGTGATATCCCGGCAATGATTCGCGTGATCCTGTCGGAGCCCAACCTCATGGCGGCCCCTGCCAAGTACAAGCGCCCGTATCACTTCGCGGTGTCGATGGTGCGTGCGATGGGGCCCACGGTCACCAGCATGTCACTGGTGCGCACACTGCTCGACAACATGGGACAGTCGCTGTTCGCCTGGGAAACACCGGATGGATACCCCGACACGATGGAATTCTGGTCGGGACTGGTGCTCGCACGCTGGAATGCGGCAGGGACGCTGGTCGCGCAGACGGGGGCGGCCTTCAATTTCGATGTCACCCCGTTCGTGGGAGCGACGGCGGAAGCGGGCGCACAACTCATCGTCGATCGACTGCTCGGCGGCGAGGCACCACTGTCCTACGTCACACGGCTTGCTGATTACCTCAGGCCGTCCCCGACCAACACCACCCGCGTCCGGGAAGCCGTCAGCCTCGCACTCTCATCGGCGCAATTCCAATGGTACTGAGCCATCCTTCCGCGCATCGATGCGAGGCCTTTGATGAGTGAGCATCAGCACCATTCCGGATGCGACGAGTACAACGCCTTGTCGCGCCGCGCGTTCGTGGGTGCTGCCGCAGGAGTGGCGGCGGTGGCCGCGGTTCCGGCCTGGCTTCCGAAAGTCGTGTTGGCGCAGAACGCGGCAAGTCGTGACATCATCGTCTCCGTGTTCTTGCGCGGTGGTGCAGACGGGTTGTCGATGGTGTACCCGTTCACCGACGCCAACTATTACACCGGTCGCCCGACCATCGCGATTCCACGGCCGGACAGTTCGCTCGCGAACCGTGGTGTGGCACTCAACGGCCAGTTCGGCATCTCGAATGCCATGAGTGCCCTCGTCCCCGCGTTTCAGGCTGGCAACCTGCTGGTAGTGCATGGCGCCGGCCTGGTGAACACCACGCGATCGCACTTCGATGCGCAGCGATTCATCGAAGTCGGCAAGGCCGCCGATCCCAATCTCGTCACGGGGTGGCTCGGTCGACATCTGGCAACGTCCACACCAGTGCGATCAAACGCGCCGCTGCGAGCACTTGGTCTTTCGCAAGGATTGCAGCGAACGCTGGTCGGTGCGCCGAAGACGCTGCCGATTCCGAATCCGGCCGGATTTGGACTTGGTGGGAGCGCCACTACGCGCGATGAACGCTCCGCGTGGTTGCGCAGCGACTATGCCACGGTCGACACATCCATCGGCGCGCCGGCGCTGGATGCGCTGAATACGCTCACACTGCTGAATTCAATCAACTTCACCAGCTACGCCCCTGGTGGTGGCGCGGTGTACCCGAATTCCGGGTTCGGCCGCGGCATGCGCTCGGCCGCGGCGTTGATCAAGGCCGACATCGGCATCGAGGCGATCCAGATCGATGCCGGCGGATGGGATACACATTCGGCGCAGGCTCCGCTGACCGGCAGCATGTCGCGCACGATGACCGATCTGGCGCAGTCGCTGGCGGCGTTTCACGCGGATACGCTGACTGGCGGCGTGAGCTACAAGATCACCGTCGTCGTGTTGTCGGAGTTCGGACGGAACGTCCGCGAGAATGGCAGTCAGGGCACCGATCACGGTCGTGGCTCGTGCATGTTCGTGATGGGGCCGGGAATCGCTGGTGGTCGCGTGCTGACGAACAACTGGGTGCCACTGGCGCGCGAAAATCTCGAGGCCGGTCAGGATTTGCGCGTCACGATCGATCATCGGGACATTCTCTCGGAAATCGTGTCTCGCCGACTCGGCAATGCCAACATCGGAGTCATTTTCCCGGGATACGTCCCAACCGTCCGCGGTGTCACGGTATGACGTTCCGAAGAATCGCGAGGACGTATCTGCTCGCACTTGCAGCCGCGACCGCGGGATGCGGCGGTGGCAGCGACGATGGGCCGTCAGGACTTCCAAAGCCCGCGCAAGTCTCGATCACCAGTCAGATCACCGAGCTGTTCGTCGGCCAGTCGCTGCAGCTGAGCGCAACGGCCCTCGACGCCGGCGGCGCTGAGCTGGCGGCGGGTGACGCGACCTGGTCTTCGAGTAATCCTGCCATCGTGCAGGTCAGCGAGACGGGAATGCTGATGGCGATGGCGCCCGGAGCGGCGACCCTCCGGGCCAGCATCGCCGGCGTCAGTGCGACGGTGTCAGTGACGGTCGAAGCCCTGCCGCCGTATGACGTCACGATTCAGGTCACGAGCACCTTCGCGCCGGCAAGCTTCGCGGTGCGTCGGTTCGGAAACGTCCGTTTCGTCTTTTCCGGCGTTGAGCAGAATGTCACGTTCAGCCGCGCCTTCCTCGGCGCCCCGACTGATGTGCCGAATACGTCGACCGGAACGGTCACCCGACAATTCAATACTGTCGGCGACTTCCGGTTCGAGTCGACCGTGACGCCGGGTCTGGCCGGCTTCGTCCGCGTTCGATAGGCCCCCGCCGGACCGCCACCACCGGTGGCTGACCGCGGCGCTGGCACGGAGCTTCCGTAGCTGCCCAGCCGTAACCCTCAGTGGGGCCACCGCGTCTGACAGGTGATACCAACGCTGAGCCCGCCAAACAGGTGGCGTGCGCATCTGGGCCCCAACGGTCCCGCCTGTCCCCAGATCGTCCGGCCGGATGGTCGGAGAGCGCCCGTCCAGTCCAGCGTCCCCTCGCTAGAGCTCGTGGTCAGAAACTTGCACCGAGCTCAACCGGTGATACTTCTGCTGAGCTCGCTCGTCATCAGCTCACGGATAGTCTGCCGATCGCGTCAGCGCGCGCGCCGTCGAAGGCGTGTACCGCACACAACGACTGGAGGATGGATGGGAGTTACTCTCGAGCACGACGAAGTGCACGGGGCAGAACAGGGGCTCGAAACAGCAGCAGTGTCCGGTGCAGCCAGCGTCACGTCACGCCGCAAGTTCTTCGTGGCGGCGGCGGCGGCCGCCGCCGTCATTGGCGGGGCCAAGGAGGCCGAGGCACAATCGGTGAGGAGCAGTGGGCGACGTGCGCGTCGCAAATTGCCAGAACCAGTGCGAGGTGTCTCGTTGGCCCTCGCCAGTGCCGCCGCACCGCCGGACGCGCAACTCGCCGTCTGGCGCGACCCGGTGGGTCGATTGCTCCGACGCGCAAACTTTGGCATCACCAAGGACGAACTCGTTCGGGCCAAGGCGCTCGGCTTCTCGAAGTACCTCGAGGAGCAACTGCGCCCGTCAACGATCGACGACCGCGAGGTCGCCGCGTTCGTCGCGACGAACTATCCCACGCTCAGGATGACGCCCGAAGAACTCTACGGGGCGGATCAGGGCAAGGTGAGTAACGAAATCCAGGAAGCGACGATCTATCGCGCGGCGTTCTCCAAGCGCCAGCTGTATGAGCGCATGGTGGAATTCTGGAGTGACCACTTCAACATTGATCGCGACAAAGTCGGCTATCTCAAGACTACCGACGATCGCGACGTGATCCGGAAGCATGCGCTGGGCAAGTTCCCCGCGATGCTGAAGGCGAGTGCGCACAGCGCCGCGATGATGCGCTACCTCGACCAGCCGGACAGCCGTCGAGGCAACATCAACGAGAACTACGCGCGCGAGATCATGGAGCTGCACTCCGTTGGCGTCGAGGGCGGCTATACGCAGCAGGATGTGAACGAACTGGCGCGAGTCCTGACGGGGTGGACGGTGAGCGGGCGCGGCATCTTCACATACGACGCGCAGATCCATGACTTCGGCCCAAAGAGTGTCCTCGGTCGGACCGTTCCGGCCACGGCCGTTGGCAAGGGGCTGGCCGGCAAGGGTGAGGCGGATGCCGTCATCGACATCCTGGCGCTGCATCCGAAGACCGCGCACTACATCGCGATGAAGCTGACGAAGTTCCTGCTCCAGTATGATCCGACCGATGCGATGGTGGCTGCGGTCGAAGCGGAGTTTACGAGAACGAAGGGTGACATCCCATCGATGATCCGCGTGATCCTGACCGAGCAGAACCTGATGGTGGCGCCGGCCAAGTACAAACGCCCATTCCATTGGGCCGTCGCCGCGGTGCGTGCTCTGGGGCCGAGTGTGACGAGCGTCTCAGTCATCCGCAGTCTGGTCGATAACATGGGGCATTCGCTGTTCTCATGGGAAACACCCGACGGCTACCCGGACAAGATGGAATTCTGGTCCGGCCTCATCCTCGCGCGGTGGAATGCCGCCAACTCGATCTCGAGTCAGACCGGCGCGACCTTCAACTTCAACGTCACGCCGTTCGTCGGCACCACGGCCGAAACCGGGGCGACGCTCATCATCGACCAGCTCTTCGGCGGTGAGGCTCCCGAGTCTTTCCGTACGCGGCTCGCCGACTTCCTGCGCCCGGCCCCGACCAACACGGCACGAGTCCGTGAAGCCGTCGGTCTTGCACTCTCCTCCTCGCAGTTCCAGTGGTATTGACGGGCGACGCTGCCCTCGATCTCTGAGGTTTCTGATGGCTCAGCATGAACATGATACAGGTTGCGAGGAGTACAACACTCTGACGCGTCGCGCCTTCGTTGGCGCAGCGGCAGGTGTCGCCGCCGCCGCCACATTGCCCGCGTGGCTGCCGAAGGTGGTGCTGGCGCAGAGCGCCAGCAGTCGGGACATCATCGTTTCCGTCTTTCTCCGCGGTGGCTCAGACGGTTTGTCGATGGTGTATCCGTTCACCGACACCAACTACTACACCGGTCGACCGACGATCGCGATTCCGCGGCCGGACAGCAACAGCGCCACACGTGGGATTGCGCTCAATGGGCAGTTCGGCATCTCGGCGGCAATGAGCTCTCTGGTGCCGGCATACCAGGCGGGTAACCTGCTCGTCGTCCACGGTGCAGGTCTGGTGGACAACACGCGCTCGCACTTCGACGCACAGCGATTCATCGAGGTGGGCAAGGCGCGCGATCCGAACCTGGTCACCGGGTGGCTCGGTCGTCACCTGGCGACATCGACGCCGATGCGCAGCAACGCTCCGTTGCGCGCGCTTGGGCTCTCACAAGGCATGCCGCGCACGTTGGTCGGTGCACCGAAGTCGCTGCCGATTCCGAATCCAGCGGGTTTTGGTCTCGGCGGCAGCACCACGACGCGTGCGGAGCGATCGGCGTGGCTCCGTGGCGACTATGAAGCGGTGGATACCTCGATCGGTGCTCCTGCGCTGGACGCGCTGAACACCGTCACGCTGCTGAACAACATCAACTTCACCGGCTACACGCCGTCGGGTGGAGCGGTGTATCCGAATACCGGGTTCGGTCGCGGCATGCGGTCGGCCGCAGCGCTGATCAAGGCAGACATCGGCATCGAGGCACTGCAACTCGATATCGGTGGTTGGGACACGCACTCCGGTCAGGCACCAGCGGTCGTCAACGGCAACATGGCGCGCACCATGACGGACCTGGCCCAGTCGCTGGCGGCGTTCCATGCCGACGCAATGACCGGCGGCGTCTCGTACAACGTCACCGTCGTCGTCCTGTCGGAGTTTGGGCGTAACGTCCGTGAGAACGGAAGCCAGGGGACCGACCATGGTCGTGCCTCGTGCATGTTCGTGATGGGCCCCGGCATTGCCGGCGGTCGTGTGATGACGAACAACTGGGTCCCGCTGGCGCGCGAGAACCTCGAGTCGGGTCAGGATCTGCGCGTCACGATCGACCATCGCGACATTCTTTCCGAAATCGTTTCCCGACGACTCGGGAACACGAATCTCGGCGTGATCTTCCCGTCGTATGTCCCGACGGTGCGCGGAGTGACACTATGATCGCGCGACGCGGAGTCCGTGTCGCGGCCCTCGGTCTGATGCTGCTCGTCGCCGGCTGCGGCGGCGATGCCGCCGATGGTGGGCCGACAGGCCTGCCGAAACCGGCGAATGTTCGTATTGCGGCGCCCGCGACTGAGTTGTTCGTCGGCCAGTCGGTGCAGCTGACCGCGATTGCCCTCGATGCATCGGGGGCGGACCTCGCGGCGGGCGACGCGTCGTGGAGCTCCAACAACAGTGCGGTGGCGCAGATCAGCGAAACCGGCTTGCTGATCGCAATGTCACCCGGCGGTGCAACATTGCGCGCAACGATCGCCGGCAAGTCGGCGACGATGAACGTGACCGTGGAAGAATTGCCTGGCTACGATGTCACCGTTCAGGTGACGTCGGCATTCGCGCCAGCAACAGTGAGCGTGCGGCAGTATGGCAATGTCCGGTTCGTCTTCTCCGGCTTGAACCAGAACGTCACGTTCAGCACGGCGTTTCCAGGGGCACCGGCCAACATTCCGAATACGACGACGGGCACGGTGACGCGGCAGTTTGGTACGGTTGGTGATTTCCGATACGAGTCCACTGTCAGTGCCGGGCTCGCCGGAATCGTGCGCGTGCGGTAACTGATCCGGTCGGCGGGGATGGGCAGCAACCACTGTCGCCCATCCCATGATCGCATCGTTCGCAGCAGCGCACGTCTCTCTGCTCCGCGCGCGCGTGATCAGAGTCGTGGCGATGACGACTCCGTTTGGCCACCGAACCTGCGGTTATGAATGTGTGCACGAAGAACGCGCCGGCATCCAGTGTTGCTCTGGAGCGCCGGCGCGTTCTTGCATACGGCTGCTGGGACTCCGGGGATCACTCCGGCCGGCACCGTTCGGCGGACTACGGCAGTTTCGCGACCTGACCGCGCAATTCGCCGTTCGTGGACGTCGTCGAGTGCAGATCCACGTACGCGCGGCCGGCCCGCATCAGCGCCACCACCGAATCCATCGCCAGGCGCGGGGTACCCCGAATCCACGAGGGGGCGATGTCGCCGATGCTGATGACACCCGTGAGCGCGACACTGCCGGCTTGCGCGGCGTTGCCATTCACGGGGAGCAGCCAGGCGAGCACGTTGCCGTTGGCACCGGCGGCGGCCGTATGAAGGTGCGCCTGCGTGATCCCAGACATGTTGCCGACAGACAGCTCGAACTTCAGGATCGAATCGCCGGGCACAATGGAGAGGGTGATCGAGCCGGTATTCGTCGACGTCGTGGCCGGAACTACGCTGGGACCAGCCAGCGTCGCCGAGAATCGTTCCGCAGCCGGTCCGGTCGTGTCATCGCCACCCCCGCTGCCGCCGCAGCCAGCCAGGGTCAATAGCGCAAGGGTTGGGAGGGTTGATCGCGAACGGAGCATGTGTGTCCTTCCTTCGTCGGAATGGCCGATGCAATGACGGGTGGTCGCACGAGATGTCGAGCGGCGTCACGTCCGGAAGCGCGGCAGAGCTCTTCGTAGCTGAAATCCGCTATCCCTCCACGACGAATAGTGCCGCGCGGCGTCACAGGCGCAGGGGGCCTGCGCAGGGCAACGTTGCATGGTCCGTGCCTCCGCCCGTGCCACCGTCTCGATGCCACGGTTCGCCGCGGGTACCGCCACGGAGCCATCTTTCCAGCCCAGAACTCGTCGCCGAACGCGATCGCCGCTCCCCGTCGCTCTGTCACGCATGAAATCCGAACACGAACAGTCCAACCCGATGCATGGCATCACGCTGGAGCGCATTCTGACGGAATTGGTCGAGCACTATGGCTGGAATGCCATGGGACAGAAGATCGAGATCCGATGCTTCACCAGCGATCCCAGTATCGCGTCGAGCCTCAAATTCCTCCGCCGAACGCCGTGGGCGCGGCAGAAGGTCGAGACGATGTACCGCGATCTGCTTCGCGTGCGGGCCCGGCAGATCCCACAGCCAGACGGCACGGGATAGCAACACAGGCTGGCAGCGGACGAGAGCGGTACCGGTTGCATGTGCCCGTCCGCGCGGCCGGTCGTCGTGATGTCGTGGTGAAGTTTTGCCGCAGCTCACGCTCGCGAGGTCCTGCTCCATGCGTCGTCACATCATGTGGTCACTCCGCTGTCTGCACATTGCTCTGGTGCTCTCTGTACCGTCTCTCGCGGGCGCGCAGGGGATCGTCCGATGGCTTGACCTGACCGCAGCGCAGGTCGCGCGGCTCGATCGGGCGCACACGGTCGTCCTGATTCCCGCCGGCATCATCGAGGAGCACGGTCCGTTTCTGCCGAATGGCGCGGAGCTGATGCACAACGAACGGCTCGCCAGCGATCTCGCCACGGCCATCGTCGCTCGCCCTGGCTGGACGGTGCTGCTGGCACCGACGATCCCGCTCGGCAGCGGGGCCTTCGACCGCCGATCGGGTCGCAGTGGCTTCGGCGGCACACTGTCCGTGCGGGCCGCAACCGTGCAGGCCGTCTTCAGCGATCTGGCGGACAACCTCGGCCAGCAGGGGTTCCGCCACATCTTCGTGATCAACGGACACGCCGACGCGAATCACGACCGCGCGCTCGACCTGGCCGGCGACGTCTTCGCGTCGAGCTTTCGAGGCTTCATGGTGCACTTGCTCGGCCGCCGCGGCTGCCATGTCGATGGGCTCGAGCCTCCACCGATGACGATGCTGAGTGCGAGTGCGATGACCGCCGATGCCGATTCGCCACATGGTGGCGCCACCGAAACCGCCCGCTTCTGGTGGCTCCGGCCCGATCTGGTCGATTCAGCGGGCATCCGGCTCGCGCCAGACGTTCCAGCGAAGGGCGCCAGCGAATGGGTCCGCACCGCCGCCCGCCCCGGATGGCGGGGTTACGTGGGTGCCCCTCGTTTCGCGACCCTCGAGCTGGGCGAATGGCTCTACGAAACCGAGCGCCGGAACTGCACCGATCTCGCGCTCCGATTGCTCGATGGCCTCGATGAACACACCGTCCCGCGCCACGGCGATCAGATGCGTGCGTACCCCGATGTCCGGGCGCTGCTCGACGCGCAGGAGCGCCTCGAGTCGGACGAGGGTGCCCGGCAGAAGCGGGCCCTCGGACGCCTGCCGCAGCGTCCCTAGCCGTTGTCCTGGCGCGGCGAACCCGACGAGGGCTTGGCGCCGCTGTATCTTGTCAGTTCGACGCGCACCGAAGACACGGGGCGCCCAGCTGCCGCGATACCACCCGGCCGCATCACCGAAGTGGGGAGGATACGCGGTTGGCGAAGAAGCCGAATTACGATTTCGAGAAGCGACGCAAAGAGCTCGATCGCAAGCAGAAAAAGGACGCCAAGCGCGACGAGCGGCTGGCGCGCAAGCGCAACGGCACCTCGGACGACGGCGAGCCCACTGCGGAGGATGGCGCGGCGGACGACGGTGACGGCGCTTCCGGCGACGGCGACACGGCATGATTGCGCGGCACCGCGCTGCGCTCGTCGGGGCCTGGTGTGGTGTCGCGCTGGTCGCCGGTTTGCCGGCGTCGGCCCAGCGAGCGCCGGCGGCCGCGAAGGGCGCGTACTACCCTGAGCCAGGAGAGGGGTGGGAGCGACGGTCCGCCTCGCAGGTGGGCATGGATTCCACCCGAGTGGCCGAAGCAATTGCGTTCGCCATTGCCGCCGAGTCGAAGAATCCCCGCAGCATGGAAGAGAACCACTATCGGACCTTCGGACGTGAGCCATACGGCGGCGCGGTCGGGCCCTTCATCGACCGCGGCGGCGCCACCGGTGTGATCCTCCGCCACGGCTACATCGTGGCCGAATGGGGAGAGCCGAATCGCGTTGAGATGACGCATAGTGTCACGAAGAGCCTATTGTCGTCAGTCGTCGGCGTCGCATACGATCGTCGCTTGATCCGGAGTCTCAACGATTCTGTTTTCCGTGCGGTCGGTCCGGTGCCGGCATTGCCAGGGGGGCCGGCCAGCGCAGCGGTCACGATGCTCGATCTCTTCGCGACGCCGCATAACCGCAGCATCACCTGGGATCACATGTTGCGGCAGGTAAGTGATTGGGAAGGGTCGTTGTGGGGCAAGCCGGAGTGGGCCGATCGGCCCACGGGCGCGCCGGAGACGTGGAGGACGCGGGCGCGAGCGGTGCCCGGCACCGTGTACGAGTACAACGACGTGCGCGTGAATGCCCTTGCGCTGGCCGCACTGCAGGTGTGGCGCAGGCCGCTGCCCGGCGTACTCCGTGAATACATCATGGACCCCATCGGCGCGTCGACGACCTGGCAGTGGCTGGGATACGAGACGTCCTGGGTGCTGGTCGATGGTCAGGCGGTGCAGTCGGTGTCCGGAGGTGGCCACTGGGGCGGCGGCATGTTCATCAGTGCCCGCGACATGGCACGATTCGGATACCTCACGCTGCGCCGTGGAAAGTGGAAGGATCGTCAGCTGCTGTCGGAGGAATGGGTCCGTCTTGCGACGACGCCCACACCGGCACAGCCGACGTATGGATTCATGAACTGGTTCCTGAATACGGACCGAAAGTTCATGCCGTCAGCCCCGGCGTCCCTCTTCGTGCATGTCGGAAACGGCACCAATGTGATCATCGTCGACCCCGAGCATGATCTGGTGGCGGTCGTGCGCTGGATCGAGAGCAACGCCGCGATCGACGGCTTCATTCAGCGGCTGCTGGCGGCCGCGCCCGGGCGCTGAGGCATGCTGGAGCGGGTACAGGCGACGCTCGCGCGTCAGCCTTTCATGGCAACGCTCGGCGTGACCCTCGAGCGCGTTGCAGATGGTGAAGTCGAACTCCGGCTCGCGTGCGCGACGTCGCTCAGGCAGCACACCGGCGCGCTGCACGCTGGGGTTGTCACCGCCATCGTTGACAGCGCGTGTGCCGCCGCGGCCACAACCGTCGCGGCGGCGGATCGCGATATCGTCAGCGTCGAATTCAAGGTGAATCTGCTGGCGCCCGCGGTCGGCGATTACGTCAGGAGTATTGGCCGTGTCATTCGTGCAGGACGCACGTTGACGGTGTGCAGCGGCGAAGTCTGGGCCGTCACCGGTCACGACGCGGTGCTGGTGGCAGTCATGCAGGCGACGATGATGGCGATACCGGCCTCCGCCGAGTAACTCCCTCGAACCCTCGGGTTAGTAGACGCCAAGAATCTGCGTTGGCGTATCGTGACTTGCTTCGACTCACTGGTTGGCGTTAGTCTGGAAGTGTGAACTTCACCGCGGCAGGCTCCCCGTGTATCACGTTCTCCATCGACGGCGACGCCCGTCGCAGAATCGCGACGTTCGTTGGCGTGATTGGTGATCATGAGCTCTTTGATGCGTATTCGTCGTTGGTCAACGACCCGACGTACGACCCGTCGCTCGATGATCTGATCGATTTGCGCACGGTGACGCACATGGGCGTGACCGGGGCCGGGCTGCATCGGCTGATCGCCATGTATGATCAGCGTGAATCCGACGGTCACTGCACACGCGCGGCGATCGTTGCACCAACCGATGTGCTCTACGGTGTCGCGCGCATGTTCCAGATGCTGCGCGGCGAGGACACCCCTGATGTGATCGAGGTTTTCCGGTCGATCGACGACGCCCTCCGGTGGTTGGACCGCCGCGACAATCGGGCCTGACTCGGGGGCCGCGGATTACGCCGACGTGGCGCAATCCACTCAGGCGCTCATGCGTTCCTGCCTGCGAAAATGTCGCGATGCGAGAACCAGCGCGCTCGTCTGCAGCACTGCACAAAAGTAGAACGGTGCACCGATCCGCCAGTCGCCCTTCGGGAAGTGCGAAACCATGCCGAGCAATGGCGCCCCGAAGACCGGTGCCACCACCGCCATCAGACTGTTGAGCGACGCCACGGCACCAAGCGTCTGCCCCTGAGTGCTCGGATCCGCGGCGGCCGAGATGAGGCTTTGAATTGATGCACCCACGGTGAATCCGAGCACGTTGACGAAGATGATCACGTACATCATCCAGCCCTCGGTCGCCAAGCCGTACATGACGTTCGCGAGCGTGGCCGAGACGAGGCCCCACACCACCAGGCGCTGCGCGCTGAAGGCCTTCAAAAGGCGACCGAGCAGGAAGCCCTGTACGATCACCGAAGCAACGCCGACCGCGGCCAGTGACCACCCGTTTTCCAGTGGCCCCCACCCGAACTTGAAGGTGGTGTAGAGCACCCACGACGAAAACAGTACAAACTGCGCCAGCACAGTGAACGCGACCACCACGATCAGCGGGCCGACGTTGCCAAGATTGGTCAGCGTCGCGAACGATGCGAACGGGCTTGTTCGGCGCCAGTCGATTGGGCGGCGACGCTCCGCCGGTAACGATTCCGGCAGCACGAAGTATCCATACAGCAAGTTGAGAATGGCGAGCCCGCCCGCCACGAAGAACGGCAGCCGCAGATCGATGGCACCCAAGAGACCGCCCGCCACTGGTCCGACGATGAAGCCAACGCCGAACATGGCGCCCAGCATGCCGAATCGCTTCGCCCGATCTTCAGGCGGCGTGATGTCGGCAACGTACGCGTTGCACACTGCCGCATTGGCTTGCATGGCGCCGCCGATCAGGCGGGCGACGATCAACATCCAGAGCGCCGTGGCCAGCGCCGTGGCGAAAAAGGTCAGAGCCAGACCGCAGAAACCGATCAGCAGCACGGGGCGCCGACCATACCGATCCGACATCGCCCCAATCACCGGGGCGCCAAAGAAGTTGGCGAACCCAAACGCGGTGCTGACCGCGCCGTACCACCACGCCTGCTCACTCTGCGATGTGGTGAAGCTGCCGACGATCGACGGCAGTACCGGCACGATCAAGCCGATCGCCGCCATGTCGATGAGCACCGTCAGCATGATGAACGGCATCGCGGCCTGACGGCCGCTGCCTGACGGCGCCGGCGCGTCGCCGGCGACCGAAGTGCGCTGGCTGTCGGTCACGAGGTGCGTGGCTCAAAGGGGGGCGTCTGCATCCGTGCAGGCTAGTGCACCCAGCCCACAGATCGAAGCCCATCAATCGAACTTCCTTCCGGGCGGCAGCGGGCGTGGCCCCCGCCCGCGTCCGAACGCATTATGCGCCGGCGCCGTACTCCACCGGCACCTCGAATACGAACCGCCTCCTTCACGCCCCCGTCGATGCTCCGTCGCTCAATCCTAGCCGTCATTGCCTTCGTGGCTCTCGCGCATCCTGCCGCCGCGCAGGAGACGCTTCTGCTCCGCCAGCCCAGCGTCAGCGAACGCCACATCGCCTTCGCCTATGCCAGCAATATCTGGATCGTCGATCGCGCCGGGGGGCAGGCGCGCCGGTTGACATCATTTCAGGGGCAGGCCGCGCAACCCAAGCTCTCCCCGGACGGCCGCACCGTCGCGTTTACCGGCACCTACGCCGGGAACGCCGACGTCTATACCGTACCGGTCGAAGGCGGTGAGCCGCGGCGACTGACTTGGCACCCAGGCGCCGACGCGGTCACTGGCTGGACACCGGACGGCAAGCGCGTGGTCTTCGCCAGCGGCCGTCAATCGAGCGCGCCATCGGCCACACTGCGATTCTGGACGATTGCCCTCGATGGCGGCGCAGAAGAGGCGATGCCGATGCCCCGTGCGTTCCAGGGCCACATCAACGCCGCCAACACCCACATCGCATATCGCATGGCGAGTTCGTGGGACGACGAGCGGCGAAACTACCGCGGTGGTCAAAACAAGCCAATCTGGGTACTCGACCTCAAGTCGTTTGCGCTCGACACGATTCCACGACCGCTCAATTCGAAGGAACTCGACCCCGCCTGGGTTGGGAATGATGTGTATTTCATTTCCGATCGCGACGGCGTGCAGAACATCTGGAAGTATGAGGGCCGCTCGAAGGCCGTGACGCAGATGACCCGATTCACGGATTTGGACGTGAAGACGATGGACGCGGGCGCCGGAGTCGTGGTCTTCGAGCAGGCAGGACGTCTGCATCTGCTCGATGCGCAGACCGGCCGCGCTGCCCCCGTCTCGATCACCGTTCGTGGCGACTTCCCGTGGATGATGCCGCAATGGAAGGACGTGAGCGCACGCATCTCGGCGCTCGCCCTGTCGCCAACGGGTCGTCGGGCTTTGGTCGAAGCCAGAGGTGAGATCTTCACGATCCCGGCCGAGAAGGGAGACGTGCGAAACCTCACGCACTCGAGCGGCAGCGCCGAGCGCGCACCGGGATGGTCGCCCGATGGTCGGTCGGTCAGCTGGTTCAGCGATGCCTCAGGCGAGTATCAGCTGATGATCGCGGCGCAGGATGGGCAGGGAGTCCCCCGTGCGATCACGCTGCCCGGGATGAGCTTCCCATACACGCCATCCTGGTCGCCCGACTCGCGCAAAATCCTCTTCACGGATGTCGCGCTCAAGTTGTGGGTGGTCGACGTTGCGACCGGTGCGGTGAAGAAATTCGATGGCGACCCGTTCATGGTCCCGCAACGCACGATGGACCCGGTCTGGAGCCCCGATTCCCGTTGGATTGCGTTCGCCAAACGGCTGCCCAGCTACTACCACGTCATTCAGGTCGTGAACGTCGAGACAGGCGAGAGCAGGCAATTGACGGACGGCCTTGCCGACGCGACGTCGCCGGCCTGGGATGCCGGCGGCAAGTACCTCTGGTTTCTTGCCAGCACCGACTTCGCGCTGCGTTCGCAGTGGCTTGATATGACGTCGTACCAACGCCCTCGCACGAATGCGTTGTACGTCGCGGTGCTGAAGACTGGTGATCCGACACCGTTCGTGCCGGAAAGTGATGACGAGCCGGCGACCGCCGGCATACCTGCAGCAACACCGGGACCAGCCACCACGCCTGGCGCTGCCGATCCGGTGTCGCCTGGCCGTGTGGGTGCGCCGCCGCCCGCCGCTCTTCGTGCGCCGACAGTCACGATCGACTTCGATGGAATCGCGCGCCGGATTCTCGCCGTGCCGGGTGTGGCCAGCCGAGACTACGCGCTGCTCAAGACTGGCGCCGCCGGCACGGTGTTCTTCTGGGAGAGCGTGGACGCTATCGGTCCGGCCGAACAGAACACGCCGGGCGGACCGCTGTACCGCTACACACTGAAGGACCGCAAGGCGATTCCGTTCGCGACGGGGGTTGCGGCCTACACGGTGAGCGCCGATGGGAAGAAGCTCCTCTATCGGACGGGCGGCGCGCAGGCGGCACTCTTTCTCGTCGATGCCGCGGGTACTGCGGCACCGGCCGGCAACACCGGTCGTCTCACCGCGCCGTTGCGGATGTGGTGGGACCCGAAGCTCGAGTACGCCCAGATCTTCGAAGAAGCGCGCCGCAAAGTGCGTGACTACTTCTACGTGCCAAACCTGCACGGCTCCGACTGGCCGAAGGTCGTCGAGCAGTATCGCCAGTTTCTGCCATTCGTCGCACATCGAGCGGATCTCAATTACCTCCTCGACTGGATGGGTGGTGAACTCGCCATCGGTCACTCGTACGTCAACGGCGGCGACTTCCCCGATGTCCCTGTCGCCTCGGGCGGATTGCTCGGCGCCGACATGGTGGTGGCCAACGGCCGCTATCAGTTCACGCGCATCTACGATGCCGAAAGCTGGAATCCCGACCTGCGCGCTCCGCTGGCCGCCCCCGGTATCGACGTCAGAGCCGGCGAGTATCTGCTGGCGGTCAATGGTGAAGAACTGCGCGGTTCCGACAACCTGTATCGTCTGCTTGACGGAACGGCGAACCGGCAGATCGTCATCACGGTCAACTCCAGGCCCACGATGGACGGCGCGCGTCGCTACACCGTCGTACCCGTCGGCAATGATCAGGGACTGCGCACACGCTTCTGGGTCGAGAACAATCGCCGCATCGTCGATTCACTCTCCGCCGGCCGGCTCGCGTATGTGCATCTCCCCAACACCGGGCAGGGCGGCTACACGCAGTTCAATCGCTACTACTTCGCCCAACAGAACAAGCAAGGCGCCGTGGTGGACGAGCGCTACAACGGCGGTGGCTCGGCGGCGGACTACATCATCGAGCTGCTCGGTCGCGACTTCGACGGATACTTCAACAATCCCGTCGGCGATCGGACGCCGTTCGCAAGCCCGTCCGCCGGTATCTGGGGCCCGAAGGTCATGATCATCAACGAGATGGCCGGATCCGGCGGCGACCTGATGCCGTACATGTTCCGTCGACGCAAGATCGGACCACTGATCGGTGCGCGGACCTGGGGCGGACTGGTGGCTACCTCGGATCAGGCGCCGTTCGTCGACGGCGGCGGCCTCGTTGCGCCGCGACTAGGCTTCTTCGATCGCGACGGAAAGTGGGCCGTGGAAAACGATGGCGTCGCGCCGGACATCGATGTCGAAAACTTTCCGCATGACGTGATCGCGGGTCGCGATCCGCAGCTCGAGCGAGCGGTGCAGGAGGCACTGCGGCTGCTGGCAGCGAACCCGGTGCGCTTGATGAAGGAACCGCCAGGCCCGACATGGGGCAAGCGCAAGCCGTAGCGTGAGTCGTTCAGCGCACGAATCCGCTCCTCGGGGATCGTGCGCTGGACGAGCCGTGTTACGCGCGTCGCTCGTAACGCACTTGCACCAGACCCGTCGGATGACTCTCGGCTCCGGTCAATGTCCATTGGCTGCCGGGCAAGCCGCGTGTGAACAGCGGTCGACCGGAGCCAAGCAACACCGGTACGATCGACAGTGTCATGTCGTCCACCAGCCCCTCGTCGAGGCCCTGACGAATCGTTGCCCCGCCGTCCAGATACACGCGCTGGACTCCTTCACTGCCGAGCCGGTCCATCAGTGGTCCGAGCGCGCCAGCATACGCGGATTCACCGAATGTCGCGACCAACGTCCGATTGGTGAGGACGATGACCCGTTTGCCATCGAATGGCCATGTATCGAAGGTCTGAACGGCATCGTACGTTCCGCGGCCAAGCAGCACCGTGTCGACGGTCGACATGAACCCGCTGTAGCCGTAGTCATTTCCGCCAGCGTCCTGCACATCGGCGAGCCAGTCGAGGTCGCCGTCATCCCGGGCGATGTAGCCGTCCAGACTCGTCGCGATGTATACGGATACTCGTGGGCGCACACCCTCTCCTGTTGGGCTGAAGTGTGGAAATCACGTTCTCTTTGATCCAGCATCCACCTTGGTCCGCCAACGCTCGTCGCGGGAACGACTGTCAGCATCTGGCCGCGGGCGGCTGCATTCCGACGAGCACGCCTCACGTGCTGGACGATGTCGCTTGTGGGGAGCATGGAATTTACAAGCTTCGGAAAAACCTAACAACGTCGCCGTGACCGTTTTGTGCACCCCTCGGGCCTCGGTGACACGATGAGCAATTAGCGTTCCCAGACACACAGACTCTCGCTTTCTCGCTCGCCTCCCATCTCCCCCGAGATCCCCGTGCCAACCAGTCGCGAAATCCGGCTCGCCTCGCGCCCCACCGGGCTGCCGGTCGCCGCCAACTTCACCCTTGCTTCCACCGAGATTGGTGAGCCGTCGGAAGGGCAGGTACTGGTGAAGAATGAAGTGCTTTCAGTCGACCCGTACATGCGCGGCCGCATGAACGATGTGAAGTCGTATGTGCCGCCGTTTCAGGTCGGCGCGGTCCTCGAAGGGGGCGCGGTCGGCCGAGTCGTGGCTTCCAAGGCGCCCGGTTTTGCTGCGGGTGATCTCGTCCTCTCCATGATGGGATGGCGGGAATACTTCGTGGCGGAACACCGGCAGGTGCGCAAGCTCGATCCGCAGGTCGCACCGGTGTCCGCGTGGCTTGGTGTCCTCGGCGTGACAGGAATGACCGCCTGGGCCGGTCTCCAGCTCGTCGATGTCAAGGCGGGCGATCGAGTGTTCATCTCCGGTGCCGCCGGTGGCGTTGGGATCATCGCCGGGCAACTGGCGAAATTACGCGGCTGTACCGTCATCGGCAGCGCCGGCTCGGCTGAGAAGGTACGGATGCTGACTGGCGAGCTCGGATTCGACGCGGCCTTCAACTATCGCGACGGTGATGTCTATCGTCAGCTCAAGGCGGCGGCCCCGGACGGGATCGACGTGTACTTCGACAACGTCGGAGGCGACCATCTCGAGGCCGCGATCGCTGCGCTGCGTCCATTCGGGCGAGTGGCGGTCTGTGGGATGATCTCTGGATACAACGAACCCACGCCGGGGCCGCGCAACATGGCGATGATCATCAGCAAACGGCTGACGATCAAGGGGTTCATCGTCTTTGACTACGAGCCGCAGCGCGCGCAGTTCGAGTCCGAGGTGACGGCGTTGCTCAGCGCGGGAACGCTGTTCGCGCGCGAAACCATCGTGCACGGCATCGAGCGCACGCCAGATGCATTCCTGAGTCTCTTCACTGGCGCGAACACCGGCAAGATGCTCGTCACCCTCGACTGACTCGCCACGTTCGCACCCTCAACCCTCCGTGGACACATGCAGTTTCTTCTGATCGGCCTCGGCGCCGGAGTGCTGTCTGGCCTGTTCGGCATCGGCGGCGGCATCGTGATCGTGCCGGCGCTGGTGTTCTTTGCCGGAATGGTCCAGAAAACCGCGACCGGAACGTCGCTGGCGGCGCTCCTGCTTCCGGTTGGTGCGCTGGGGGCATGGCAGTACCACAAGGCGGGCTCACTCGACACCCAAGCCGCGCTCCTGCTGGCCCCCGGTTTGCTCTTTGGCGCGTTGATCGGCGCAAAGATCGCGCTGCAACTCCCATCGCGAGAGCTGCAGCGTGCCTTCGCCGTGTTCCTGATGCTCGTCGCCGGTCGCATGTGGATCGCGGCAAAGTGATGCGACACCGCGGGGCAATCAGTGCCGAATTTGATACGGCCCTCCCGATGGTGCAGAGGGTTCCTACGTGATGCTGCGCAGCGTCCGTCGCACCCGCTCGATGACATCGGCCACCTGATCTTCGCTGATGATCAGTGGCGGTGACAGCGCGATGATGTCGCCGGTGATTCGGACCAACAGATCTTCATTCCAGAAGCAGGCGTTCATGGCGTCCATGGCGCGGGCACCGATCACCCCGTCGCGCGTAGCCATTTCGATTGCACCAACCATTCCGATGTTGCGGATGTCGATCACGTGCGGTTCACCACGCAACGAGTGTACGGCCTCCTGCCAGAGTGGCGCCATGGCCGCCGCACGCTCGAACAATCCTTCCTCGCGATACAGCGAGAGCGTTGCCAGCGCCGCTGCCGTTGCGATCGGATGCCCGGAATACGTGTAGCCGTGGAACAGCTCGATGCCGCGTGCACTGGCGGAAACGACCGTGTCGTGAATCTCGCGTCTCACCGCCGTGGCGCCCATCGGGATCATCGCATTCGTGAGCCCCTTCGCCATCGCGATCATGTCGGGCGTCACGCCGAAGTGCTGCGCAGCAAACGGGGCACCGAGGCGCCCGAAGCCCGTGATCACTTCATCGAAAATCAGCAGAATGCCATGTGCATCACAGATCGCCCGCAGCCGCTCCAGATAGCCCACGGGCGGCACCAGTACGCCAGTGGAACCGGCCACCGGCTCGATGATCACCGCCGCGATGGTCTCGGCGCCATGTTCGGCAATGATCGACAGCAACGCATCGGCCAGCTCCACGCCATGTGCCGGCTGCCCGCGTGAGTACACATTGCGCTCCGGATCGTGGGTGGCCGGCAGATGACTGACATGCGGCAGCAGCTGCCCGGAGAACGCCTCCTTGTTTGGTGCAATGCCACCGACGGAGATGCCGCCAAATCCAACGCCGTGATAGCCGCGCAGCCGTCCGATGAATCGCGTGCGCTGTGTCTCGCCTCTGGCCCGCCAGTAGGCGAGCGCGATCTTCAGCGCCGTATCGACCGCCTCCGATCCGGAGTTCGAGAAGAACACGCGATCGATCGGCGTTGGCAGCATCCCGGCCAGCTGGTTCGCCAGTGCGAACGTGGGCGGGTGTCCCATTTGGAATGCGGGTGCGAAGTCGATCGTCGCCACTGCCTTCTGCACCGCCTCGACGATCGGGGCGCGGCAATGACCGGCATTCACGCACCAGAGGCCTGCCGCACCGTCCAGGATGTGCCGGCCGTCATCCGACACGTAGTGCATGTCCCTCGCGCTGACGAGCAGGCGCGGTTTGGCCTTGAACGACTTGTTCGCCGTGAATGGCATCCACAGCGCATCCAACCTGTCATCGTGCGGTGTGGTCGAAATCGTCGGCTGCGGAGCGGTGGCGGTCATTGCGATGTCCTGGTCGGGGGCGTCAGGGAAACATTAGCCGGCAACACCGGTCCTGCCAGCGCAGCCGCGGCCAGCCCCCCGGGTAAGGTCTACAGCTTCGTGACTCCCGCCCGGCCGTGCTCACACCGCCACGAAGACCCGGTCACCTTGGGCGCGCCTGGCCGCGACACATACTCCACCAACTGAAAGTCCGCCCGCCAGTCGGCTGGCGTCACCGTGCACGACACGTAGCCGCGGCGGTTATTGTGCCACCGCACTTCCTGACGCTTCGCCTCGGCTTCGGGAGGATAGAAGGGCGATCGATCCGCTCCATCACCTTCCGACGAAATCGAAGTCCCCACGAACTCGGTAGCGATGATCGGGCGATCCGGCCGATCAAACCCCAGCCGGACATCCTGCACGTAGTTGCTGTGAATGTCCCCGGTCAGCACCACCGTTCGCCCGGCGGCACGCTCGCCAACGGCGGCCAGCAAGCGGTCGCGAGCCTTGGGATAGCCGCTCCAGACGTCCATGTAGATGCTGTCACCGGGTTTCGGTTCGGTCGTTTCCGGCGCGAACATGATCTGCTGCGCCAGCACCTGCCACTTGGCGGTCGATTGGCCGATGCCGTCCACCAGCCAGCGCTCCTGGATATCGCCAAGCACGGTCGCACTCGGGTCGCCCCACGCGCCGCACGGGATGCGCTGATTGCCATCGCCACATGGTTGGTCGCTGCGGAACTGTCGCGTATCCATCACCCAGAACTTCGCCAGCGCGCCCCACTCCACCGAACGCCGGATCGACAGGTCGGCCCACGAGGCAGCGCGCGGCACGCGGACGGGTTGATGCTCCCACCACGCCTGATAGCCCGCCGCCCGCCGCGCGCGCATCTGCTCACTCGACTCGTACACATTCTCGCCGATCTCGCCGACGTAGTTGTTGTCCACCTCGTGATCGTCCCACGTCACCACCCACGGCGCGTGCGCATGCGCCGCCTGCAGGAGCGGATCGAGCTTGTACTGCGCATAGCGGCGACGATAGTCCTCCAGCGAGCGACACTCGAATCCGTCATGTTTCCGCACACGGCCGTTCATGCCCGCATACTCGTAGATGTAGTCGCCGAGATGCGCCACCAGATCGAGCTCCTCGGCGGCCATGTGCTGGTAGGCGGTGAAGAGTCCGGTCTCGTAGTGCTGGCACGAGGCGAACGCGAAGCGCAACGGCGTTACCGCGCCTTCCGCTGGCGTCGTGCGCAATCGGCCGGTCGGACTGGCGATATCGCTGACGCGAAAACGATAGAAGTACCACCGGTCGGGTAACAGTCCGCTCACATCGACATGCACCGAATATCCCAGCTCGGGGGCGGCCATGTACCTGCCGCGCTGAACGATGCGACCGAACTGTTCGTCCTCGGCCACCTCCCAGGCGACCGGTGTCCGCACGCCGTCCATTCCCCAGTCCGGGTCGAGCGGTCGTGGTGCCAGTCGTGTCCACAGTACGCCACCGGTCGGGTGCGGATCGCCGGACGCGACACCCAGTGCGAACGGATTCTCCGCGACCCGCAACCGTCGCGAGAGACGTTCAACGGTTGGCACTGCGGCGCAGATTGCGGCATGCCGGCTCAGGTCACTCAGAAAGTTTCGACGGTCCATTGCATTATCCTGCATCGGTGGCGCCGTCAGCGAAAGTCGCCAACGTCACATCGTTGCCACGGTCCCCAGTGCTTTGCCATCGTGGCGTCGACTCATTCTCCCGCCCTGTCGAGCCCTGCGTGATCCCGGAAGCTTCAAGTGTGGTGCGTTGTGCCCTTCAGCCGGAGTTCCATGCGACCGAGTTTCCAAAACGGGTCGCTGCGTGTGGCGCGCCCGGTGGAATGGGCCGCCGATCGCCGTTACGACATCGAGTGTCCGCATCCCGTGACACCCACGGTGGTTGATGTGCATCGGCCGCGCGAAATCACCACGGCGATGATGCACGGAGCAGCAGGCGGATGACGCAGCCGCCGCGACACGCCGTTCACGCCGCCCTGACGGTGGGTGTGATTCTATTGAGTGTCTATCTTGCGACGGGCGCGCCGTTGCCCACGTTCTGGGATGCCAGTGAGTTCGCGACGGCGATTGGTACGATGGGCATTCCCCATCCCCCAGGTACGCCGCTTTACGTTGCGATCGGCTCGTCGCTCTGGCGGCTGCTGCCGGCGATCTCTCCGGTGCAGGCGGGCACACTGCTTTCGGCACTCGCCACCAGCGGGGCCTGTGCCGTTGCCGCCTGGCTGATCGCGCGCGTCTCCGGGCGACGGAGTGTCGGGATTCTTGCTGGCCTGAGCGCCGGTGCGATGGGTACCGTCTGGATGAACGCCACCGAAACGGAGGTCTATTCCGTCTCGCTACTGTGCGTCGTGCTGCAGTTCGCCGCGGCATGGCGGGCCCACGTATTCGATGATGACCGCGCGCGCATTGGTGTCGCGTACGCCGCTGCGCTTGCGTTGCCGTTGCATCTCAGTGCCTTGGTTGCCGCTCCCGCGGCACTGCTCCTCGCGAATACAAATCGCGATGGCAGTGTGCACTGGCGAGCGCTGGCGGGCGCCGCCGCTCTGGTGCTCGCCACTGCGCTGCTCAGCCACGGGCTGTGGCTTCTTGCCGTTGGCTGCCTTGTCGTCGCCATCCTCGGGTCGTCCGGCGGCGACCGGAAGACCCGCTGGCTGCTGCGCGCCTCGGGCGCAACCGCCCTCGCCTGGTCGGCCGTGCTCATCTTGCTCATTCGGTCGCGCCACGATCCGTTTCTCAATCAGGGCGACCCTGATACGCTGCGGAAACTGCTCGGCGTTCTTTCGCGTGCTCAATATGACGTTGCGCCGCTTTGGCCGCGACAGGCACCGCTCTGGCTGCAACTCGGAAACATCGGCCAGTACGCTGACTGGCAGGTGGCACTCAGCCTGTGGAGCGAGGTCACGCCATCGTGGTGGCGTACGCCGTTTACGCTCGCGGCGGCGGCGCTCGGGGCGCTCGGGCTTCGCACGCACTGGCGCACGCACCGCATCAGCGCCAGAATCGGCGTCGTGCTGTTTCTGCTGGCCACGATCGGCGTGTGCTTGCAGCTCAATCTCAAGGCGGGGCCGTCGTTCGGGATTGGCGTGCTGCCTCTGCAGGCGCCGCACGAAGCGCGTGAGCGCGACTATTTCTTCGCGCTGGCGTTCTGGTGTTGGGGGCTGTGGCTCGGAGGCGGCGCCTGGGTCGCTGCGCGACGCCTGCCGAGGCCCGTGCTGATGGCGGCCATCATTCCGGCACTGATGATCGGCGGGTCATGGCGCGCGGTGAATCGCAGCAGAATTCCCGACAAGCTGGCCGCCGCGACGATGGCGGCGGAGTTTCTGCGCGAGGCACCACCCAACGCGATCCTCTTCACGGCGGGCGACAACGACTCGTATCCACTCTGGTACCGGCAGGCTGTCGACTCTGTCCGGAGAGATGTGTCCGTGGTCGTCACGTCGCTCCTGCCGGCGAACTGGTACTTCCGCGAGAGCGCGTGGCGGGCCTTCCGTCTGCTGCCCGACACGACGATCACACCCGCCATCGTCACCAGAGCCGCTTTCCTCGCTCGGCAGCAACTCGACCGAAAAGGACAGATCGCCGTGTCGATCCTCGTGCCGTCGGTGATGCGCGTCGAGCTCGGACGCATTGCCGGCGTCACGTGCTGGTTCCGCCTTGGCTTGGTCGACGTGGGGACGCGACGCGAGGTCTGCCCGCCACGGATCAGTGTCCAGCAGGCGTACGAGAGCTCCCGCATGCTGAGGTCGCTATTGGCCGTCCCCGCGCAGCCATCAACCGACGGCATGGTACAGGCCTTTCAGCGCGTCGCCCGCTGCCCGGGGCTCGCGGCAACCGCCGCAACGCAAGGTGTGGCGGAACTTGATTCGACCACTCGGGCGTTGCTTGATATCACGTGTAACCTCCAGTAAATTCACAGCTTATGGATTTTTCTGACCTCGGTCGGCGTGTGCAGGAAGTGCAAGAGCGGATCGGCGCGGCACGCGCGAGGGGTGGGCACGGCCAAACAGTGCGAATCATTGCCGTGACCAAGACGCATGGTGCCGCGGCGGTCGAGGCCGCGGCTGCGTGTGGCATCGCTGACGTTGGGGAGAACAAGGTCCAGGAAGCGCTCGGAAAGATGCAGGCCACCCGCGCTGCAGTTCGCTGGCACCTCCTCGGGCATTTGCAGCGGAACAAGGCAAAGGCGGCGACACAGTTCGCGCTGGTGCACTCGCTCGACAGTATGCGTCTGGCCGACGCATTGCAGAATGTGGCGGAACAGGCGGGGCAGGTGGTTGAGGTGCTTGTTCAGGTGAATGTGGCAGGCGAAGCGCAGAAGAGCGGCGTGTCACCGGCGGAGGTCGAAGCCCTCGCCGCGCACGCAGCGGGGCTGACGGCAGTGCGGGTGGCGGGGGTGATGTGTCTTGCGCCATTCACCGACGACGAACGTGCCATCCGGCAGGCCTTCGTCGGTGCGCGGGATGCGCTGCGGCAGGTGCGCCAGGCGGGCCATGCGGGTGCGGACGAATTATCGATGGGGATGTCGAACGACTACGAGGTTGCGGTGGAAGAGGGGGCCACACTGGTCCGCCTGGGAACCGTGCTGTTCGGAGCGAGGAACTGAAATGTCTGACGAACAATTTCGACTGACGCCGCTTGATGTGCGGCGATGGGAATTCGGGTCGGCGCTGCGCGGCTACGATCGCGCGCGCGTCGACGAGTTCAAGTCGCGCGTCGCTGACGAAATCGAGGAATTGGCTCGCCGCATCAACGACCTCGATACCAAGGCGCGCGGCTTTCATGATCAGATTCGCTCATTCCGTGAGCGCGACCGCGCCATCAACGATGCGCTGGTCAGCGCCCAGCAACTCCGGGGTGACATCCGGGAACAGGCTGAGAAAGAGGGCGGACTGGTGCTGCAGGAGGCGCGGAGCGAGGCCGACAAGACCCTCGGTGAAGCCAAGCTCGAAGCCGATCGCCTGACGCAGGACACGCGTGCCGAGACCGACAAGCAGCTCACTGACGCCAAGAATCGATCCGAGGAAATGCTCCGCGATGCGCGCGACGAGTGCGAGCGCATGCTGCGTGAGGCGAAGGCAGAGGCCCGCTCCCTGGTTGAAGATTCGCGCAATACTGCGAAGCGGATTTCCAGCGATCTCGATCAGCTGAACCGCTCGCGTACCTCGTACCTGTCGCAGATGAAGGCGCTCGCCGAGCGTCACTTGCAGGATGTCGAAGCATCCCGGACGGCCGCGCCGCTCCTGCCGGCCTCGGTGGACATGTATCTCCATGAAACGGACGATCTCATCGATGCACGCATCAAACCGCGACCAACTCCACTCATGAGTGCGATCGTCCCCGCCAAGGAGACGATCACCGATCCGGATACGGTGCGCGCGCTCACCGATGGCATCATTCCCCGGAATGTGCTGCCGGAGCGACCGTCATGACGGGTAGTACCCCATCGCTCAACGCCACCGTTGAGTTGCGGGCGTATCAGAAGGTCTCGCCGATGCCCATGCGCCACAGCGTCGAACGGATCACCGAGGCCGCGCAGGCCATCCAGTCGGTGTTCTCGCGCAGGCCGACCGAGGCGATCATTCTCGGCACGGGACTGGGACAGCTGGCTGAACAGATCAGCATCGAAGCGACCATCGACTACGCAGAGATTCCCGGGTTTCCGCTCTCGACGGTGGAGAGCCACGCCGGACGACTGCTCTGCGGCTCGCTCGGGGGCCGGACGGTGGTTGCCATGCAGGGCCGCTTTCACCGGTACGAGGGATACTCGCTGCATGAGGTCACATTCCCAGTGCGGGTGTTGCGTGCGCTCGGCGCCGAGACGCTCATCGTCTCGAATGCATGTGGAGGAATGCATCCACTCTGGAATTCCGGCGATCTCATGCTGATCGCCGATCACATCAACCTGCTTGGCGACAATCCGCTGGTCGGACCGAACGATCCGGCGCTGGGACCACGCTTTCCCGATATGTCGGTGGCGTATGATGCCTCGCTGCGAGCCCTCGCGCGGAAGGTCGCCGCGGCGCAGGGGCTCACGCTACGCGAGGGGATCTACGTCGCGGTTGTCGGTCCCAACCTCGAGACACGCGCCGAGTACCGCATGCTGCGCGCGCTCGGCGCCGATGTCGTCGGCATGTCCACCGTGCCGGAAGTGATCGTTGCGCGCCACGGTGGGATGCGCGTGCTTGGCCTTTCCATCATTACTGACATGTGTCTGCCGGATTCGCTGCAGGAAGCGACGCTGGACGAGATCGTCGCCACCGCGAACGCTGCGCAGCCGAATCTGACGGCTCTGGTGCGCGGAGTGCTGGAGCAGCTGTGAGTGAGCGCCCTGCCGAACGCTATCGCGAACTGACCGCAGACGACACGCCCGATGCGCTGGAGACATCGCTGCTCGAGCAGTGGGAGCGTGAGCAGCTGTTCTCGCCATCCAATACACCGGAGCCGGGGCAATCCAGCTTCGTGTTTTATGAGGGGCCGCCGACGGCGAACGGGCGGCCTGGTATTCATCACGTCTTCGCGCGCACGCTCAAGGACCTGATCCCGCGGCATCGCGCCATGAAGGGTGCGCACATCACGCGGAAAGCTGGCTGGGACACCCACGGCCTTCCCGTCGAAATCGAAGTCGAGAAGGCGCTTGGAATCAGCGGCAAGCGTGACATCGAGGCCATCGGTATCGCCGAGTTCAACCGTCGCTGCCGTGAGAGCGTGTTCACGTATCGCGGCGACTGGGAAAAGCTCAGCAAGCGGATGGCGTACTGGCTCGACTACGAGCGGCCGTACGTCACGTACACCAACGACTATGTCGAAAGTGTCTGGTGGGCCCTGTCCGTGATGCACACGAAGGGGCTGCTGATACAGGGACACAAAATCCTCCCGTATTGCCCCCGGTGCGAGACCGCGTTGTCGAGCCATGAAGTCGCGCAGGGCTACAAGGACGTCGAGGATCCCAGCACGTACATCGGACTCGATCTCGTCGATCCCACCAGCACGGTGCGACGACGCATTCTGGTCTGGACCACAACGCCGTGGACATTGGTCTCGAACGCGGCGCTGGCCGTGCACCCGGACATCGTGTACGTCGAACTCCAGAAGAGCAGCGGCGCCGCATTCACGATCATCCTGGCTGAGTCACGCGTGGCCGCCGTGCTCGGCGGCGATTGGGCCGATCGTTGGACGAACGTGCGCACGGTGCGCGGTGCCGATCTCGTGGGGATGCGTTACGTCCGCCCGCTCGATTGGGCCGCGTATCCAGAAGGCACGAACTCCGAAATCATCGTCGGTGAGACATTCGTCTCCGCCGACGACGGCACCGGGGTCGTGCACATGGCGCCGGCGTTTGGCGCCGATGACTACGGTGCCGGGCAACGACACAATCTGGCCTTTATTCAGCCGGTCGATGCGCGTGGGCGCTTTCCGGAGTCGATGCCGCTGATCGGTGGCCGCTTCATCAAGGATGCGGATCCGCTCATCATCGATGAACTCAAGCGCCGCGACGTGCTCTGGAAGGACGGGCGGTTTGTGCACTCGTATCCGCACTGCTGGCGCTGCGGCACTCCGCTGCTCTACTACGCGCGTGGTTCCTGGTTTGTGAAGACGACGGCCATCAAGGACGAGATGATCGCCCGGAACGCACAGGTGCAGTGGCAGCCGCCTGAAGTCGGCGCCGGTCGTTTCGGGCAGTGGCTGGAGAACAATGTCGATTGGGCTGTCTCGCGCGACCGCTACTGGGGCACACCGTTGCCGGTGTGGGTCAACGACGCCGATCCGACCGAGATCGAGGTGATCGGCGGCTACGCGCAGCTGGCCGAACGCGTCGGTCGCCCGCTGCCGGAAGACTTCGATCCGCACAAGCCGTTCATCGACGCCTACACCTGGCCGGCGGCAAGCGGGACCGGTACCATGCGGCGCGTGCCGGAAGTCATTGATACCTGGTTCGACTCCGGCAGCATGCCGTTTGCGCAGTGGCATTTCCCGTTCGAGAATGCCGATGTCGTCAGCCAGCATTTTCCGGCGGATTACATCGCGGAAGGGGTCGATCAGACGCGCGGCTGGTTCTACTCGCTGCTCGCGATCTCGGCCGCGCTGGGTGATGCGCTGCCGAACAACGCCGCCGGCACTGCGGCGCCGTATCGGCACGTGCTCGTGAATGACCTGGTGCTCGATGCGGCCGGACAGAAGATGTCGAAGAGCAAGGGCAACGCGGTCGATCCGTGGCGCGTGATTGCGACTCACGGTGTCGATGCGGTGCGGCTCTTTCTGATCAGCACCAGCCAGGTCTGGATTCCGCGGCGCTTCGATGAAGACGTGCTGCGGCAGACGGCCGGGCGGTTTCTGCTCACGCTGCGCAACATCTATAGTGGGATCTTCGCGCGGTACGCGAACTTCGGGTGGTCACCCACGGAGCGTGACCCGGCGGTCGCGGTTCGACCAGCGCTCGATCGGTGGGTGCTCTCGCGCCTCGCAACCGTGGAGGCTGAGGCCGACCGCCTGCTCGAGGCGTACGAGCCGACGCTGGCGGCGCGTGCGATCATGGACTTCGTCGATGAGGACGTGTCCAACTGGTACGTCCGACTGAGTCGCGCCCGTTTCTGGGACGGCGACACCGACTCCGTCGACACCCGCGCCGCGTTCGCCACGCTGCATGAGGTACTGGCTGTCGTCTGCCGGCTCCTGGCCCCCTTTGCACCGTTTCTCACCGACTGGATCCATCGCCAGCTCGTTGGCGCGTCGGTCCACAGCGCCTCCTATGTCAGACTGACCACCACTGCGCGCGACGAGTCGCTTGAACGGGACATGGCCGCCGTCCGCACCCTGTGCCGATTGGGCCGCGCGGCACGCGAGGAGGCAAGCCTCAAGGTCAGGCAGCCGCTTGGGCGAATGATCTGCGTGGTGCCTCGGGACGAGGTCGCGGGCGTCGAGGCGCTGGCCGATCTCATCCGTACCGAGCTGAACATCAAGACGATCCTGTTCGCCGGGTCGGCCGACGACCTCGTCCGGGTGAGCGCGAAGGGCAATTTCCGCGCACTTGGAAAGCGCTTCGGGAAGGCGACCCCAGCTGCGGCGGCGGCCGTCGAATCACTTCCGTCAGCAGTCCTTCAGTCTTTTGAACGTGGCGAATTGGTCACAATTCTGGTCGACGGAACCGAGTTCGCGCTCGAGCCGGACGACGTCGTCCTGACGCGGTCGGCAGTCGGCGAGCTCGTTGTCGCTGGTGATGGCGTGTATGTTGCCGCGGTTGATCCGGCCCTGACCGATGCCCTGCGGTCGGAGGGAATCGCCCGGGAGCTGGTCAGCCGCATTCAGCGTCTGCGGAAGGATGCCGGGTTTGCGGTGAGCGACCGGATTCATTTGGTCGTCGGCGGTGTACAGGGCGTTCGGGACGCGGCTCGTGAACACCTGGCGTGGATTGCGGGTGAGGTGCTGGCGTCAGTTTTTGCAGTGTCGGACAGCGAGGCGGCACCCCCGGGGGCCATGGCCGTCGACCTTGACGGTATCGCTGCGTGGATCACTTTGGACCGGGACGAGATCACATGAGCTCTTCAGCCAGCGCACCGAAGCCCACCGTGAAGGGCTTCAGCAAGAAGGACGTCACGCATTTCGAGAAGCGGCTGCTCGAGGAGCGCAAGCGGGTCCTGAAAGAGCTCGGACACCATGGGAATCGGTTCGGAGCCGAAGGTGATGGCGACCTGAGCGCGTACTCGTTCCACATGGCGGATCAGGGCACGGATGCGATGGAGCGTGAAAAGGCGTTCCTCTTCGCGAGCCAGGAGGGGCGCTTCCTGTTCCATCTCGATCAGGCGTTGCGCCGACTCTATCGTGCGCCCGACACGTTCGGACTCTGTCATGAGTGCGGCAACCCGATTGCGTTCGAGCGCCTCGATGCGCTCCCCCACGCTCGATATTGCATCAACTGCAAACAGAAAGAGGAAGATGGAAAGAAGTAGTCGGAACGGCCGGCTGTTCTGGCCGGTCGCAGCGGCGTTTCTCGCAACCGATGTCGCCACGAAGTGGTGGGCCGTCGAGTCGCTCGCTCCGGTGCATACACGGCACGAAGTGATCGGTGACTGGCTCACGTTCACTCTGCTGTACAATCCCGGCGCGGCGTTCGGCCTCCATCTCGGCGAATGGTCGCGCTGGATCTTCACGGCGCTCACAGTGGGCGCTGTCGTCATCCTGACCCGGATGTATCAGGCGACGGCCGAGGGAGACCGCCTCAAGCTGACGTCTCTCGGCATGATCCTTGGCGGTGCCTGCGGTAACCTGATCGATCGGCTCCGGTCGGGGCAGGGCGTCGTCGATTTCATCGATGTCGGTATCGGCGATATGCGCTGGCCGACGTTCAACGTGGCCGACATCGGCGTCAGCTGTGGGGCGGTTCTGCTGGCGTTTGTGCTCTGGCGTGAGGATCGGGTCGCTGCACAGGCGACGTCGACCGCGAGCGATGCGTCGTCGGCGCGTTGAGCGCGCCCAGCATGAGTTCCCGCGAAGTGGCCCGCTCGCTGACGCTCGACGCCGTCGGTGATGGCCAGCGCCTCGATCTGATCGTCGCCGCCGCCGCCGATCTGTCGCGCACGCAAGCGGCCACGCTGATCGCCACCGGCATGGTGCTGGTCGACTCGAAACCGCAGAAGGCGGGGTATCGCCCCACCGTTTCCCAGCAGATTGCCGTCACTATCCCGGCACCACGCGGGGTCGAGGTCATCGGCGAAGCGTTGCCGCTGACGATCGTTTTCGAAGACGACCATCTGCTCATCGTGGACAAGGCGGCGGGCATGGTCGTGCATCCGGCGCCTGGCAATTGGTCCGGAACACTGGTACATGCGCTCGTCGGGCGTGGAGGTGACCTCTCCTCCGAGGCAGGCGACGAACGTGCGGGTATCGTGCATCGGCTCGACAAGGAGACCTCCGGGCTGCTCATCGTCGCGAAGACGGACCGGGCACATCGCCTGCTGTCTGCCGCACTGGCCGCGCGTCGTGTCAGTCGCCGATATGCGGCGCTGACCTGGGGCCATCTGCGTGAGGATCGTCTCACGATCGAGGGGAACATCGGGCGCGATCCGAACAACAGGCATCGGATGGCGCTTGTCCCGGGCGGGAAGCCGGCGCGTACAGACATCGATCGTCTGGCGCGCTTCGACGGCGGCGACCTGCTCCGCTGTCGGCTCCATACAGGACGCACCCATCAGATCCGCGTCCATCTCGCCTCGACGGGGCACCCGGTGATTGGTGACGACACCTACGGTGGTGGCGGCGGACGTCGCGTGACGGGGCTCCCGCCGGGGCGTCATGCGTTGCACGCTGCCGCGCTCCGGCTGCAGCATCCGATCACGTCCGAGTGGTTGTCGTTCCGGGCGGGAATGCCGGCCGATCTCGATGTGGCACTGCGGGCCATCGCTGGCGCTCACCAGCCACCGGCCGATGTGAACCTCCTCGACCACTACGGCTTCTACGCCTTCGACGACGATGATCAGCGCGCCCCCTCCAGCGAGTCCGGAAACGACTGACGGGTCGACGCGTCAGACCACTGGGCCGCGCGTGATGCTGCTGCAAGTGGGAGGGACCACCGTCGCAATGCTGGCAGCCTCTGCTCGGGAGGTGCTCGCCCGGATGCCTGCCATTCGGTTGCCCGCTGCGCCTGAGTTCGTCTGCGGTGTAGTCAATGTGCGGGGCACCCTCGTCCCGCTCGTCGATCTCGGTCGCCTCCTGGACCGCGGGCCCTCCACCCCATCTGGCTGGGTGGTCACCCTCGAGTTGGGAGGGCGGTGGTGCGCTCTGGCAGTGGACACACTGCCGGTCTTGCGTGACGCCGATGCGCCTCCGGGCGTACGACCGGCCGGCACTGCGCTCCTCGGACTCGAGGTGCGTGTGGCCGGAACCACGCTGCCGCTGTTCGACGTGGATGCGATGGCCGACGACATCCTGCTTCAATAAGGCCACGCGATGCCGCGTGGCGACCCCCAAAGGATCCCACATGAGTCATCGCGTTCTGGTCTGTGACGACGCCCTCTTCATGCGCACGCTCGTCGGCGACATCCTGCAGCAGGCGGGATTCTCCATCTGCGGCCAGGCTGAGACGGGGGCACAGGCCGTCGCGCAATACAAGGCGCTGAAGCCGGATCTCGTCACGATGGACATCGTGATGCCTGACATGGGCGGCATCGACGCCGTCAAGGAGATCACGACGTGGGATCCCACCGCGAAGGTCGTGATGTGCAGCGCGATGGGGCAGCAGGCATTGGTCAACGAAGCGTTGCAGGCTGGCGCGTCGGATTTCGTGGTCAAGCCGTTTCAGCCCAACCGAGTGATCGAAGCGGTGCAGCGCGTGCTGGGCTGAGTCGCCAGCGGCGACGATCGCCCCGGAAGACCCACACATGGAGCCCCATCGTCTCCTGACGCTCTTCCTCTCCGAGGGACGCGAGCTCCTCGATCGGGTGGACGCTGAGCTGCTGGTCCTCGAGCGGGCGCCCGACTCGCGCGCTGCCATCGACGCGGTGTTCCGCGCGTTCCATTCGTTGAAAGGCATGAGCGCCACGGTGGCGCTCACGGACACCACCACGGCCCTCCACGCTGGGGAGTCGGTCCTCGAGACCGCGCGGACGGAGGGGCAGCTGCCGGCCCGGCATGTCGCCGCGCTGCTGTCTCTCGTTGACGCCGTGCGACGCGCGCTCGATGCCGCCGAGTGGGGCGATGTGCCGCCGCCGGCGCTTCGAATTGCCGCATCTGCGATCGAGGCCCTTGGCGTGCGTGCCCCGGAAGCGCGCGGCGGGTCGCGCGCGCGCGCGCGATCGGCACGCGTCGTCACTCGCGCCACGGCGGTGGAGGGTGCGCGCTGGCGCGTCGACGTCCGCATCGCCGACGATGCCGCCATTCCGCTCGCGCGCAGCACCGTGGTACTGCGAAAACTGCACGCGCTCGCACCCGTGCTCGGGGTCGCCCCGGACGACGAGACGCGCGCGGAGGACGCATGGGATCGACGTCTGACCGTGTGGATTGGTGATGATGGCAGCCAGCGAACACTTGACGCGACTTCGATCGCGGATGCGGTCAGAAGTGCTGGAGAAGTCGCGGAATGCCACGTCACGCGCGAGGTGCGCGGTGACGTCACGGCCCGGGAGCCGGCCGCAACGCAGACCGTCCGGATTCCCGTCGAACGGCTCGACGAACTGCTCGACGTCGTGGGTGAGCTGGTGCTGGCGCGAGATCGGCTGCAGCGGCACCTGCGTCCAACGGCGGATGACGCGGGTCTGCAGGTGCTCGACGAGGCCTCGAAGCTCATTGCGCAGTTGCGCGATGCGATTCTGCGCAGCCGGATGGTGCCACTGTCACAGGTATTCGACCGGTTTCCACGACACGTGCGAGACACCGCTCAGGCGTTGGGCAAGGAAATCGATCTGGTGCTCGAGGGGCGCGAACTGGAGGTGGATCGGTCGCTCCTCGACGAATTGAGCGATCCGCTCCTGCACCTGCTGCGCAACGCGATCGATCACGGCCTCGAACGGCCCGCCGAACGCCGGGCGGCGGGGAAGCCTGAGCGCGGTCGGCTGGTCGTGCGCGCCGTTCGCGATGGGGCGATGGTTGCAGTCACGATCGCCGATGACGGGCGCGGCGTCGATCGTGCCAAGGTCGCGGCACAGGCACGCGCACACGGCGTTGCCGACGCGGAATCGCTCGCCGACGACGATCGCGGACTGCTGCAGCTGCTGGCGCGACCAGGGCTCAGCACTGCGTCGACGGTCACCGCGCTGTCCGGTCGCGGCGTCGGCGTCGACGCCGTCCAGAATCGTGTGCAGGCCCTCGGCGGCCGCCTCGAACTGGCGACCGCCACCGATACCGGCACGGTGATCACGATCCGCCTTCCCTTGAGCATCGCCATGCTGCGCACGTTGCTGGTTCGTGTGGCGGATGAGACGTATGCCGTACCCCTGGCGCACGTGCACAGCACGCACCTGGTGGAGACCAGTCCCACGGCGGGATCCACGTCCATCGCTGTCGCCGGCGAGCGGCTGCGGCTGGTCAGTCTGCGGGCGCACCTTGGCCTGGCGGCGAGGGATGACGTTTCCGGCCACCTGGTCGTCATCGACTGTGCCGGCGAGCGGGTCGCTTTGCAGGTGGACGCCTGTCTCTCCCAGCACGAAATCGTCATCAAACCGCTCCAGCGCGTGCGCGGTTCGGCGTCGAAGTTCAGTGGGGGCACGATCCTTCCCGACGGAGTACCGTCGCTCATTCTGGACATCAACACGCTCTCCTGATGCTCGTGACACGCGACGTTCGCAGCCTGAAGCCCGACCAGCTCGATGCGTTGCGCGAGGTGGCCAACATCGGCGCCGGTCACGCCGCCACCGCGCTGTCGACCATGACCGGGCAGGCGATCATGATCAACGTGCCGACGATCACGATTGCGAGGCTCGACGAAGTGCCGGGGCACGTGGTCGCCAATCCGGAAGAAGCGGTCGCGGTGGTGCTGCTGCAGATGCTTGGCGATCTGACCGGTCGCTCGCTGCTGGTCTTCCCCGAACAGACGGCCTGCCGGCTGGCGGAGTTGATGCTCAAGCGGCCGCGCGGCTCATCGCCCTCCATTGCCGCGCTGGAGGAGAGCGCGCTGAAGGAGTGCGGGAACATCCTGAGCGGTGCGTATCTCAACGCGCTGGCCGACTTCATGAACCTGCTGCTGTTGCCGTCGCCGCCGTTGCTTGCCGTCGACATGGCCAGCGCGGTGCTCAGCTCTGCGTTCCTGCAGTTCGGCGACGGACGTGACGTGGTGTTCTGCGTCGAGAGCGAGTTCCAGATGCGCGACGATGGGCAGGCGCTTCGCGGCTACTTCCTGCTGTTGCCTGACAACGGATCCCTGCAGACGATTCTGCGGGCGATCAATCTGGCCTGATCGCAGCCGGTGGCGTCGTGACTCTGTCGGCTACCCCGCAGTCCGTGCCTGTCCTGTCCATTCGTGAGACGGATCGGCTGCGGAGGATTGCGCGCCGGGTTCCCCGCACGAATGCCGGCGCACAGAACAACTGTGGTGTCATGCTCGCACGACGCGGCCTCGCGCACGACGCGGCGGCCTGCTTCGAGCACGCGCTCGACGTCGACGCGCGGATGACGCTCGCGGCGCAGAACCTGCAGCAACTTGCGGCACGCAGCGCTGTCGACGCGGAACGGGTGAAGCTTCTGATCGACACACTCCGCCAGCATCCGCATGATGCCTCGACGGCGCTGGCGCTCGGCAAGTGGCATGCGCGCCTCGGGCGCCCGAGCGATGCCGCGATGGTGCTTGGCGAACTGCTCGATCGTTCGCCGGATGACCTCACGGCGCTGCGCGAAATCGCACTCGTGGAGCAATCTCTCGGCTATCCCGATCGTGCCTCAGCCTGGCTCGAGCGGGCACTGGCACTGTCGCCGAATGACGTCTCGCTGCATGCGCTGTCTGGCGAAATATTGTATCGCCGCGGGAAACCCGAGGCCGCACGGCGGGCCCTCGAGCGCGCCCTCGAGATCGACGAGTCGGCTGCCTGGCCGCAGCATCTGCTGGCATTCGTGCTTGGCGACATGGGGCAACTCGAGGAAGCGCAGGCAGCCGCCCAACGTGCGCTGCAGCTCGATCCGAACCTTGCGCGCGTCGACATGAACCTCACGCTCGACGCTCGCCCACTGAAGCCCGTGCCGCGCGCTACCAGCGAGCGCGATGGACGAGCGCACCTCAATCTCGGGCTCGCGTATCGGAACACCGGATACATCGAGCAGGCGCTGACCGAATTCGATACGGCACTCAATCGCGGGGAACCAGCGGAGCAGGTGTACACGGCCGTCGCCGAAACGAGACTCATGCGTGAGGAGTGGACGCTGGCGGCGGCGGCATACGCGGCTGCCGCGTCGTCGCAACCAGGCGTCAGCGCGCCACTGGTGGCGCGTGCCGCAGTCCTCGTGCGCAGTGGTGATCTTGCGGAGGCGCGCACGTCGCTCGATGCGGCGCTGTCGTGCGACGGGGATGTGGGGAGCGCGTATCTGGTGCTCGGAGTGCTCGAGTCGCTCGACAATCGGCCGGCTGAAGCGCTCGGCGCGTTCCAGCGTGTTCGCGCATCGTCGCGAGTTGAGTTGGCGGCGCGATTGAACGCAGCATGGGTGATGCGGCAGCTTGGTCGCCATGCCGAATGTCTGGAAGGATTTCGGCGCGTCACCGAGGCGGATCCGCAGAACGCACGGGCTTGGATCGGAGTCGGGGTCGCCTTCAGCGATCTGCGACGGCTGCACGAGGCGTCCAGTGCCTTTGAGCGGGCCGCCGCGTTGGCGCCGGAGTCCGCCGACGCGGCGTATCATCTGGCGTTCACGCTGAGTCAGCTGGGACGCTATCAGGACGGCGTGCGTGCAATGAAGCGGGCCATGAGTTTTCCCGGCGACTTCGCACCGTTCCGTTTCACGCTTGCGCTCGAGCCGGAACTGCCGGACTTCGTGCTCGAAGTCGTGGCCAACGACGCGATCAATGGTGATGCGATGGCGTTGATGATGCTGAGTGGTGCGCCGCGCGCAATGGTCACATCGGAGCAGAGCGTTGTGCTCACCGCGCAGACACCAGCGCATCCGATGCGCGCGGCGCTGCCCGTGCGCGTCGACGGCGAGAAGAAGCGAACGCCGCTCGGCGCCTGGGTGGCGCTCCGCCGCGGTGGAACACCCGTGTCATCGCTTGGTGTGCAGTCGCGCCCATCGCGCCGGACACCCGTGATTCCGTTCGTCCGTGTCACTGGTCCCACGCGGCCGGCTGGTGGCCAGGTGCCGCGCGACTCCTCCGCGATGCCGGTTGTCCCTCCGGCCGCGATCAGTCCCGCGGTGGTGCGAAGTGCCGAAGGTGCGCTTCGCACTGCGCTGGCGGGTGATCCTGATCTGGCGCAAGTGCGGGTCGGTCTTGCCGCGTTGCTGCGCGAGGATGGACGCGTGCAGGAGGCCGAACAGGAACTGGTGCTCGCACTCGAGACGGTGCCCACGTTTCACGATGCGGCGCGCGCATTGGCGGAGCTGCGGGTCGACATGGGCCGTCCGAGTGACGCGATGCAGGCGCTGGTCCGTCCACTGCGCGCCAATCCCCGCGATGCTGATCTGCTGGTTGCCTTGGCCGAAGCATTGCTCGCGCTGGGGCGCGAAGAGCAGGCGCTGTCGGCGATCTCGCGGGCCGCTGCGGTGGCGCCGGATCACGCCGGCGTGCGCACGTTGCAGGGCTACATGGCGCTGCGCGGCGGTCGCGAATCGGAAGCAGTGCACCACTGGCGCGTGGCCGCCGAGCAGGCGGGCGATGAGCGCTGGACCGCACGCGCCAACATTGCGCGCGCCGAGCATGACGAATCCACGATCCCGCAGACGCCGGTGACCATGGATACCGTGCGCCTGGTGGCAGGCTGATGGCACTCGAAGGCGCACTGCGTGATCTGGGCCTCGCCGAGGTGATCCAGCTGCTCGCCGGAGGGCGCCGTACCGGGACGCTGCGCGTATCAGGCGGCGCCGGCGCCCGTGGCGCGATCCTTCGCTTCGTCGACGGCGCGATCACGGCAGCACGGTGGGACGATGAGCCGGAGCCGTTGCTGAGCGCGCTCTCGCAGTCCGGCGTGATCGATGCCGACGACCGGGCCGCGGCAGCCAAGTGGTCGAGTGCCCAGGTGCCGCCGAGATCACTCGTCGACGGACTGGTCGAGACGGGCGCAATCACGGTGCGCACGCGCGACACCGTCGCGCGACGACTGATCGATGATCTCTGCTTTGAGTTGACGACCTTTGCCGAAGGTACCTTTTCGTTCACCGATGGCGAGCCGGCCACGGCGCTGGAACCAACGACATCGCTGCATCTCTCGGGGGAAGAACTCTTTCTCGATGCGGCGCGGCGTCGCGACGAGTGGCCGGCGATCGAATCGCGTATCGGTTCGCTGGGCGCGGTACCGGTCGTGTGTGACTGCGACGCAGAAGGGGAACTCGCCGTTCCGGCCGATGGATGGCGCGTGTTGTCCTGCATCGATGGCTGTCGGACCGTGCGTCAGGTGGCGTCGGCGGCCGGAATGCGCGTCTTCGAAACGGCGCGGTGGGTATCGCGCTGGACGGGCCTCGGCGTGCTGACCACCGATGCCCGTGCCACGACCAGCGAGGACGGCGATGCCATGGCGGGCGTGGCGCAGCTCACGGCACAGGCGCGGCGGGCACTGGCAGAGTCACGCTTCGAAGTCGCGCTCGCGGCGGCGCGAACCGCCATCGGGCACGCCCCGCGGAGCGCCGCCGCCCACGTGCTCGCCGGCCGTGCCCTGCTCGGCCTCGGCCGGACCGACGACTGGGCCGAGGAAGTCCGCCTTGCGGTGCAGCTCGACCCGCTGCTCCCTGAAGCGCAGGAGCAGTACGGCTACGTCGCGGCGCGGCGCGGGGAGTACGGGGCCGCACTGAACGCGTGGGAGCACTATCTTGAAGCCGCACCGACTGCGCCGGACGCGGCCAGGGTGCGAATCGCTCGCGATGCTGCGGCGCAACTCCAGGAACTGATCTCCGCACATGCCGGCAGCTGACGACATCCGCCGTTGGAGCAACGAACTCGCCACCGACCCGCAAAGCCTCGCTTTTGCGGACCTCGCCGAAGCGTTGCGACAGCAGGGAGACCTCGAAACCGCAGAACGTCTGGCGGTGCGGGGACTCGAGCGACACCCCACGCACGGCCCCGCGCTGAGCGTGCTCGCGCGTATCGCGGAAGCGCGTGGCGATCTCAACGCCGCGTCGGCCTACTGGGAGCGCGCCAGACTTTACAATCCCACACCTACCTCTGGCGCGGCAAACGGCAGCGTCCCCTCGCCGCGTACAAACGGGTACGGTGACACTCCCGCGTCGCAGCGAGCGCTGAGAGCAACGGGGGCGGCCTATCCGACCGCCAGCTACGCGGCGGTCCCGAGCTTCAGCGCAACCTTGGCCTCCCCCGTGACCCGGCAGGAGGTGGTGCGCTCGCTGGTGGCAGACGCCGATGGGTTGCTGCTGGCCAGCCCGCAGCCAAGCGACGATATGGCGGTGCTCGAGGCAATGGCTGCGGCGGTCGCCGGTGTCGGCGATGACGCCGCCCGCGCGATGAAGCACCTCAATCTCGGCACCTGGCACGCGCTCGTGCTCGAAACGGGTGGTGACTCCTTGGCGCTGGCTCCAGCGCCCGCCGGATCGCTCACCGTGCTCAGTGTGGCACCGCATGTGCCGATCGGTCGTGTGCGCGCACTGCTCCGCGTCGCGACCGCCCGCGCCGCGGCTGACGGCTTCTGAGCACGGTCATCATGGCTCACTACCACGTCGTCATCGATGAGTTGATGCACACCGCTGGCGTGAACGCGGCCCTGATCGTCTCGCGCGCGGATGGGATCGTGGTGGACGGCAATGTCCACATCGGGACCGATGCCGATGCGATTGCGGCGCTCGCGGCGCGCCTCTACGGCAGGGCGGCGCAGGCCGCGACAGCGGCCGACGGCACCTCGCCCGGCTTTCTCCATCTGGAGGGAGAGCGTGGGCGGGTCTGCGCGGTGCCTTCCGGCGACTTGCTGCTGGTGACCGTGGCGGAACCTTGGGCCAATCTCGGCCTGCTGAGGCTCACCATGCGCCGGCTGGCGCAGAGTCTCGGATGAGATCGGTGTAACGTCTGGAGGAGTTCGGTTTGAGAGGGCCCGCGCTGTGAAGCAGACTCTAGTGCCCAATGCGGTAGGCCAGTCGTCGTAGGCTGGACACCGCCGACTCATGAAACTCGACCAACGCCTCCGCTTCGATACCTTCGTTACTGGCTCGTCCAATCGCCTCGCTGTCGCCGCAGCAAAGGCGGTGGCTGATGCGCCGGGCGTGCTGTACAACCCCCTGTTCGTCTACGGCGCGTCCGGCCTCGGCAAGACGCACCTGATGCACGCCGTGGGACACTCCGCCAAGGACAAGCAGCCGTCACTTGGTGTCGAGTATGTCGCGCTCGATGACTATATGGAAGAATTCCATCAGGCGATGCAGGGCGGTCGGCTCGACACCTTCAAGCGACGCTACGAATCGGCGGGCGTCCTGTTGCTTGACGACGTGCAGTTTCTGACCGGGCGGGCCGAGGTGCAGGGAGAACTGCTGCGCCTCTTCAACGTGTTGCAGGGACGCGGGACGCAGATCGTCATGACCAGCGATCGCCCCCCCGATGAAATCGCCGATGTCGCCGACCGACTGCTGACGCGCCTCACTGGTGGATTGATCGTCGACGTGGGAATCCCCGACTACGAGACACGCGTTGCCATTCTGCAGAAGCTGCAGGGCGAGCGCGCGTCGCGTTTCCGTGACGGCGTGCTCGAAGAGCTGGCGCGCGTGGATTTCTCGAACATTCGCGAACTCCAGGGCGGACTCAATCGCCTGCTCGCCCATCAGGGCATGAGCACCGCCGCCATCGGCATCTCCGACGTGCGGCGGCTCGTCGGCGCGCGCGCCACGCCGCTGGCCACGGCCGCGATGTTCGGCCCGCAGGACACCGACGCGACGCGCAACGACACCGGGGATTACGACACGTTCGTCCAGGAAGTGGCGACGGCGGTGGTGGAGCAGGTCGAAGAGTGGCGCGTCCGTCTGGCGGACGCGGCGTCACGCTGGAGGGCGGAAGGCATCAGTGTGGCGGTGCTCGACCGCGCGCTGCAGTTGCGCGAGTCACCCGACGTCGAGGGATTGCTGGCAACCTTCGGCGCGGCGGTCGAGTATCTGCGCGATCTGGAGCGTCAGGGATCTGCGGCCGACACCACCTTGTCCGGGCACGCGATCTTCCGCGATCCGGAGCGGGTCAAGGAGGCACATGCGCTGGTGCAGCAGGCGGTCGCGTCGATCGAGCCGCCGCCGCGCCCCAACCCGCTGCTGAATTTCAGTGCTCTGCACGAAGGTCGCGCCAACCAGCTCGCGCTGCGCGCTGCGCGGAGCGTCGTGGAAGCGCCCGGCACGCAGTATGTGCCGCTGGTCATCACCGGGCCGAGCGGCAGTGGGCGGTCACATCTGCTGCATGCCATCGGCAATGCGCTCATCGCCGCGGGTGTGCAAACAGTCGCATGCGTCTCGGCTGCGACGTTTGCCGAACAGCTGATCACTGCACTCCGCGAAGGGGCGGTGGAGAAGTGGCGGGCACGCTATCGGAATGCCGGTGCGCTGCTGCTTGACGACATCGAGGCGGTGGCCGGTAAGGAGCGGACGCAGGATGAGCTCTTTCATCTCTTCAACGCGCTCCAGAGTGCGGGACGCCAGGTGGTGCTCACGTCGAGTGTGCCGCCCAATCAGCTCGCGACCCTCGAGGACCGCTTGCGCACGCGATTCGCGCAGGGACTCGTTGTTGAGCTGGGCAGCCCCGATGTGCTGCAGCGCGCGGCCGTCATCGGCACCGTCTTCCAGGAGCATCTGTCTCGCATTGACGATGCCGTCATTGCGCAGCTCGCCGAGCGTCCTGCGCGATCGATCGGCGATGTCATCGCGATTGCGCGACGTCTGCATGCGGCAGCCACACTGGCAGGCGCACCGATCACGTCGGCATTTGTCGCGGCCGAGTTGGATGGCGCCGTCTCCCCGCGCCGCGGCATGAAGTATCTGATGGGCGACCCGGAGAATTTTGTGCATCGCTGGCCTGACCTGACGGCGCGCCTGATCGAGGACACCGACTGATGGCGATTCGTGGAAGCCTCAAGGAGGCGAGTTTCCCCGATGTGCTGCAACTGCTCGCGCTCGGACAGAAGTCCGGGTGTCTGAGCATCGTCGACGGAACCAAGTTCGGCTCGGTCTTCTTTCAGGCCGGCAAGATTTCGTTCGCGGCGATTGTCAATCGACGCGACCGACTCGGTGATTCGCTGGTCAAGCGTGGGCACATAGCCAAGGAACAGCTCGATGACGCACTGCGTCATCAGCTGCAGCACCCCGGGCGTCGCGTCGGCGAGCTGCTCGTCGAACTTGGATTCGTGTCGCGCGACGTGGTCGAGAAGGAATTGCGCGTGCTGGTGGAGGAAGCGGTCTTCTCGCTCTTCACCTGGACGCAGGGCATCTGGACGTTCGAACCCGACGTGCATCCCGACGGTCGACAACTGACCACGGCGATCAACCCGGAATCGCTGCTCATGGAAGGCGCACGGCGGACCGACGAGTGGGCGCTCGTCGAACGTCGCTTCGCCAGCTTCGATCTCGTCTTCGAAATGGACGCGGCGCGCGCAGGCGTCTCGACACCGTTGAGCGGGGAACTCGCGGAGGTAGCCCACCTGCTCGATGGACGCCGATCGATCCGCGCCGTCATCGAACGGTCGGGACTCGGCGAGTTTACCGTGGGCAAGGCGCTCTACGAGTTGGCCATGCAAGGGCTGCTGATTCAGGTGCACAACGCTGAATCCGTGCGCCTCGATGACGCGGACAGCGGTGTCTTCACGGCCGAGAAGGCACTGAAGATGGGGCTCGCGCTGTCAAAGGCCGGGATGATCGAGGATTCTGCGCGGGAGTTTCGCCGCGTGGTGGAAGCGTCCCCGAACGATCCCATTGCGCGTCACCAGTTGGGCCTGCTGGCGCTCAAGCAGGGTGCCTGGGATGACGCGGTGGGATGGCTCGAGCCACTGGCGCAGCTCGACGAAACGTCTGCAACCGTGCTGCATCACCTGGCACTTGCGTACGAGGGGTTGGGGCGGGAGCTCGACTCGGCCCGGACACTGGAGCGGGCCGCGCGCATCGCGCCGCAGGTGGCGCCGCAAGTCGAACTGTCGCGCGCACTGCATGCGTTCCGTCTCGGCGACTACGCGCGCGCAGATCACCTGCTGTCGTCGGCTCGCACGCGCTTTGACGGCGACGCACCGCCAGCGGTCTGGTTTCATTATGCGTCGCTGGTGGCCGCCGCACGCGATGACGCGGATCAGGCCCAGGCGTTGCTCGAAGAGGGTATCCGCACGCATCCGTCGGTGGGTGTGCTGCACGCGAACTATGCCGCGCTCATGCTCACCCGCGGGGCGCTCACCGCGGCTGCCGCAGCGGTTGAGCGTGGCATGCTGCACGCCGCCAACCTTGCACCCTTCCAGAAGACCGTTGGCGACCTCGCCTATCGCGTTGCACGGTTCGATGATGCCTTGGAATCGTACCAGCGCGCCGTGCGACTCGAACCGGCGCTTGGACCGGACATCTATCTCAAGCTCGGCGAACTGCGCTACCAGCGTGGTGAGGTCGCTGAGTCGCAACGGTGCTGGGATCGTGTGCTCGAACTCGATCCGGGGAACCGGCAGGCGCAGGTCAGTCTCGATGCCATTCGGCGTGCGTCGTGACCACGTTGATGGAGTCGCTGCCGGCGGCTGACACCGTGGCAGCAGCATCCGATGGCGTCGTCGTTCGTATGGGCGACCTCGACGTCGCGCGCGGCGAGCGTACCTTGTCGACCGTCGGACTCGGCTCTTGTCTCGCCATCATCATCTTCGCGCCTGCTCAGCAGCTTGCAGTTCTGGCGCATTGCATGCTGCCCGCGCGTGACGAAGGCGATGGCCCGGCGAGCAAATACGCCGATAGCGCCGTGCCGGCGCTGCTGGCGCTGCTCGGCGAACACGGCGGTGCGTCGCCGTTTGCCGCCGTCCTGGTCGGCGGCGCGTCGATGTTCCCAGGCATCGTCTCAGGGGGCATGGCGGATATCGCCGCGCAGAATGTTACGGCTGCACGCGCGGGGCTGGCCGTCGCTGGCATTCCCATTCGGACCGAAGACGTCGGTGGGCAGATGGGCCGGTCCTTAGTCGTTCAACCGGCCCGCCAGCGAATCGTGGTGCACACCATCCGCGGGGGACAGCGATGCCTGTGATCGGAGCCAGCATCCGAATACTCTTGTCCTCTCCGGCCGCGCTCGACAACAGGGCGGCGCAATCGGCCAGTGAGCGACTCTTGGAGCGTGCGTGACGATCCTCCCCCCCTCAGCGGACGATGTGCTGAGCCCCCTGCGTGCGCAGGTGGACGATCTGGCGCGCGCACTGGCGGATGCGCTGCCGGCCGACGAAGACGGGGTGGTCCTCAAGCAGCGAATCTTCATTCTGCATCGCGCGGTCGAGCAGCATGCGCAGCTGATCGAAACGTTGCAGGGCGAGGTGCGCTCGCTGGTCGATGGCTGGAAGTCGAGGTTCGGCGCTGGTGGAGGCTCGTCGCTGACTCCACTCAGCTCCGCGGCGATCCCGGCGCCCGGCGCTGCGCCGCGGCCGGTACGGGCGGCATCGGCTGCGTCTGGTCGCGCTGCCGTCGTCACAGCGGAGGCGACCACACCGCTGCCGCCCGGCTCCGCTGACGGTGCGGTCGCCGTTGCCCGCGCGCTCCCGGGTGCCGCGCAGGGTCAACCGCGCGTCATCGACGAACTGAACGCGTCCACCTTCGTCGAGCGTGGTTGGAGTCGGATTGCGACAGGTGACTACGTCGGAGCCGAGGAAGCGCTCGACAAGGCGTTGACCCTCAACCCGGGTGACGCGCACGCCGAAACGTTGCTCGGGTGGGCGCAGATGTCGCAGGGAAAATTTGACTCGGCGATGGCGCTCTTCGAGCATGTGCTCGATCGCGCTCCCGATCACGCTCTGGCGCACATCAACGTTGGCTACGTCCTGATGCGACGCAAGCAGTTCGATCTCGCCCACGAGCACTTGACGCGGGCGATCACGCTTGATTCGGATCGAAAGGCAACCTTGTACGCGCACTACTATCTGGGACTCGTGCACTTCGAGGAGCGGCGCTATGCCGAGTCGATCGGGGCGCTGCTGCGCGCGATCGAATTGGGGCCGAACCTGATCGAGGCCCGTTTCGAACTTGGGCGGGTACTCTGGTTTGCGGACCGGACCGATGACGCGATCGCCGCGTGGCGGAAGGGGGCTGACCTGAACAAGTTCAATCCATGGAGTGCGCGTTGCAGGGACATGCTGGCGACCATCGCGGACGGGGGCGCTCCCTCCCGCGTCGCGTAGCGCACAGCGTCCGGGGCTGGATCGTCGCACTGCTGGCGGCGCTCATGCCACTGACGGCGGTGGACGGTGCACCGCCCGGGGCCCTCCGCATCGACCGCGGCCGATTCACCGTGCTGCATTATCCGGCAGATCGCGCCATGGCGACCGCGGTGCTCGACGAGGCGATCCGTCGCGATTCATTCCCTGATCTTCCTCGCGGCACGTCGCGGATCGTGATTCAGATCGCGCCGGACGCAGCGGTGTTCCGCGAGTGGGCCGGAGATGCCACGCGACGTTGGGCGGCTGCGGTTGCCTTCGTCAACCAGCATCGCGTGGTGGTGCAGGGCGGGCACGCCGGTGCCGACGCGGGAAATCCCAGACAGGTCCTCCGCCATGAACTGGCGCACATCGCCCTGCACGATGTCGTGGGTGACGCCGTGCCGCTGTGGTTCTCGGAAGGGTACGCGAGTTATGCCGCCGGCGAGGAACGCGACGACGGCTTTCTCGCGACGAACGTCGCGCTTCTGTTCCGGACGCTCCCGACGCTGTCCGGATTGGATTCGATGCTGGTCAGCTCCTCCGCGACGGAGGCCCGGGCGGGATACGCGCTGGCGCTCCGGGCCGTCACTGATCTAGCTGCGCTGGATCGGGAGCGGGGACTCGAGCGACTCCTCGCGGCCTTGCACGAGCGTGGGAGCTTCGATCTGGCCACTCGCCGTGTGCACGCGATGACGGCGGAGACGTTCGAGCGCGACTGGCAGAGCCGGACGCGCTGGCGATTTGCCTTCCTCGCTGTCGGCGTGAACTCCGCCGGCGGTGTGGTGCTCCTCCTGATCTGCCTCCTTCCACTCTGGAACTCGAAGCGCCGCGCCCAGCAGGCGAGGCTCTCGGCGATGCGAGATCGCGAGTCGCTCAGCGAAGGCGCCAGCCGGCGTCTGGCGCTCGATTCTCTTCTGGGTTCGATCGGGAGCGGACGGGAGGAACCTGGAGCCGATGCTTGACCCACTCGCTCATCTCGCATACCCTGCGCTCCTTATGGCATCCTCTGAGACTGACACCCCACGCCGTCCCCTCCTGTGGTGGGGGCTGGCTGCTGCCGCGCTGCTACTTGGGTACGCCGACCTCGCCCGCGGCGGGACAACGTTTGCGCCGCTCCTGCTCGTCTTGGGCTACTGCGTGCTCGTACCAATCGCGATTCTGAAGTAGATCCGTGTTTTGGATCCGCGTCCGCAGGGCTCCAGCCGAGGTCGAAGAAAGGTTACGATCTGGTTAAGGGCTCCTCGGATGGCGATTTCCGTGTCATGTGCGCTTGCCCTCGTTACGGGCGGCGGGCACTTTTCCGCCTGAGGGACGCTACAACTGCACGAAGCCTCATCAGGTGGTGTGCAGCGCGTGGAGCGGTTCGTCGGGCGAATAGCTCAGCTGGTTAGAGCACCTGTCTTACACACAGGGGGTCGGGGGTTCGAATCCCTCTTCGCCCACGTGCACATCATGGGGCTGCGGCACGACGCGGCAGCCCAATTGGCACTACCCATCGTGGAGGTCGTCAGTGAGCGTTCGGATTCCTCAGATCGCGTGGCTTGGTCTCGTCGCCGGCAGCATGGCCTGCGCGGTGAATGCGCAGGTGGCCCGTGTGCCAGATCCCAACACGCCGCGGATGATGGTGCTGACGTTCCGGACCGCCACGCCGGGCAATTCCGGCGTACAGGCCGCGGACGCGTTGCGTTCCCGAATGGGTTCGGAGGTCCCGTACAAGCAGCTCTGGCAGATCCCGAATACCGAGATCAATGCGGTGCTCGAGGCCTCGGGCTATCGCAAGGACGAACCGCTGTCATCGAATGACGCGCGAGAGCTCGGCCGCCAGCTGCGCGCCGACGAATTCGTGCAAGGCACGGTTCGTCGTGATGGTGAAGCGTGGCGCATCGAGGCTACCCTGCATCTGGTTCGCGACCCCTCGCTGGCTCAGCCGCTGACGCTGGCGTCGGCGCCCAAGGCGGGCGACGCAGCAAAGTTGATCGCCGCCGAACTGGTCGAAGCCCGCAAGCAGCTCGTGCCGGAGCGCAACTGCGTCAACGCCGCACGCGACAAGAACTGGGACAAGGCGATGGCCTCCGCGCGTGAGGGCATCGCGCTGTTCCCGAAGGCGGTCATCGCGCGCACCTGTCTCCTCAACGCGATGTTCGAAACGAAGGCGACCGACGAAGCGCAGTTGGCGATGGCCGAAGAAATTCTCGCCATCGACGCACGCAGCCGTCGAGCACTCTCGATTGCAGGTGACATCTACCGTCGTCGCAACCTCGCCAACCCGCGCGACTCCGTGAACGCGAACAAGATGATTCAGGCCTATACCGGCCTGATCGCCGCCGATCCGACGAACACCCGCCTGGTGGATGACGTCACCAAGGCCATTGCCGGTGCTGGTAACCCCGGCGTTGCGCTTCCGATCATTCGGAAGGCCGTCGAGGACAACCCGGGTGACGCCGCGCTGATGCGGACGCAGTTTCTAGTCGAGCTCGCCGCGCGTGAAAACAAGGCAGCCCTGCGGACCGGTACCGAACTCGCCGCCCTCGACACAGCGATGGCCGACACGAGCTACTTCTTCCGGATGTCTGCGGCGTACACCGCCGATAGCCAGCCTGCAAAGGCTGCAGAAGAGATCGCCAAGGGCGTGGCCAAGTTCCCGGAGAATGCCAGTCTCCTCGTGGTGGCGGCGCAGACCCAGCGCGCCGCTGGCCAAACGCAGCAGGCGGTCGAGACATTGAAGAAGGCGCTCGCCCTGGACGCGAACGTCGAAAAGGGGCAACTGCAGTTGGCGCAGCTCTACATCGATCTGAAGCAGCCGGATAGTGCGATCACAGCCTTGACGGTCGCTCGGAAGGGAACAGACAGCACCATCGTCGGGGACGTCGCCCTGTCGTTCGGCAACGCACTGCAGCGTGACCTGAAGCCTGAGACGCCGGACGCCGAATACGCGACGGCGCTGAGTTTCCTTACGTTTGCCGACGCGAACGTGACTGTAACAGAGCGGCGCCAACAGTCGAAGTTCCTCGTCGGCGTGGTGTCCACGAAGCGCGGACAGGCCCTGCTCAAGGCTGGCGTGGAGGGTAAGAACTGCGCGTTGGTCCGGCAGGCGAAGGAGCAGTTTGCGGTCGGCCAGGTGAACATTCCGGCCGGTGGACGTTTCGCGCCGCAGGCCGCCGGCCAGTACATGACCTTCCTCGGCCAGCTCATCCCGAGCGCTGAGCAGGCGGAAAAGGCAATCTGCAAGCCGTAAGTCGGTGGTTGGTGCGCTGACGGCAGCTTGGACCGGCCGCAGCCAAAGACTCTGACTGGAACGACGCAGCGCCCACCGTCCTCGAGACGGCGGGCGCTGCGTCGTTCCGCCTGCTCCCGCTTGGGTTGCACGACGAGTCACCCGCGAGTTTGCAATGCATCGCTAGATTGCGATGGAGTGCCCCCCTCAGACGGCCGCAATGCTCGCTGCAACTGTCCCGCCAACTGCGATCGCCTACGCCACGTCGTACCATGCCCCGGTGCTGGTCGGCGCGGTGCTGTCAGCGTGCGCTGACGCCCGGACGGTGCTCGATGGGACACTCGGTGGGGGCGGACACACGGCGGCGCTGCTCGCCGCCGGCAAGCGCGTGACAGCGCTCGATCGTGACCCGGCGGCGATTCAGGCGGCGAGTGAACGGCTGGTCGACGACCTCGCGCGTGGTGCGCTCGACATTGTTCAATGCAACTATGCTGACGTGGACGTGGTGCCAGCGCTCGCCGACCGCACGTTCGATGCGATTCTCCTCGATCTCGGCGTCTCGTCGCGGCAGCTCGATGATGACGCACGTGGTTTCTCCTTCCGGATCGGCGCGCCGCTCGACATGCGGATGGACTCACGCGGTGTCACGGCAGCGGAGTGGCTGAATACCCAAGATGAGGCAACGCTGCTGCATGCCTTTCGCGCGTACGGTGATGAGCCGCGCGCACATCGCCTGACGCGCGCAGTGATTGAGCGGCGCGCCTTGCGCCCGTTCGTGGTCAGCGATGATTTTGTGAATGCCATTCGCGCGACACTGGGCGCGCGTTCCGGGCCGTCGGATTTTGCGCGCCTCTTTCAGGCGCTCCGCATTGCGGTGAATGATGAACTGGCCGGTCTCGCTCGTGCGTTGCCCGCGCTGCGGGATCGCCTCACGCCTGGTGGACTCTTCTTGGTGATGGCCTATCACTCTGGTGAAGATCGTCTCGTGAAACACGCCTTTCGGGACTGGAGTACTGCCTGCTCCTGTCCTCCCCGCGCGCCGTTCTGTCAGTGTGACGGCGTTGCGCTTGGCCTGCTGCACACACGCAAAGCCATTGTCGCCGATGCCGGCGAGATTGCGCTCAACCCTCGCGCCCGCAGCGCGCATCTTCGCATATGGCAACGCGCCGCATAGCCCCGAAGCGCCGCGGGCGCACTACCGTTGCCCTGTTTCTCGTCGGCTTCCTGATCGTCGCGGTCGGCGTCATCGCGCGCCGCGACTACGGTCGGACACTGCAGCGCGATCTGAGTGGCATCGAACGCACTCGCACACAGATGAATGGCGAAGTGATCAAGCTCGAAGCTGACATTCTTTCAGCCTCCAGCCGAAACCGACTGGGCCCGGTGGTCGAAACCACCCTCGGCATGCGTCGACCGTCGGTCACGCAGGTCATTGATCTGCCCGTATCGGAGGTGTCGCGTGTCGCTCCGTGAACGATTGAGTGGTCTGCGTGATCGCTTTACGCTGCTCGAGTGGGGCGTGGCCCTGTTTGCGATTGCGATCGTGCTCAAGGCCGCGCAGGTCCAGTTGGTGAATGGCAACAAGTGGGCGCAGCTCGCGGTGCGTCAACAGACGCGGCTGGAACGACTGCCGGCGCCGCGTGGCCGGATGCTCGATGCCAGCGGAACGCCTCTGGTCGAGAGTCGCGGCATGGTCTCCTTCAACATCGCACCGCGCGAAGTCCGACACGGCGACCGGGCGGCGCTGGCGCGGACTCTGGTACGACTGAGGGCACCGGCGGTCTTTGCCCGACGTGCGCTCGACACCTCGCGGAAGTGGATCAATCTTCCCGGCCGCTATCAGCTGGCCGACGCGGGACCGATCATTGGCATGCGCGGCGTCTACGCGAACTACGAAATGGCGAGGACGATCACGATTCAGTCCCGCGGCGTGCGCGCGGTCGTCGGTGCACTCGACGGCGAGCGGGCGGTTAGCGGCATCGAATTGTCGCTCGACTCTCTGCTGCAGGGCGTCACCGGCTCGCGCCAGCTGATCAGGACGGGTCGTGGTGATCGTCTCGAGACCCCCGACGCGCCGATCGTCCCGCCGGTGGCAGGAAACGAGTTGACGCTCTCCATCAACTACAATCTGCAGGACATTGCCGAGGAGGCACTCGAGCGCGCGGTGCTGCTTAACGGTGCCGATGGTGGCGATGTGGTGGTCCTTAACCCCCGGACGGGCGAGATCATTGCACTCGCTAGTCGGACCCGGACCGGCGTGGCCTCCAAGCTGACGGCGCTGACCGACCCGTACGAGCCTGGCTCGACCCTCAAGCCGTTCATCGTGGCGCAGCTCATCGCCGACGGTCGCACCAGTCCTGACGAAGTGATCAACACCTACAGCGGCACCCTGAAGTACAAGGGGATCCGGACACTCACCGACGCGCACGTTGCTGCCCGCATGAGTGTGACCGATGTCCTCGCCTATTCCAGCAACATCGGCATCGTCCTGCTGCGGGACCGGATGCCCAATCGCACGCACTACGAGCTGCTGCGCAATCTTGGCTTCGGTTCGCTCACCGGGGTCTCGTATCCCGGGGAATCGCAGGGGCGCCTCCGGCCCCTGGCTCGATGGGATCAATACACGCCATCATCGCTCGCGATGGGCTACGAACTCACGGTGACGCCGCTCCAACTGGCGCTCGCGTACGGTGCGATCGCGAATGACGGGTTGCTGATGGAGCCCACGCTGGTCAAGGAGATTCGCAATCCCGATGGGTCGGTGCGGTGGCGCCATCGGCCGCGCGTCGTGCGGCGCGTGTTCTCGTCGTCGGTGGCGCGCGCGATGCGCGAGGTGCTCAAACACACCATCACCGAGGGGACGGGCAAGAGCGCGCTGCTCACGAAGTTCGAACTGGCCGGTAAGTCGGGCACGACCAAGCTGCTGCGAAACGGCAGCTACAACTCCGGCGACTACACGGCAAGTTTCATCGGGCTTTTCCCCGCCGATTCGCCCCAACTGGTGGTGCTGGCGAAGCTCGATCGCCCGAGATCGGGACAGATCTTCGGTGGGGTGGTGGCGGCGCCGATTCTGAAGGCAGTCATCGAAGGGGCGTTTGCGTCGTCGCGCACATCGATCGATCGTCGTGAGCTCGCGGCACAGGCCGTGGCGCCGCCGGCCATGCCGGATTCAGCGATCGACTCCGAGATCGCTGGTGCCGAGCCGATGGCGCCACGCCCGCCACGCCGCGCGCGCAGTGAAGCGGGCGACGGCGCCGTTCCGTATCTGATGGCGATCACGCCCGGCTCGCGCACCGCGCCGGCGCCGCCCGTGACGCCGCGCGCGGTGCCGCGTGTCGCAGGGCTCACGTTGCGCGAAGCGCTTCTCACCCTGCACGAGCAGGGCTTCCGCGTCGCGGTGGACACGCTGGCGGGTGGCGGTACGTCACCCGCTGCTGGCACACCGGCGCTCCCGGGCACGATCATTCGTCTGCACCGCACCCCGTGATCGCTCCTGTGCAGACCAGTGTGGTCGTCGATGCATTGCAGCGCGCGGGCCTGCTGCACTCCGTGCGTGGTGAACTGCCGGACAGGCTGACCTCCATCACCGACGACAGCCGTCTTGCGACGCGGGGCGGGCTTTTCGTTGCCGTCCGTGGCAGTGCGCGGGATGGACACGAGTTTCTGCCGAAGGCGGAGTCGCAACAGGTCGGCGCTGCACTCGTCAGCGATCCCGAGGCAACGACGCTGCCAGCCATCGTCGTCACCGATTCGCGTCGTGCGGTGGCGGTCGCGGCGGCTGCCTGGTACGGCCAGCCAGCCCAATCGTTGCACCTCATCGGTGTGACGGGCACAAACGGAAAGACCACGTCCGCCAGTATGCTGCGGCACCTGTTCTCGTCAGACGCGCACCCTGCCGCCTCGATCGGGACACTCGGCGTGCTCGTCGGCTCGGACGGACGCGTGCACCCTGGCGGCAGCGGCCTCACCACACCCGGGCCAATCGAGTTGCAGCGCGTGCTGCGCGAACTCGTGGACACGGGCGTCGCGTGGGTCGCCATGGAAGCGAGTTCACATGCCCTGCATCAGCACCGGCTGGAGGGTCTCCAGTTTGATGCGGCGGTATTCACGAACTTCACGCGCGACCATCTGGACTACCATGGCTCGATGGAAGCGTACTTCGCGGCCAAGGCGTTGTTGCTCACGCAGCTCACCCCCGATGGATGCGTGATCGTGAATGCCGATGACCCTGCCTGGGCATCCCTGCCGACGACGGCGCATCGGCGTCTTCGATTTTCGGCGGGAGTGCAGGTCGCCGACGTGTATGCGCGGCGCACCGAGTTCACTCCGCTCGGGAGCAGCTTCTCGCTCCATGCGCCGGCAACCGCAGCAGTGAGGGTGCAGTTGCCATTGCTTGGCGATTTTCAGGTCGAGAACGCCGTCGGTGCAGCGGCCGTCGGAGTAGCCCTCCACATGCCGCTCGACACCATTGCGGCGAGACTGTCGACAGTGCCCCAGGTTCCCGGGCGCCTTGAACGCCTGTCTGTGTCTCCGGCGGTGCTCCGCGACTACGCGCATACACCGGACGCGCTTGAGCGCGCGCTGCAGTCGGTGCGACCATTCGCACGCGGCAAGGTGATCGTGGTGTTCGGCGCCGGCGGCGACCGGGATCGTGGCAAGCGGCCGGAGATGGGTCGTGTGGCCGCCGCCCTCGCTGATGTTTGTGTCGTCACCAGCGACAATCCTCGGACCGAGGATCCTGAGCGGATCCTCGATGACATCGTTGCAGGCATGCCGGGCATCAGCGTGATCCGCGACGAGGATCGGCGTCGGGCCATCGCGCACGCCATCGATCTCGCTGGTCCGGACGATCTGGTGCTGCTGGCGGGGAAGGGGCACGAGACCTATCAGATTCGTGGCACGACCAGTTTCCCGTTCGACGAGGCAAAGATCGTGGCAGAACTGACCGAAGGTCGATGACGACGGCTCGCACTCCGATGGCCAGTGATGTTCCCTTCGCGGTCAGTGGCCGATCATTCTGGACCATGGATCGGGTGGCGCAGGCGCTCGCAGCGTGCGCCGTCGCGCCGCTGCCGCGCGGCGCGCGTGAATTCGTGACGGTTGGCACCGACACGCGCGCCATTGCCTCGGGAACGCTGTTTGTCGCCTTGCAGGGTGATCGTTTCGATGCGCACGACTTCCTGCACCAGGCGGTGAGCGCGGGCGCCGCGGCGCTGGTCGTCAGCGACGCCACTCGCGCCGTGGGCGTGGGCGTCCCTGTCTTTCTCGTGCGTGACACGCGCGAAGCGCTGGGAGCACTCGCGCACTTCCGTCGCGACGCCTGGGGAAAGCCGGTGATCGCGGTCGGCGGATCAAATGGAAAGACCAGCACCAAGGCGATGCTCGCGGCCATGCTCGCGGGCGCATACGACGTGCACGCGACAGTGGGCAACCTGAATAACGAGATTGGTGTCCCGCTTACCCTGCTGTCGCTTCCCGATGACGCCGACGTGGCGGTCGTCGAGGCAGGCACGAACAATCCCGGCGAGATCGCGCGATTGCGCCGGATCATCGCACCGGATGTGACGGTCATCACGTCCATCGGGGAAGAGCATCTGGAAGGTTTTGGCGACCTCGCCGGCGTCCTGCGCGAAGAGCTCGCGCTGACCGAAGGCGTTCCAGTCGTTGTGGCGCCGGCGGCGCATCCGGAAGTTGCGGCCGGCGTCACCGGTGAGAATCAGCAGGTGGTCGTCGCGGGACTCGACGAGGGACATGTGCAGCCGCTCCGCTGGCGTCTCGAGCCCGATGGCAGCGGAACCCTCACCTTCGACGACGGGGAGTTGCGTATTCCCCTGCGGGGTGCACACAACCTGCGGAACGCGATGCTGGCGGTCACCGTGGCCCGTGGTTTCGGCGTGTCGCTCGAACAGATGCAGTTCGGACTGTCGCGCATGGTGCAGCCATCGATGCGCGCGGCGGTCGACCCGTTGGGCAGCGCGCTGCTCGTGAATGACGCGTACAATGCGAATCCACCGTCGATGCGCGCCGCACTCGATCTGCTCGAGGCGGTGGGGCAGGGGCGCCCGTTGGTTGCGGTCCTCGGCACGATGCGTGAGCTTGGCGCCACCGCGGACGCACTGCACGATGAGATTGCCCGCGATGCCGTGCGTCGTCCGTTGTCGCTGATCGTCGGCGTTGGTGACTTTGCCGCTGCATTTCGTCGTATCGCACCAGATGACCCGCGCGTGATCACCGCCGAGGACGCCCCACTCGCCGCGGCTGAGTTGTTACGGCGTGCTCCGCGCACGGCCGCCATCTTGCTGAAAGGTTCACGCGGTGCGCGCCTTGAACGGCTGGTCGCCCCGATCACTGCCTGGGCCACTGCGGCCTCCTGACCCCCCACGACTCCCCGACGTGCTGTTTCATCTGCTCTCCCCGTTGCAACCGTACTGGGAACCGTTCCGGCTGATCTACTACATCAGCTTTCGTGCGGTCGGTGCTGCCGTCACCGCGCTGCTGATGGCGTTCCTTGTCGGTCCGCTCATCATCGCGCGGTTGCGATCGATGGCGCTGCACCAGGTCGTTCGTGAGGGGACGCCCGACTCGCACAAGGCCAAGGGCACGACGCCGACGATGGGTGGGTTGATCATTCTCGCCGCCACCATCATCCCGACGCTGATGTGGGCCAAGCTGAACAACCGATACGTGCTGCTCGCGCTGGTGGTGATGGCGTGGATGGGTGCCATCGGCTTTCTCGACGACTATCTGAAGCTGCGTCAGAAGCGGCTGGGCGTGAAAAATGAAGGGCTCGTCGAGCGCTACAAGCTCGCCGGTCAGGTCGCGATCGGTATCGCGCTCGGGCTCTATCTCTGGCTCGATCCGATCAGCACACTCCCGGGCGCGTCGACGACGGTGCCGTTCTTCAAGTACGTTCTGGTGGTGCCGCTGTCGCTTGGTTTCGCCTGGTTGTACGTGCTGTTCGTCACCTTCATTCTGACTGGTGCGAGCAATGCGGTGAACTTCACCGACGGCCTCGATGGGCTTGCCGCCGGACTGTGTGCGATCGCCGCAGTCACGTTTGCCATCTACGCCTACGCGATGGGGCGCATCGACGTCAGCAGCTACCTGCAACTCTTCTACCTGCGCGGTGCCGGCGAACTGACGATCTTCTGCGCGGCGATGTTCGGCGCGCTGATCGGATTCCTCTGGTTCAATGCGTTTCCGGCGCAGGTGTTCATGGGCGACACGGGGTCCCTCGCGCTCGGTGGCGCGATCGGCGCCGTGGCCATTCTCCTGAAGAGCGAATTTCTGCTCGCCATCATCGGCGCGGTATTCGTCGCGGAGGTGGTGTCGGTCATCCTCCAACGATCCGTCTTCAAGTACCGACGCAAGAAGTTCGGCGTGGAGTTCGCCAAGGCGAACCGTCTCTTTCTGAAGGCGCCACTGCATCATCACTTCGAAATGAAGGGGTGGCCGGAGACGCAGGTCGTGGTGCGATTCTGGATCATCGGTATCCTCTGCGCCTTCCTCGCGCTGGGCACGTTGAAGCTGCGATGAGTGGCGCCCTCTTCGCTCGCGTCGGAACGCCCCCGGGCGAGATCGCCGTCATCGGTCTTGGCAAGTCCGGCCGAGCCGTGTCGATGCTGTTGCGGCGCGACGGGCATGGTGTCTATGCGTCTGACGGTGGCGCATCGGCAGCCCTCGACGCGACGGCCGCCCGGCTGCGCGCAATCGGTGTTGACGTCGACACAGGCAGCCACGACCTCACACGGATCGCCGCTGCGGCGCTCGTCGTCGCCAGCCCTGGAGTGCCGCCGTCCGCGGCACCGCTCATCGCCGCCCGCGCAAACCAGGTGCCGATTGTCGGCGAAATGGAGGTGGCGCTCCACGCCTTGCCAGCATTGCGGTACGTCGCTACCACCGGCACCAACGGCAAGACCACGACCACGGCGCTCGTCGGTCATCTGCTGCGAGCACTCGGCGCAGCGGCTGTGGACGCCGGAAATATTGGTACGGCACTGGCAGAGTTCGCGCTCGAGAGCCCGCTGCCGACGTGGGCTGCGCTCGAGTGTTCGAGCTTTCAGCTCCACGACACACCCGGGATCGACCCCACTGTCGGCGTGGTCACGAACCTCAGCCCGGATCATCTCGATCGGTATGACACGCTCGACGCGTACTACGCTGACAAGGCGCGACTCTTCGCCAACGCCAGCGAGCGTTCACGTTGGGTGTTGAACGGCGACGACACGGAAGTACTGGCCCTCTATGATCGCCTCGGCCGAGGCGGGGCATTGCCTGGAACGGTGTACACCTTCCGCCTTGGAACGCCGGCCGACGCCTGGTTCGAACCGGCGAGCGGGATGCTGCACCTGCTGGGTGCACCGCTGCTGCCGCGTGCCGAGTTCCCGCTGATGGGCGATCACAACATCGCGAATGCACTCGCTGCCGTTCTCGCGGTGAGCGTCGCCAGTGCCGAGTTCGCAACGTCGGCTGCGCGACTGGCGATCGTCGGCGCGTTGCGAACGTTCCACGCATTGCCGCACCGACTCGAGCCCGTTCCGACAACCGACGGTCGGCTCTGGCTCAACGATTCGAAGGCGACCAACGTCAGCTCGACGCGCGTTGCGGTCCAAGGCATGACCCGCCCGTTCGTGCTGCTTCTCGGTGGTCGGCACAAGGGCGAGGCGTACACCTCGCTGGCTGAAGACTTGCGGCCGCACGGGAAGCGGGTGCTGGCGTATGGCGAGGCTGCTGAGGCGATCGTACATGATCTCGGAACGCTCGTCCCGGTCGAACGCATTGACGGCGCATTCTCCGATGTCGTGAGACGCGCGCGTGAGCTCACCGGCCCCGGCGATGCCGTGCTGCTGTCGCCAGCCTGCTCGAGTTACGACATGTTCCGGAACTATGAAGAGCGTGGCGCCACGTTCAGGCAACTCGCGACAGGAGCGACCTCATGACCGCAGCAGTGACCGTCGAAGTTGTACGCGAGCGCTGGCGCATGGGCGTCGAGGCGCGTGCGCTGCTGCTCATCACGGCGATCCTGCTCGTACTCGGTTTGGCCACGGTATACAGTGCGACAGTCATCGTCGCTCAGCAGAAGAACCTGACCCCGTCGTACTACCTCGTCCGCCAGTTGGTTGGCGCAGCGCTCGGCATTGTGGCGTTCGCCATCTGCGCCAAGCTCGATGCGGAACGGTTTCGAAGAGTGGCGTGGCACATCATGATCGCATCCCTCGCGATGATGCTGGCGGTGCTGATCGTTTCGACGGATGTCAACGGATCAAAACGATTCCTGTTCAGCAATGCCGTTCAGCCGTCGGAGTTTGCCAAGATCGCTGTCATCATCTGGACCGCGATGCTGGCGGCCAAGAAAGGCGAACAACTACGCCGGCTGGGCAAAGGCCTGATGCCGTTCTTTGCGGTCAACGGCGCCCTGGCGGCGCTGGCGATCCTCGAACCGGATGTCTCGGTTGCACTGTTCTACATGGCGCTGATGGGCGCAATGCTCTTCGTAGCCGGGGCGCGCGTGGGCCACTTCCTCCTCATTGGGCTGCTCGTCATTCCGGTCGGCTGGGGGAAGATGAATGGCTATGTGAAATGCCGGATCGCCGACTGGCGCGATGAACCCCGCGCCGTCGGTTGCGCTCAGGACATCAACCTCCAGACCCGCCAATCCATGATTGCGATTGGCTCGGGCAAGATGTTCGGCGTCGGTTTCGGGGAGGGGCGTCAGCAGAGTGGATTCCTTCCCTTCCAGTATACGGATTTCATTGGGTCGAACGTGGGAGAGGAGTGGGGCTTTGTCGGACTCCTCACGATCGTCGCACTCTTCGGTGGCTACGCCTGGCTGGGCTTCCGAATCGCACGCGACGCCAGGACGCAGTTCCTTCAACTCGTCGCCGTTGGCCTGACGCTGACCACGGTGACCACCGCATTCGTCCACCTGGCGGTCATCACCGGACTTTTCCCCAATACCGGACTGACGCTCCCGTTCATTTCTTACGGCCGGAGCAACCTGCTCATCTCCCTCGCGATGACCGGAATACTGGTCAATATCGGGAGCACACGGGAGCGCGTTTATAGCGATGCGATGCCCGACGCGATTCTTGGGATCGGTAGAGGCTGATGGCGAGGCCAGGCACCTTTTATATCGCGGGCGGCGGCACGGGTGGCCACCTGTATCCCGGCCTCGCCGTCGCGGACGCACTGGTGTCCCGGCGGCCTGACCTCGACATCATGTTTTTGGGTGCTTTCCGTGGTATCGAGCGAACCGTGCTGCCGACCACGCGCTGGCGTCACGAACTGCTCGACCTGCACCCGCTCTACCGCTCTGCACCATGGCAGAATTGGAGGACGATCCGTGGCCTTGGCAGCGCCTTTAAAAGCATCGGGCGTCTCATGGCGAAGTACCCGCCTGCCGGGGCGCTTGGCACTGGCGGCTACGCCGCTGGCGCCCTGCTCGGATACAGCAGGTTGAAGGGAGTGCCGTACTTCCTTCAGGAACAGAATGCCGTTGCCGGACTGACTGTCAGGATTTTCAGCGGTCAGGCTCGTGCGTCGTACCTCGGATTTCCAGAAGCCGTCTCGACCTTGCCGGCGGCGGGGCGTCGCAAGGCCATCGTCACCGGCAACCCGATCGCTCCGCCACCGAGTCCGATCCCCGATCGCGCGGCGGCTCGCGCGTCCTGGGGGTTTGCCGCGTCGATCGAGCGTATCGTCCTGGTTTTCGGCGGCAGTCAGGGGTCGCGCGCGATCAACGATGCGATAACCGGATGGATCGTTGATCAGCTGCCGCCAACGTGGGGCGCGATCTGGGTCACCGGCCGCGTCGAGTTCGAGCGGCTTCAGACGCTTGCGTCGGATCGAATTCGGATCGTGGCATACCAGCAGCCAATGGCGGATGCGTATGCGGCAGCCGATCTTGCCGTCGCGCGTGCGGGAGCGATGTCGACGGCTGAGCTCTGCGCCTGGGGAATCCCGATGGTGTTGATTCCGCTGCCGACGGCTGCGGCCGATCACCAGACGCAAAACGCCGCAGCGTTGGCGTCAGCCGACGCTGCTCGCATGATTGTTCAAAGTACGTTGCCGCACGGGACCCTGGCTGAGACGCTCAACGCTATTTGTGCAAAGCCCTCGACGCTCGTTGCGATGAGTGCGTCGGCCAGAGCTCGCGCTCGAGTTGATGCAGCTCAAGTCATTGCTGCGCATATTATTACATCCATCAATCTCCAGTAGTTTCAAGCTCAAGGTCATGGCCGTCGATATTCGCACCAGTGCCCGCATGCGCGAGGACGCGCTGCAACTCTTCCGTGAACCGAATGCCCACCCGGTGCACTTCGTCGGTATCGCCGGCGCGGGGATGAGCGCGCTTGCTGAGTTGTTCGTGCGGCGCGGTGTGGCTGTTTCGGGAAGCGACATGAGTGAGGCAGGGAATCCAGATCTCGAAGCGCTTGGCGTCACGGTGCATCGCGGACACCACGCCAGCTACGTCGGGAGTGCTCGTGCGATCGTGGCGTCGTCAGCAATTCCCGCTGACCATGTCGAAATCGTCGCTGCGCGTGCCCTCGGCCTGCCGATCATCCGCCGCGCCGAAGCATTGGGTGCCGCCGTCGACGGAATGCAGGTGGTCGGTGTCGCGGGGACGCATGGGAAAACGACGACCACGGTCATGACGACCGAGGCGCTGGCAACGACGAACGCGTCGCCCACCGGCATTGTCGGAGGCAGAGTGCAGCGGTGGGGTGGCAACCTTCGCTGGGGAGGCGGGAACACCGTCGTGGTCGAGGCCGACGAGTACGATCGCTCGTTTCTGGCGCTCCAGCCGACGATCGCCGTGGTCACCAACGTCGAGGCGGATCACCTCGACATTTATGCAGACCTCGCAGACATCGTCGGCGCCTTCGAAGAGTACATCGCCGGCGCGAAGGGCATCGTCCTCTGCGCTGACGATGCGGGTGCTGACGCGCTCAGCTTGCCGGACGCAGCGGACGTGATCCGCTATGGGATCGACCATCCTGATGCCCGACTCGTTGGTCTGACGCAGGGTGCCTCGATGCAGGTGATATTCGACGGCGCACCGCTCGGCGATCTCACGCTCAAGGTCCCAGGTCAGCACAACCGGAGGAACGCGCTCGCGGCGCTCGGCGCCGGCCTGCTCCTCGGCTATCGCTTCGATGAGTTGCGCGTGGGGCTCGAGGCGTTCAGCGGCGTCGAACGTCGCTTCGAACGCAAGGGTGAGACGGCTGGTGTGCTGGTTGTTGACGACTACGCTCACCATCCAACAGAGGTGCGCGCAACCCTCGAGGCGGCGCGTGCGGCATTTCCGGCGCGCCGTATCGTCGCGCTCTTTCAGCCCCATCTCTATACTCGGACACGTGACTTCGCAGCGGAGTTTGGCACAGCGCTGGCGGAGCTCGCCGACGTTGTGGCACTGACGGAGATCTACAAGGCGAGGGAGCAACCGATTCCGGGGGTGACGTCTGAGCTCATCGCATCAGCCGCGGCCCGCGCCGGGAACGCGCCGCGTTGGTTTGGAAGGCGCGACGAGGCGACAGCGGCCTTGCTGGCGATTGTTCAGCCGGGAGATCTCGTGCTCACCATGGGTGCAGGCGATGTCACGCAGGTCGGTCCGGAACTCCTCGTTGCACTCGCTCAAAAAGGGGCCTCATGACGACGGCAGCGCGAGCCGCTCTGGAAGTGCCGGCCGTCCTCGACCCCGCGAGGAAGCGGTACCTCGTTTGGGGCGCCAGTCTTACGGCGGCGGTCCTGGCCCTGTTTTTCGGATTACCTCGGTTCCTCGGTACGCTGGAGTTTTTCCATGTGCAGACCGTACAGCTCGAAGGGGCGCGGTTTCTGACACCGTCGGCGGTGATCGAAGCTCTCGGCGCTGACACCAGCGCCAGCGTGTTCGACGATGCCGGGCGATTCGCCGCCAAGGTCGAGGCCATCCCGCTCGTCGCGCATGCGCGGGTCCGACGTCGGCTTCCCGGGACGCTGGTCGTCACCATCGTCGAGCGGATACCTGTGGCGCTGGTTGCCACCCGGGATGGATTTCGGGGCGTGGATTCCGCGGGGACGAGGCTGCCGATCGATCCGGCGCTGGCGGCGTTCGACGCGCCGGTCGTCCTCCCACCGACTGGCCCGCGCGACACCGCTGCTGATCGGCGGCTCTTCAATTTGCTTGGCACGCTGCGCGCTCGCGATCCGGCATTGTTCGACGCGATCGAGGAGGCGCGACGCGTCTCGCCGGGTGAATGGCAGCTTCGAACAACGCGTCAACTGGTGCGTGTGACTCCGCAGGTGACGCTGGCCCGATTGGCGGACATCTTTCCAGTAGAGCAGGACCTCGCCACCCGTCGAATCCGCGCGGCCGAGCTCGACCTGCGGTATCGCAACCACGTCATCGCCCGACTCCCATGAGTTCTGACCGTCTCGTCGCCGCGCTCGACATCGGCTCTGCGTCCACGACTGCTCTGATTGCCGAAGTCACTGGGGAGTTGCCGCGGCGGCCCATGCTCAGGGTGCTGGGAGTTGGCACGGCGCGCACGGCCGGATTCCGCCGTGGAATCGTCTCGGACATCGAGGAGACCACCCGCTCCATCGCGCAGGCGCTCGGCGACGCGGAACGAATGGCCGGTCATAAGGTCGAAGCGCTGTACGTCGGTATCGCGGGAGAGCATGTCCAGACGATGACGAGCCAGGGTATCGTGGCCGTCAACGGGGACGAGATCACGCGAGCCGATGTCGACCGCGCGAACGCGGTGGCTCGTGCCCAATCCATCCCGAGAGAGCGAGAGTTGCTCCACGCGATCCCGCAGGAATACACGGTCGACAAGAACCTCGGTGTTCGCGACCCCGTCGGCATGGTGGGGACGCGCCTCGAGACCGAGATGTACCTCGTCACCGTCGGGTCGTCGCCGGCCAACAACATTCGGAAAGCCGTCGAGAAGGCGGGCTACAAGACGAAGGACCTCGTGCTGGCGCCACTGGCCAGTGCGCTCGCGACGCTGACCGACGACGAAAAGGAACTCGGTGTCGTCCTCGTTGAGATGGGTTCCGGCACCACCGATCTGGCCGTTTTCCTCGAAGGAAAGATCCGACACGTCGCGACCATCAACCTTGGCGGCCTGAATGTCACGGCCGACATCATCCATGGCCTCGGTGTGTCGCCGGTCGACGCTGATCGACTCAAGGAGGAGTACGGCTGCGCGTACGAGCCGATGATTCAGCCAGGCCAGTTCATCACGCTTCCGAGTACGGTGACACAGGGTGATCGGCAGATTCCGTACGAACTGCTCGCTCACATCATTCAGCAGCGCACCGACGAGATCTTCGATCATGTCCAGCGAGAGCTCGAGCGCGCTGGATTTGCGAAGCAGCTGAGCGCCGGCGTGGTCGTCACTGGAGGCGCGTCGGTGACGGCGGGGATCGCGGAACTCGCGTCCGATCTCTTCGGTCAGACGGTCCGGATCGGTACGCCCGCCAACATCGATGGGCTGATCGAGGCGGTTGCCTCGCCTCGCTTCAGCTGCGCAGTTGGCCTCGCCCAGTTCGCGGCCGGCCGAGTGGCGATTGCCTCGATGACGCAGCCGATGGCTGGGGGAAAGCGCGGGCCGTCGCCGACGCCCGCAGGGATGAATCAGCTCGTCGGCAAAGTGAAGGAGTGGTTTCAGGATTTCTTCTGACCCCGCTTGGGGAGGGGAGATAGGCGCGGTTCTGCCGCCTCCCTCGGCCGCGTGAGACGCCGCGGCCAGCGATGACTGACAATGATTGTTGGCCGTATTCATCACGAATACGGCCGATTTTTTTGTCGTTACGCGTGCGCAATTTTGCGCCTCGCGAATGCGAACAAGCGACGCGCGAGCGGCGTGTCACACTCGTGCTTGTGAGCAAACGCCGAAAATGGCTCCAGTGATTCCAGGCAAATCGATGTGTTTCGGGGCTGCCTGGATAGCGAGGGCGGAAGGCCGGTGGTCGCTCCGGCACTGCACGAGATCCGCGACCCTAAGTCGCGTTGGTGGCTACGCTTGCGGCATGATCGATGCAGCCAAGTGCATGACGACGACACGTCCGGTTTACCTCTTGACGTTGGCGTGGACTGGCGTAGCGTTGCGCAGTGCGCTTTGCTATACTCTGAACATGTCCGCGCCGCCGCGGGGGAACGTGTCTCCAGGCCAGCGTGATTTTCTCTCAGTTTGCCGGCCGGCCGCCCGGTCTCCCCACCGTCCTCCTGCGGAGCGCAGCACCCCATGTCCGCCATGATCTTCGAGTTCGAGGAACGCAATTCATCCAGCGCCGTCATCAAGGTGATCGGCGTTGGCGGTGGTGGTGGTAATGCCGTGAACCGAATGATCGAAGAGCATTTGAGTGGTGTCGAGTTCATCTCGGTCAACACGGATGCCCAGGCGCTCCACAACTCGAAGGCCGACGTCAAGATTCAGATTGGCCGCAACCTGACGAAGGGGCTGGGTGCTGGCGCGAGACCCGACGTCGGACGACAGTCGATCGAGGAGAACCGCGGCGAGGTCAGTCGAGTCGTCGCCGGAGCCGATCTCGTCTTTGTGACGTGCGGCATGGGCGGTGGCACCGGTACCGGTGCGGCTCCGGTGATTGCGGAACTGGCCCGAGAGGCTGGTGCGCTGACGGTAGGCATCGTCACCAAGCCATTCCTCTTTGAAGGGCGCAAGCGGATGCGGCAGGCGGAGCTCGGCATCAGCGAGCTTCGGAAGCACGTCGACACCATGATCGTCGTTCCGAACGAGCGCCTCCTCGCCGTTGTCGGTCGAGGGATGCCGTTTCAGGACGCGCTGAAGAAGGCGGATGAGGTGCTGCTCCAGGCGACATCTGGTATTTCGGGCATCATCAACACGTCGAGTACGATCAACGTCGACTTCGCGGACGTTCGCACCGTGATGCAGAACGGTGGATCGGCGCTCATGGGCTCGGGCGTGGGACGTGGCGAGAACCGTGCAATGGAAGCGGCGCAGCAGGCCATCGCCAGCCCCCTGCTCGACAGTGTCTCCATCTCCGGTGCGCAGTCGGTGCTGATCAACATTGTCGGTGGGCCGGACCTGCAGCTCGGTGAGGTGCAGCAGATCGCCGAACTCGTGCAGGAATCGGTTGGCGATGACGCGGAGATCATTTTTGGCGGCGATTCGAGCAACCCCGCCATGGAAGGGGAGATCCGAGTCACGCTGATCGCCACGGGTTTCGATCGCGCCCTTGGTCAGACCACCCCGGATTTCCGCCCGGGCATCGTCTCAGCGGCCGGTGCTCGACAGGCACCAGCGCAGCTGGTCGTGCCAAAGCCGAGCAGCATCGTCCGCCCTGGACAGGGCGCGCAGGGCGCACAAGCGACGCAGCCAGCGTCTCCGGCCGGCCAGCAGGGCGGCGGGGTCCCAGCCAGACCTCTCACCGGGCCTGCCCGTCCGATGCGCACCGTCACCTCCGACGATCTCGAAATTCCGACGTTCATGCGACGGCAGATGGATTGAGTCCTGAGGCGCTTTGGGTGATCATGCGGTAATGCCCGAAGCCCCGATCGAGTCAGGATACAGAACGCGACGACAGCGCGCGCTCGAGCGTCAGGCCAGACGCACGGCGCGCTCTGTCGTACTGTTTCTTGTGCTGGTCGCAGCCGGCACGGCAATCTGGCGCCTGCCGTCGCGACCAATGCCATTACAGCGCGAAGCTGCCGGCGCGCGGTCCACGGCGCTTCCAGTCGCGCGCCGGGACACGATCCGAAAGGGGGAGGGCGTTGTCCCAGCCCTCGTCAGAGCGGGGCTGCCGATCGGGGTGGCAACCGAGGTGCTCGACGCGGCCGAGACCAAGGCGACCGCCAGGCGCGATATCCCTTTCTCGCTCTTTTCGGACAGCATCGACGCCCCCGTTCGTGAGGTCGAGTTCCAGATCGCTGATGACCGAAGTATCCGGGTGATACGACTCGGCGAGAACGAATGGCGTGCCACGGAACGACGGGAACTGTGGCGAGTCGATACCGTCGCGATCCGAGCCGCCTATGCCGGGACGCTGGTCGAGTCGATGAGGACCGCGGGCCGCGGCGCACTCGGCGTCCGAGGTCGCACCGAGATGGCGTACTCGCTCGCCGAGGCCTTCGAGTACAAGCTCGATGTCGGCCGGGATCTGGTGCGCGGTGATTCCGTGGTCGCGGTCGTCGAGCGGCGGCGAACGGCGTTCGGTGCCGAACAGGTCGGTCCACTCATCGCCGGCTCGATTTTTCACGAGGCGGCGTGGCAAGTCGCAATCCGCTTCACAACCCCGAGGGGTACCGCCGAGTATTACGATGTGGACGGCAGGCCCATGCGGACGACGTTCCTGGCGGCGCCCCTCGAGTACCGCCGGATGTCGAGCGCATTCGGGATGCGTCTGCATCCGATCCTCGGCATCTTCCGACGCCACCCCGGAATCGATTTCGCTGCGCCTACGGGTACACCAATACGGGCCGTGGGTGATGGAGCGGTGATCAAGGCGGGTTTCGGCGGCGGGTACGGCAGGATGATTGAGATTCGGCACCGTGACGGAATGATCACACGGTACGGACATTTGCGCGGCTTCGCGATGGGTGTGCGCGAAGGGTTGGTTGTCGGGCAGGGACAGGTCATTGGCTTCGTCGGGTCTACCGGACTCTCTACGGGCCCTCATTTGCACTTCGAGACCCTCGTGAACGGCGTGTCCACAGACCCAAATCGTACTTTGCGCAACGCCAGCGGCGTGCTGTTGACCGGCGATTCGCGACAGTCCTTCGCACAGCTTCGCAACGCGCTGGCGGGACGCCTTGGACTCCCACGGTCAGGCGCTTCTGTGCCGGCCGCCGACTCAGCTTCGTTGCGCAGGCCGGTTCCCACTGCACAGCCGGCCACGGTGGTGGGCACTCCGAAGTGAACGCGTCATTCGGATGGCCGCTCGCGCTGTGCTGCGGGCTCGCAGTGGCATGGATTGCGTATCCGGCGTCGACGAGGCAGCGCCTTCGGCCGCTGCTTGCGGTGCTTCGCGTCGTTTCGGTCGTGCTGGTCGCAGCTCTCGTCCTCGATCTGCCAATCGGCATGGCCCGGCCACCGGCGCCGCTGGTGGCACTCGATGTGTCAGCCAGTTGGTTGCGAACCGGTGACAGCTCGGCGTGGCGCCGCGGGCGCGATTCGGCAGGCGCAGCGCTCTCACTCGGCGGTGACTTGCTGCTCTTTGGTGACTCGACGCGGCAGGGCTCGATGCCAACGATCGCCTCCGATCCGGCGTCAATGGTCGCACCTGCGTTGCGCCGAGCCGTCGCAGCGGGCAAGCCCGTCCTGATCGTGACCGACGGTGGCATTGACGACGCTGACGCGCTCGAGCAGGCGGTCGCAGGCTCGCGCGTGGTGCTGGTGCCCGTGCCTGGGGCCGTCGACCGCGCCGTCGTTGACGTCAGCGCACCTGCCGAAGCCCGCGTTGGCGACACGGTCACCCTCGTGGCCCGCGTGCTTGCCGATGCGCCGATCCGAAATGTCACGTCGCTGCGATGGTCGCTCGGCGATAAGTCGCTTGGCGACGCCGTTGTGCCCGCACTGGCCGCCGGCGGCGACGCCGTCATCGAGACCCGCGTCGTGATTCCGTCCGGCGATTCCACCGCCGTGCTCCGCGCCTCGCTGGCCACCGGTGGTGACGCATTTCCGCAGAACGATACGGTCGCACTCGCATTCCGACGCGATGTGCGTCAGCGCGTCGTGATCGTATCGACCGCTCCGGACCCTGACGTCCGTGACGTGGCGACGGCCCTCCGCGCGAACGTCGCGCTGCCCACCGACGCGTACTTCCGCATCGCCCCTGGCCGGTGGCTGCGAGAAGGCGAACTGACGCCGGTCGAAGAGTCGGTCGTGCGGGCGGCAGTTCGCGGTGCGTCACTCGCGGTTCTCCACGGCGATACCTCGGCAGTCGGCGCGCCGGCATCGCTTGGAACGCGGGCACTGCTCCTGCTGTCGCCTCCGGCCGCAGACGCGCAGGAACTCCTCGTTCGTGGCGCACCATCGTCGCCGCTGCAGGGAGCACTGGCTGGCTTGGTGGTCGAGTCTCTCCCCCCGCTGCTGGTCGCGTCGCCGGCGCGTGGTGGGGTCGTCGCTCTCAACGCAGCTCCCGGCATGCCCGCGACCGGCGCCACCCCGATCGTGACCGCAATCGATGGCGACGTGCGTCGCGTCGTGATCACGGCTGCGGGGTATAGCCGGTGGCGTGCGAGGGGCGGCGTCAGTCAGGTTGCATTTCAGGCGCTGATCGGTGGTGCGACCGACTGGCTCCTTGGCGCGAGAGGGCGTGCGGCCGCGGCTACGCTCGTTGCACCGCTGACGCGAGCGGGGGCAGAAGTTCGTTGGCGCCGCGGCGCCCAGGCGTGGTCGATCGTCGCGCTGACACGTGATGGTGATCGCCTCCAGCGTCGCGATTCGCTCGTCTTCGGAGGAAGTATCGTGGCGGCGATGCCAGCGCTCGGCGCTGGCATCTGGCGCGGTACGGTCGACGGACTGCCGGTGGTCATTCCGGTGAACGCGACGAAGGAGTGGCTTCCGCGCCCGCTCAGCGTTCGCAGCGGATTGCTGAACGGCGAGGCGCCCGCCGTGCGGCGCAGTGCGCGCGCCATCGGGTGGCTCTACCTTGCTGGTGTGCTGCTGCTCGCAGTCGAGTGGCTGCTCCGGCGCCGTGCCGGTCTCCGCTGATTCTCTGTTTTTCCTTGACGTTTACTCCGAAAACATCGCATGGCGCGTCTCTTTCGTCGCGACGGCGACCTCCCGAAGAAGTCGTTCTGGCAGAAGGTCAAGTCGGTCGTCACCACCAACTGGCGCGTCGCCATTCGTGGAGGCGTCGATCAGGGGTCACTGGAGCAGCTCGAGCAGGTCCTTCTCGAGTCTGATTTTGGTGTTGCCGTAACACTGAAGCTGGTCGCTGCGGTCGAAGATCGGGCACGGCGCGGGCAGGTGCGCACCGAGGATGAGTTCGCCCAGGCGTTGCGCGAGGAGATCATGGCCGCGCTGGTGACCGGCAACGCTGATGCGCGACTGCACTACCAGACAGCGACGCCGACCGTCATTCTGGTGCTCGGCGTCAATGGGGCGGGGAAGACGACCTTCATCGGCAAGCTCGCTTCCCGCTTGCAGCGCGAAGGCAAGCGCGTGCTGGTGGCTGCCGGTGACACGTTCCGTGCGGGGGCGATCGAGCAATTGCGTGTCTGGGCACAGCGCAGTGGTGCTGACTTCGTCTCCGCGTCGCCGGGGTCTGATCCAGCCGCCGTCGCGTTCAATGCAATTGACGCCGGCGTGACGCGCGGCGCCGATGTTGTCATCATTGATACTGCCGGCCGCCTGCATACCAGCGACTCGTTGATGGACGAACTGAGAAAGGTCGTGCGCGTCATCGCCAAACGGCTGCCAGGAGCGCCCCACGAGGCGTTGCTGGTACTCGATGGCACCATCGGCCAGAATGCGGTGCAACAAGCGCGTACGTTCGCGGCCGCGGTTCCGCTCACCGGGCTTGTCGTGACAAAGCTGGATGGTACTGCGAAAGGCGGCGTCGTGGTCGCGGTGCACGAAGCGCTCGACATTCCGGTGAAATTCATCGGGACGGGTGAGAGTGCCGACGATCTGCACGACTTTGACGCAGCCGAGTTTGCCGAGGCGCTGTTCGAATCGTGAGTTCCATGGACGGGCCGTCACGGCGTGACAGGCGCGGTGGCGCAGAGGCGCCTCCCGTCACTCTGCTGACTCCCGTGACGTACCTCAAGGGCGTCGGTCCTCGCCGTGCCGAACTGCTGGCGAAACTCGGCATCACCACTGCCGGTGATCTGTTGATGCACGTGCCGCGTCGGTACGAGGACGCCACGACCGTGTTGCCTGTCGCTCGTGCGCAACCGGGGCATGATGTGACGGTCCTCGGTCGCGTCATCTCGAAGGGTATCATTCCAACGCGACGCGGGTTGCGGATATTTCAGGCGGTCATTCAGGATTCGAGTGGCCTTCTCGAAGTCGGTTGGCCTGGCCAACCTCACCTCGATCGCAGTATTGCGGTGGGCGACGTGCTGTTGCTCAGCGGACCGGTGCGCATTTTTCATGGCCGACAACTGGCACCGCGCGAGTTCGTGAATCTCGGTGCTGACGATGCCGGCACGGCCGGCGGTCGAGTGCTGGCGGTCTATCCGACGACGGAAGGATTACCCACCAAGTTGCTGCGACAACTCGTGGATGTGCATCTCGACGTGTTGTTGCCGCAGGTGCGGGAGACGTTGCCCGCTCAGGTGCTTGCCGCCGCAGGAGTACCCACGCTGCCTGACGCGCTGCGATTGGTCCACCGACCCGGCAGTGTGAAGGAGGCCGAACGTGGTCGTGCGCGGCTTGCATTCGAGGAGTTGTTCTGCGTGCAATTGCTCCACCGTCGCGCGAACCAGCTCGAACGATCGGACCGCGACGGCATCACGTTCGTGAATCGGCGGAAGCTGACGTCGGCCCTCAAGGCGCAGTTGCCGTATACACTGACCTCAGCGCAGGTCCGCGTGCTGCGTGAGATCGTGGCCGACATGACCAGCACCCGGCGCATGCATCGCCTGCTGCAGGGTGATGTCGGGAGTGGCAAGACCATCGTCGCGCTCTTTGCGGCGCTGGTGGCACTCGAGAATGACTGGCAGGCGGCGTTGATGGCGCCGACCGAACTGCTTGCCGAGCAGCATCTGCGGACGTTCTCCACCCTGCTGGCGCCGCTTGGCATCACACCGGCGCTGCTCACCGGGCGCATGAGCGCCTCAGAGCGTCGCATGGTCGCCACACGCCTGGCATCGCACGAGCCACTGATTGTCGTCGGGACACACGCATTGGTTCAGGATGCGACCACATTCGGCAAGCTGGGCCTGGTGATCGTGGACGAGCAGCACCGCTTTGGCGTGGAACAGCGGAAGGCGCTGCAGGCAAAGGGGGCGACACCGGACGTGCTGCTGATGAGCGCCACGCCGATTCCGCGCTCGCTGGCGCTGACCGTCTATGGTGATCTGGACGTGAGCCTGCTCGACGAAAAACCGCCGGGGAGAGTACCGATTGTGACGACCATGCGACCGGAGTCCGCACGCGATCGGGTGCTGACGTTCGTCAACGCGCAACTCGACGCGGGTCGACAGGCGTACATCGTGTACCCAGTGATCGAGGAATCGGAGCGAACGGACCTGCGTGCTGCCACGCAGATGGCCGAAGAGCTCGCCGCCGGGCCTTTCGCGACTCGCCGGGTCGGGCTGCTCCACGGGCGTCTCAAGGGCGACGAGAAGGATGCCGTCATGCGTGCATTCCTCGCGCGGGATCTGGACGTGCTGGTGGCGACGACGGTCATCGAAGTCGGGATCGATGTCCCGAATGCGTCGGTGATGCTGATCGAGCACCCGGAGCGCTTCGGACTGTCGCAACTGCACCAGTTGCGCGGCCGCGTCGGACGCGGTGCGGACGACAGCTACTGCATTCTGCTCGGTGACGTGAGTCCGGACTCGGCTGAACGCCTCGATGTGTTTGTCGCGACCGAGGACGGTTTCGAGATCGCGCGCGCTGACATGCGCCTGCGCGGCATGGGCGATCTGTTTGGCGAGCGGCAGAGTGGGCTGGCGAGTTTTCGCGTTGCGGACCCGTTGCGCGATGAGGCGCTGATTCCAGTGGCGCGCGCGGCAGCGGAGGCGGTCCTCCGAGTGGATCCCACGCTCTCGCATCCGGAGCATCTGGCGCTCCGTGAGTTGCTGACGGTCCGCTATCGACGCGCGCTGGAGCTATTTCGGGTTGGTTGAGCGCTAGTGCTCAGCGTCACGGGGCGCCAAGCCGTCGCTTGAGGCGCTGGACCTCGATGTTCAGTTTGGCGATGGAGTCCCGCGTGGTCTTGAGTTCATCGCCGCGATCCGTCGCCAGTTGCGTCACTTGCACCCGACGACGGACTTCCGCCTTTCGGACCGAGTCGACCGCACTCAAGCTCCGGCGCATGAGCACGGCTTCTGTCCGGACTTCAATTGCGATGGAATCTGCCAGCAACGAGTCGAGCAGTGCCAGGGCGAGGGTCGCGTCGCCGCTCGCACTGCGTGCATCGACGCGCATCAACGCGCGCCACCAGCGAGCCCGATCTCCCTCCGGCGTCCTGGCAAAGGTCCGAGCGAAGTGCAGCAGCGACGAGTCGGCTGCCGCAGGACGATTTTCCGTGACAAAACCGAGCACGATGGACTGTGTGGCGACCCACTGCGAACTGACGCTCGGCGCGGGCAGCGGCGGCGGCGGCGGCACGACGACGGGCAGTGTGGACGACCTGCGGCAGGACGCAAGGAGTGCCGCGGTCAGGACGAGAACAGCGAGCTGGCGTATCGGGGGTGTCGTCACGTGGTGCTCGAAAGTGCTGAAGCCGCCGACGCCGCGCCGCTCGCCACGAGGCGTCGCGAAGTTGGAGCGCGCTGCGGTAGCAGAATAGTGAAGGTTGTGCCCACGCCAACCTCGGATGAGACGTGCACCGAGCCGCCATGAGCCTCTACAATGCCCCTGACGATTGCAAGGCCGAGTCCGGTACCAGCAACACTGGTCGCCTCCTGATTCCCGGCCTGGAAGAACTTCCGAAAAACGTGCGGAAGCTCAGCGGCCGGGATCCCGACGCCACTGTCGCGGACCTCGAGCTTGACCGATCCAGGCTCCCCGTCGCCGTGGAGGGCGACCACCCCCCCTCGAGCGGTGAACTTGCAGGCGTTGGTCACCAGATTGCCGATGGCCTCCGTCATCCGGTCATGATCCCACCAGACTTCGGACGGCATCCCAACAGCGGCCGTCACGCTGAAGGTGACTCCGCGCTGCTGTGCCAGCACGACCAGCGAGTTCTCCAATTCGGCAAAGAAAACCCGGGTATTGAGTGCCTGAAGGTTGAGCGTCGCGCCGCCGGCGTCGTATCGGGACACATCCAGCAGCTGCCGCACGAGCCGGTTCAGCGAATGACTCTGTCGCTCGAGCGTATGGACCACCTCGCGCTGCTTGTCGTTCAGGGGACCATAGACGCTGTCGTCGAGCAGGGTCAGGTAGCCGAGAATGACGTTGAGCGGAGTCTTCAACTCATGGGATGCCATTGATACGAATTCGGCCTTCAGCCGATCCAGTTCACCCAGCCGTTGCGCCATCGCGGCATAACTCTCCGCCAGCCGGCCGAACTCGTCCCGTCGGCGCGACGCGACCTCGAGTTTGTGATCAAACTGTCCCGATGCCACACGTTCCATCCCTTCCTGCAGATCCGCCACCGGGCGCGCGATGCTGAAAATGATCCATGCTGCCACAATCGTTGCGAACACCAGCGCCATCAGCAGCGCGAGGAACGACACGCGTCGCGCCTGCGCGGTCTCGTCGCGCGCTCCATTGACGCGTGCGGAGGTCTCGATCCGGAGCGTGCCCTCAGCCCGTTCCACCGCGTCATTCAACTGCTGCAGCACTGGGCGCACCCGATTGGCCGAGAGCGAGTCGACGCGAGCAAAATTTCCCGCCTGCACCGCCATCAGGCTCTGCTCGGTGAGAATCCGGACGTCGCGCACCGCGGCGCCAACGCCGGAGTACGACACCCCTGCCGTCAAGCCAGCCAATGAATCAGAGAGCACCGTCAGCGCGGTCACGGCGTCGCGGAGCGCCGGAACGCGTGTGGTATCGCGCAATCCGCCGATCTGGTCATCCGCACGCCGTACCTGGTCGGTGGTCGCGCGGAGTTTACCGAGCAGGAGCGATGCCCTGAAGTCCTGACTCTGCAGCTGCTCGATGTCATTGAACAACCGCTTCAGCGAGAAGCGCGTCACGATCAGCGGCGCCACGAGAATCGCCGCCAGGACGAGCATCCCCACCACCAGGCGCACCCGCAGCGGCACACCGCGGCGATGTGCCACGGGGCGAGCGGAGGGGCCGGGATTCGCGAAGACTGGGGTCACGGAAATGGTGTAGGCATCGGTGCTGCAATGCGTTGACTCACCTTATGGGGCTCGGTACGTTGCCCCCAATCTTGCGAGCGGAGCCGTTCAGAACAATGACAGGTCAGATGCAGTACATCGCAGCGCTTCCCGCTGCAGCGGGCGCCACCGTCACCGTACGTGGCTGGGTGCAACACGTGCGGACGCAGGGCAAGGTGGCCTTTCTGGTGGTTCGAGACGGGACCGGCGTCGTGCAATGTGTGTTTGTAAAGAGTCAGGTCACGCCAGAGGTGTGGGAGCGCTTCGCGACCCTCACGCTCGAAGCGGCCGTTGCCGTCACCGGCGAGGTACGCCTCGAGCCGCGCGCGCCCGGCGGTGCGGAATTGGGTGCGTCGGAACTGCTCGTCCTCGGTGCCAGTGCGATCGACTATCCGATTCAGCCCAAGGAGCATGGCGTCGACTTCCTGATGGACAACCGGCATCTCTGGCTGCGCGCTCCGCGTCAGGTCGCCTTGATGAAGATCCGCCACGAGATCGAGCAGGCGATCCACGACTTCTTTTATGCGTGCGACTTCATTCACTGTGACACGCCGATCCTGACGGCCGCCATCGGCGAACGTTCCGGCCTGTTCAGCACGGAGTACTTCGACGAAGGCAACGCCTATCTGGCGCAGACGGGTCAGCTCTACGGCGAGGCGCTGGCGGCAGCGCTCGGACGCATCTACACCTTCGGTCCGACCTTCCGTGCGGAGAAATCGAAGACGCGCCGGCATCTCACCGAATTCTGGATGATCGAGCCGGAGATGGCGTTTTACGATGTGCACGACAGCATGCAACTGCAGGAAGACCTGCTGCTTGCGGTCACGCGGCGCGTCCTGGAACGGCGTCGCCCGGAGCTCGCGGTGCTCGAACGCGATGTGTCGCATCTCGAGGCAGTGGTTGGCCCGTTTCCGCGTATTTCGTACACCGACGCCGTGGTCACGTTGCAGCAGAAAGGCAGCCCGATCACCTGGGGCGAGGATCTCGGCGCAGAGGATGAGGCGTTGTTGGTGGCAGACTATCGCACGCCAATCTTCATCTGCAACTATCCGAAGGAGGCCAAGGCGTTCTACATGAAGGAGAATCCGGACGATCCGCGCACCGTGCTGTGTGCCGATTGTCTCGCTCCGGAAGGCTACGGTGAAATCATCGGTGGCTCGCAGCGTGAAGATGACTACGACAAGCTGCTGCAGCGGATCAAGGAAGAAGGTCTCGACCCCAGCGCGTACGGATGGTACCTGGACCTGCGGAAGTACGGGACGTTCGTCCACAGCGGCTTCGGGCTCGGGCTCGAGCGACTGGTGGCCTGGCTCTGCGGCACGCCGCACATCCGAGAGTGCATCCCGTTCCCCCGCCTGATGAATCGCCTTCGTCCCTGATCAAGGGACGAAGGCGTGGGGAAATGCGTTCGCTCGTCGTACGAGCGTCGCCTGCCAGAGATGCCGCCGTTCATGGGCCAAGAGGAGTGCCAGAACTCCGCCGAGCGACAGGCGTACCTGGCGCAACTCCGGCAGGCGGACTCGCACGTGAGCCAGATCCAGTCCGGCTGCGCGTTCCATGCGAACCTCGAGGTTCCGCTGCGCGGCGTTGTACCGCTGTCGTGCGGCTGCCGGCGCTTCGGTGGGGTCAGGACGCAACTCCCGCGGGGATCGCATGCGGACGCGGACCGGCGGTTCCATCACCCAGACGACGAGGCGGCTCACGATCGTCCCCTGAAACGGGCGCTCGCTGTACGCCGCATCCGAATGCCCTCGCGCAATCGCGACGTCGAGCTCGGCGACATACAATTCTGCCGTGGTCGCCAAGTGCCCGCACACCTCTGCCAGGCTCCACTGCGCAGGTGAGGGCCGCCATGCCAGTGCTTCGGCTGAGAGGCCGTCGAAAAGCGCCAGCGCCGTCTCGCGATTGACCGAAAGCTCGCGGAAGAACGGCTGCATGGTCGTCAGCGAACGCGGTGTCGAGACCGTCTGCAGCACGCTCATCCGCCGGCCCGTTTCACATCGTCCCAGAGCTCATCCAGCTCGGCGAGCGTGGCGGTTCCAACCTGCACACCGCGCTCAGCGGCCAACTGTTCCACCGCCGTGAACCGACGCACGAACTTGGTGTTTGCCCGATCGAGCGCAACCGCCGCATGCACGTTCGCCTTTCGGCACAGGTTGACCACTGCAAACAGCAGGTCACCCAGCTCAGACTCGACGGCATCCTGCGCTGCAACCGGGTCGGCGTTCGGTTGCTCGAGCTCCACCGCGACCTCGTCGATCTCCTCGCGGACCTTGGCGAGTGGGCCTGCCACGTCATCCCAGTCGAAGCCAACGCCCGCGGCGCGATCCTGCAGTCGGTGGGCGCGGTGGAGCCCGGGAAGCTCCAGCGGGAGGCCATCCGCCAGCGAGAGCCGGGTCTTGGCTTTCTGCCGTTCCCATGGGATGGCTTCCCCATCGCCGTAGAGATGCGGGTGGCGTTTTTTCATTTTGGCGATCAAAGCACCGGCGACGTCGTACAGGTCAAACGCCTGTCGCTCTTCGGCGAGGACGCTATGGAACAGGACCTGGAGCAGTAGGTCGCCGAGCTCGTCACGGAGCATCGGATCGCTGCCGATTCTCAGCGCATCATCCACCTCGTGCGCCTCCTCGATCAGGTATGGGCGGAGCGACTGGTGCGTTTGCGCGGCGTCCCACGTGCAGCGGGCTCGCAGATCGCGCATCAGCGCGAGGGTATCTTCAAGACTGGCTTTCGCTTGCATCGTTACGACCGCTCCCGGTAACTTCATAGGCTGTGACCGCCATTCCCGCCGACGCCCGCGCTACGAGCGCCATGCTCACCGTGGACCTCGCCGCGGTGCGGGAGAATTATCGCCTCCTCGCGCGCCGTGCGGCGGTTCCTCTGCTGCCGATGGTGAAGGCCGACGCCTACGGACTTGGTGCGGTCGAGGTCGCCAGGATGCTCGACGCCGAACGACCGACCGCGTTCGGCGTTGCCTCCGTCGAGGAAGGGCGAGAGCTTCGCGGCGCGGGGATCACGAGCGACATCGTGGTTTTCACCCCCGTACTTCCCACGGATTTTGCGGCCGCCGCGCAGTCCCGGCTCACGCTCTGTCTGGCCAACCCAGAGCACATCGCAACCTGGGCCCGCGCGGGCGGCGGTCCGTGGCACCTCCCAATCGACACGGGCATGAATCGGACGGGTGTCGACTGGCGCGACACGGACAAACTCCGATCGGTGCTTGGCGCGGGAGAATCTCCAGCCGGGGTCTTCACCCATTTCCACTCGGCCGACACGAATCCGGCGTCCATTACCGAGCAGGAGTCCCGCTTTGCAGGAATCGTGGCGGCCCTGCCAGCGCGACCGCCACTGGTACACGCCGAAAACAGCGCCGCACTGCTGCAGCGTGGGGCGTCGCGCTACGATTGTGCGCGCCCGGGCATAGCACTCTACGGTGTGGCCGTCGGTCCGGCCGAGTGGGCGCCGCGTCCGGTCGTCACGCTCGCGTCTTCCGTGGTTGCCGTCCGACGCGTCGAGGCGGGTGACACCGTCAGTTACGGCGCCACCTGGCGCGCCGGATCGGAACGGCGGATCGCGACGGTCGCGCTCGGGTATGCCGACGGATATCCGCGCGGGGCGGGGAATACCGGGACGGCGATGGTCAACGGTCGGCGAGTGCTGGTCGTCGGTCTCGTCACTATGGACATGACGATGTGTGACGTGACGGATGTACCGTGCGAGGTCGGCGATCGTGTCACGTTCATTGGCGGCGACGCCGAGATGAGCGTGTCAGCGGTTGCGGCGTGTGCTGTGCGTTCACCATATGAAGTGCTGACCGGGCTCCGGGCTCGAGTCCGTCGCACTCACGTCAATGTGCATTCGTCGTCCATGGTCGAGGTGGCGGCGTGAGTGGCCGAGTGGTGGTGATCGTGCTCGACGGCGTGGGGTGCGGTGAAGCAGCAGACGCGGCTGCCTACGGAGATGCTGGCAGCAACACGCTTGGCCATGTGCTCGAGCAGGTGCCGACGCTGGAATTACCGACGCTCGAACGCCTCGGGCTCGGCCACGTTGGTGCGCTCCGCGGTGTCGAGAAGCTCGCGGAGCATACCGGTGCCGTCACGGTGCTCGAGCCGATGAGCGCAGGCAAGGACTCTACCACCGGTCACTGGGAGTTGACGGGCGTCGTCCTCGAACACCCGTTTCCGACGTTTCCCAGCGGCTTTCCACCGGAGTTGCTCGCCGCATTCTCGGCGGCCACCGGCCGCACCGTGATCGGGAATTGCGTCGCGAGCGGTACTGCGATTCTGGATGCCCTTGGTGTGGAGCACCTGAACAGCGGTTCGTGGATCGTCTATACGTCGGCGGATTCCGTCTTCCAGATCGCCGCGCATGAATCGGTGGTTCCACTGGATGAACTCTACCGTGCGTGCGAGGCGGCCCGCGCGCTGCTCGTCGGGCCGCTCAACGTGTCACGCGTGATCGCGCGACCGTTCATCGGGCATGCCGGCGCGTGGCAGCGAACGTCGAATCGGCGCGACTATTCTGTCGAACCGGTGTCAGAGACGTTGCTTGACGCACTCGCGGCGGCAGGGATTGACCGCACCGGTATCGGCAAGGTGGACGACCTCTTCGCGTCGCGCTCGATCTCGTCCACACACACGACGTCGAATGCACAGGGGCTGGAGCTCATTGCGGAGTGGCTGCGAATCGCGGAGCGGGGTTTTCTCTTCGCGAACCTGGTGGACTTCGATCAACAGTTCGGGCATCGCAACGATGTCGTCGGATTTGCCGGGGCGCTGGCCGAGTTTGACGCGGCGCTCCCCGCGTTGCTCGACGCCCTGCGGCACGATGACTTGCTCTTCATTACCGCAGATCACGGGAACGATCCAACCACGGCGTCGACGGATCATGCGCGCGAGCGAGTGCCGTTGCTGGTCGCCGGTCCGGGCGTCCGGCCCACGGTGCTGCCAGCACGCCGTTCCTTCGCCGACCTTGGCGCGACGGTCGCCGAGTCGTTCGGGCTCGACTGGCGCGGCCGTGGCATCAGCTTCCTGCACTCGGTACGCGCGGCATGAACGCTGAACTGATTTCACGCCTCGAAGCGGCGGCGGTATCCGTGATGCAGCGTGCGTACGCTCCGTATTCGAAGTTCCGGGTCGGCGCGGCACTACTCGCCGCGGACGGTTCGATTCATGTTGGGTGCAATGTCGAGAATGCGAGCTATCCGGCGGGAATCTGCGCCGAGCGGACCGCCATCTCGCGCGCCGTCGCTGATGGCAAGCGAGAGTTCACTGCGATTGTGATTTGCACCGAGGCGGAAGTGCCGACGCCTCCCTGCGGCATCTGCCGTCAGGTGTTGCACGAGTTCGCCCCGATGCTCGATGTCACGAGCATCACCACCGGTGGTGCCCGTCAGTCATGGCGCCTCGATGCACTGCTTCCTGCCGCCTTCGCGGCGAATCTGATGGCCGCATCCTAACGGCGATCACTCGCCTCACCTCGTCCAGTTTCCGTGTCTCCTCGCCAGTTTTTCCGCTGCCTGCCGCTTGCTGCGATTGCCATCATCGCAGCGTGCTCCGAACGTCTCGATACGAGTGCGAACTGCCCTGTGCTCTGCACAGGTAATGCGCTCGTGTTCAAGGACACGACCTTCGACATCGTGCAGTTCGACTCTGCTTTCGCCGGCTTCACGGGTGAGGGCGAGCGGTTTCCCGCGCCCGGGCTGGCGGGATCGAGTGATACCTACGTGCCGGTGGTCAGTCGTCCGGACTCGGTCGATGTCCGCCAGGTCTTCCGGTTCGACACGCTCCCGCGCACGCTGTCTTCGACTGACACGACGACCGTGACCGCGGTGACCGGCAGCAAGCTGACGTTGACGATCGATACATCACGTTCGCTGATTGCATCGGGCACGACGACGATCTCGCTCTATGATGTCGATGACTCGACCGTGGCGAACGACACGCTGGCCGCAGTGCTGGCGTCGCGGTTCACGCCGGACCGATTGATCGCGAGCCGGAGCTTTACGCTCAGTGAGGTTGTCGCCGACACGATTCCCGGCGCGGCCGCGTTGCCTGTGCGGGCTTTTGCTGTCGGCATTCCAGACTCGGTGATGCTCCGCTACGTCAAGGGTGCGCGCCGGATGCGGATCGGACTGCGAATCACGTCGTCGGCTTCGGCGGCGCTGCGGTTCCTTGCCCCGAGTTCGAACGCCCCGGCGCTCACACCGCAACTGTCGTACGATCCGTCGCCGGACACCGCGATCCGCGCGTGGCAGGTGCAGACGCGGTTCAATGGCACCGTCGAATCACCGTCCCGATTCCGCGCCCAGACGATCGTCGTGCGCGACAACACGCCGCTGCTCGCCGATGGTTCCTTGTCCGTCGGCGGATTGGTCGGCGTGCGGTCGCTGTTGCGCGTGAAGCTGCCACGTTCGCTCCTCGATACGGTGACCATTGTGCGCGCGTCACTCGATCTGGTGCAGCGACCGCAACGTGGTGTTCCGGGTGCGGGCGACGGGGTGCGTGTCCGCACTCGCGTCACGATCGCTGGACCTGCTCTCGGCACCGATCCGCGCCGGCAGGTGGAATTCCTCGATCCGACCATCGAAGGCGTGCAGTTGCCGTCGTTGCGCCTGACGCCCGCTGACAGCGGGCTGAAATCGTTTGACGTCGGGAGAGCGCTGCGCCTCTGGGTCAACCAGGATACGTCGATCGCGACCGGATTCGTCCTGTATTCCGAGGGCGAGACCTTTCAGGAACAGCGGCCGGCCTTCTACTCCCGTCGCAGCACAAACCCCGCGCTCCGTCCGCGCCTTCGCGTGACATACACCACTCGTCGCGAAGGAGCGATTCCATGATGGGCCTGTCAGTCCCGCGCGCGCTCGCCCTCGGGGGATTTCTCCTCGCGAGCAGGCTCGTTGCACAGGGTGCGATCTCCACGCAGGGTTTCGGGTATCCGCCCGGGCAGCTCACCGTCCGCGCATCGAGCACCGGCGGTGCGCTCAACGAATTTGATCAGGCCGGACCGCACAACCCGGCCGCGCTGCTCAACTGGGGGGTCGCGGGCGCGTACCTGCAGTACTCGCCTGAGCGGAGATCGACGACCGTCGGCGGTGTCTCGACGTCGGCCGCGGTGGCTCGCTTTCCAGTCTTTGCGATCGGGCTCCCCGCGGGACAGCGTTGGGGTTTCGGTATCTCGAGTTCAACGCTTCTGGAGCGGAACTTCACGACCTTGACCACCGCACGGCAGCTCATCCGCTCGGATTCGGTGACCACCACGTCGCGAGAAGTTGCGACCGGGGGCATCAATGATGTGCAGTTTGGCGCCGCGCGGCAGATACGCCCGTGGCTGCGGCTTGGCACTTCGCTGCATGTCATCACCGGAGAGAATCGCGTGCGCACGTCGCGATCGATCGTGGCCGACACAGGGGTTCGTGTCGATACGGTCGAGTATGGCGCTATCGCTGAAGCGAGCACACTGACGTTTGGCGGTTCGGCCGTTTCGGTCGGAGTCGAGGTGTCACCTAACAAGAAACTCAGCTTCGCCGGCTCGGCGCGATTGGGCTTCGGGATGCGTGCCGACGTCAATGACTCGACTCGGCTGAAGGCCGATGTTCCCAATCGAGCGGGTGCGTCCGTCCGCTGGGAGGTGGCCGGCGCGAATCTGGCCGCGCGATACAACTGGGAGGGATGGTCGGCAATGAAGGGCCTTGGTGCCGCCAGTAACGGCGTGTTTGATACCAAGGAATTTGGCGTCGGTGCAGAGGTGGCCGGCCCGAGGATTCGTGGTGGTCAGGTGCTCCTGCGTCTTGGCGCACGGACTCGCGACCTGCCATTTGGCGTGTCCGGCCGACAGGCGACCGAGAACATTCTGGGCGGTGGGCTGGGCTTCCCCCTCGCGTTCGGACGGGCGCAGATCGATCTGGGTCTCGAGCGTGCGGCGCGCAAGGTCACTGGCCTCGACAATGTCAGCGAACGTGGCCTGATCATGTCCTTCGGATTCCGCCTCCGGACCTGACGGAGATGGCCGTGCGCGTCTTCCTCCACACCTTCGGCTGTCGAGCGAATCAGTACGACACCGAAGCGGTGGCGGCGATGGTCGTTGCCTCTGGAGGGGCGCTGGTGACCTCCGCCGACGAGGCGGATGTGGCGGTCTTCAACAGCTGCACGGTCACGCGCCAAGCCGAAGCCGACCTGCGCCAGCATGTGCGCCGAGCGGCGCGCACCTCGCCACAGCTGCGCACCGTCGTGATGGGCTGTGCCGCCGCGCGATCGGCGGCGGAACTCCGGCAGCTGCCGAGCGTGAGCGATGTGGTGCCAGGTGCTGACCTGCGCGCCATTGGCGCAGCACTTGGCTTCTCCGACACGCTGGCCATCGCCGCCGGGACACAGCAGCGCGGCACTCGCGGATTGCTGCGCATTCAGGATGGCTGCGACGAGCACTGCACCTTCTGCGCGACGACACTTGCTCGCGGCGCGAATCGCTCGCGGCCGCTGCAGGCAGTCATCGACGAGGCGGCCGCGCTGGCGTCGTTCCATCCCGAGATCGTGCTGACCGGGATTCACATCGGAACCTATGGTGCCGACATCGGGTGCTCGCTCGGTACGCTGGTGGCGGCATTGGTGCATCGCGTGCCGAACGTGCGTTTTCGTCTCTCGAGCGTCGAGGCGACCGAAGTCGATGCACAGCTGGCCGACCTGCTGACGTCGGCCACCGGTTCGGTCGCGCCGTATCTCCACGCTCCGCTGCAGTCGGGCAGCGATGCGGTACTGCGGCGGATGGGGCGGCACTGGTACTCAGCGACAGAGTACGCCGACGCAGTGCAGGCACTCGTCGCGAAAGCCGCCATATTCGGCCTTGGCGCAGACATCATCGCCGGTTTCCCCGGCGAAACCGAGGCTGACCATCGCGCCACCTGCGCGCTTGTCGAAGCGCTGCCATTCACCAGTCTCCACGTCTTTCCGTACTCCCCACGGCCCGAAACCGCCGCCCTCAAGCTCCAAGGGGACGTCCCCGACGACGTGCGACGTGCGCGTGCCGCAGAGTTGCGCACCCTCGGCGTGGCGAAGGCCGCCACTCATGCTGCGAGTCGCATCGGTGGGGAGGCGGATGTGATCGTGATCGGGCACGAGGACGGCAATCGCGATGGGCTGACTGAGGATTACCTTGCAGTTGACTTCGCGTCGCCCGCTCCCGCGCGCGGTACGCGGTTCAGATCGGTGCTCTCGCCCAGTGCGGCGCCGCGCCGACTCGTCGCCCTGCCGCTGGCCTGATCGCATGTCCATGACACCTCGCCCCACCGTCTTCATCGAGACGTACGGCTGCCAGATGAACGTGAGCGACACCGAGCTGATGCTCGGCAAGCTGACTGCCGCCGGATACGATACGGTTGACGTGCCGGATGGCGCGGACGTCATACTCCTGAACACGTGCGCCATCCGCGATCACGCCGAGCAGCGAGTGATCGGTCGACTGGGTGAGCTCAAGCGACACATGAAGCCGGACAGCATCGTCGGGGTCACTGGGTGTATGGCTCAGCGCCTTGGTCCGCGGTTGCTCGAACAGGCCAAGCACGTCTCGCTGGTGATCGGCCCTGATGGGTACCGCGCGCTACCGTCGCTGGTCGAGGGCGCGCGCCAGGGCAAACGCGTTGCCGCGACGACTTTCGACCTCGAGGAACACTACGAAGACTTCACGCCGCGACGCTTCGACAAGGTCAAGGCATGGATTCCGGTGCAGCGCGGGTGTGACTACAAATGCACGTACTGCATCGTGCCGACGACGCGTGGCAGTGAGCGGAGCAGGAAACTCGCCGACGTGGTGCGCGAGACCGAGCAGGTCGTCGCCGACGGGATGACCGAGGTGGTGCTGCTCGGACAGACCGTCAACAGCTACTTCGATGGCACGCACGACTTTGCCGACCTGCTGCGTGCGGTGGGTCGCGTGCCGGGCCTGCGCCGACTCCGGTACACCAGTCCGCATCCGAACGACTTCAGCGACCGGGTGCTGGCGGCGATGGCCGAAACGCCGACGGTGTGCGAGCACGTGCATCTCCCCATGCAGAGCGGGTCCACACGGACGCTCAAGCGGATGCTGCGCCGCTACTCGCGGGAAGGCTTCATGGACTGCGTTGCACGATTGCGGGCGGCCATCCCGAAGCTGGTCCTCACCACCGACATCATCGTCGGTTTTCCCGGTGAGACCGACGCCGATTTTGACGAGACGCTCAGCGCCTGCAAGGAGATCGGCTTCATGGACGCGTTCACCTTCAAGTTCTCCGCGCGCGAAGGCACACCCGCAACGCGGATGCCCGACAGCGAGACGGTGCCCGATGCGGTGGCCAGCGATCGCTTGCAGCGGTTGGTGGATACCGTGCGTTCGATGAGCCGTGACGTGAATCTTGGGTTGCTCGGATCGCGCTACGAGATTCTGATCGAAAAAGAAGCGAAACGTGGTGACCTGCTGCAGGGACGCACGCGCGACTTCCGTACCATTCTGGTTCCGGGCGATCCTTCACTGATCGGCAGCTACATGCACGTCGAAATCACCGGGACCACCGGTCACACGTTCACCGGGGCGCCGATCGCGTCGCGTGCCGCATTGCCACTGGCGGGTTGACGCGTCGCCCTCTGAATCACAGCCGTGCGTTGCTGGTGGTGCGTTAATTTGATGTGATGCGCGACGATCTTGCACGCGCAGTTGAGCCACGAGGTCTTACTGTGGCGGCGTGCCAACCGCGTCGTGGATCTTCCTCTGCATCATTCTCGGCTCCGCAGCGGGGGCCACCGGGACACTGCTCGCGACCGGTGCGAGTCTGCTCGCCTGTTGCATTGTCTGCGCACTGGTACAGCGTCGTGCTGGAGCCGGCGCGACCGTCGTCGCGCTGATCTTCGCCGCTGCGGCAGCTGGACGTGCGGCGGCCGAGCGTTGGCACGATGCTCACTGTCGCAGCGTGATCGTGCAAAGCACGACACTCTCGTTCGTCACGGACTTTGACCTGGCTATCGGTGATGCCGGTCCGGCAGAAATCGTCTCCGCGACCGATGGATGCGCCATCAGCGGCATGGTGCGTGCGCGAGTTGCGGTGATCGGCGGCATCTGGTACCGAACATCCACGCGGGCGGAGCCTGGGGAACGCAGCGTGACCCTGGCCGTGCGTGACGCCCGTAGCCTCACCACGTCGGCGCTCCGCGCGCGACTGCGCGCTGCCGGCGTGCGACGCGTGGACTCGGTGTTTCTCGCGGATGCGCCGATGGCGCGCGCATTGCTGCTGGCGGACATGCATCTGATCGATCCCGTGATCCGCCGACGCTGGTCGCGCTCGGGACTCGTGCATCTGCTGTCCGTGTCCGGAGTCCACGTGGCGATCATCGCTGCGGCCCTGCTGATGCTGGGTCGTGCGCTGCGCCTTCCGCACCGTGTGGCCGTGCTGCTCGCGGTCGGTGTCACCGGGGTGTACGTCGCCGTTCTTGGATTGCCACCTCCCGCGGTCCGGGCGGCGGTGATGTTCTGCGCCGTGTTGATCGCGAAACTGCGTCAGCGACCGGCCTCCGAATGGTCGGTGCTCACCTTGGGGGCCTTGCTGCCGGTGCTCGTTGATTCTGCGGCGCCGCTCGATCTCGGATGGCAACTATCGGTGCTCGGTGTCGTTGCGCTCGCCGCTAGCGGGAAACTGGTGCGGCGATTGGGCTGGAAGGGCACGGGGTGGCCTCTTTCGCTCCGGCGCGAACTCCTGACCAGCAGTGTCGCAGGCATTGCCTCCACGCCACTGATCGCATGGTTCTTCGGAACCGTCAGTCTGATCGCTCCGCTGACGAATCTCTTCGCCGCACCACTCGTTGCAGCGCTGCAGCCCACACTCTTTCTCGCACTCCTCTGCTCGCCGAATCTCACCGCCGCGCGATTCGTGGCGGGGGCGGCGCACCCCCTGCTGATGGCGCTCGAGGGCGTCGCGACTGCAGGCGCGGCGCCAGCCTGGGCGGCAATCGACCTGTCGCCAACGCTCTGGCAGGCTCTTGTCGGCGGGCTACTGGTGGCGGCGCTGCTCGCGGCGATGGTGCACCGGGACGTAGGACCGGCACTGCTGGTTGCGGTGCTGAGCGCCATTCTTCTGGCGTGGCACGGCGTCTGGGGGCCGTCTGGCTCCGGTCTGCTCGAAGTGCACTTCCTGAATGTGGGGCAGGGTGATGCGGCCGCGATTCGGACGCCGCGAGGCCGTTGGATCCTGATCGATGCTGGCGGGGGGGCACCCGGTATCGATCACGGCCGACGTACGGTGTTGCCGTACATCCGGAGACTTGGAGGGCCAGTCGAGATGTTCATCCTCTCCCATCCGCACCTCGACCACGTCGGCGGGGCGCCAGCCATGATCGGCGCGACCCATCCGCGCCTCTATCTGGATGGCGCTTTTGCAGGCGGGAGCGACGCGTACCGGGCGTCGTTGGAGAGTGCTGCCGTGCATCAGGTCGAGTGGCGCCGGGTGCACCCGGCCGACACGCTCCGCGTTGACGGCGTGCTCCTCAGGTTCCTCGCTCCCGATTCGAACTGGACCGTGGGACTGCGCGACGCCAACCTCGCCAGTACGATCGTTCGGGTGGAGTACGGCCAGACGCGGTTCCTCTTCGTTGGCGATGCGGAAGTCGAAGAGGAGGAGTGGCTACTCCGCCATACGCCGGTTGAATGGTTACGTGCCGAGATCCTGAAGGTTGGGCACCACGGCAGCCGAACCAGTTCGGGCGGGGCGCTCCTCGACGCGGTCAGCCCGCGCCTGGCGGTCGTGTCGGTCGGGCGCGGGAACCGTTACGGGCACCCGTCGGGCGACGTCATGCGGGAGTTCGCGCGCCGTGGCGTCCCAGTCTTGCGGACCGATGTCGCTGGCACGACTGTGGTAAGGACAGACGGTCACGCAGTTTTCGTCATCACCGCTGCTCATCACTGGAGTCTTCCGTTCCCCGATTCCGCGACTGGTTCGCGTCCGCCGTGATCGTTCCGTTCGTCGGCACGCCAGCCGTGCTGCCGGCGGGACTGGCGCGCCGCTGGCCAGAGCTGACGTCGGTTCGCTGGCGGCGCGGTGGCCTCCCGCCTCGGATTGGCGGTTGGTGTCTTGGTCGCTCCAGCGTTCAGGGGATCACGCTCTGGCGGACGGTGTTCCTCGCGCCCGGCGCCGAATGGGAGCCGACATTACTCTTGCACGAACATCGACACGTCGAGCAGTTTGCAAGCTCGGCTGTTTTCCCCGTTTTGTACCTCTGGGAGTCGCTGACGCGCGGGTATGCACGCAACCGATTCGAATCGGATGCGAATGCCTGGGCTTCGAAGCGTCTTGATCGACCTCAGCCTACCAACCTTTCTCCGGGCGCGTGACCGTGGTCAACCACACCCCCGTTTCAGTCGTGACGATCGAGCGGTTCATCATCGAACAGGAACGCCTCTATCCGGAGGCGAGTGGCGAGCTCTCCGGTATCCTGTACGACATTGCGCTGGCGGCGAAGATGATCTCCAACAAGGTGCGCATGGCGGGCCTGGTGGACATCCTCGGCGCGACGGACAACGAGAACGTTCAGGGAGAGACACAGCAGAAGCTCGATGTGCTGTCGAACGACATCATGATCAAGGCCATGGACCACGGTGGTCGGCTCTGCGCCATGGCGTCGGAAGAAGAGCCCGACATCATCCCGATCCCGGATCGTTTCCGCACGGGCAAATACTGCCTGATGTTTGATCCGCTCGATGGTTCGTCGAACATCGACGTGAATGTGCCGGTTGGCACGATCTTCTCGGTCGTCCGCAAGATCACCAACGGTCGTCAGGGCGAACTCGAGGACTTCCTGCAGCCGGGCCGCCGTCAGGTCGCCGCAGGCTACATCATCTACGGGTCGAGCACGATGATGGTGTACAGCACTGGGCAGGGTGTACATGGCTTCACGCTCGACCCGTCCATCGGCGAGTTCCTGCTCTCACATCCGAATATCCGGACACCGCACCGCGGCAAGTTCCTGTCCGTCAATGACTCGTACGAGCAATTCTGGGACGAACAGGTCAAGGCGCTGATGCGCCGTTATCGCGGCCTTGATGGTGTGCAGCAGGCGCACAGTGTGCGGTATGTCGGCTCGCTGGTGGCTGACTTTCATCGCAACCTGCTTGCTGGTGGTGTGTTCGTCTATCCCGCGAACACCATGTCGCCGCGCGGCAAGCTTCGCCTGCTGTACGAAGCGAATCCGCTGGCGTTCATCTGTGAACAGGCGGGCGGCGCCGGTTCGGACGGCCGCATCCGCATCCTTGATGTACAGCCGACGGAACTGCATCAGCGCACCCCGCTCTATCTGGGAAGCAAGGGGGATGTCGACACGGCAATTGAATTGCTTGCACCGCCGGTTGGAGCCACGTTGTGAGCGCTGGGGCTTCGCAGCCCCGGCCTGGCGTTGTGAAGACCTCGCCGTCCGGGCTCGAGATCAAGGCGGTGTATCACGAAGCAGACGCCGCCGGGGCCGCGCTCGGAGAGCCAGGGCAGTACCCGTTCACGAGAGGCGTGCAGCCGGACATGTACCGCGGCCGCCTGTGGACCATGCGACAGTACGCCGGTTTCGGCACTGCCGCTGAGTCAAACACGCGGTACAAGATGCTGCTCGCCGCCGGCCAGACGGGGCTGTCGGTCGCCTTTGATTTGCCGACGCAGATGGGTATCGATTCGGACGCACCCCGAGCGCTCGGCGAAGTCGGGCGCGTGGGCGTGGCGATCGACACCGTCGAAGACATGCACACGTTGCTGGACGGCATTCCGCTCGATCAGGTCTCGACCTCGATGACCATCAATGCCACCGCCAGCACGCTGCTGGCGATGTACATCGTAGTGGCAGAAGAGCGCGGGATCAGTCGTGCGAAGCTGAGCGGCACGACGCAGAACGACATCCTGAAGGAATACATCGCACGCGGCACGTACGTGTATCCGCCGGTACCTTCGTTGGCGCTGGTGGCGGAGACGTTCCGGTTCTGCGCGGCAGAGGTGCCGAACTGGAATCCGATCTCGATCTCCGGGTATCACATCCGGGAGGCAGGAGCCACCGCCGTTCAGGAATTGGCGTTCACCTTTGCGAACACGGTCGAATACGTCGAACGTGCCATTGCGGCTGGGCTGGCGGTCGACGACTTCGCGCCGCGCCTGTCGTTCTTCTTCGCCTGCCACAACGATCTGTTCGAAGAAGTTGCGAAGTTTCGCGCGGCGCGGCGCATTTATGCGCGACTGATGCGTGACCGATTCGGGGCCAGCGAGGTGAGTGCCCGGTTGCGCTTTCACACCCAGACCGGCGGTGTGACGTTGACGGCGCAGCAGCCGTTGAACAACGTGGTGCGAGTGACCGTGCAGGCGCTCGCGGCGGCACTGGGCGGCACGCAATCGCTGCATACCAACGGCTACGATGAGGCGCTGGCGCTTCCGACCGCCGCCGCCGCGACGCTGGCGCTGCGCACACAGCAGATCGTGGCGTTCGAGAGCGGCGTGGCGCAGACCGTCGATCCGCTCGCTGGCAGCTATTACGTCGAGGCCTTGACGACCGAACTCGAAACGCGCGCACTGGCGCTGATGGAGCAGGTCGCAACCCTCGGTGGCAGCGCTGCCGCTATCGAGAAGGGCTTCTTCCAGGATGAAATCGGGCGTTCGGCGTACGAACACCAACTACGGGTCGAAGCCGGCGAGACGGTCATCGTGGGCGTCAACAAGTTCGGCGACGGTCAGGATCCACCGGTGATACCTGCACCGGATTTCTCGGCACTCGAGCGCGGACAGGTCGCGAACCTTGCGGCGGTGCGTGCCGCGCGCGACGGAGCACGGCTGGAGCAGTCAGTCGCCGCGCTGTCCGCTGCCGCCGAGGCGTACGCCACCGGTGCGAACCGCACGCCGCTCATGCCGCTGATCATCGACGCCGTGCGCGCTCGTGCCAGCGTCGGGGAGATCTCGGACACCTTCGCTCGTGTGTGGGGTGCATACCGCCCACGGTGAGGCGCGTGAGGGTTACCCCGGGAACGCGTGCGACCCGGGTGTCAGGTCCCGCTCCGTCACGTGGCGGGATACAGGTCACAGCCGTCCACTCCGCGACGGTCGCAATACTGCCGTTGGTCGGCCTGCCCCAGTCGTGGTGTCCCCGCGAGCCGCGCTAAAACTGAGCCTGGTTCGCGACCACTGCGGTGGCGGCCGCCGTTGAATGCCAGTGCCCGAACGGCTAACTTGATAGGCTGTCGTCTCTTCCAAGTGCCGGAGTCATGCCCACTTACGAGTTTCGTCTGCCCGATGGCACCATCATCGAGCGGTCGTTCAAGATTTCCGAAGTTCCCGACGAAATCCCCAATCCCAACGGCGAGGGGGCGGCGGTGCGCATCATCAGCGGCGGCGCCGGACTGCTGTTCAAGGGATCGGGCTTTTACCTGACCGACTACGGTCGCAACGCACACCGCACGCAAGGCGATGCGCCGAAGCCGGCCGCCAGCGGCGCCTCGGCTGAGTCGTCGTCGGGGGCCAAGACCGAGACGTCGACCAGCGCGCCGTCCGAGCCGAAGGCACCCGCCACGCCGAAGGCAGAACCAAAAGCGTCTGGCAGCGGGACATCCGACTCGTGAGTTCTCCCGACGCGTTGCGGCTGGAGATCGGTCGCGCGGCGCACCGAATTGGCGCGGCTGAGGACTTCGTCGCGCTGGTCGAGCGCCCTCGCGATCCGGCGTTTGGAGAGTGGGCGACGAATGCCGCAATGCTCCTGGCGAAATCGCTCAAGCAGTCGCCGCGCGACGTGGCGGCGAAGCTGATCGCCGCGATGGAACTCGACTCCGTCGGTATCAGCGCGGCGGAGATCGCCGGGCCTGGTTTTATCAATTTTCGGGTTGATTCCGATGCACTGACGCGGGTGCTGCCGGAGATCCTTCGTCAGGGTGAGCGGTATGGGCGGAGCGCTGCCGGCGCGGCCTGTCCGGTGGTGGTCGAATTCGTTTCCGCCAATCCCACGGGACCCTTGCACGTCGGCCACGGACGCCAGGCGGCGCTTGGTGATGCGATCAGCACGCTGCTGGAATGGAATGGATGGGCCGTCAGTCGCGAGTTCTACTACAACGACGGCGGCGGCCAGATCAACACCCTGCAGAAAAGCGTACAGCTGCGGGCGAAGGAGCAGGCTGGGCATGACGTCGTCTTTCCGGACAATGGCTACCACGGCGAGTACATCCGCGAGATCGCGGCGGCATATCGCGCCGCGAACCCAGCCGACATCTCCCTGGATGATTCCGATGCGATTCGTCGCTTTGCGGTGGCAGCTTTGCGGGGCGAGCAGGATCTGGATCTGAAGGCGTTCGGTGTGGTGTTCGATACATATTATCTCGAAAGTTCACTCTATTCCGACGGCAAGGTCGACACGACGGTTGCGGCGCTGATCGCGAGTGGCTTCACCTACGAGAAGGATGGGGCGCTGTGGCTCCGCACGACTGACTTCGGTGACGATCAGGATCGCGTGATGAAACGCTCCGCGGAGAAGGGCGGGGAGTATACGTACTTCGTGCCTGACGTCGCGTATCACGTCGCCAAGTGGGACCGTGGATTTTCCCGCGCGATCAACGTGCAGGGAGCCGACCATCACTCGACCGTCACGCGGGTGCGGGCAGGACTGCAGGCGCTCGGAATCGGGATCCCGATCGGATACCCCGACTACGTGCTGCATCAGATGGTGACGGTCATGCGCGGCGGTGAGGAGATGAAGATCTCCAAGCGCGCCGGGAGCTACGTCACGGTTCGCGATCTGGTCGAGGAAGTCGGTCGCGACGCCGTCCGGTTCTTCTTCGTGATGCGCAAGGGCGATTCGCAGCTCGTCTTCGATATCGATCTGGCGCGCGCGCAGTCGGAGGAGAATCCCGTCTATTATATCCAGATGGCGCATGCGCGACTCTGCGGGATTTTCCGTGTCGGCGAGATTGATCGGGGTACGGTGTCCGGTGTCGATGTCGATCTGTCGGTGCTGGTCGAGCCGGAAGAACGTGAGCTGATCAAGGCGCTAGCCGATTTTCCCGCCACGTTGGCCGGTGCGGCGACGGCGCTGGAACCACACCGCATGGCGAACTGGCTCGAGAAGACTGCCGGTCTTGTGCATACGTGGTATCACAAGCACCACGTGTTGAATGAACCGCCCGCCATCATGCAGGCGCGTCTGGTGTTGGCAAATGCGACGCGTGTCGTGCTTGCGAACGCGCTGGCGGTGCTTGGCCTGACGGCGCCTGAGCGCATGTAGCGTCGGTCGCCGCTCCCTTACCTTCTCACCTCGTCCCGTCCATGTCCGTCCTCGTTGTCGGTTCGGTCGCCCTCGACTCGGTCGAGACTCCCTTTGGCAAGGCCGAGGAAGTCCTCGGCGGCTCGGCGAACATGTTTGCGTCTGCCGCCTGTCACTTCGCGCCGGTCCGGATGGTCGGCGTCATCGGCACGGACTACCCGATGGACAAGCTCGAGCCGCTGAAGGCGAAGGGCGTCGACATGAGCGGTGTCGAGGTGGCCGAGGGCGAGAGTTTTCGTTGGCGCGCCCGGTACCGGCATGATCTCAATTCCGCCGAGACGCTGGAGACGCGACTGGGTGTCTTCTCGCATTTCCGGCCGAAGATTCCCGCCGCCTTCCTTGACTCGCCGTTCGTCTTTCTTGGCAACATCGACCCGCGGCTGCAGCTCGACGTGCTGCGTCAGGTCGTCAGGCCGCGCCTCGTGGCGTGCGACACGATGAATTTCTGGATCGAAAGCCGCCGTCCCGATCTGCTCGAGCTCCTGCCGCATGTCGACCTGATCACGATCAACGACGCCGAGGCGCGACAGCTCACCGAGGAGTCCAATCTCGTCAAGGCGGCGCGATGGATCATGGCGCGTGGACCGAAGCATGTCGTGATCAAGAAGGGTGAGCATGGCGCATTTCTGTTCTCCGGAAGCAGCGTTTTCTTTGCGCCGGCATATCCGCTCGAGTCGGTGTTCGATCCGACCGGCGCCGGTGACTCATTCGCCGGCGGGTTCATCGGCTGGCTGGCGTCGACCGGTGACCTCAGCGAAGCGAACATGCGCAAGGCTGTCGTCTACGGCTCGGCCATGGGCTCGTTTGCCGTCGAGAAGTTCTCAAATGAACGGACGATCGCGCTGACCCGGCCGGAAATCGAATCGCGCGTGCAGGAGTTCCATCGGCTCGTTGCGTTCGAGGCGCCGTTGTCAGCATGAATACGCCGCTCGACTATCGGAGCGCCGGCGTCGATCTCGAGAAGGCCGACGATGCCAAGCACCGCATCAAGGCCCACGTGGAGTCCACCCTGACACCGGGCGCGCGTGGCACGTTCGGTGGCTTTGGTGGCATGTTCCGCGTGCCGGCCGGCTATCGAGCCCCCGTGCTGGTGTCGAGCGCCGACGGTGTCGGGACGAAGCTGCGCGTCGCCATCGAAGCCGGGGTGCACGACACCGTCGGTCGTGATCTGGTGAACCACTGTGCGAACGACATCCTCGTCATGGGGGCCGTGCCACTGTACTTCCTCGACTATGTCGCGTTCGGGAAGCTCGAGCCAGCCGTGGTCGAAGCCATCGTCGCTGGCGTGGCGCACGGCTGCCGGGAGAACGGCTGCGCGTTGCTCGGCGGTGAGACGGCGGAGATGCCTGGCATCTACACGCCGCCAGACTATGACCTGGCAGGATTCATCACCGGCATCATGGAGGAAGACGCAGTCCTCGGCGCGGACCGGGTTCGGGATGGTGACATTCTGATCGGCTTCGCCAGCGCTGGGCTGCACACGAACGGGTACTCGCTGGCGCGAAAGATCGTCGCGGAAGCGATGGGCCTGGGCGTCCATGACCCGTTCCCCGGAGAAGCTGGGCAGACGGTGGGGCAGGTGCTGCTTCGACCGCACCTCACCTACCTGCCGGCGCTTCGCCCGGTGCTGCACCGGGTCCACGGTATGGCACACATCACCGGTGGGGGGTTACCAGGAAACGTGAACCGGATGCTTCCCCCGCATCTCGACGCGGTGCTTCAGCTTCGCTCGTGGACCGTGCCTAACGTGTACGTGCAACTGCAGGCGGCGGCGCAGGTTGGCGCCAACGAGATGTTTCGAACCTTCAACATGGGCGTCGGTATGGTGATCGCCTGCGCCCAGGACGCTGTCACCGAGGTGCAGGCTGCCGCGGCGGCGTCCGAGACTTCGTCGTGGATCCTTGGTGCCATCCGCCCCGGTTCGGGGATGGTGCAACTTCACTCTGACGAATTGTGACCATGACTGTTCGCTCCCTGGCCGCCGCTCTGCTGTGCGCGGGCGCCATCACGATGCCGCTGTCCGCCCAGTCCGCACAGTGCCTCTCGCAGGCGGCCGCCCTCCGAGACGCCTGTCAGAAGGGCACCGATATCTTCGTGATGCTCGCCCCGCAGGTGCAAGGCGCGCTGGCTGGCGGCGGACCGGTGCTCGGATCGTCGAGAGCGGTGCGTGGTCTGTCGATTGGACTGCGTGTCAACGCCGTTGACGGGCGTGTTCCGGACATCAGCAACGTCCGCCTGTCATCGACCGCGGCGGTGCAGAGCACGATTCCAACGACGCGAGTTCCGGTGCCTGCGCCCACGCTCGACGTCGCGCTCGGGCTTTTCCCTGGTGTCTTCGTCGGGGTGCAGCGCATCCTGTCGCTCGATGCGCTGGTCAACGTCGCGTATATCCCGAATCGCGACATCGAGGACTTCAGCATCAAGACTACAAAAGGCTCGCTGAAGCTCGGCTACGGTGCGCGGCTCGGACTGCTGGCGGATCGGATGCTCATGCCTGCGGTTGCCGTGAGCTTTTTCCGACGTTCGCTCCCGACGGCAACCTTCAGTACGTCGTTCTCGTCGTCGATTGCAGGCGTCACCACCAATGACAGCCTGTCGCTGTCGGAACTGAGCGTGGAGAATGACGCGCTCCGCGTGTCGATCTCGAAGAAATTGGGATTCCTGGAACTCGGCGGTGGCGTGGGTCAGGATCGATACCGCACGTTCACGCAGCTTCGCGCACGGGTATCGCCGACGGTCGGGCCTGCGGTGGCGGGCGCATTCGCGCTGACGCAGGAGATCAAGCGGAATGCAGCTTACGGATCCGTCGCGCTCAACATCCTCAAGCTGCGAATCGGCGCCGAAGCCGGAAGCACGTTTGGTGGCGATAGTCTATCGACATACAACAGCTTTACCGATGGCAAGATCAACGAGCAGCGCCTGTTCGGCTCCGTCGGTCTGCGGTTGAGTTTCTGATCGCATGAGGACTGCGCGGCGGTGAGCGACCGCACCACCGACCGCCGCTACATGCGGCGCGCGCTGGCACTGGCGCTCCGCGGGCGTGGGACGACGGCGCCGAACCCCATGGTCGGCGCCGTTGTCGTTCACGGCGGTCGGATCGTTGGCGAGGGATTCACCGAACCGCCAGGTCGTGCGCATGCCGAGGTCGTGGCACTGCAGGCGGCGGGTCCGCTGGCGGCTGGCGCGACCGTCTACGTCACGTTGGAGCCATGTGCCGGATTCGGTCGAACACCGCCGTGCGTCGATGCGCTGATCGCCGCCAGGGTCGCGCGCGTGGTCTTTGCAGCAACCGATCCGAATCCCGCGATGGCAGGTGGCGCGGAGCGTCTTCGCGCGGCAGGCATTGTCGTGGTTGGCGGGGTTGAGGCAGCCGCGGCGCTGGACCAGAATCCCGCCTTCTTCCATCGGTTTGGCAGTGATCGGCCGTTCGTCACGCTGAAGCTCGCCCGGTCGCTCGATGGTGGCATCGCCGACGGGCGGCGGCGAGCCGCCTGGCTGACGGGCGCGGTGGCGCGACGTGAGGTTCACCGGCAGCGCGGCGATCACGACGCCGTGGGCGTCGGTGTCGGCACTGTCATCGCCGACGATCCGCAGCTCACCGTCAGGGGTGTTCCGAGGCCACGCGTCGCACCCGTACGGGTGATTTTCGATCGGACGGGACGAGTGCCGCTCTCCAGCACGCTGATCCGGACGGCCCGGCAGACGCCGGTGCTACTGGTCGCCGAGGAGCTCCGTGCCGAGACACAGGCGGCTCTCGTCGCCAGCGGAGTGGAAATCCGCATGGCCGTCGGCCTCACAGCGCAACTGCGCGCCCTGCGCGACTCGGGCCTCACGTCAGTCTACTGCGAGGGCGGTGCGACCTTGGCGGACGCACTCCTTGCCGAGGGACTGGTAGACCGACTGGTTATCTTTACCGCTCCGGTCCGATTGGGCGCTGACGCCGTCCGTCCCCTCCAGGCCGGCACCCCTGTGCCCGTCGAGGAAGCCGTGCGGCACCGTCTGGTGTCGCATCGCCGGCTGGGCGACGACCTCATGGCCATTTACGACCTGACTGACAGTGTTCACCGGACTCGTTGACGACATCGGCGTCATCGAGCAGATCCGTGTTACCGACGCTGGCCGCGAGTTCCGGGTTCGGTGTCGCTACGAGGATCTGCTTGACGGCGAAAGCATTGCGCTGGACGGCGCCTGCCTGACCGTGCGCGAACACGCCCCGAGGTGGTTCACCGCGTCAGCGGTCGTGACCACGCTCGAGCGCACCACCATCGGTTCCTGGACGACTGGTCGCCGCGTCAATCTGGAGCGCGCAATGCGGCCGACGGACCGGCTGGGCGGTCACATCGTCCAAGGGCACGTCGATGCGGTCGGGACGATCACCGACATCAGCAAGCGTGACGACGCGTGGATCATCGCGGTGCGCGTGCCAGCGGAGGTCCGCGCCCTGCTGGTGGCGCATGGATCGGTGGCGGTCGATGGCATCAGTCTCACCGTGAATGATCTTCCCGCCGACGGTCTGCTCGGCTTGTCGATCATCGAGTACACCTGGCGGCACACGACGCTGTCGGATCGCGTCGTCGGCGATGGCGTGCATCTCGAGAGTGACGTGATTGGAAAGTTCGTGCAGCACCTGCTCAAGCCGTATCTCCAGACGCCGCAACCGGGCGCTCAGATTTCACCGCAAGGTCTCGGGACAGCCTTGGGCCTGTTCCGCAGCCTCGCAACATAGAGTTCACCATGCCATTCGGCACCGTTGCACAAGCCATCGACGATCTCCGACAGGGCAAGGTGATCGTTGTAGCAGATGATGAAGATCGCGAGAACGAGGGTGACCTGATCTGCGCGGCCGAGATGATCACGCCCGAAGTGATCAACTTCATGTTGAAGGCGAAGGGAATGATCTGCCTTGCGATGACGCCGGAACGTGTGCAGGCACTGGAGCTCGGCCCGCAAGGCAAAGAGAACACGGATGCGTTCCGGACCGCGTTCACCGTCAGCATCGATGCGGATGAGCGATTCGGCGTGACGACCGGCATCAGCGCGAAGGATCGTGCAACCACCATTCGTGTCGCGGTGGATCCTGCAACGCAGCCGTCCGACCTGCGCCGCCCTGGCCACATCCATCCGCTCCGCGCCCGCGAAGGTGGCGTGTTGAAGCGCGTCGGGCATACCGAAGCCTCGGTCGATCTGGCGCGGATGGCCGGCCTGACACCTGCGGGCGTGATCTGCGAGATCCTCAACGACGACGGCACGACGGCCAAGCGGGATGAACTCGACGCCTTCGCCACGCAGCACGGACTCACCTTCATCACCGTGGCGCAGCTCGTCGCATATCGCCTGCAGACTGAGCGCCTGGTGCATCGTGTGGCGAATGCGCGTCTGCCGACGGAGTTCGGTGAATTCCGCATCGCAGGCTTCAAGAACGATATCGATGCCGCTGAGCACGTCGCGCTCGTCTACGGCGATATTTCCGATGGCGAGGACGTCCTTGTTCGAATGCACTCCAAGTGCCTGACAGGCGATACGTTCCACTCGCTGCGGTGCGACTGCGGCTGGCAACTCGAGACGACGATGGAAATGGTCGTCCATGAGGGTCGCGGCGTGATCGTTTACCTCGATCAGGAAGGGCGGGGTATCGGCCTGTTGAACAAGTTGCGCGCCTATGAATTGCAGGACGCGGGCGCTGACACCGTCGAGGCCAACGAACGTCTGGGCTTTGGCCCCGACCTTCGCAACTACGGTGTTGGTGCCCAGATACTCCTCGATCTCGGGATCAAGTCGATTCGGGTGATCACCAACAACCCGAAGAAGATCGTCGGTCTCGAAGGATATGGACTGCGTGTGGCCGCTCAGGTCAGCCTCGAAGCGCCGCCCAACGAGGAGAACTCGCAGTACCTGAAGGTGAAACGGTCCAAGTTGGGCCACCTTCCATTCACAGCAAAACCAAATGCCTGAGTTTATCGGATCACCTGATGGGACCGGTCGTCGTGTGGCCGTGATCGTCAGCCGCTTCAATGAAACCGTAACGCAGGCACTCGGCGAAGGCGCTGTGGCGACACTGGTGGAGTGTGGTGTGCTGTTCGACGACATCGACGTGGTGGTGGTGCCTGGGGCCTGGGAGTTGCCCACCGCCACCCGCGCGCTGCTCGGCACTGGCCGGTACGATGCGTGTGTCGTCGTTGGCGCAATCGTGCGCGGCGGGACGCCTCACTTTGAATTCGTTGCTGGTGAGACGTCGCGTGCCATCATGCAGCTTGGCGCCGATTTCGAGGTCCCGATCGGCTTTGGCCTGCTGACGACTGACACCATGGCGCAGGCCGAAGCGCGTGCCGGCGGCGAACACGGGAACAAGGGACGCGATGCCGCGCTGGCCGCGCTTGAAATGGCCGACTTGCTCGCACGCCTGGATGCCGTCGACGTGGAGGCCCTCGATGGCGAAGCCGAGGCTTGAGACGCGCGCGCGCTCGCGCGCGCTGCAGGCCGTGTACGCCTGGGACGTTCGAGGACGCGCCGACGCACTGTCGAACGTCGCGCGCGCTGTCTGGGATGACATTGGCATCCCGCGCGATGAGCGACTCTTTGCGTCCGTCATTGTGGCGGCGGTCGAGAAAGATCTTGGTCCGATCGATGCCGACCTCGAGGCGATCACCACCAATTGGCGCATGGATCGCCTGGGTGTCATCGAGCGGTGTGTGCTGCGGATTGCGGCGGCCGAGCTGCGTCAGATGGAAACGCCGGCGCGAGTGGTGCTGCAGGAAGCGGTGCGCCTGGCGGAGCGTTTTGGCTCTGAGCAGAGCGCCAAGTTCGTGAACGGCGTGCTCGATGCGCTGGCCCGCCGTCTCGGCAAGCTCTGACCCGTGCGCCTGCTCGTCATCAACTGGCTCGATCGGGAGAATCCGCAGGCGGGTGGCGCGGAGACGCACTTGCACGAGATCTATGGCCGACTTGCACGGCGCGGCCACGATGTGACGCTCTTGTGCAGCGGCTGGGACGGGTGCGATCCGGAGGCAGTGCTGGATGGCATGCGCGTTCACCGGGTCGGCGGGCGCTGGAACTTCGCGCTCCACGTCGTGGGAGCCTACCGTGACCTGCGCCGAGCTGGCGGTCCCTTCGATGTGGTGGTGGAAGACATCAACAAGCTCCCGCTCTTTACGCCGCTCTGGGTGAAGGAGCGGGTGGACGTGGTGGTGCCACATCTGTTTGGCTGGACCGCGTTCCGCGAAGCGGGCTGGACCGTGGCAAGTACGGTCGTGGCCGCTGAACGGGCCATCCCGTGGGTCTACCGTCGGTGTGATTTCACGGCGATCAGTGAAAGTACGCGGAGCGATTTGCTGGCTCGCGGGGTTCCGGTCGAGCGCACTCGCGTGATCTATTGTGGCATCGACAGCGGAGCGTTCAGGCCGCTGGCCGAAGCCCGATCTTCAACGCCGATAATCGCTTACGTTGGTCGGTTGCGGCGATACAAAGGGATTGACCTGATCCTCGAGGCGGTGGCGGCAATGCAGGATCGCCGCGTCGAAGTCGAGATTGCGGGAACAGGGGATGATCGTCCCCGGCTTGAAGCGCTCGCGGCGTCGCTTGACCTTGGCCCGCGCGTGCGGTTTCTTGGATTCGTGAGTGAGGCGGAGAAGTCCGCCTTGCTCCGTCGAGCGTGGATCGTGAGTCTGACATCTCCGAAGGAGGGGTGGGGAATCACGAACCTGGAGGCGGCGGCGTGCGGGACGCCAGTGGTGGCGTCCGACTCCCCGGGCCTGCGCGAATCAGTGCTGGATGGACGGACTGGATTCCTCGTGCCTCACGGCGATGTCGGTCAACTCGCCGCCGCGTACGATCGAATCATCGCCGATCCGGCATTGGTCACCCGACTCGGGACGGCCGGACGAACTTTCGCTGAGTCCTTCACCTGGGAGTCCGCTGCCGATCACACCGAGGCGCATCTGCTCCAACGGATGCGCGAAGGAGGGCACGCTGGTGGAGATCATTTTTCACGCGCACAACGCCACAATTCCTGAGCCCCTCAAGGGACGCGCAGAACGCGCCGTCCTGAAGTTCGGGCGACGCCTGCAGCGCGCGGTCGACGCTGTGGTACGATTCGAGGACGACGGGCCAACCCGTCGCGTCGAGATCGTGCTTCACGCGCCGAAGCATCGAAATCTGGTGGCCGAGGGTCGCTCCCGATCCTACGCCACCGCACTCAAGGACGCCCTGGCCCGCCTGCAGGCGCAGATCCCCAAGAAAAATCCGATGCGCACCCGCGTGCGAGTCTCTGCACTGGCGACGCGGAGCGCGTGACGACGACCCTTTCGGTCGGCCGCCTCTTTGAGCGGCTGAAGGACATTCTGGAACTGGAGCCAATTGGCGAGGCGACTGGCCTCGACCGGCCTGTGACGAGCCCGGAGGTTTCCTCCCCCGGGCTCGTTCTCGCTGGATACGTCGAACGGTTCGTGCCGGATCGATGCCAGATTCTCGGCGAAACCGAGATCACCTATATCACGTCGCTTGAAGCGACGCAGCGGCTAGTGGTGCTCCGTCAGTTTTTCCGGCTCCCGTTTCCCTGCTGCTTCATCACGAAAGGCCTCGAGCTCTCAGCCGAGTTTCTTCGCGAGGCGGCTGAGGCCGGGATGCCGTTGTTTCGGTCGCCACTGAAGACGAATGAGTTCTACCGGCGGATCAAGCCGGCGATGGAGGAGGAGTTTGCGCCACGTACGACGTTGCACGGCTCACTGGCCGACGTGTACGGTGTCGGCCTGCTGCTGGTCGGCCAGAGCGGCATCGGGAAGTCGGAGTGCGTGCTCGATCTGGTGGAGCGCGGCCATCGGATGGTGGCCGATGACATGGTCATCGTGCTCAAGCGCGGCAACGACGTGTTGATCGGCAAGGGACATGAGTTGCAGCGTCACCACATGGAAATCCGCGGCGTCGGGCTGGTGGACATTCCGGCGCTGTTTGGTATTCGCGCCGTCCGACAGCAGAAGCGGGTCGAGGTGGCCGTGGAGCTGGAGCTGTGGCGCGGTGACGCGCACCTGGATCGCACTGGACTCGACCTGGAAACGACCGAGATTCTCGGTGTGCCGATTCCCCGCATTCGCGTGCCCTTGAATCCGGGGAAGAACATCACGGTGATTCTCGAGGTGCTGGCCATGAACCATCTTCTGCGCTACGCTGGCGTCAATCCGGCGGAGCAATTCAACGAACGACTCATCGCCCGGATGCGGAGCGCGTCGGACGCGCGCGCCACGGCGCGCGACGTCGAGGTGCGACGCTACTTGCTGGAAGACAATGAGTGAACAGGATGTACGCCCGGCGGCACTGGTGATCGGACACAAGGACTTTGCCGCCGGTTTGGTGTCGGCAGTGACGGCCATCACCGGGCGGTCGGATCTCTTCCGCACCGCCAGCAACTACGGGCTCGATACCCGTGCGACCGAAGCCATGCTGCGGGACGCGATTGCGGACGGCGTGAGTGTGATATTCTCCGACCTGCCGGCGGGTTCGACGACCATGGCTGCGCGCCGCGCACAGCGCGATCATCCCCACGTGACGGTCGTGACGGGCATCAGCCTTCCAGTGCTGCTCGATTACGCGTTTGCGGCGCCGGGTGCCGCGCACGCCGCTGATGCTGCCGTTGAAAAGGGGCGAGCCGCCATGATGGTGACGCGAGGACCTGCGCGTGCCGATTGAACTGCATCGTATCGATGACCGACTGATTCATGGGCAGGTCGTCGTTGGTTGGGGCCAACCGCTCGAACTGCGCTTTCTCGTGCTGGTGGACGACGAGGTCGCCGCCAGCGAGTGGGAGCAGGAGCTCTACCGGATGGGCGTCCCGCCCGATATGCGCGTGGAGTTCGTGTCCGTCTTGCAAGCGATCGAGCGATACTCGGCGTTCGCCGCCGACCCCAAGCCAGGCATGCTGTTGACGGGCGATATCGACACGATGGCACGACTCTGTGCGGCCATTCCCGCGCTGCGTCGTGTGAATCTCGGTGGCGTCCACCACCGAGCGGGGCGCGCCCAGAAACTCCGATACATTTTCCTCACCGGACCCGAGGAATCGGAGTTGCGGGCGATGGCGGCAAATGGCGTCGAAATTTCGGCGCAGGATGTCCCGGCAGCACGCGTGATCCCGCTGACGCAGCTGCTGGCTGGCGAGGCACTCGCGTGATTGTCGATGTGCTCGTGCTTGGGCTGCTCGGCGCGCTGCTCGGGTTGGACGTCGTGAGTTTTCCGCAGGCGCAACTCTCGCGACCCATCGTGGCCGCGACCCTCGGCGGTGCGTTCATGGGTAATGCCGGCGTGGGAATGGTGTGCGGCGTGCTGCTCGAGCTGTTCGCGCATGAGACACTTCCCTTCGGCGCGTCACAGTATCCCGAGTGGGGCTCATCGTCGCCGATCGCTGGCGCCGCTGCGGCTGCCGGCGTCGCCGCCGGTGGTGGCGCGCCGATGGCACTGCTCTTTGCCGTGCCCTGCGGGTTGCTGATTGCGACGTTCGGCGGCTGGACGATGATCAAGCTCCGAGAGTTGAATGCCCGCCTCGCCAGGAACCGGCTCGAGGCGCTCGCTCGCGGCTCGGCACGGACGGTGGCCGGACTGCAGGTCGCGGGCGCAACGGCGGATCTGGCCCGCGCGGGCGGCGTGTCGATGATTGGCGCGATCTGTGCGCTGCCGGTGGCGCGGTGGATCGCCTCAAAACCTGCGCCGCTCGCACCGTATGCCATGCCGCTGTTGGCGTCGCTCGGCGGTGCCGTTGCTGCGGGTGCCGCATGGAAGATGTTTCACTCGACGGCCGGTACTCGGTGGTTTGGCATCGGGGGTCTGGCGCTTGGGACCGCGATGGTTGTCTGGTTGACGCGATGACGAGCGCCAGGCCTCCGGTCACGCCGCCTTCGACGCCGTTAGTGAAAGATCCGCAATTGCAGGCGTCCACTCGCATCGCCATGCTCATCCGGCTGTTTGCGGTGCAAGCCTCATGGAACTACGAAATTCTTATCGGGAACGGCATCGGTTTTTGTGTGGAACCAGCGCTCCGACAGCTGCCCGGTGGCCTGGGAGGCGATCAGTATCGCGCGGCGTTGGCGCGACAGAGCCAGTACTTCAATGCACATCCGTATCTCGCAGCCTTTGCGGTTGGGGCCTTGGCTCGCGCGGAGCTCGAGGGGCAGCCGTCAGCGCGGATCGAGCGCTTCCGGACCGCACTCTGCGGACCGCTGGGCAGTGTTGGCGATCGGCTGGTCTGGGTCGGACTCCTGCCGACCTGTTCCTTTGCTGCATTGCTGCTCTTTGGACTCGGCGCATCGCCGCTCGTCTGCGTGATCGCGTTCCTGTCGATGTACAATGCAGGGCATGTGGCATTGCGGTTCTGGGGCCTGAAGATGGGCTGGGAAAAGGGCCTCGCTGTTGCCGCAGCACTCGGTCACCCCATCCTGCGGGAAGGACCGGTGTGGCTCGCCCGCGCCGGGACATTTTTCGCCGGCGTCGCGATTCCGCTCACTGTGATGCGCCTCGTTGACGGCGGCGGGTTGCCCCGTATCGGCATCACGCTTTTGGTGGCCGCGATGGGTGCAGGTTCGTTGGTGTTGTTCCACGGCCGCGTGGAAGGGTGGCGACTTGCCCTCCTTGCGGGGTTCGCGGCGCTTGTCCTCTTCCTTCTCCGTCATGCCTGAGCGCACAGTCGAGATTCTCAACCGCAACGGGTTGCACGCGCGACCGGCGGCCGAAGTCGTCAAGACGGCGGCCCGCTATCAGGCGATGATCACCATCGTGCGGGATGACGTCGAGGTCAACGGCAAGAGCATCATGGGGGTCATGATGCTGGCCGCGGAGTGCGGTGCGTCGATCGTCATTCGTGCTGATGGGCCGGACGCCGATGCCGCCCTCGAGGCGCTGACGACGCTGGTGGCCGGCCGCTTCGGAGAGCACTGATGGAGCGGATGCTTCGCGGCTTGCCGGCGTCGCCTGGCATCGTGGCTGGACCAGTGCATTTGCTGCGATGGGAGGTGCCCGACGTGCCACCTCGCATCGTGACGGACGCTGAAGTGCCGGGCGAACTCGTGCGGTTCCACGATGCCGTCTCCCGCGCTCAGGAGCGACTGCGCCAGGTGCGCGACCGGGCTGCGCATCAGGCCGGGGTGAAGGAGTCGATGATCTTCGAGGTCCAGATCTCGATCCTCGATGATCGTGCGCTGAATCAGGAAGTCGAAGGATTCATTCGCGACCGGCGTTCGGCCGAACATGCGTTCGACCTGGTCATGCTCGAGTGGCGCCGTCGCTTCGGGCGCGCGTCAGCCCCGATGCTGCGTGAACGCATTGGCGATCTGCTCGATCTGCATATCCGCGTGCTCGGGATTCTGCTGGCGCTCCCTGACAGCGATCCCGTCGATCTCCCCAAGGGGAGCAATGCCATTCTCGTCACACACGATCTGACCCCATCGCTGACTGTGCAACTGGACCGCGAGGCAATTGCGGCGATTGCAACCGATGAAGGCACCAGCACCAGTCACGTCGCCATTCTGGCACGATCGCTGGGCCTACCTGCCGTGGTGGGATTGCGCGATGCAACCACACGACTTCGCGGCAGCGAACGGGTCGTTCTCGACGGGACCACCGGTGTGCTGGTCGTCAATCCGACCGATGAGGAAATCGCGCAGGCTCGTTTGCGGGCGGAGGCGGCTGCGATTCTGGAGGAGAGCCTGCGGTCGCAGGCGGACGTTGCCGCGCAGCTGCGCGGCGGGGAGCGGATCTTCCTGCGGGCGAACGTCGATATCCCGGAGGAGAGCGAGCTGGCGGCGAAGAGTGGGGCTGATGGTGTGGGGCTGATGCGCACCGAGTTCGTCGTACTTGGTCGGACGGCGATGCCCGACGAAGATGAGCAGTATCGTGCGTATCGTCGTGTCGTCGATGCGTTCAGCGGCAAGCCGGTCGTGATTCGCACCTTCGATATCGGCGGCGACAAGTTGCCGGTCGGCGGGTTCCCGACTGAAGCCAATCCGTTCCTCGGCTGGCGCGCGATCCGCATGTGCCTTGATCAGCCGGAGTTGTTCCTGGTGCAGCTGCGCGCACTCCTCCGGGCAGCGGCCCATGGTGACGTGCGGATTCTACTGCCGCTGGTCGTGAGCGTGGATGAAGTGCGGCGGACACGCGCGCTGATCGCGGAGGCCGCACGCACGTTGAATGAGCGAGGCGCTGTCTTTCGTGATCGGGTGCAGGTCGGCGTGATGATCGAGACACCGGCTGCCGCCGTTGCTGCCGATACTTTCGTGAACGACGCCGACTTCTTCAGCATCGGCACGAACGATCTGGTACAGTACACGCTGGCGGTGGACCGGGGGAACGTGAATCTGGCCGCGCGGTTCACTCCGCTGCACCCGGCCGTGTTGCGTCTGATTCAGTTGACCGTCGAGGCGGGGAAGCGACGAGGACTGGAGGTCGGGGTGTGCGGCGAGATGGGATCGCAGCCGCTGACTGCCTTTGTTCTGGTCGGGCTCGGTATTCGGAATCTGAGTGTCGCGCCACGAGCCGTTCCGTTGATGAAGCGGATGCTGCGTAGCGTGTCGTCGGAAGCCGCCAAGGAGGCTGCCGAGGCGGCGCTGGCGTCCTCGACAGCGGCTGAAGCGGAGCGAGTCGTGCGCCGATTGCTCCAGGCGGCGGCGTACGATCTGTCTCCATCGGAGCTTGGCTTGCTTGGCTCCGAGACCGGGGATATTTTGGGGTACAGCGTGTGACATATAAAGATTTCCTTATACCTTTCTCTTACCTCCGGGTCCGTGGCTGAACGCAATCTGTTTACTTCCGAGTCGGTCACCGAGGGGCATCCGGACAAGGTCGCCGACGCGATCTCCGACGCAGTGCTTGACGCGATTCTGGCGAAGGACGAAAAGGCGCGCGTCGCCTGCGAGACATTGGTGACAACAGGTCTCGCTGTCGTCGCCGGTGAGATTACGACCTCGGCGTGGGTGGATATCCCGTCGCTCGTCCGCCGGACCATCACGGCGATCGGCTATGATGATCCGGAATACGGCATCGACGGGCGCACCTGTGCCGTCATGAGCACGATTGACAAGCAGTCCCCCGACATCTCGCAGGGCGTGGATACGGGGGGCGCTGGCGATCAGGGAATGATGTTCGGCTACGCCAGCGATGAAACGGATGAGTTCATGCCGATGCCGATCACTCTCGCGCATCGCATCACCGCCCGCCTGGCTGAGTTGCGCAAGTCGAAGGCCATCAAATGGCTCCGACCGGACGCCAAGAGTCAGGTCACGATCGCGTACGACGAACAGAATCAGCCCGTTGGTGTTGATACAGTGGTCGTGTCGACGCAGCACTCCCCGGATGTGTCGCAGCGCACGATCCGGGAGACCGTGATCGAGCAGGTGATCATGCCTGTGCTGCCAGCCGAACTGGTGCAGAAGAAGATCAAGTTTCATATCAATCCGACCGGGAACTTCGTCATCGGTGGGCCGCAGGGTGACTGTGGGCTCACCGGCCGGAAGATCATCGTCGACACGTACGGCGGCATGGGGCGGCACGGCGGTGGTGCGTTCAGCGGCAAGGACCCATCCAAGGTGGATCGCAGTGCCTGCTATGCGGCGCGGTGGGTAGCGAAGAACATCGTCAAGGCGGGTCTCGCCCGGCGTTGCGAAGTGCAGGTGGCGTATGCGATTGGTGTGGTGGAACCAGTGTCCATTCGCGTCGAGACGTTTGGCACCGGGATCGTGGCGGACGTCGAGATCACCCGCGCCGTGCGCGACGTCTTCGACCTGACGCCGAAGGGCATCACGACGGCGCTCGACTTGCGCAAGCCGATCTACAGTGCCACCACCGCGTATGGTCACTTTGGTCGGACCCCGGGTCAGGTCCGACATGTCGATGTCACGACCGGCAAGCCCTCGCGGTTGCACAGTACGTTCACGTGGGAACGCACGAACATGGCGAAGGAACTGAAAGCCGCGCTGCGCTGAGCTTCGGCGTTCAATCGGCACTCGCGATCGCGAGTGCCGTTCCGGTTCGCAGCGCACTTCCGGAGGGAGTCCATGATAGAGATGCGCGTCGCGCGACTCGGCGTGGACAGCACGGCCAACACCTACGTGCTGGTCCTGCGAGAATTGCACGGTCCGAGGGTCCTGCCGATCTGGATCGGGCAGCCGGAGGCTGAGTCGATCGTGATGGAACTGCAGGCGGTGGTCCGCGAGCGCCCGATGACGCACGATCTGGTCAAGCAGATCGTGCTCGGACTCGGCGCCACCGTTCGACGTGTCGTGATCAGTCGGATCGAACGCGGCACGTACTTCGCGGAGCTGCAGCTGCAACGGGACGACGCGCTGATTTCGGTTGATGCCCGACCGAGCGACTCGATTGCCATTGCATTGCGCACCGGTGCGGCCATCTTTGCCGCGGACGACTTGTTGGTCACGCTCGAGGATGAGGACGAGCCCCTCGTGCCACCGCCGATCCCCGACGGTGATCGATCAACGGGCACCGACATGAGCCCGGATGAACTCAAGGCGTACCTCCAGCGACTCCGACCCGAAGATCTCGGCAAATTCATGCCGTGAACACGCGTGGTCGTCCAATCGGCGATCGGGCCGCTGCATAAGCCTGCTGCTGGTGATGCTGGCCATTCCCGGGCTGGTCTGCGCACAAGCCCGTCCCGCCGCCGCGATCGACACGGTCGCCCCGTCAGCGACGCTCCCCTCCGGCTCCCGAACCGTGGAGGGTCGTGTTGTGCGACCTGGTGCCGACGCGTTCGAGCCGGTCACCGGCAGCTGGGTCACGCTGCACCGGGTCGGCCGCGACCGTGCCGGTCCGCTCGATTCCGTACGGACCGGTGTCGACGGCTCGTATCGCTTCGCGTATCAGATCAGTGGCGCTGCCGACGCGATTTACTTCGTGTCGGCCAGCTATGCCGGGATCGCGTATTTTTCCTCCGGTCTGGCGCAGCCTGTCGTCACCGGCCAGGACGCCGAAATTCAGGTGTTCGACACCACGTCCAGCGGCATCCGTCTCACGCTACGCGGCCGGCACATCATTCTGTCGGCGAGCACGGGCGGCACACGTCGCGGGATGATCGAAGTATTCGAGATCACCAACGACTCGAGTCGCACGCTGATTGGTGTCAACGACAAGGCACCGACCTTCCGCGTCCGGATTCCGCAGGGCGCCCAGGATTTCAAGGTCGCGCAGGGCGACGTGCCGGCGGACGCGGTCAGCAATGTGGACGGCGAAGTTCTGGTGCAAATGCCATTTGCGCCCGGGCTCAAGCGACTCTCGTTCTCCTATTCGGTTGACGCGGACGCGTTTCCACTGAAGCTGCCGGTCCAGTTTGCGACCGGTGTGCTCGAAGTGCTGGCGGAAGATCCGCAGGCGACGGTGACGGCACCACGCATCGCCGAGACCGCACCCGCCTCGATCGACGGCCGCAACTTCCGTCGGTTCCTTGGAAACGACGTCCCGGCGTCCGGTATCCTCGAAATGGATCTGCCGGGCAGTGGCGAGGCGCAGAAGACCCGGATCGTGATTTCGCTGATTGCGGCGATCTCGCTCGCGATGCTGGTGTCCTTGGCGCGCGCGTTCGGGCGTCGCACGGCTCCGCGTCCTGGGAGTGGTGCAGCGGCAGCGGCGGCGGCCGACCGCGAGGCTGAACGGTTGGCACGGCAGATCGCCGATCTCGACACGAAGTTCGAACGTGCCCGAGATCCGGGTGACGACGAACGCGCAGGCTATGACGCGGAACGCGCGCGGTTGAAGCAGGCTTTGACGTCGGCGTTGATCAGCCGCGACGCGTCGCGGTGATGCCGGAACCCGCGGCGTGCGCCTGACAATGCCTGCCGCGCACCGTCGGCCCGCGGTGCTGTGGACGGGTACCGCCATCGCGCTGGTCATCCTGATCGTCGCCAGTCTGGCGCTGGGCGCGGTGCCGATCGCGCCGATCAAGGTCGTCGAGGCGCTGCTTGGAAGGGGCGATCCACTTGCCATCACCATCGTACGCGAGCTCCGACTGCCGCGCGTGGCACTGGCGGTGCTGGTGGGGTGTGCGCTCGGAAGCGCGGGTGCAGCGCTTCAGGGCACGCTGCGAAATCCGCTGGCGGAACCCTATCTGCTGGGCGTGTCCGGCGGCGCCGCGGTTGGTGCGGTGGTTGCCATCACGCTGGGCGTCACCGCCGTCGGGATCGTGCCGCTGGCCGCCTTTGGGGGAGCGGTCACCGCAGTCATTCTGGTGCTTGGCCTTGCCCGGGCAGCAGGCGCTGTGCGCGATCCGCGCACGTTGCTGATGGCGGGTGTCGTGATCGGTGCCTTCGCCAACGCGATCATCATGATCCTGCTGGCCGATGTGTCACCGGAAAAAGTGCGTGGGGCGGTCTGGTGGATGGCAGGCGGCGTCAGTGATGCGTCGTGGTCACGCGTGGTCTGGCTGCTCGTGTACGTGTGCATCGGCATGACGCTTCTCATCGCGCGCGGCCGCGTCCTCGATGTGCTCTCGCTGGGCGAGGATTCGGCAGCGTCGCTGGGCGTCGACGTCGGCCGCGCAACGCGTGAGGTCTTCCTCGTCAGCGCGCTGCTTGCCGCGGCAAGTGTGGCCGCGGCGGGCCTGGTTGGGTTCGTGGGGCTGGTGGTGCCGAACATTGCGCGTGCGTTCGGCGTGGTCAGGCATCGATCGCTGATCCTGACATCAGCCTTGGCCGGCGCGGCGTTGGTGTTGCTCGCTGATCTGCTCGCGCGAACCGTGCGCGCGCCGCTCGAGCTGCCCCTCGGCGCCATCACCGCGTTGATCGGCGTGCCTGTCTTCCTGACGCGACTGCGGCGGCTGCGATGACTCCGACGAACGGGCTCGAGTTCGCCGATGTCACGCTGGCGTATGCGCGCGGTGCGACCGCTGTCGTCCGGCACGTGTCGCTCGTCGCCCAGCCAGGCGCGATCACCGCGATTGTCGGTCCGAATGGCAGCGGCAAGAGTTCGCTCGTCAGAGGCGTACTCGGACTGATGCCCGAACGCAGCGGACGAATTCTCGTCGGCACCGTCGACCTGCTTCGCGCACCGCGTCGTGTCGTCAGCCAACTGGTGGCGGTGATGCCGCAACGTGAGTCGCTGGCGTTCCCGATGCTGGTGCGCGACTACGTCGCGCTCGGTCGCTCACCGTTCCAGGGAGTGTGGGACGCGATCGCCGATCATGATGAATCGCTGATTGCGGGTGCGATGCGCCGCGCGGATGTCACCAGCTTTTCTGCACGCCGCACCGACGAACTGTCCGGTGGAGAATGGCAGCGCGTGCGACTGGCCCGCGCACTGGCACAGGACACACCAATCCTGCTGCTCGATGAACCAACGACCTTTCTCGATATCGCGCACGAAATGGCGACCTTCGAGACACTGGCGCGCGAGGCCGCCGGAGGGCGCGCGGTCGTGCTGGTGAGCCACACGCTCACGCTCGTCGCTCGCTTTGCCGACCAGATCGTGCTGATGCACGACGGGCAGGTTGCCGCCGCCGGTACACCACGTGAGGTCATGCAGGCCACGACGCTCGAAGCCGTCTACGGTTGGCCGTTGGTGGTGTCGCACGATCCGGCGGTCGGTGCGCCGACACTCGTTCCCCTTCGTCGGCCCGGCTGACCTCCGGCCGCCTGTGCTGCCGCGGTAGATTCCGACTGTGCCTCCCATCGTCACCACCGCGATCGTCCTTCACGCGTTCAACTACAGCGAGTCGTCGCGCATCCTGCGTCTCGCGACGCGGGAGGCGGGCGTCCAATCGGTGCTCGCCCGTGGTGCGCGATCGTCTCAGCGCCGTTTCGGGTCTGCCGTCGATCTGTTTGCGGAAGGTGAAGTGCAGTACGAAGCGCGCGCCGGTCGCGACCTGCATACGTTGGCGCGGTTTGATGTCGTGCGGTCGCGCGTGGCGCTTGGCACATCGCTGGCGCGGTTCGAAGGTGCGTCAGCCCTTGCCGAAGTCATGCTGCGCGTTGCGGGCGAGGACGACACGCCGCAACATGCGTTCGATGCGCTGCGGGATGGCCTGGATGCGATTGCGACGGACGACGACGCGACGCAGGCAACCGTCCGTGCGGTCTGGCGTGTGCTCGGGACCCTGGGATTCAGCCCGGCGCTGGACGCCTGTGTCCGGTGCGACGGAGAGCAGCCGCCCGACCGGGACGTCGCCTTCAGCGCCGAGGCGGGAGGAATTCTCTGTCCGGGCTGCGCGCTGGCCGTACCGTCTCGTCCACTGCCGGCCTCGGCGCGTGCTCAGATCCGGGAGTGGCTGGAGACGGACGCGGGGATCTCGAGGGGCATGGATACGCCCACGGAGCGCGCGCACCGGCGACTCCTCCGGATCTTCGTGCATGCGCACCTGACTGACGGGCGTCCCCTCCGGGCCTTCGACGCCTGGGCCACGGCCTGACGTTTGCAGAGGTTGGTTCGCGGTACGGAGGCGGCTTACTGAGACGAACCGGCCAATGACGCCGTCGCTTGCTTGACGAAGGTCGCACCGTGTCCTAGCCTCCACCACAGGTGCAGGACATCCTTTCCCGTTTTCGAGGTCGATCAGCAACCTTTCTCGTTCGTTTGGAGTGTGTATGTCCTGGCGGAGATTCGCGCGGCTTCTGGCTGTGTGCCTCGCCGCCGCACTGCCCGGAGCAGGATTCGCCCAGACGCTGGTTGTACCGGCCCAACAGCCGGCGCGACTTCGACCGGACGGGTTCGACCTCGGGCAGAGTACTCCGAATCCGACGGCAGGCGAGACCCGGTTCCCCTTTTTCGTCGGGAATCCGCCCGACTGCCAGGACACGAAGCGTCAGTTCAGGGTGACGCTGCGTATCTACAACCTCCTCGCGCAGGAGGTTGCGGTTGCCACACTCGCCGGAGCGGCAGGCGAGTTGGAGGGAGCGCGGCGGCTGAATGGAGTGCTGTTGACCTGTCGACAGTATCTGGGCTACTGGGATGGCCGTGTGGAGGGGACGCAACGTGACGCGCCCGACGGCATCTATCTGTTGCGGCTCGAAGTGAATGGCAGGGCGATCGTCAAGAAACTGCGAGTGCGGCGCTGAGGGCGCGTTCCGGCATGTCGGACGCGCCCTTTTCGTCACCGCGTCAGTTGCGCACCGAAAGAATCTTCTGCGCCTTGAATTCGATCGCGCTCCACAGCCGTCGCGCGTGCGCCGGGTGCGCGGTGAGTTCACCGGTCAGCGTCTCGAGCTGGGAAGCCGTGACCGCGCGTTTCCGCAGCACCGCCTCGCGCCGCTGTGCTCGCAGCGGCTCGGTGACATTGGGAGCGTCGGCGACTGCCTTGAGCTCGCCCATGACCTGCACAAACGCACTGTCGGACATCCCGAGATTTGCGGTTCGGCTCCGGCACGCCGACAGGCTCAGCAGGCACAGCAGGGCGAGGCGGAGTGCGTTCGGCATGTGTTGAGCGTACCAACGACCCCCGTCGCCGTGCAAGTCCTGCCAGCACGGCGCAACTTCTGCCATGGTGGCCGCCGTAGGGCTTCGTGTCCGGCAGTCCGGTCTGGCCTTCCGGTTGCACCCGGACCTACCCATACAGGTATTGTGACGCGTCACCCCTGAGCCCATTTGCCCGATGCTGAATCCTGATCGCCTTACCATCAAGTCCGGCGAAGCCGTGAACGACGCTGTGGCGCTTGCGCGTCGCGCCGGCAATCCGCTGGTCTACGATCTGCACCTGCTTCTGGCACTGATAGCGCAGACGGATGGGATCGTTGTGCCGCTGCTCCAGAAGGCCGGCGTCAAGGTGCCGGAGCTGAAACAGCGAGCCGAGGCCGAGGCCGCCCGGTATCCCAAGCAGAGCGATGCGCAGCCGCAGGTGTCACGCGAATTGAATCAGGTTTTCGATCGAGCGGATGCGGATGCCAAGGCGCTCGGCGACGACTACGTCAGCACGGAGCATTTTCTGCTCGCCCTGGCGAATGTGAAAGGCACCGACAGCCGTGCGCTGCTGCTCGATCTGGGCGCAGCCAGTGAAGCGCTCGCCACCGCGTTGAAGGCGGTTCGCGGCACACACAAAGTGACGGATCAGTCGCCGGAGAATCGGTATCAGGCGCTGCAGCGATACACGCGCGATCTCACGCAGAGTGCGCGCGATGGCAAGCTCGATCCCGTCATCGGTCGTGACGACGAGATTCGTCGTGTGATTCAGGTGCTGTCGCGTCGGACGAAGAACAACCCCGTGCTCATCGGTGAACCTGGTGTGGGCAAGACGGCCATCGTGGAAGGTCTGGCCCAGCGGATCATCAATGGCGATGTGCCCGAGGGGCTACGCGGCAAAAAGCTGCTATCGCTCGATCTCGGGGCGCTCATTGCGGGCGCAAAATTTCGTGGGGAATTCGAGGAACGACTGAAGGCGGTGCTGAAGGAGATTGTCGACAGTCAGGGTGAAATCGTGGTGTTCATCGACGAGTTGCATACCCTGGTCGGCGCCGGCAAGGCGGAAGGTTCGATGGACGCCGGCAACATGCTGAAGCCGATGCTGGCGCGAGGCGAGTTGCGCGTGGTCGGCGCGACAACCCTGGACGAGTACCGACAGCATCTCGAGAAGGATGCGGCGCTCGAACGCCGGTTCCAGCCCGTCATGGTGCCGGAGCCGACGCTGGATGACACGATCGCGATTCTTCGCGGTCTCAAGGCGCGGTACGAATCGCACCACGGCGTGCGAATCACCGACAGTGCGATCGTTGCGGCAGCCACACTCTCGAACCGCTACATCGGCGACCGCTTCCTGCCTGACAAGGCGATCGACCTGCTGGATGAAGCCGCCAGTCGGCTGCGCATCGAGATCGACTCATTGCCGCAGCCGATCGACGAAGTCGAACGGCGCGTGATGCAGCTCGAGATCGAGCGTCAGGCGATGCAGAAGGAGACCGACGCCGCTGCGCGTGAGCGCTTGGTCGCGCTCGAACGCGAGCTGGCCGAGCTCAAGACTCAAAGTGCGACCATGAAGGCGCAGTGGCAGCAGGAGAAGCAGGCGCTTGGCGATGTCGGTCGCATCAAGCAGGCAATCGATCAGGCGACCACTGATGCGGAACAGGCGGCTCGCAGTGGCGACTTGCAGCTGGCGGCGGAGATTCAGTATGGGCGGATCCCACAGCTTCAGCGCGAACTGGCGGAGGCAGAGTCCGTCGTTTCGGTTCGCGACGGCCGGCGCCGCTTCCTGAAGGAAGAAGTTGGTGACGACGACATCGCCGCCGTGGTTGCCAAGTGGACGGGGATCCCGGTGCAGCGGATGCTCGAGTCGGAACGTGCGCGGTTGACGAAACTCGAGGAAGAGCTCGCGCATCGTGTCGTGGGTCAGCGCGACGCGGTGTCGGCGGTCGCGAACGCGGTGCGGCGCTCCCGGGCGGGCCTGCAGGATCCGAGCCGTCCGATCGGCAGTTTTCTCTTCCTCGGTCCCACCGGTGTCGGCAAGACGGAAACGGCGCGCGCGCTGGCCGATTTCCTCTTCGATGACGAACGCGCGATGGTGCGCCTCGACATGTCGGAGTACATGGAGAAGCACGCCGTCGCACGCCTGATTGGTGCGCCACCGGGCTATGTCGGCTACGATGAAGGGGGGCAGTTGACCGAGGCGGTGCGTCGCCGCCCCTATTCCGTGTTGCTGTTCGACGAGATCGAGAAGGCACATCCGGATGTCTTCAATGTGCTGCTGCAGCTGCTCGATGACGGTCGCCTCACTGATTCGCAGGGGCGCACGGTCGACTTCCGGAACACGGTGGTGATCCTGACGAGCAACATCGGAAGTCAGGTGATTCTCGAACGGTACGCTGAGGACTGGGCGCTGGTGGAAGCGCAGGTGCTGAGCATGCTGCGCCAGCAGTTCCGGCCCGAGTTCCTCAATCGCATCGATGATGTGGTGGTCTTCCGGCCCTTGGGCGAGGAGCAGATCGCCGAGATCGTTGATCTGCAGCTGGTCAAGCTGGATGTGATGCTCGCGGCACGAAAGCTGAGCATCACGTTGACGCCTGAGGCGAAGAAGATGCTGGTTGGCGAAGGCTACGACTCGGCCTTCGGTGCGCGGCCGCTCAAGCGCACGATCCAGCGAATGGTGCAGAATCCACTGGCCCTGGCGCTGCTCGACGGCACGTTGCACGACGGTGACGTGGTGGTGGCGTCGCCCGGAGAAGGGAATACACTGGTCTTTACCCGTCAGGTCGCGGAGCCTGCGACCGTGGTGGAGACGGCGGCGCAGGCGTGAGCCAGTTCGCGCGTCCAGGCGACGAGGCGTGGATGCGCGTAGCGCTTGAGCAGGCGCGGATCGCGGCGGAGGCCGGCGAAGTGCCGGTTGGTGCGTGTGTCGTCGCCGGTGAGACGCTACTGGCGGTTGCCGCGAATGCCATGCGACACGGTGGCGACGCGACGCAGCATGCGGAGCTTCGCGCGCTGCGCGCGGCAATGGTGGCGCGCGGCGCTGATCGCCTCGACGGGTGTACGCTCTATGTGACGCTCGAGCCGTGCGCGATGTGTGCGGGTGCACTGGTGCTCGCGCGCGTCGATCGGGTGGTCTTTGCGGCCTGGGATCCGAAGGCCGGCATGGCGGGATCCGTCGGCGATGTGTTGCGGCATCCGCGCCTCAATCATCGCCCCGAAGTGGCATCCGGCGTGCTTGGCGAGGAGGCTGGCGAGCTGCTGCGCACCTTCTTCAGCGGTCGCCGCCGTTCTGGCGATGCAGCCGCGTCCGTTGAC
>JBBQRH010000002.1:0-126753 GCA_038215035.1 Gemmatimonadales bacterium | reverse complement strand
ACGTTTCGCTCGCTCATGCCGTTGACGACATCGCGCACAATGCCTCCACATGCCACTGCGATGCCAGCCGCAGACGCCTGCACCGCACCCCAGGCGCCGAGCGCCAATCCGCGCTGCTTTTCTGGCGCATGGTTCATCGTGGCCGTCAACGTGCCATGGCTCAGCAACCCGCCGCCGAAGCCGATCAGGAACGTGCCGAGAAAGAAGAGAATCGGCGCGTGGAACGGTGCCGAGAGAATGATGGCGGCGAACGCCGGGATGCCAACCAGCGCACCGTAACACGACATGCGGAAGGGATCATTTCCCCGGCTCAGTACGCGCGACGCGAGCAGGAAGCCGATCAATCCGCCGCCGGCGAGCGTCGCCGTCAAGCGTGTTGTCGATGCGACCGAGAGGCCGAGTACCTGCCCACCGTAGGGCTCGAGGAGGACATCCTGCATGGTGAACGCCATCGTACCGACACCGACGGCGACCAGCCGACGGATGGCGCCGTCACCTTCGATGAAGCTGTTCCACGACTCCTTGAATGATGGCTCCACGCGGCCTTCGCGCGTCTTGTTCGGATCGCGCGCTTCCTGCTTCCACAGCGCGATGATGTTGAGCGCCACCGTCACCACGGCAGCGCCCTGAATCACCTGAATCAGCCGGCCTGCCGTGAAGCCCACCAGTAATGCGCCAAAGATGATCGCACTGACGATCATGCCGACGAGGAGCATGACGTACATGAGGCCGACCACGCGCGGCTGTGCCTCCTCGGCGACGAGGTCGGTCGCGAGGGCCAGTCCGACGGTCTGGACGGTATGGAGACCGGCACCAACGAGCAGGAACGCCAACGCGGCGCCCGCCTGCCCCACCCAGTCGGGCGCACCCACGGCGTTGCGCCCGGAAAGCACCAGCAGCGCGAACGGCATGATGGCGAGGCCGCCAAACTGCAGCATCGTGCCCTGCCAGATATAGGGTACTCGGCGCCAACCCAACGCGGACACATGTGTGTCAGACCGATAGCCGATCAGCGCGCGAAACGGCGCGGCAAGGAGCGGCAAGGATATCATGAGCGCAACCAGCGATGCCGGTACGCGGAGTTCCACGATCATGACGCGATTGAGCGTGCCGACGAGCAACACCGACGCCATGCCGACGGAGACCTGAAACAGCGACAGTCGCAAGAGCCGCGACAGCGGAAGTTCCTTTGTGGCGACGTCCGCGAACGGCAGGAAGCGGGGGCCGGTCTCGACCCAGCTACGGATCACTTTTCGGGTGAGGCGATTCATGAGCCTGATTCTGTACCGAGGAAGGGTCGTACGCGAGGCCCACACGAGGCGAAAGCAGGCCCTGAAGCGACGTAGAGGCCGAGATCAGCGATCTCGGCCTCTATGACGACCAACTGACCGGCAGCGCGCTTACGGCGCTGGCGTCGCCACAGCGGCGAGTGCAGCCGGATTGGCAACGGCCGGAGCCGATGCCGTGGCCGCAGGACCGGCCGAACCCTGCCAGAATGCCTTGAACCACGTGGTGTTGTTCAGGATGGCGAAGTGGATGACAAACGACATCAGCGCCACGGCACCAAGGAACGCCGGCACACCGACGTTCGGGCTCACGACCGTCCAGATTTTCCCTTCATTCATGATCGATTCCCTCTAGCGAAGCCAAGGTGTTTGTACGAACGCGAGAATGTGGGCAATGATCGCAATCGCACCAAAGATGCGAGTGCCCTGCTTCAACCCGTCGTGCAACTCCTCTGCTTCCCGCATGGTCAGGCCAGATGGCCAGACGCGGTTCGGATCGTTATCAGCCATAACGATTCTCCTGGAGCAACGAACATCCGTGCTTGACCCGCACGTGGGGGGACCATGGCTCGGATAGCCATGCTGACAACACCTGCGCCGACGTCATTCGGACTGCAGTCCTACTTTCGAATCACAGACCTATCATGCCCCGCGAATTGGGAGTGTCAAGGGTGCTTGTCACTTTCACTTGTAAACTAAAATTGACGGTTATTCGCGGACTTGAGCGTGGGAGTAACCGGGAATTCGCCAGAACTCCGGCGAAACCACGGTGGGTCTACTGGCACCGTGGTGACGAGCGGCCCATCTCGCCCCCGCTCCACTCGATCGCGACGTCCCCCGCTCGGCGGTCGGGGATGCCCGGATCACGACCCTTCGCCCCCCCGAGACTGCCAGCCTTGCCACGCACCGTCGCGACCTGCGGCTCCGCGCTGCGGTGCAACACCCATTGGCGGCGGGTTACCAGTGATCGACACTGCCGCGCGGTGAATCACATCTGCTGACGTCGCTTGGCCGGCAGGCTTCGTGTCGCACCGACTCCAATCATTGCGCACCTCCCCGCACGCGACTGGCACTCGCGGCGTTCGCGCCAATTCAGCGCAGACGAAACAGCACAATCGCGAAGCCTACGCGGGCCGTGAAGCGCACATCCACGCTGGTCGGGCGATCTAATCGGGCTCGGTTTCGTCCTTGGCAGGAACCGGCGACGGTCGCTCACCGCGCGCTTCCGAATCCTGCGCACAGGGAGCACCCGGTGCATTCTGCGCACCGCTGGGCGGCCGCGAGCGAGTGGCGCCGTCTACGCACGCGACGGACGCCTCGGGTCCGGGGTCGAACCAACTGCTCTCGAGGACGCCGATGCCCGGGCCGGTGGGGCCCTCCTCGCACTCACGCCCTGGCCCGACACGCGTGCCCACCGATCCTGTCAGGACGGGGCCCCGCTGTATTGTGACTGACCTGACCTGAGCTGAGGGGACCCACTGCGCGACGGCCCGGCGTTGGCGGCGCAGTTGCGATCGCGGGTCCTTTATCTCTGCTTGGAACTGGCAAGCAGCGCATTCCCCGTGCTTCGTCCTACCCCTTACGATTTTTCGTTTTCCGCACAACACTTATCGTGTCTTGTTCGCGCTGCCGCTCAACTCGGCCTCGTATCACCCTCGCCCCGGTGCCCTCTCATGATGATTGTGTATGTGCTGGTTCTGGTTGGGCTCCTCGCCCTGCTGGCTGATCACTACAGCAGGCTGCAGAAACTTGGCTGGGCGCCGCCGGTCGAGGATTACAAGCGCGGGCGATCACTGGTTGACCCCATTGGTTCGGCACTCGGCGAGGTCGGTCGTGCAGACGGCGCTTACCGCGCCATCGCTGCCGCGCTCGGGGCTGTGGGAAAGGGCTCCGAATTGCTCTACGCGCCGATTGGGGCCGCGTTGGGCGGAATCGGAAAGGGGTTAGAACTCATCTTCAAGCCGATCGGAATGGTGCTTGGACTTGTGGGTGGGGCGAAGGGCGGCTGATGTGCTAGCCCTCGCCGGGACCTCTCTTGGAGGGCTACGGACGGGCAAGTGTGCAGCGGCGGGGCCGAGTGTCAGCGATGGCACTCGGCCTCGTTTTTCATCGATACAGAACATCATGACGCTGGATTGGTGGTGCTGCCGTGGTGCTGGCTTTTCCTCGAAGACGTCGTCCAGATACGGCTGAAGTGCTACCGCATTGAGCCGCCCCCCGTGTGTCGCGGGCGCGGGTGAACAGATCCTGACCGCTGGTGCACCAATTCCATCTGGAGATCCGTTCGTGATCAAGCAGCTGCTCCTCGTGCTCCTCGGAATCCTGGCAATCATTTGCGCTCGAGCGGCATTCATTCCCGGCCAGTTCCGCGTCGAGCGTTCGACCATGATCAATGCCGCACCGGAACGTGTCTTTGGCCTGATCAACGACTTCCACGAATTCGGCCTTTGGTCGCCGTTGGAGCGGCTCGATCCGAACATGAGCCGGTCAATCACCGGGGCACCAGCCGGCAAGGGCGCCATCTACGAATGGAGCGGCAACACGGAGGCCGGCGCTGGGCGGATGGAGATCGTCGAGTCCACGCCAGCGACACGCATCGTCATGAAGCTCGATGTGACGGCGCCGTTTCAGAGCCAGAGCACCGCGGAATTCCTGATCACACGGGACAAGAACGCGACCAGGGTGACGTCGACTGTTTATGGCCCTTCACCATTCTTCTCCAAGTTCATTCAGGTCTTCAAGTCGGTGGACCAGAGGATCGGCCCCGACGTCGAGCGGGGACTGGCAAACATGAAGGCCGCCGCAGAAAAATCCTGATCGCCGGCGCAGTATCGATCACGGTGCAGACCGTCGGCATTGCGACGGTGCTGCGAGCATCGGTCTCAGGTCACTCAGGAAAGGACGTGGCCGCGCATACAGCACGGGGTGACTGAGTCATGCAAGCGACTCAGCCACCCCATGTCTGCGACCGACGGAATCAGGTGAGGTTGACGACGACGAAGGTGTTGTTTGCGTTCGGTGTGACGGTGCGCGCGACGAGGTTCGTGGTCCGCTGCTCCCCGCCCGTCCACGCCCCCTGTGAATTGAACAGCGCACCATGATTGTTGCACTTCCACGACGTCGTGCCCTGAATCGTCACGGTGGTGCCAGCGTGCGGGCACCGCAGTGAGTAGGCGACGAATCCAGTGGCCGTTCGTGCCAGTGCGACCGGCGGCGTGGTGTTGACTCGTGCCACGCCACCAACCGTCGCAAGCGCCGGATAGTTGGCGATCGTGACGCCGACCTGGTTCACACCAACCGGCGGATTCGCGGGCGGAGTGGTCGGCGGCGGAGTGGTCGGCGGCGGAGTGGTCGGCGGCGGGGTAGTCGGCGGCGGGGTGGTCGGCGGCGGGGTAGTCGGCGGGGGGGTTGTCGGCGGCGGGGTTGTCGGCGGCGGGGTAGTCGGCGGCGGGGTAGTCGGCGGCGGGGTGGTCGGCGGCGGGGTCGGAACTGTCGCAGGCGGAGTTGGCGCCGGCGTTGGTGTCGGCGCGTTGCCGGCCGCCAGCAGTTTCTCCGCAGCCGACAGTTCTCCGCCACCGCAGGCCGTCAGCGTCATCGCAATCGCCGAAAGTGTGGCGACCGAGACGAAATGGCGTCGCGACAAATCTTCGAGCGCACCACGCTCCTCGCGTGCCGACGCAGCCGCACTTGCCGACACGATCGGGCAGGCAGTGCAATCGTGAGCGTCAGGATTCACGTCGTCGTGTTTCATTGGTGCTCCGGTGTGTGGAGAAGGGAACGCGCGCATTGCACTGAGCGACCAGATTGCTCGCCGACCAGCAGACCGTGCAACGCGCGCTTGAATGCCAGTGTCGATGTCCACTGCGACATCAGCTGTGATGCTGATTCGAGTTCACACAACACACATGGGCTAACAGATTGCTGTGCAATCGACATGCCATCACGGCAGCGTTCATGAACAGACTGGCAGAGTTCATGAACAGAAACAGCGCGCCCTGCGATGACGCGTCGTCTCGGGGCGCGCTGTGTCTGTCTCACGAGTGACTATCCGAGAGTGATCGTCGTCCATCCACGTATCGCCTCGATCGTCGAGAAGGCGATGCGATCACGCCGCACGACGACCAGGTCACTCCGCAGGCTCAGACTGCGACGAACGCGGCTGCCCAGCCAGCGGCGTCGATATCACTCTTGATCTGCGACTCGAGATCCACCACCAGTTCCGCACCTTCTTTGACGATGGTGCGGCGATCCATGCTTCGCGTTGCACGACCGCGAATGTACTCGCCGTCAATTCGGTACTCGGACTTGTGTTTCGGGCACAGGAACGCGGTGTCGCCGCCCTTCAGCTTCAGCATCGCACGCTGATGCGGGCAGCTCAGTCCGAAGGCGTAGCACTTGCCGCCGTTCCGAACGATGATGACCTCGTTCTCGGCGTCGATGGTCGCGCCATCGGCCGCGGGGATCGGGTACTTCGCCGTGCCGTCAGAAAGCCGCGCGGCCCGATAGAGCACGTAGCCCGCCATTTCCTCGGCCTTCACCACACCAGGCAGCAGCACACTGGCGGCTGCGATGGCGGCAAGTGTCTTCGTCAGGAATGAGCGACGATCGTGGAGGGTGCAGTCGTTGCAGTCGTCCGCTGCGTCGCGTCCAGATGCAGTATTCACGGTGTTCCTCATCCTTGCATGAGTCCAACTCCAGCCAGCGTAATTGCCAGCCAGAGCACCACACTCGTGATGGCGCGGATGCGGAGGGCCGCGAAGCCCTTCCCCACGCCGGCATCACGACGAACCGCGGCCTCGTCGCGCAGCATCAGGTAGCCGTTGCCGGCCAGCAGGATGAGCAGCGCAATTTTGACCCACATGACTTTATTGACCGCCAGCGACTCCAGGTCCGCCGCCAGTTGCAGGCCGCCGCTGATGAGCGAGATCACGAGTGCGATCACAACTGGGCGGTGGACGTCTCCCATGGCGTTGGCGAGAGTGACGGACGCCGCAGGGGTCGTCGGTGGTGCCGACCGAAGCACGGTACGGTCGGCGGCGATCGCCAGCCCGCCCCCAACCATCATCGAGCCGAGGTGGGCGAACGTGAGACCGACCGAGAGGGCGGTCGAGTCGCCGTACATCGTGGCCCAGGGTTCCAGCGCTGACACGACGGATTCGAACATTGGCATCATTTGCCGCCGAGTAACATCATCATCATGCCGACGTAGCTGACGCCCATGGATGAGAGGGCCACCGTCCTGTGCCGGCTGCGAATCTCACTGTTCTCACGGGCCTCTTCGCCGATCGAGCCGGCGTAGGCAAACCCCGCATCAGCGATCATGAACAGGATCGAGTGGGCGAAACGCCGCTTCCGTCCTTCGGCATCATGTCGGCCGGCCCAGAGATTCCAGACCCCTGTCACGGTATTGATTCCAAAAACTGCAGCGGCTCCCGTGGCCGCATACGGATGCAATGCACGTATAGCGTAGGGCGAGTTCACGCGTCCGTCGCGCGCGAGTCGCTCGCCGGTGTAGTACGACACGGCGAACAGCGGAATCATCGTCCACGAGAGCGTGCGATGAATCGCGAGTCGGCGACCGTACCAATCGGAATACTCAACCAGCGCAGGCCGCTTCTTCTTCACCGTGGTATCCGGCATCGCCCAGATGAGGCGTGGGCCTGTGTTTGCGGTGTCCGCGCGTGAGAGCGTGACGGAGGGCAGTACCGCCGGCAGACTCTCGGCGACGGTCGCGATGCTCGCCTGCAGTGTGTCCGGCGGTTCCGGCACAAAGCGCATCGTCGTGTCGGCGGACACCAGCATCAGCGCCAGCATGCCTGCGATCATGTGCAAACTCCCTCAGTGGTGTTGATCGTGTGCTGCAGCAGCGAGCAGGTAGGCACCGTGCTCGTTGCCATTTGATTGCCGTGCAAGGGATGGGCCACGCGCCATGCTGTCACCGAAGTGACGTGTGTGCAGCACGGTGGTCACGCGCGCAGCACCCATTGCGATATAGAGAGATCGCACGACAACGGCGCGAAACCCGGTACTCCATACCTAGATCTAGTGTCGCTTCATGAACGCACCATGAACGGCGGCTGCACCTCCGTGAACCTGCACAGAGCGCGGAGCGTTTCGACGGACGATGAACGGCATCACGCAGGGCACCGTACCCGCCGCCTCCCCCAAGTCGAATGACCGGACGATCGTCGGAGACGGCATCGTCGCGGTGGGTCGGATCTCGGCTTCGAAACGTTTTGCGCCGGTGTGTGCCGCGTTCTCGTGGCGGGGCCTCTTGATCGTGACCTGTCGTCAGCATCGCGTGTCGCGAGTCAGCCGCACGATGGCCATACGGGATTCACCACGCTGAGCAATGCTCAGAGCAATACCTCGAGCAATACCTCGAGCAATACCTCGAGCAATACTTCGACTGCGCTCTGCACTATTCCGCGGCCCGCTGACAGCACCCAGCTGTCGCGCCGCGCGGAAATTCACCACGCAGCTCCCCGCGCACGCGACGATGAGCGGCCAGCCGAACCAGCCTCGTGGTTTGATCGGTCGGTCTTGAATCCTTGCCCCTCACGCCGCTTGAAGCTATGTACTTCTTGCCTATCGCCCGGGAGATGCCGTGATGCAGGATTCCGAGTCACCGTCGCCGCCACACGACAGCACTGGGATAGACGCCGGCACGGTGGTCGGGGCGTTCACCCTGCTCCAACCGCTCGGCGAAGGCGGAATGGGCGAAGTCTGGGAAGCAGAACAGCGCCAGCCGATCCGCCGGCATGTCGCAATCAAGTTCCTCAAGCTCGGGCTTGACACGAAGGCGTTCCTGGCGCGATTCGAGATCGAACGACAGGCGCTTGCGGTGATGGACCATCCGGGCATCGCCCGGGTGCTCGACGCAGGCGCCACCAAGACCGGCCGCCCTTATTACGTGATGGAACTCGTCCGCGGAATGCCGCTGACGGATTTCTGCGACACCTACCGGCTCACCACCGAACACCGCCTCGAACTCTTCGCGGATGTCTGCCGCGCGGTGCAGCACGCGCACCAGAAGGGCGTGATCCATCGCGACCTGAAGCCGTCGAACGTCCTGGTAACGATGGTGGACGATCGCCCGGTGCCGAAAGTGATCGACTTCGGCATCGCCAAGGCGGTCGGCGCACCGCTCACCGACATCACCTTGCAGACGGAGATCGGCCGGCCCGTCGGCACCCCCGCGTACATGAGCCCGGAGCAGTGGGAACAGGGCCAGATCGACATCGACACCCGCAGCGATGTGTACAGCCTCGGCGTGATCCTCTACGAGCTGCTGGTGGGCCGCCTGCCGAATGACACGGCGCGCATGCTGATGGTCGGCGCTGTGGTGGCGCAGCTGATGCGCGAGAAGACGCCGCCGGCGCCGAGCACGCGAGTGAAGAGCCTTGGCAACGAGACGAATGCCGTGGCGCGCGCGCACGGCACGGATGCCCGCGGCCTCGCGCGCGAGCTGAAGGGTGATCTGGACTGGATCACGCTCAAGGCGATGGATACCGAGCGGAGCCGGCGCTACGACACGGCTCACGCAATCGCACTGGACATCGAGCGGCACTTGCACAGCGAGCCGATCAGCGCTCGGCCGCCGAGCGTCGCCTATCGTGCCGGGCGCTTCGTGCGGCGCAATCGCATGGGGGTCACGCTCGCCTCCTTGGTACTGCTGGCCGGTGTCGGCTTCACCGGGCAGACAGTGCTGCAGGCGCGGCGGCTGAAGGTGGAGCGCGATCGAGCGGAGCTGGCGGCGAAGCTCGCCCGGGCCAACGGCGAGATGCAGAAGGCCCTGCTCAGTCTGGTGGAGTCCGACTCCGTGAGTATGACGGCTGACCAGCGCGTGGAGAAGGTGCAGGCGATGATGGAGAAACAGTTCGCCAGCGATCCGATCGTGCAGTCCTCGCTCCTGCTGACGCTCGCCGACCGCTACGGCGAGCTAGGCCAGCTCGGGAAGCAGGTTGCGCTGACGCAGCGTTCGGCCGACCGGTCGCGCCAGGCGGGCGACTCCATAGTCGAAGCGCGGAGCCGGTGCCTCGCCGCCTGGATCTACTTCCGGCTTGACCAGCCCGACACCGCCAATGCGCAACTGAGCATGGCACTCGCCCTGCTCAAGTCCCCGCGCGAGGAAGAGCGCGTGCCGGCCGAGATCGCGTGCAACACGGCGCGGTCCACGCAGTACGCGCTGCGACAGCAGTTTGACTCCGCCGTGGCGCGCACGCGCGCCTCGGTACAGCTGCTCGAATCGATCGGCGACACGCTCACCAGCGACTTCGATGTGGTGCTCAATAACTTCGCGGCATCGCTCAACCAGGCGGGCCGGCCGCGCGAGGCGGCCGAGGTCCTGGCGCGCCTGACCACCATGCTGGTGAGAAAGGGGGGCGAGAACTCCGTCAGCTTGCTCGTGATTGTCTCGAATCGCGCGAGCGTCGCCCTGCAGCTCGGCGAATTCGCGGCGGCGCGTGCACTGCTCGAGCGCGAGGTCGCGCGGTTGCGGGTACCGGGCTCCATCACGCCGCTACCGCCGATGATGGCGTACAGACTGATCATGACCTACCAACAACTCGGCCAAGCGGACAGCGTGCGCCGGCTGGCCAGCGGCTTTGTCGGTGACAGCACACTCGGCCTGCCGCCGGCGGTGATCCTCGACGCACGCGTCGCACTGGCCGACGCCGAACTGCAATCCGGCCGCACCGCCGACGCGCAGCGTGAGGCCGCGCAGGTGGCGAAGATCGTCGCGGGCATGGCCGGAGCACCTGCGCGCGCTCGGGCGAGACCGGCGCTGCTCGGCGCAGCGATGCTGCACGCCGGGGGACAGGATGCGCAGGCCCGGGACTCGCTGCAGCGGTTCCTCACCGCCGCCGGCTACACCCCCGGCGCCAAGGCAGAGGGCTGGCTGGCGCCGGTGCTTCTGCGCGCGAGCGCTCTTGCGCTCGCCGGCGGCGACAACGCGCGAGCGCTGGCGTTTGCGCAAGACGCGCGCGCGGCGGCCAGCGTCGACGCACTGGCAGGAACGCAGAGTGCGTTCGTCGGCGAGGCGTTCGCTGCAGAAGCACGCGCGATGGGAGCGCAAGGCAATACGCGTGGTGCACGGGAGCTGGCCACGAAAGCACTAGGGCCGCTGCGGTACGGGTATGGAGACGGGCATCCCGCGATCACCGCCCTGGAGCGATGGATCGCGGCACGCTAGCCGTACCCGGCCCGCAACCGGCGTGTGGCTGCGGGGAGCCGGGCACCGCGGCTGTGACGCACTATTCCATCGGTGCGCGATGCACGACGGTATCAGTGTGCTGCTGGAACGACATCACCTTGCCGTCCCGAAATTTCCAGACGTGGGCAAATGGGGCAGTGAAGCTCTTTCCCGTTGCCTTGAACGTGCCGCTGTAGTCACCGAGCGCCACGACCACGTCGCCTTCGCTGACGAAGTCGTGCGGGACGGCCGAGAAGCCGTCCCATTCCGTGCCGAGCTTCATGAACACGTTCGAAAGCACTTCCATCGGGCCATTCGACACACCGCCGTACGGACCACCAGCCGCCTCGGTCCAGTGGATGTCCGGTGCCATCCCACCCAGGACCGTTGGCACGTCACCGGCGGCAAATGCGGCATACAGCGCGCGAGCAGTTTCGGCGTTCGGATTCATCGTGCATTCCGGAAAAGGTGGTTTCGACCTGCTCGATCACGCGGCAGGATGAACCCTGCCGCAGCATGACCCACCATATAGCGCGGACCTCTCGTACGCGAGCCGGATGGCCCCCGATGGTGAGTCGACACACCTCCCGGTGCCGGCGGCCGGCACCACCCTCGCAGGCGCGTCATCGTGCGGGCTGAAAATCCGCCGTCCGCGGCGCCGGCGGAAGCGTCGCCGAGACCTGGAGACCAAACGCCGCTGTCCGATTCCGCTCGCCCGATGCACTTTCAGGCGCGGGTCCACACATCGCCGACCCTGTCCCTTTCCGGTTCCGTTCATGTATCGGCTACGGCACTCACCATTTGCTCTCGTGGCGTTCGTCGCAGGCCTCGCACTCTCGAGCGTTTCACCTGTTCGCGTGCGCGGGCAGCGCGTCGCGGACGCGCCTGCGGGTCGCGTGCGTGCAGGTCGCGCGTTGACGGCCGAGGACTTCTACCGGGTGCGGACGGTGGGGGCGCCAGTGCTGTCGCCCGATGGGAAGTGGGTGTCCTACATGGTCACCTCTCGCATCGAAGCGACCAACGGCGACCCCGGTGAGATCTGGTTGGCTTCGACCGACGGGCGGACAGCGCCACGTCGCGTGTCGTTGCTTGGGCAGAATGCCTCGAACCCGTCATGGCGCAGTGGCAGTGTCGAGTATCGCGCAGCCGGTGTGCGCTGGCGCGTCGCACCCGGCACGCCCGACTCAGTCGACAGCGTGACGGTGCCGTTGCCGATGCGAGGTGAAGCGCAGCTGCCGGCGCCCAACGGTGCACGCATCGCACTGCTGCGCGATGTGACACCGCCGCCGCCAGCAATGGATTTGCGCAACGATTTCGAGCGCCGTCACGACGATCGTTTCAAGGGCGTGCAGTTCGACTGGCTCAACTTTCAGCGCGACGGTCAGCGCATGCCCGTGCCCGATCGCACGAGTCCGCGCACCGCGCCTACGCAGGAGATCTGGGTAACCACGCCAGGCGCCGAGCCGCGTCAGATCACGCAACTCGGGTTGCGTCCCGTGGGGACGCAGTGGAACGGCGCAGGCACGGCACTCGTCTTCACGGCCGACTCAGCCTATCGCGACGAACGGCGCTACAGTGCCGCAGCGGTGTACGTCGCAACGGTGGACGGGCAGGTGCGTGAGCTGACGCCCGAGCATGACGTCGATCACGAGCAGGCGTCGTTTTCACCCGATGGGCAGTGGGTGTTGTATACGCGGCAATTGTCGACAAATGCGGTGCTGCGCGATCATCTCGACCACGGCGGTGCCACCGATCTTGCGATACGTCCGGCTGGCGGAGGAAGCGAACGAAACCTTACCGCGAACTGGGATCTGTTGCCGGAGAACGCGTCGTGGAGCGCCGACGGAAAGTTCGTGTACTTCTCGGCCGCGATTGCCGGTGCCCAGCATCGCTTCCGGGTGGCGATAGCTGGTGGCGCCGTTCAACAAGTGACGACGGGAGCGCGCCGACTGAGCGGGTTCAGCGTGGACAGTGCGGCGAGGCTGATGGCATACGTGGCGACCTCGATCGATGCGCCGGCCGCGGTGTTCGTGTCGCGCGTGGATGGAAGCGGCGAGCGCCGCATCAGCGATGTCAATGCTACCTGGGATGGTGAGGTCGCGTTGAGCCAGGCGGAACGCCTGCAATTTGCCAGCGCCGACGGCGCGCCGATCGAAGGGTGGCTGCTGCTGCCGCATGGCTTCCGTGCCGACGCGACGTATCCGCTGGTGGTGAGCAACCACGGCGGCCCGCATTCGGCCGATGGCTACGCCTTCGACTTCAAGAGTCAGTACCTCGCGGCCCAGGGCTACATGGTGCTGAAGGTGAACTTTCGCAGCAGCACCGGTTACGGCGAGAAGTTTCTGTGGGGAACGTGGGGTGCATGGGGCACGAAGGATGGCGAGGATGTCATGGCGGGCGTCGACCATGCAATCGCCCACTATCCCATCGACCGGAAGCGGGTGGCCACGATGGGTCACTCGTACGGTGGCTTCATGACCAACTGGCTGATCACGCAGTATCCCGACCGATTCGCGGCCGCGATACCCGGTGCGGGGATCGTGAACTGGATGAGCGACTACGGGACCGCCGACATTGCGGTCACGAAGGAGACGGAGTTCTTCGGCACGCCGTGGGAAGCCAAGGGGCGCGAGATCATGCTCCGCCAATCGCCCCTGACCTACGCAGGACGCGTGAAGGCGCCGACCTTGTTCATTCACGGCGAAATCGACGAACGGGTGCCGTACTCAGAAGCCGAACAGATGTTCGTCGCGCTCAAGAAGAACGGCGTGCCCGCAAAGGTGATTCAATACAAAGACATGCCGCACAGCATCAGCGGCTCGTGGAACCAGGTGCATCGTATGCTGAACGAGCGGCAGTGGCTCGATCAGTGGCTCAAGACACCGGCGGAGCGATCCTGACCAACCGGCACACCCGCGACGCGTACGGAAGTCTGGCCTGGTACACGCCGCGCGCCGCCACGGCCGTGTCGTTCATGCCCGCTCCGTGACCGTCGTGCGGCGCGGGTCGGACCGGGACGAGTCCCTGACACGCCGTCTTCTTCCCCCTCCAACGCTCCCGCCCTTGCAGTGCGTAGCATCGGGTTAGGACAACTTCCCTCCCACCGTGCCCCTCATGTCACGCTTCTCCCACCCCGCCCTGCTGGCGGTCTGCACCCTGTCAGCCGCGACGCTGCCGGCGCAGACGCGCGGCCTGTCCGACGCCGACCTCCTGCGCATCCAAGCCGTCGGAAGCGTGGCAATGGCGCCTGCGGGTGATCGCGTCCTCTATACCGTCACCGGCTGGGAGCACCCCAACGCCAAGGCCGACACCGTCCTTGGCGACAAGCATGACCGTCGCTCCCATGTGTGGGTGGCGCCGTTCGCCGGTGGTGCAGCGCGGCAACTCACCTTCTCCGAACGCGGTGAGTCGCAGCCTGCGTGGTCACCCGATGGCCGGACCATCGCGTTTGTCTCAGCGCGCGGTACTGGCACCGGCGACGACGCACCAAAGCCGCAACTCTGGCTGCTGCCCGCCGATGGTGGAGAAGCCCGGCAGCTGACGACGCTGCGCGATGGCGTGGTGGCGTTCGCCTGGTCGCCCGATGCCAGTCGCATTGCCGTCGTCACGCCAGACACACTGTCGCGCGAGCAGGAGGCACGTACCCGCCGTCGCGATGATGCCAAGGTGTACGAAGGCGACTTCCGGCTCAATCACCTCTGGGTGGTGACCGTTGGCACCGGCGCGGCGAGGAAACTGACGACGGGCGGCTTCACCGTACGCGGCGCACCCTCATGGTCGCCCGACGGCACCCAGTTGGCCTTCGACGCGTCGCCGACACCGATGATCCGTGACGAGCGACGCGATGCCTATCTGGTGGATGTCGCCTCACAGCGCCTCGATCTCATCACGACGAGCCACAACGTACAGAGCACACCGCAGTTCGCTCCCGACGGCAAGACGCTCGCGTTCACCACACTGCCGACTGAGTTCGCACCGCACCGCGACGGTATCAGCGCACGCACGCTGCGCAACGAGCAGCTGGTCACGTTCGATCTTGCCACGAAGGCGCTCACCAACCACGGCCAAACGACGTTCGATGTCAGCGTCGGACAGCCGCGCTGGTCTGCGGACGGTTCATCCATCTGGTTCGCGGCCAGCGATCGCGTCTACAACACGCTTTACAGCTATACCATTGCGAGCAAGCGCTACACCACGATGACGAAGGACCTGATGGTGCAGGGCATGAGCGCCAGTCGCGACGGCTCGAAGATGGCGTACGTGATGGACTCGCCAAGCTGGCCGAGCGAGGTGTACGTACAGGACGCCTCGCTGCCGCAGCCGAAGCGAATCACGACGACCAATGCATGGCTCAGTGAGCGCGGGCTGGGCGAGACGCGCGTGATCTCCTGGAAGTCGAAGGATGGACGGGCGGTGGAAGGGATTCTGCTGTTGCCGGTGGGCTATCGTGAAGGCACGCGCGTGCCCACGCTGGTGTCGGCCCACGGCGGGCCTACCGGCGCCTGGACCAATGGCTTCAAGGGCAGCACGGGTGGTCCCGGGCAGGCCTGGGCCGCTCGAGGCTGGGCAGTGCTGTACCCGAATCCGCGCGGCTCGACGGGGTACGGGGAATGGTGGATGCGCGCCAATACCGGCGACTGGGGCGGCGGCGACTATCGCGACATCATGACCGGCACCGACGAAGTGGTGCGACTCGGTGTTGCCGATCCGGAGAAATTGGCGTTCGAAGGGTGGAGTTACGGCGGCTACATGACGTCGTGGGTGGTGTCACAGACGACGCGCTTCAAGTCCGCGATGATGGGCGCCGGCTTACCGTCGCTGCTCTCGATGGCCGGCACCACCGACATCCCCGGCTACATCAACACCTTCTTCGGCGACCCGCAGTACGATGGCTCGATCATCAATCCGAGCATCAAGAAGTACCTCGAGCGCTCGGCCATCAGCTACAGCGACCGCATCACCACGCCGCTGCTGATCCTGCACGGTGGCAACGACGAACGGGTGCCGATCGGGCAGCCAATGGAGTTCTATCGGGCGCTCAAGGATCGCGGCAAGACAGTGGAACTGGTGTTCTATCCGCGCGAAGGGCACGGGCTGTCGGAGTACTATCATCAGGTTGATCGCATGAAGCGTGAGTACGAGTGGATTTCGCAGCATACGCTTGGGGCGACGAAGGCGACGGTGCAGCCGTAGAACGTTCGGCGCCAAGACGGTTGTACTCCAGCGGGCGGGCGACTTGGGTCGTCCGCCCGCTGTGGGTTCTGGCGAACGTTGCGGCGCAGAACCTCAATACCGTCGTCCGGCGTTCATTCGTGTGTCAGTGGTGGAGTCGACCTTTCACGTCACTCCACTTCCATCCGCTCGATCACCACTTCCAGCGTCTCGATCAGCGTACCAGCGTTCAGTGCATCAAACGTCGACACGTGCCAGTTGGACGGACGCGCATTGCGGAAGCGCCACGTCATCACGACCTCGCTGCGATCCTCGCTCAGCAGCTGCAGGGTGATGTTGCGCTTGGCGGTCACATCGCCGTTGCGCAGCTGGTTCCACCAGTCATACCAGTCAAGCGACCCGATCAGTCCACGTCGCATGATGAGCGGCGTGTAGCGCGAGAGCGCGTGGAGCTGCCGCGGATTGCTCGCCTTGTCGCTTCCGTTTCGGTACTCGAGCACGTCGATGCGGGCGTCCGGCAGCTGGACCTGCATGAGGCCGGCAAAGGCCGTGTCACTGGCGCCCGTGCCAAGATCGACGAGGAAGTTGATGCCCGGATAGGGCATCTCACGCTGCTGAGCCATGGGGTGGGCGGGTGAGAGTGGAGTCATCTCGCGAGGGGTCTCAAAAGGAACGCTCCATCGCTGCGCATGCTCTCGGTGAGGACGGCCAGAGGCGATGCGGTGCGATCTGACTACACAATCACCGGGCGTCGTCACACTCATCACGCTCCGCGAACGCTGCACCGCCCTCCGTCACCTTGCTTTTGCCATCAGAGAGTCAATTTCCGCGAGTCGCGTCTTCGCTATTCCTATCGACACTCTGGCGGATCCGAAGTCGCCTGCCGACTGAATGGCTCGTTCGACCATGGAACGCGCGCGCACCAGATCCCCCTTCGACTCGAACAGCCGTGACTCTGTCAGAAGCAACCCGAACTCGCGCTCCGGGCGATCGCGATCAAGCTGCGGCAACAGACTCCGCGTGCGGGCGATAGCGCGCTCGGCTTCCTCGAGATCACCGGTCCCGATGGCACTCCGCGCCTTCATCTGCAGGGCGAGCGCGATCTCCGACGGACTCTGTGGCTTCAGCAACGCGTGAGTGGCAAGCGACGAATCGGCCATGATCCCCGCGCGTCGGTACTCGCCGGCCGCGTTGAGTGCGCTTGCCAGTCGCGACTGCACGACAGCTGTGGTCATGTGCTGCGGCCCGTTGATGGATTCGATCAGACGCAGGGCGCGAGTGAACAGTGGCACCGCCTGAGCGTACTGCTGCCGAGTGCCGAGCAGGGAACCCCAATTCACGAGCACGGTTGCCAGCTCTTCCCCGTTGCGCAACGAATCGGCAGAGAATATCCCGACGGCTCGCGCGAAGGCGCTGTCGCTCTCGATGGGCTTCCCGAGCCAGCCGAACGCGACGGCCCGTTGCCCCTCGATGCTCGCGATCAGTGACGTACGCGGATTGGCGGCGCGAGCCTCCTGCGCGGTCGCTTCAGTCAGTACCTGCAGCCCCTCAGCGACCTTCCCTATCGCCTGAATCAGGTACTGTCCCCACGCGAACTTCGCCATCGTGCTGGCTTCGGGCGGGGCATCCGGTAGCTGACGATACCGCTCGAGCGCGCCGCGGATCAGTCGTTCCGCCTCCAACCGTCGACCCAGCTGGTTCTGGATCAGGGCGGCGATGGTCATGTCGTCGGCCACATCGATGGAAATGTCACCGACGCTTTGCCGGTGCAGCAGCTGCGCCGAATCGAGCAAGGCGAGGGCGGATTCGTAGTGATTGAATCGCCGCTGACTGCGCGCCAGTGCGGTGTAGAGATCGGCTCTCGACTGCGGGTCGCGCGGGAAACTCGTCGCGACCCGCGCGCCCGTCGAATCGAGCACTTCCCGCAGCGTGATGTCCGTGGTGACATTCATCCCGCTGTAGATGCTGGCGTCAGCCGCACCGACCACGCTTTGCAGGAACGACACCATGCTGGTCGCGCGGGCCGCCGCGGTGATCGCATGCGCCGCCTCGACGGAGGCGATGCGCGCGGAGCGTACCGCCAGCGTGATGCCGGCAAGCAGCGCGACAACCGCGACGGCGACGCCCGCCACCAGCGCCCGCTGCCGGCGCACGAACTTGGCGAAGCGATAGCGCACCGTGTCCGGCTTCGCCTGCACGGGCATCCCGCGGAGATATCGCAGCAGATCGGCGCTGAACGCATCGGCGCTGGCATACCGTCGCCCGGGTTCGGGGCGCAACGCCTTGAGGACGATCGCGTCCAGCTCACCGCGGAGCGTGGCACGCAATGAGGTGATGTTCGGCAGCTGGCACTGTGCCGGCTGTGTCTCGGTGACCGCGTCGCTCGGCGAGCGCAGGGGCGTAACGGAGATCGCGTCGCGCGTCGCGACCGGTGTCGAGCGCTCCGTGGTGTACGGAGACGTACCCGTGAGCAGCCGGTAGAGGATCACGCCGAGCGAGTACACATCGGAGGCGGTCGTGACTTCGTCACCGCGCGCTTGCTCCGGACTCGCATACGCCGTCGTCAACGGCGTCGCGCCGGCCCGAGTGTACTCGGAGGATTCAGTGTCGGAGTCGTCCTCACTAGTCGCCAGTTTCGCGATGCCGAAGTCGAGCAACTTCACCACGCCTTCCGGGGTGACGAGGATGTTGTTCGGCTTGAGGTCACGATGCACGATGAGTTTCGCATGCGCGAACTCCACCGCGCCACAGACCTGACGGAAGAGATCGAGGCGCTGCGGAACGGTCAACCGGTTGCGCTCGCACCAGGCATCGATGCGCACGCCATCGACATACTCCATGACGAGGTACGGCAGGCCGTCGGCGGTGGTGCCACCGTCGTAGAGTGCCGCGATGTTGGGATGTTCGAGCCGCGACAGGATCTTCCGTTCGCGGCGGAAACGCCATGCCGCCTCGGGTCGATCGAGGCCGATGGCCAGAGTCTTGATCGCGACGCGCTTGTCGAGCGACCGGTCGAGATGTCGGCCCTCGTACACAATGCCCATGCCGCCGCGACCGATCTCACGTTCGACCCGGTAGGCACCGACCGTCTGGCCAAGCAGACGCGGTGTCAACTCGCTGGTCGTCGTGAAACCGCTGCCGGCCCGTGCACCGAGAAAGGAATCGTCTGCATCTGCCTCGAGCAGCTCTGCCACTTCGGCCGCGATCACAGGATCCGATGCCGCCAAGGCGTCGAGCTTCATGCGCCGCTCACGCGTACCGAGCGGTTGCAATACGTCGAAGAGCGTTGTGATCCGTGCCCAGTCGCCGGGGGTGAGACTCGTCAAAAGGTCACCACGAGGAATGGAGTGAGGGGGCCTCGGCCCGAGCCGCCGTGATCAAGTATGGGCTGAGTGTGTGCCCGGATGCGAGGGGAGGCGACAGGCGGGGTGCGGACACGCGGGTGACGAGGCAGGCGCGGTGGCCTTTCTCCGCGACCGTTTTGCCGCTGACGGGGGACGGGGTGAGCCGCCCCTCCACACGAGCGGGTCGCGACCGCTTCGGCTCATTCACGCCCGGCGCGCAGGAGAGACGTGAGGGCAGGCGAACGTGAGCGTCCGTGGTGAAGGCGTGATCCGCCAGCTCAGGGACGGCGAGCACGATGGCCCTCGCGCTGGCGTGGATCGTGATCTATGCTCTCTTGCGTCGGCAGAGCTCGCACCAAGCGTCAGCACGGTTTCGGCCAGGACGGGACAGCGCTGACCTGACGACGAATCGCCTCGAGTCGTACGCGCCCACCGACGGTCCAATTTCGTCCCCCGCCAACGGTTACGCCGGCTACCCATGCCCTCCCTACTCGAGCGCCTTGATGCGCCAGGCCCGAAGCGACTGCTCGCCCTCGATGGCGGCGGCATCCGCGGCGTCGTTACCCTCGGCTTCCTCGTGCGCATCGAGCAACTGCTGCGCGAGCGAGCGGACAATCCCTCGTACGTGCTGGCCGACTACTTCGACCTGATCGGTGGCACCAGCACCGGTGCGATCATCGCCGCCGCGTTGGCACAGGGCATCAGCGCGACTGAATTGCAGGAAAAATATTTGGCGCTCGGTGCCAAGGTGTTCGGCAAGCGACGATTCATGCGGCTCAGTTCCCTCTTCGATGCGGCACCGCTGGAGGCCGAGCTGAAGGGGATGTTCGGCGAGCAGACGCTGAGCGACCGTTCGCTGCGCACGGGACTCTGCGTTGTGGCGAAGCGCGCCGATACCGAGAGTACCTGGCCGCTGATGAACCATCCGCGAAGCGCCTTCTACGAGAAGAACAAGGACATGCCGATCTGGTCGGTCGTCCGCGCCAGTGCTGCAGCCCCAGGCTACTTCATTCCGCAGGCAGTAGAAGTCGGCGGCGGCGAAACTGGCATGTTCATCGATGGCGGCGTGAGCATGGCGTGCAACCCGGCGCTGCAACTGTTCATGGTGGCGACATTGAAGGGCTTCCCCTTCCGGTGGCCGCTGGGTGAGGAGAAACTGTTCATGGTCTCGGTCGGCACTGGCAGTTGGAAGCAGCGCACCTCTCCGCAAACCATGGCCGGATACAAGCTCTGGGACTGGGCATCGGCCGTGCCGCGCATGCTGATGAATGATTCGTCGCAGTTGAACGAAACCGTCCTGCAGTGCCTTTCCTCCAGCCCGACCGCGCGGCGCATCAACAGCGAGGTTGGCACGCTCGCTGACGACCTCTGGTCAGCGAATCCGATCCTCACCTACCTGCGCTACGACGTTGCCCTCGAGGAGGATACGGTACGCGAACTGGGCGTACCGATGGGCAACGTGCCGGTTGCCGAAACGCGCCGACTGGATCGGGCCGAACACCGTCATCTGCTGCGGCGCATCGGTGACGCCGCGGCGGCGAAGAATGTCGATGCCTCGCACTTTCCCGCAGCCTTCGATCCGGCGTAACGCTCGAAGTCCGATCGTGCCGATTTGCGCTTACCGTTGCGATTCGGCTGGCACCAGTCTGACTTCGACGCGGTGGTTGCGGCGCGCGGCGGCATTCCACGCCACCACTTTCGCCGAATCCGGGTACGGTTCGAGCGGCTGAGCGATCGGCAGCGGCGCGACCTGCACATCGATGCCATTCTGTTTCAGTGACCGTGCCAGCACACTCAGTGCATCCTGCACGCGGGACTGCGCCGCTGCCTCACCACCAGTCGCAGGATACATGTCGCACTGGACGGCGCTGCACCGATCACGCGCGCCGCGGAGGCGTACCACCTGCGTGCCCAGATCACGCACCACCTGAAAACGACCGAGATGTCCCTGCAGAAACACCGTGCCACGAAAATCGGTGGCATGGAGCTCGGTCAGCAGCAGCGCGAGCATGCGCGTCTGGTCAGGCCGCAACGTGTCACCCGGAAACTCGAGTTCCAGCGCGCTAGGCAGGAACAGTTCGGATTGTTTGAGCAGCTGCTCTCGTTGCACGCGCGCTTCGTTGCGGCTGGTCTGGTTGGACTGCCACTGCAGGTAGCTCGACGCAAGAAAGATCAGCGTGCCCGCACCGACGGCGCCGCGAAGCGCGTTTCGCACGAGTCGGTTCCGTCGCGCGACCCGCCACGAGGATTCGACGAATCGCACCAGGCTGCCATCGAGCTCCTCGCGCCGCTGATGTACGATGGTGACTGCGTCACGGAGCGCCTTGCCCGCGTTCATGAGCAAGAGCGGGCTCTCGCCGTCCTCGCGCCAGAGACTGGCGGCGGTCTCGACCCGCGCGCGTGTAGCCAGGTACTCGCGATCGTCCTTCAGCCATTGCTGCACGCGCGGCCAGTGACGGATCAGCGCCTCGTGCGCGACGCTCACCATCGGCACGCCGCCGTCACCGCTGTCGGCGACAAACAATCGGGCGGAGACGAACGCCGACACCAACCGCTGCGACTCGTCGCGCGCGAAACTCTCTCTCGTCGCGGAGCGCCGCAGTGCCGCATTCCCCTGCGCCGGATCGACGAACACAAGGCGCCGTAGCACGCTGGGCAGCGTGGCGCGCGTGGCTTCGTCGAGTGACATGAAGACTTCCTCGGCGCGCGTCGACAGCGCACCTTCCACACCGCCCAGCGAACGGTACGCCTGCAATGACAACACACCGTCGTCGCGCCGCAGCTTGTACAGTTCCTCGAGCGTGAACTCGAGCAGCGGCAGCGAGCCGGGATTGCCGACGGTGCTGCCCAGCAGCAGGTCCTCGAGACGTTCGCCGGTGGCGAGATCTTCCTCCAGTCGGAGGCCAGCCATGCGCACGGGGAAGCGAATGATCTGCGCCAGCTCGGCCGCGGTCGGCAACAGCAGGTGGTACTGCCCCTGCCCTTCCATCAGCGCCACCAGCGGCGGCAATTCCTCGCAGCGCGCATAGAAGTCACTGCGCATGGTCGCAAGACACCAGAAGCGACCGCTCGAGCACAGCGCAGACAGCACCGAGGCGAAGGCGAATCGATCATCGGCGGTGACCGCTGCCATCGTGAAGACTTCCTCCAGCTGATCGACCACCAACGCGATCTGTACATCATCGCCTTCCGGCGGGGACGCGTTCCAGAGTGTCTCACTCGCACCCGCGGGGTCACGCGCAAGCGCGTCGGCAAGCGATGCAACAGCGGAATCCGACGCCACCGTGGCCGCAGCCGGACTGTTGCCGACGGCGGCGCCAGTGCGCTCGAGCCAGGCCTTGGCCAGCGCGCGAAGTGGTGTACCCATCGCGCCCGCCTGCGTCGGCTGCATGAAGACACTCACCCAAGTCGCGACGCCGGGCACGACGCCGCTCTGCGTGAGAAGCGGGATCACTCCCGCACGAGCCAGCGAGGACTTGCCGCTGCCGCTCATCCCGAGAATGAGGACGAACGCGCTGCCGGGATGCACGGCACGCGCTCGAAGCCCCGCCAGCACATCGGCGGTGGCGCGACTGCGACCGAAGAAGATCGGTGCGTGCTCCAGATCGAATCGGGACAGTCCTCGGAACGGCGTTTCGCGCCTCCACAAACCGCGAACACCAGCGGGTGCCTGTGCCGGCCATCGCCGCTCGATGAGTTTTCGCAGGTGCTGATCGAGCAGCTCCTCGAATCGCGCGGGCACATCGAATGGATGAAATGCGGCCGCCAGCGACCCGTCCTCCTGGTTGTGAAACCACCGTTGCAGGTATTCATGCAACGCCCGGCGCTGGCGCAGCATCTCGACGACGACGGCCTCGTCCTTCAAGCTGACCGTCGGGTCGGTGGACTTGCGATAGACGAGCAACGCCGGCGTCCCGTTGGCGCGAAATCCATCGGCGGCATCTTCGAACTCGTACGACGTGCCGGACTCGTAGGCGGTACCGTCGGCGCGACGAAAATCCTTCGGGAGGCGGGTGCCGAGCCGTGCCCAGAGAATACAGACGGCAACGTCGGCTTCTGATGGGCGCACCAGTTGTGCCTGAAAGGTACTGGTCGCGGCCAGTGGTTCGTGCTCCCAGAAGATGCCCTCGATCTGCGCGACGGTGGCGTACTCCTCAGCCAGTCGCCGGATCGTACGCTCCGCGAGCACGCGTTCTTCGCTCACGTCACCGGGAGACGAGACGAAAATGCGGAAGGTGGGTAGCGTCATGGGTACTGCTCTGGCGATGATTCAGGACGATGCACCGGCGTCTGACGAACTCGCGTACCGGCGCCTTCATCCGCTACGCACGTTCCGACGCTGCGCCCGTCGAGCGACGAATATCTGGAGCTTTCAATTGGCCGTGACATTTCAGGTGGGAGTAACTGGTCACCGAGCCGAACGCCTTGCAAACGCCGATCAGGGTGCACTGCAGCGGAGTACCGACGCGTTGCTGCGGACAACACGCGACGCTGTCCACGCCGCTTGTCACGACTCGCCATACACACTGCAGCTGCTGACGTCACTGGCCGAGGGGAGCGATCGACTGGTCGCCGAGTCTGCGTTGCGCCTTGGCTACGATCTGGTCTGCCCGCTTCCGTTGGCGGCATCGGACTTTGAGCAGGACTTCGAAACGAAAGAATCACGAGCGCAATTCCACGCGCTGTTGGCCAGTGCTTCGGCCGTGTTCGTCGTGCCGCCGCAGGCAGCCGAAGGCGGACTCGCTGACGCGTCGCGCACTGCGGCCTATGAACGGGCAGGCCGGTACATCACGGATACCTGCCTGCTGTTGATCGCCATCTGGGACGGCGAGGAAGCGCGCGGACGCGGCGGCACAGGTCAGGTGGTCGACGAAGCGGTGGTGCTCGGCGTACCGGTCGCGTGGATTCCGCTGGACGCACCGGCCAATGTCGTCGTACGAGACGTCGATGGACAGCTGCATCAGCTCTCCTTCGTCGGCGACGTAGTCCGCGCGGCGCTCCGCGGCCACGAGTGATGCAGACGGAATCCGCCGTCGAGCACGTCGCTGATTGCTGGGCGTACGGGTCGTGGCATCAATTCGTGATCAGCAGATAGCCGCTCGGCACGACGGCGGCACTCGTGATGCGGATCCGCACCTGACCAGGCGCGTCGGGCCGGAAATTGAGCACGCAGTAGCTGGTGGATTTGTCCTCACGCAGAATCCGGCCGCGCGCATCGATCACGGCGCAGGTGAAGCTGGTGACCGTCGCGGCACGAACGCGCACCACCGCTGGCTGGTCAGGAGCAAAGGCCAGCCGGAATTCGTGACTGCCACCACCATCGATCGAGTAGGTCGCGAGTCGCGGTCCCTGCAGCAAGCCGCGTGGCGTCCCACGCAGGCGGGTGCGCAGACGCTCGACGAGCGTGCGAATCGTCGTGTCGGTGGGCGCCATGCCTTCGGCACGCGCCAGCAGCGCCTCGACATCGAACGCCGGCATGGAGTCACCGGTGGTGGTGCCACGGACACCCGAATTGGGTGTCGCACTCAGGCGCCGAGCCCGGGAGTCCATCGCAATCTGCGCCGCGACCAGTAATGCTTCGGGGCCGACGGACTTGTAGCCGAACTCGGAGAGCCGCACCGCAACCTCGACGAGGTCGACGTCCTGAGCCGACGATGCAGCCACTGCCGACTGCGCTGCACCGCGCGATGGGGTTGCGAGCAACGCTGCGCACGCAGTGACGACGACCACCAGCGCGAGGCGCTCGCGTCGGTACGCTTCCGCGCTCATCTCTGCTGCACCGCAATCCGGGAGACGAGTCCGAACTCACGATCGATGACGAACATCCACGACCCCCGCAGGAAGAAGAAACGATCGCGCTGGACATCGCCTGGTAGGCCCAGGTTCGCACGGAGCGTGGCCATCGGCTGGCCGACGTAGACGCCGGAGAGTGCGGACGAATCGGCTTCCCGACCCGCCAGCACGATCCCCGTCACTCCATCACGCGGCGAAAACACGACCGTCAGTCCACGGGCGGGATAGTACCAGAGTGTCCGATCACGTTGGACCTCGGGTTCCGGGGCATTCCCGAGCCGAGCGACGACGTCGGCCGGCAGCGCGCCCAGACGCACGCCGTAAACCGGCGGAACGACGGTATCCCGCGCCGTGCTTGCATTGCTGGAGGTCGAATCAGACGCCAGCGCCGGCCCCGCCAGCGTGCGCCCGACGGAAGCCCAAGCCGAGATCCCGTCCCTGAGGAGGTAGTCACGCATGACGCGGCTGCCTTCCGGATCTTTCAGTTCGATGAGCGTGCGGGCGTAGTTGAAGACCACGCGCGGCGGCACGGAATCACCGCCCAGGCGCAGCGCCTGTTCGAGAGTGGCGCGGGCCGCTGTCCGGTCGCCGGCGAGGTACTGCACGACACCGAGGTTGTTGAGTACATCGACGTCGCCCCTGGCCTCGCGGCTGGCATGTTGTGCCCGCTCAGTCGCGAGTGCCATGTTGCCGGCCCACGCGTCGAGTACCGCGAGCGCCGAGAGCGTGTATGGGTGTACGTCGACGGCCATCGCGCGTTCGTAATCCGCACGTGCAGCGTTCATCAGCGCCGTAGCGTTGCTCGTTTCGCCACGCACGCTGAGCAGGAATTCGGAGCTGAAGACGGGCGTGGAAGGCTGCAGCTTGAGCGTGCTCACGGGGACGAGGGCAACGTATTGCTGCTGAAGCGCCGCGGCCCTTGCATGCCGCGCGGCGGCAAGATCGGGGAAGTCCGCGAGCACGCCGTTCAGCAGTTCGATCGCCGTCGTGGGCTCGGCGTCCGACGCGAGCAGCGTCAATGCATCGTCGAGCGCAACCTGATGCGCGCGAATCGTGGCGCGATACGACTCGAGCGCAACCAGCCTGGCAGCCGGTCTGGGATGACCACGGAGCCAGGTGAAGGCGTTGAGCCCCGCCGCACGCGCCCGCCCAGTCCGTTCCGCGGCATCCATCGCCCGCATCACCACCAGCGCCCCCTCGATGTCGTAGCCGGCGCGTAGCAGGAAGAGCGCACCCGAGCGATCGGCGGCGGTCTCGTCGTCGCGGGATTGCCGTGCCCGCGCGAGTTCACCATCGGACACGCCCGTCATCGCGTATCCACTCGGTCGCGCCCGTGGTGAGCCCGGACCGGCAGCAGCCCGCGCCGGTCCACCAATCGGTGTATCGACATGGCCAAGTGTCACGTGCGCGAGTTCATGCGCGATGACCGATGCCATCATGGACGTGGCGTACGCAGCCCGGGCGGCCGGCGGTGACGACCGGGCTGCCACCGAGTCCACAAACGCCAGCATGCCGCGATTCACGACGACAAAACCGCCTGGCAACGAGGCGGCGTTGATCGATGCGTCATTCAGCAGCACCCAGGTCGGCTCGAGATCGGGAACGCCGGTGGCCGAAGTGAGTCGCCGAACGATGGTTTCGATCCGTGGAGCCCAGATCGAATCCTCGAATCGTCCACTACTGCGGATCCAGTCGTCCAGATCCGCCTGGCCCTGCCTCCGCAGCGCGGCGCGATCCACGCCCAACGTCGGCTTCGGTGCCGGACGACGGGCCGCTCGCTCGGGGGCAGACTTCGCCGCGACCCGCGGTGGCTGCGCCGCTGCTGATGCCGTGCCGGCCAGCAGCAGGACAGCGCCCACGGCAACACCGCGTCTGCACCCTGTGAGAAAGCGTCTGATCGCCATGAGCCCCTTTCGCTGGTTTTCACGCGTGTAAGCTGGCAGGAGGCATACACCACGGATCACGCCGTGGCCTGCCGTGACCTGACCGAACTATACAAAGGGGCCGGGATGGGCACACTTGCCAGACTATGCATCAGCGCCGCCGTGCTGAGTCCCTTCGTGTCGTCACTCCGCGCGCAGGACATTGCAACCGCCATATTGGAGCTCGATCACGGCACCGGGATCGTGCGCCTGATCGAGAATCGGTCTGGCAGGCCGACCGACACGACGACCTATGGACAGGGACGGAACCTCCAACTCCCGCGCCCGATGAACCTGCAGTTTCGTGTTGTGAATACCAACACGGGGCTTTACGAGATCCGCACTGGTGCGACGGCAATCGCGAGTCCAGCCATCGCCCCGGTGAGTGCGTTCCTCGCCAAGCTCGGGCCGTACCTGCCGGAGATCGGTCTAGCGATTTCCGGATCGCCGCGCGCATTGGGCGGGGCCAAGCCTGCGCCCGGACGGCCATTCAGCGACGCGGAACTGAACGCGGCCCCCAGCGCGGAACTGAACCGCGTCTGGGAGCGCGCGCGAAGCGCCGAACGCGCGCTGCTGGATGTCGAAACCCGCATCTCGGGGGCGCGCGGGCTGCAGGAAACCTTGACGCTGACGCTGAGCACGCTGGAGCAGATGCGGCGTGGTGCCCCCACCGATGCCGCGGCCGCCCAACTGCGATCAACCAGCGGCATTCCAGCGACAGGGTGTACCACGTCCGGATCACCTGAGTTGCCGCGCGTGCAGGGGCTGATTGGAGCGCTCTACGCACTCCAGCAAGCGCGACAGGCGCTGGATGCCGGGCTTGGCGCGCTCCCCGGTGACGTTGGCGAATTGTGGACGCCGGTGCGTGATACGGTGGTGGCCGTCAGAGGCCGCGTCGTGTCGGCACTTGGCGATTTCGAGCCGCTCGTCGCCGCCGCCTATCACGTGGAGCAGATCGCGGCGCTGACCGCTAACGCCTGTTCGCAGATGGATGGAGGGGTGCTCCCGATCTCGCGCCTTTCCGGACGGACGATCACGGTCTCGATCGCGCCGCGCGCCGAACCGGAGATCAACCGTGTGGCGTCCCGTCCGGCGCAAGTCATCACCATCACCGTGGTCAAGAAGCCATTCATTCGGCCGTCGATCGGCCTGTCGTTGATCAATCTGCCGAAGGCGCAGTTCAACGTGTACAGTGCCCGCGCGGCCCCGGGTGGCGCCGAGATCTATACCGCATCGATACGAGACGCCCGCTTCGCATACGGTGTCACGGTCGGCGCGACCTGGAAGTGGCTCGATTTTCGTGAGACACGCCACATCGCCCTGTGGCTCCCCGAAATCACAGTCAGCGCGCAGCCCGACGTCAAAGGTTTCGGCGTTGGTGGTGGCGTATCGCTGGGACGCGTCAAGCTCGGGAGCGGTGTGATGTGGGTCAAGCGTGTGGAACTGAGCGGGCTGCGTCCCGGGCAGATCGTCCCCTCGCCGCAGTTCCTCGCCACCCGCGAGAGTTTTGCAAGGCCGCTCACGTACTGGTCGCTGTCGTTCTTCGGGTGGCCGGGCTTTGCGGCGCGATAGCCGGCGCCGGTTCCGGATGACCGCCGGCGTGGTTCGCGGCGGTGTTGCGATTATGCTCCTGTGGGGCACCGCCCCGCTCTGCTCAACGTTGCTCAGTGCGCAACAGGATACGACGATTCGCGCACTGCAGTACGGCGATCCCCGCAACGGCAACCTTTACGTCAGCTTCCTCGATCTCAAGCTTCGTGGAGGCGCCGAGCCGCGCATCTTTCGCGCATATCAGTCGCTGAGCCCCTTCTGCGGCATGTTCGGCTGCGGCTGGGCGAGCGACTACGAGACATTTCTCTCGGTCGAGGGGGATGGCTCGGTGGTGGCGCACGAGTTTGGCGGGGGGGCAACGACCGCATTTCGTTCACCAGCAGCATCCGCCCGCGGCGTGGACGCCATGGTCGAACAGATCACCGCCGCTGCGCGCAAGAGCGGGAGCGTCACCGCGGACAGCGTGATCGCATACCAGACGATGTTGCGGGAAAGTGCGTCGATCCGCTCCAGCGAGTGGCGGAGATTCGTGAAGCGCGGCGAACTGGTGCCGCCGGCCGTTCCCATCGGCACGCGGTTGCGCGCACTCACAGCGTACGGCGTGGATGACCTGACGCGAACGTCAACTGGCTACGAGCGAGCGATCGCCGACGGGTCGCGCCAGCTCTATGACGACGCGGGGCGCCTGACCGGTCTGACCGAGGCGACCGGGCACCGCATCGACCTGACCCGCACGGCACGGGGCCGCCTAAAACTGGTCCGCGATGATTTGGGGCGCACCCTTCGCGTTTCGACCGATACCAGCGGGCGAGTGCTCCGCGTCGACGGTGACAGCGGCCGCTACGCCGCCTATCGTTACGACACCCGCGGTGATCTGGTGTGGACGCGCGATACCGATGGCATCGTGATTACCCACGCGTACGACCGCTGGCACTATCTCACCCGTATCGGCAACGCGAATGGGAAGGATGTACAGATCGCGTACTACCCGTTCTCGATGAACGCCCGCGTCCGACGCGTGACCGACGAGGCGGGCATCACTGCCGCGTACACCTACCGATGGACGCGGGCGGATTCGCTCGAGTACGTCGTCGATATCGCGGTGCTTGGACGCGCCCGCACCGGAACGCCCGTGCGTGATACGATCTCACGTCGCCAGCACGTCTACGAGGAGCGACGCAAGTCCAACGGAGAGCGCTGGATGTATCGCATTGTCGAGACCGTCGACGGCCGCCTCGAATCCACCGTCTACGACGAGGAATGCGGGTTGCCGCTGCGCCTGGTGCGCGGCAGCGACACCACGATACGCACACTCGATGGACGCTGTCGTGTCGAGACCCGGATCACGTCGTCCGGTGCGGACTCGCTCGGCTACGACGACAAGGACCGCATCGCCTACTTCTCGAACGTGTCGCGAGCAGGCGGTGCGCGAATCGAAACGCGGTACTCGTATGACTCGGCCGGGCGAGTGTCGGGCGTCACCGCCTCCGCCGGCACCGACGAGATGGTGCTGGCGTACGACACGACCGGGCATCTGCTGCGTGCGACGGCGGCGGATGGCGTGCTCACGATCCAGCGCGATGGCCGCGGCCGCCCGACCACGCTGACCCATACGAAGTTCGGCGGCACCACGATCGCCTACGCTCCCGACGGCACGCCGACAGTCACGCCGATCGTCGGCACCGACCTCGCCGCGTACCGGGCATTCAGGGGGCGCATCGTGATGCTGAGTGGTCCGGCGGGACTGTCGGTCGACTTCTGATGCGCCATCGGGCCGCTGCGGTGCTGCTGACGGTCATGGCCGCGTTGGGCCCGACGCCGGCCGGTGCGCAGGTGCTGGGGTGCGGCGACGCCGGCATGGCGCCGTGCGCCACGACCGCACAACGTCGCGCGCTGGTGATCGGTATTTCGCGGTATCCTCGCCTCGAAGCATCGAAACAGCTGCGATTCGCCGACGCAGACGCGCAAGCCTTTGCCAGCTTCCTCACCACGCCCGACGGCCCGAAGTTTCAGCCGGAGAAGGTCCGGCTGCTCGTCAATGATTCCGCAACGGTGCCACGCATCCTTCGCGAATTGCGCGCGCTGCTGCGCGAATCACAGCCCGGTGACGTCGCCATCGTCTACTTCGCGGGGCACGGCACCGAGGAAGACGGCGAGGCGCCGCGACGCGCCTTCCTGCTGGCCAGCGATGCAGCGCGGCAGAGTGAACTCGACATCGGTGGCATCGAGTTCTCGCAGCTCCAGGGCTGGCTTGAAAAGTTCGTGCAGAAGAATGTGCGGATCATCCTCGTCACCGATGCCTGTCGCTCCGGCGGCATGGCGGTGAGCGAAGGCTATACGCGCGGCGCAGCCACCGCATTGCAGCGACGTTTCAACGGCGTGACGCAGCTCCTCTCGAGTGACGGCGACGAACTGTCGATTGAAGGTGAGCAGTGGGGTGATGTCCGATTGGGACATGGGCACGGTGTCTACACCTACTTCCTGCTGGAGGGGTGGCGCGGTTTTGCCGCGGACACCGCCAGCGGCGTGGTGACGTTGCGAACCCTGCAGGACTTCGTGCAACGTCAGGTCCGTACGGCCACCAGCGGCAAGCAGTCGCCGCAGCACGCTGGGTCGCTTCGCGACACCCTGATGACGCTGACGCGGGCAACGGTCGCCGCACTGCGCGAAGGGGCGGGTCGTGCTCCAGCGGCGACAGGCGGCGTCGTCGCCAGTGCCTCAGGCACTCGCGACGCCGGCCCCGCGACGCTGACGTCGCTCGATGCCACCAGCCGCCGCCTGCTGCGCAACCTCCGCGAGGCGATCGTTGCCGGACGCCTCGCACCGTCGGTCCCCGACAATGCGCTGGCGGCGTATCGATTGCTGTCCGCGCGCCCGAACGCGCGCCGCATACTGCCCAGCCTGCGCGAGGAGATCGTCGCCGCGATGCAGCAGGACGCGGACGAGTTGATTCATCGCTATCTGGACGGTGGCAACGACCAGCCGAGAGCGGGTGCGTACCGCAACGCGGGTGAACAGCTCGCACGCGCGATCGCGCTCCTGCCAACCACCGACCCAGGACGGCGCGGGCTGATCGCCCAGCGCGATTTCCTGCTCGGCTATGCCATCTACCGCGCCAACCAACGTGTGCGGTTTCCCGAGGCCGAACGACTCCTGCGAAACACCATTGCGATCGAGCCTCGGGCGGCCTACGCGTGGAACGCGCTCGGCTTGCTGCGCAGCGAGTTCGGTGATCTGCGTGAGGCCGAGCGCCTCTACGCCGCGGCGGCAGCCAAGGCACCGCGCTGGCAGTATCCGATCAATAATCTCGGCGTCGTGCATCTGGAGCGCCGTGACTACCCACGTGCCGTGTCGACGTTTCAGGCTGCCATCGCGCTCGATACGCTCGGGGCCATGGCGTACAACAATCTCGGGAGTGTGTACACCTCGCTGGGGCGCTACGCCACGGCGCAGCGCTGGTATCTGCGTGCCATTGCGCGTCAGCCTGGCGGACACACCGCGCGCGGCAACCTCGCCGCACTCTATCGAAAGACCGGACGACGCGCCCTCGCGCATGCGTATCTCGACAGCGCCTTCGTCGCCCTGCGGCGGGATTCAATGCGCGCCGACTCCACCTGGACGCTGCTCGAGTTGGGCCGCTTGCAACTCGACGAGCTCGATCAAAGCAGCGCCGACAGCACCTTCGCGCGCGCCGCCGCGGCCTCTCCCGATCGCGCCGAGCCACTGAGCTACCGCGGTGAGGCCCGCCGCGGCATGGGTGACGCCGCCGGCGCCGAGCGCTTCTATCGTCTCGCGATTGCCCGCGACGCGCGTTACGTCGCGGCATACAATGGCCTGGCGCTGCTCTATCGCACGGGGGCACGTCCCAATTACGCGCGCGCGCTGTCCGCACTCCGCGACGCGGGGCGCCACGTGCCCTCTTCACCCGAAGTCACGTACTACACCGGGTGGCTGTATCAGGACTGGGAGCGCGACACGAGCGCCACGCCGGCTGTCCGTGACCGCGCCTTCCGGCTGGCGATCGACCACTACACGCGCACGTTGCGCCTCGACTCCTTGTTCGGCGGTGTCCACCAATCGCTGGCCGAGGTGTACGAGGCACGCGGACGCTGGCCGGAGGCGACCGGCTGGTATCGACGCGGTGTGGCGGCCAACGACAGCTCGGCCGATGCGCGATTCGCGCTCGCCAAGCACCTCGCCCGGCGTGCGGCGCACGACAGCATCGGCAGCGCGGCACTGCGCGGCGAAGAGCGCACCGTGTTGCAACAACTGATTGCCATCGACTCCGCGTTCGTGCCGGCGATTCAGACCCTTGCGATGAGCGAGCTCGACGCCGGCCAGATCGACTCCGCGATCACACTGCTCCGTGCCACCGCGTCGCTGGGTTTGTCAGGTGTGTCACTCGGCTCGTCGGCACGCGCGTTGCAACTGCGCGGCGCGTCGCGGGAGCGACTGGACGACATCGTCGGTGCGGAGCAAGCGTATGCCGGCGCCCTGCGGCTGGATGCTACGCTGCTGGACGCAGCGCTCGGTCGCGCGCGGGCGCTCTACCGGCTCGGTAGCGCCCGTGCCGCGCTCACCACGATCGAGGCCATCACTCCGTCGGCACGCGACGAGCAGGAACGGCGGGACCTGTCGCTGCTGTCCGCGTTGGCGCTGGTGGATCTCGACGAACCGGCGCGTGCCAAAGACGCCATCCTGCGCGCGCTGCCGCGGGATACGACGTTCGCCGCGCCGACCGTGTATCTCGCTCGCGCGCTGGCGTACGCCGCCGACAGGCGGGCCGCCGACACCGACGCCGCGCGGGCGCTGTCCCAACGGCTCGTCGACGTGAACATGACGGCGTTCGTCGCGAAGGTTACGTCCACCGAGGACCGCGAACGGCTGGTGGCCAATCTCAGTCTGCACAGCGCCGCAGTAGTGCGGCTGCTGCTGAACGCAATGCGCGCCGCGCCCGGTAGTCCGCCGCAGGGCGCGGCGGCATGACGCACTGGTGCCGCGCGACCACGGTGGGTCCCGCGCTGGCGATGGCATTCATGATCGGTTCGACGCGTTCACCAGTCACTGGGCCACCCACGCCAGTCGCAAGTCCGGCAGCCGAAGGCCAGCGGATTGCGCTGCTGATCGGCATTGCCGACTACCAGCACTTCGGTGCCGACGGAAAACCCGGGCAGACGGACTTGCGAGGCCCACACACGGATGTCGCGCGCATGAAGCACAGCCTGATGCGATTCGGCTTCGCTGACTCACTGACGACGACGCTGATTGACTCGCAGGCATCGCTCATCGCGCTGCGTGCTGCGTTCCGTGCACTCGCCCGGCAGGTGCGTGGACCCGATGACGTGCTGATCATTTACTACTCTGGTCATGGTACACAGGTGCCGGACGACAGCGGCGACGAGGAGGACGGCGCCGATGAGGCGCTTGTGCCGTGGGACGTGAGCAACGTGCGTGACGCGCGGCAGGTCATCACCGATGATTCGATCGGCGTGTGGCTCGATGCGATACCCACGCGAAACATCACCCTCATCGTCGACGCCTGCTTCTCCGGGACCATCACCCGTGCCACCGGCGAAGGACTGCCACGCGGCAGTCCGGCGTTGGCGGGCGCCAGGAGGAAACGCCCGGAGACTCCGGTGTCGTCAGCCGAGATGTCCGACGTGATCGGTGCGGCACACCGCGAGTTCAGCGAAGTGCCGTTCACCGTCATGACCGCCGCCAGCGCGGGAGAAGTAGCCGTCGAGCTCGAGTTTCCTGAACTCGACAACCGTACCGCAGGTGTCTTCACGTACCAGCTGACACGGTTACTCGACCAGGCGACGGGCTCGACCATCCGATACGACGCGTTCATGGGACTGGTGCGTGACGAAGTACGCCGCTGGTCGCGTCAGACACCGCAGCTCGAGGGCACATCTGCAGCACGAACCGCCCGACTGTTCAGTGTCGCACGCGACTCGCTGCCGCCGCTGTCCGCGCCGGTGGTACGCCAGAACGACGGCGCCTGGATCCTTGCCATGGGCGCCGTCCACGGCGTACGGCGCGGTACGACCTTCGACGTCGTCTCCGATGACGGCGGGCCACGACGGGCCATGGGGCAATTCGTCGTCGATTCAGTGGGCGAAGAGACGTCGCGCGTCATCCCTGACGACAGCGCTGCGGCCGGCGCGCGTGGGTCGGCCGCCATCTCGACGATGCCACCCAACGTACGGTCCGCCGACTTCCTTCGCGTCTGGGTGTCGCCACCACTGGCCAGGGTACGCTCGATTGCAGAGTTGATTCCGTTTGTCAGGGTCACGACTGATTCACTGACAGCCGATGCGACGTTGGTGCCGGCAGGAAACGGGGTGACCGTTCGGGTCGCCGGGACTCGCTTGAGCGCACTCCAGAGCTGGCGCTATCCTCGTGGTGCCGCGTACGCACCGTGGGTCAGCGACAGTGCCGACGTGATCGTGTCGGCCGATGGGCGCACCGTCAACTATGCGCCGAGCGCCAACGGAATCTGCACCGCACTGCGCCGCGCATGGGTGATCAGTGGCCTCCGCTCGGTTGTGAATCCAGTGCGCAACTACAACCTGAGTCTCGATGTGCGCGCCGTGCGGGCAGGCGAGCCACCGCCACGCGGCATCACTGCCGTCGACACGCTGGTGGAAGGCGTATCATACGACTTGCTGGTGCGTGCGATCTCGTTCACCAACGCACCGGTCTTCCTGAGCCTCGCCATCGTCGGGCAGCGCGGTATTCCGCTCACGTCGTTGCTTCCTGAATCCGGGCTGCGCATGTCGGCGGCGTCTGACAGTGTCAACCTGAAAGAGAACGGCGGGTGGGCACGCATCCGCTTCGGGAGAGCAACGGCGCCCTTCGGCAGCGAGACGATCACCGCCTATCTGGGCGCCTATCCGTACTCGTTCTCGCAGCTGGTAACGCGGGTCCCGCCCTGCACCGCGGTCCAGAGTCGCGCGCTCGAGCGTGATCCCGCCATCACCGGTTGGACCGCAACCAGCAGGCGCGTCGTCTTCGTGCCGCATCCCCCCGCTCGATGACGCGCACACTCTCCCCGACTCAGTCACTCTCCCGCACGCGGACGCGACTGGCGTCGATCTGTGCTGTCACGACGGTAGCCCTGCTTGCCGGCGCCACCACGATTGGGTGGATCGCGCCCGCCGAACTTCGCGCGCATGATGCGCTGGCGCAGTTCGCCCGCGTGCCGCGTGCGCCAGCCATGCACGTTGCGGTGGTGTTCGTGACCGAGGCGTCGCTGCGTACCCACGGGTTTCCGCTGGCGCCCGCGGTACTCGACGCCATCGTCGATACGCTGATCGCACACGGCGCGCGAAGCGTCGCCCTGGACCTGTTCCGCGACCGCATTCCGGCGACTGGTGCGTTGGCCGACGCCGTGCGCGCCGGCGTCGTGATTCCCGCGTACAAACTGGGCGATGCGTCGCACCGTGATGTCGCACCGCCCGTCGGCCTTTCTCCAACGACCGACATCGGATTTACCGACGTGCTCCCCGACGACGATGATACCGTGCGTCGCATGCTCTGGCTGACCGACGACTCGGCGGGAACCCACGAGTCGCTGGCCTGGGTTTCGGCGCGACACTATCTGGCGGGGGGCGCTGGCGCCATCGAAGCGACGGATGCAGGGCTGCCCAAGGCGGGCGGCTGGGTTTTCGAGCCGTTCGCGTCGAACGACGGCGGGTACCGAGGGGCAGATGACGCTGGCTTCCAGTACCTGATGCCGTGGTATCGGGTACCGAACGACATCCCATCGATGTCGGTGGATGATCTGCTCGCCGGTCGCGCGACGGATGCGATGCTGCGCGGACGAATGGTTTTTCTTGGCGCAGACGCTCCGAGCCTGCCGGATTTCGTTCGACTGCCGGTGACGGTGGGAAATCTGCGACCGGAGGGAACACCCGGGGTGATGATGCACGCGCTCGGCGCCGAGGAGGTGGTTTCCCTGGCTACCGCGCAGGTGGCACCACTGACGCAGCTTCCGTCAGCGATCACCTGGCTGCTGCTGATGGCCGCGGGCGCGTCGGGTGCGCTGCTGGCGTGGCGCCAGCGTTCGCTGGGTGTGTCGGTGGTGATCTTTCTGGCGGTGCTGGCAGCTGCGGGCGCGGCGGCTGTGGCGGGGATGCGGCGCGGAGTGTGGATTCCCGTGGCGGGGAGTGGCAGTGCATTCGTGCTCAGTGCCGCGCTCGCCGGCGCCGTGCTTGGCGCTCACGAACGACGGATGCGCGCGACCATCGGCCGGCTGTTCGCGCGACACCTGTCGCCAGAGCTCGCGCGCGAGGTCTGGGAGCGACGCGAGGAGCTGCGCGATGGGAGCCGGCTCAAGCCTCAGCGGCTGCGGGCCAGCATTCTGTTCGCGGACCTGCGAGGGTTCAGCGGGCGCGCGGAACAGATGGATCCCTCGCTGCTGCTGGAATGGATCGGGGAGTTCACTGGTGCCATGAGCCGTGCGGTGATGGCACACGATGGATTGATCGACGACTTTGCAGGCGATGGAATCAAGGCCGACTTTGGTGTGCTTCTGGCAAAGTCCGGAACTGACGGCGCGCCTCGTCACGCGTTGCAGGCAGTGCGGGCGGCGCTGGAGATGGAGGCCGAGCTCGTCCGGTTGAACGCCATCTGGGCGACACGCGGGCTCCCGCCGACATCGATGAGCATCGGCATCGCGTCCGGGTTGGTGGTGGCCGGCAATATCGGCAGCGATGATCGACTGAAGTTCACTGTGGTCGGTGATGTGGTGAATGTGGCTGCGCGGCTCGAAGCCTTCGATGGTGTGTCGAAAGACACGGGCGCACGCGCGTGTCGCATTCTGGTCGACGGCGCAACTGCAGCGCTGCTCGGCGACACACTACCGCTGACTTCGTTGGGTGATTTTCTCGTCAAGGGGCGGGTGCATCCCGTTGCCATGCACGCGGTGGAGCTGCTTCAACCGGAGAGAGCACATGCACTATCGTGAACGGAACGTGAGAGGATTTCTCACCGCGCTTCTGGTCAGCCTGTCCGCGACCGCACTGCCGGCGCAAGTCACGCGCCCCGCGCCTCCGCCAACCGATCGCGTGATCAAGTACGTGAAACGCGGCGCCCCGGTGCGGCGCGTCAGTGCTGGTGTGCGGGGGCATTCGGAAGTGGCGCTGGATCGTCAGGTCGTTGCGCTGCTCGCGCCGCACGACCACATCGCCTGGACGTCGCTGGCGCAGCCGGACCTCTATTGGCGATTTGCCGGACGAAGTGAGCAGGTCGAGCGGGTGATGCTGATCGTGACACGGGGGACGTCCGCCGACACACTGCCCTTGCCGCGTCCCGAGCCCGGGCTGCAGCACATTGCACTCGACCAGACTGCGCTGCGCCTCCGCCGCAGCGTCGATTATCGATGGGTCATCGTGGTCCGTTACAGCGACACCGAGCGCGCCGAGTCGTCGGATCAAGCGTGGCTCCGCGTGATAGCCGGCAAGGCTCCGCCGCAGGTGCCGGCTGATCCCGTGGCGAACGCCCAATCAGCGGCGGCGGTAGGTTTGTGGTATGACGCATTTGCCACGCTCACGTCGGAGTACGCACACGACCCCGACGACGAAAAGCTGGTGGCATTGTGGAACACCTTCCTCAGCGGAACCGTCCCTGGTCTGACGCCACCGTCGATGCGTCCAGGGAGATCGCGCTGATGCGCGAGCCATCGGAGGACGAGGCAGGACCCGCAGAGGCGTCAGCCGAGTCACGGCAGGCCGCGCGCGGCCCGGGAGGGTTCCGCCGCCGTCCCGAGAAGGGCGTCAGTCTCGATGAGGCCCTCAAGATCCTGCAGCGCTTCGACACCTATGTCGGGACGACGCACTCGCGCGCGCCACTGGTCCTGACCTTCAACACATTCAGTGTCAGCGCGATCCTGATCAAGTGGGACGAACTGCTGGCGGGATTCCAGGGTCACGAGGTGTTTGTGCGACTGGCGTCGGCAATGCTGGTGATCGTCGCGCTCGCATCGTTGGTCTCGCTGGCGTTCGTGTTCCGGGTGGTCACGCCGTACGTCGCGAAGCGGGCAGACAGAAAGGCACGAGGAAGCAGGACCGACTCCGGGCTGCGATCCATTTTCTTCTTCGAAGACGTTGCCGCCGTGCAGGTGTCCGCACTGCTCGATGCCATGGAGGAGCGCAACGAATCGGAGATCCGTGCCGATGTCGCGGCGCAGATGCATGCACTGGCCTTGAGCCTTCGGTCGAAATTCTCCGACCTGCGATGGGCCACGCTGGCCATCCTGGTGGTGCAACTTCCGGCGATTGCCGGACTGGTCGCACTCAAGCTGCTGGTGACGCTCTGACTGATGGGCGCTACTTGACCACCTTCATGCGTACGGCCTCGAGTCCATATGCAGCGGGATCGAAGTTCGGGTCCTTGGTCAGGATATACGCGTCCTGATTGGTCACGCGCCACGCGTTGCCGTAGGTCTGGTCAAAGTGCACCGGCGTGTTGCTGACCGGATCGAGGAAGGTCTCCACGCCCGGGATCGGCTCCATCGATGCACGCTGCGTCCCGCCACTGCGGGCTTCACCTGACTTCGACTCGCCCGCTACCACGGTGCGGTTGGCGCCGCTGCCGCTCCGGAAGCTCTCGATGTTGGCCTCGGTCGCCGCCGCACCGCCCGCCACGATGATGACCGTGCGGTCGCGTGTGCCTTTGACGACAACCTCGCCCAGCTGAATCGGCAACGCGAACAGCTTCTCGAGCCACTGCGGGTTCGGGACGATCGATCGCCGTGAGACCTCGATGAGGCCAATATTCAGTTTGCCTTCAGGTGCCGTGGCCGCAAAAGAGCCGACGGTTGAGCCGCTGAGCGAGGTCAATGGCGTGCCCCCTCTCGGGTTCTGCAGAATGCTCATGTAGAACACCGCGCTGACACCTAAAACTCCACGCATTTCGGACGCACCCACGCGATACGCAAACGTGACTTCGCCCCCGTCCGCGCTTCCGAGAATCGGCAAACCTGTTCGCTCCGCTATCCGCTGGCTTCGCTCGACCATCTCGCGCGCCGATCCGGCGAAGTCGGGGCGATCACGGTACTCCAGCACTCGCGCACCGGGAAACGCCTGAACCACCCGTGCCTCGAGGTACTCCCTGGCACTGGAAAATGAGATCCTGCGGCAGCCGCTTTCCCGCCCGGTGTTGGACGACTGCCAGACTTCCGTGGGAAAAATGGCGATGGACGACAGGCCGTCTGCGGAGACGGCCGACCAGTCCACGCCATACGGCTCGCTGCACGGACCGGACCCGGCAACAACCCCACCACGCGTACTCCAACCTTGCGGAACGAGCACGGTCATGGCGGTCGTTGCGGCGATGACGCCGGGATCAACGATGTTGACTCGTTGAAACATCACCGCGCCGTCGGGCAAGGGGACACGTGGCCCGGGCGCGGCTGACGATGCGCCGACGCCGGGTGAGCGGGCTGCGGAGCCGTCCGGTGATGCATCACCAGCGGGCGCAGCCGAACAGGCACCACAGAGTATCGCGATAGTGGCAATTCGGAGCTGCCGAGAACCGCTCATGCTGTACATGGGCAAACCGTAGTTGCGGGGGCAGGATACCCACTGGCGCGTCGCCGTCACTGAATCTGGCTCATGGCCACTCGTGTGGCGAGGCGTCCATTGCCAGACCCTCGACTTTGGGCGCGCTCCTTCTCAGTGCGGTGCCAGAACGACGGTCGGCAGCTGATCGAGCGGCACCACCGCAACACGCTGTACGCAGTTGTAGCCTGCATCAGTGCCGCGCCGAATCCTTCGCGTCCGTGGCGCGCGCACCGCGTGCTCGAGCGTCACGGGTGACGGTGACAGGGTCTGATGGCAGCGAATTCGGTACGTCTGCCGAGCACAGCAGTATTTACGCTGATCGATGCCCCATCGGACTTGTTGCCGCGGGGAGTGTGGGAACGTCTGCTTTTCTGACACCGGCACTTACCGTCGCGACTGCGCGATGGAGGTGTCGCTTGTGTTCCCGGTGCGGGGTGCTGCGTCCACCTGACTCACCTTGGCTTACCCCGGGTTGCGCGCACCTGAGGCGGTGAACAGGCTGCGTCATACTGGTCCCTCACCGGAGTCTGCAATGCTGCGTCCCACCGTCATGATCGCGCTGTCGCTGGCGCTCGTGCCATCGATCGCTTTCGCCCAGTCGCTCTCCATCACGTCCGCCAACGGTACCGGAGATTGCACCGGCACGTCGTTCCATCAATCGGCGGATGCGTCGGGCAAGTACGTCGCTGCGGAATGGGCGGTGGCCGGCCAGTTTCCGATCGGTGTCAATCGTGGACGCGCCCGCTGCACACTCCGGTTCAACGTCGCCGTCACGCAGGGCTACAAGCTCGTGGCAGGAGGCGGATCGGGGATCGCGAACCGCATGGGTATCGCACAGATGTCGTACCTGCGACTGAACGGCGGAACGACCGGCATGCTGGTGGAGTCGTCCATCTCGATCGACAACGCGGCCGCCGCCACAGCAGCCACGACACTCAACGGCGGGCCCACGACGGGCATCAGTCTGAACCTCGATCGCCCGACAGGCTCCGCCGCGTATGAAAGCGCGTGCTCGACTGCGGCCAAGAGCACCTTCCAGCTGAGCGCGATCGTGGACGCTGCGACCGCGTCCAACTACGTGATTCCGTGGCCGCCGGAACCCTACGCGCAGCGCGAGACGGCATCGATGGGCGGCGTCAGGTTGTTCTACAGCGTGAGTCTCTGTGCTCCGTCGCGTTCACCGGGCGCCGAAATCCCGCTGGTCAAGCCATGACCGGCGTTGGTCGAATTCTCAGATAAGTCACCGGGAGCAGTCGGCGCGTAAAGCGCTGCCCCGCCTTGCGCCGCGGTGGAATCGCCGTATTGATGGGACAGGCACTGTACCGCGGTCCCCTTTGGGGCTGCGGGCCGTGTCACGCCGATGGCCCGCCGTCTCGATCCCACGGCCACCGCACAAAATCCTTGCGCCAGGATGCCCGTCCCGTGAAGCACACCAACCTCGTTGTGCAGTCGTTCCTGCTGATTGCGACACTCCTCCCCGCAACGCAGGACGCACAACGCGTTCGTGCGCGCACGCCGGCCGTCGTCGCGCCGGTACCTGTCGACACGCTGCTGTTCTCCGGGATGCGGTACCGCATGGTCGGCCCGTTCCGCGGCGGACGCGCCACGGCCGTCACCGGTATCGCGCGCCAGCCGCACGTGTTCTACATGGGTACTACCGGCGGGGGTGTGTGGAAGACCGATGATGCCGGCACTCACTGGACACCGCTGACCGACGCCTTCCTCGACAACGGCAATATCGGCGCGATCGATGTGGCCGACAGCGATCCGAACGTCATCTATGTCGGCACCGGCAGCGCCTCGATTCGTGGGAACGTGTCGACGGGCAGCGGCGTCTGGAAGTCGACCGATGCAGGACGCCGCTGGCGCTTCGCTGGCCTGCGCGAAGCAGGCGCCATCGGCAAGCTGGTGGTCAACCCAGTCAACCCGGACGAAGTCTTCGTCGCGGCACTCGGGCATCCGTTCGGGAAGAATCCGGAGCGCGGCATCTTCCGCACTCGCGATGGCGGCGTGACATGGCGACATGTACTGGCACTGAACGACAGCACAGGTGGCGTGTCGATCGTCATGAGCCCCGACGATCCGAGCGAGCTGTGGGCCGGTATGTGGCGGGCCGAACGGAAGCCGTGGACGCTGATCTCGGGTGGACCGGAGGGAGGACTCTATCGGTCGCGCGATGGAGGCGACACATGGGCGAAAGTTGCCGGAGGCCTGCCGACCGGGATGGTCGGCAAGGTGCAGGTCACGCAATCACGGGCGGATCCGAACCGGTTGTGGGTGCTCATCGAGGCTGAACCGAACGGTGGTCTGTACCGTTCGGATGATCGTGGAAACACGTGGGCGAAAGTGAACACCGAAGCGCGCGTCCGCGGGCGTCCGTTCTACTATGGGCATGTGCGCGCCGACCCGAAGAACCGCGATCGTGTGTATGTGCTGAACGTCGCCGCGCTCCGTTCGGAAGATGCAGGCGCGCGTTTCGACCCGGTGCCGGTACCGCACGGTGACGTACACGACATCTGGATCAATCCCGAAAACCCTTCGATCTTTGCCGTCTCCGATGATGGCGGAACCGTCGTCACCCTCAACGATGGCCGCACCTTTTCATCGATGTACAACCAGCCGACCGCCGAGTTGTACGATGTGCAGGTGGATAACCAGCATCCGTACCGGATCTACGGGTCGCAGCAGGACAACACGGCGATCAGCGTGCTGCACCGTCGCCTGCACAATTCACTCCGGCCGCAGCAGGAGTGGGGCTACGGCGCGGGATGCGAGACCGGACCGGTGGCGGTACATCCCGACCACCCGGAGACCATCTGGGGCGGCTGCTATGGCGGTGCCATCAATCGCTATGACGTACTGACCGACACCCGTATCTCGGTGAAGGGATGGCCCGAAGCGACCACGATGGCACCATCGGACATGACGAATCGCTGGCAGTGGGTGGCACCGATCGTCGTCTCGCCACTCGAGCCGCGGACGCTCTATCACGCCAGTCAGTTCCTGTACCGCAGTCGCGACGGCGGGGATGTCTGGACCCGCATCTCGCCAGACCTCACCACCAACGACAAGACGTACCAGCAGTGGCCCGGCGGTCCGATCACGCCCGACAACACCGGGGTCGAGGTCTTCACGACCATCTTCGCTGTCGCGCCGTCGCCGCATGACGCGCGGACCATCTGGGTGGGCACCGATGACGGGCGTGTACACATCACCCGCGACGATGGTGACACCTGGACCAACATCACCCCGCCTGCGATGCCGGCGCGCGGCACCGTGAACCGCATTGCGATCTCGCCGCATGCGCCTGGACGCGCGTTCGTGTCAGTGCAGCGGTACCGCGAGGACGATTTCACGCCGTATGTCTTTCGGACCGACGACTTCGGAACGACCTGGCGCCGCATCGCAGACGGTACGAATGGCATCCCAGCACGTCACTTCGTACGTGTAGTCCGCGAAGACGACGCCGTGCGCGGCCTGCTCTACGCCGGCACCGAGTTCGGCGCCTATGTCTCATTCGACGATGGCGCGCAGTGGCAGCCATTGCAGCTCAACCTCCCTGTCTCACCAGTCACGGACATGAAAGTGCACCGCGGCGACCTGGTGCTGTCCACACAGGGCCGGTCGTTCTGGGTCCTCGATGATCTCACGCCGCTGCGCGAGATCGCGAAGGATCGCGCACTGACAGTAAGACTCTATGCGCCACGCGATGCCGCGCGCGGCACGGTCGGCGAACCGCTGCGCGAAGTGGACCTGACCAGGCCGGACGACCTGGCCGACGGCGCGCTGGTCCACGTCGCACTCCCGCGCGCTGCCGGTCGGGTGCGTGTCGACATCCTCGACTCACTTGGTGCCGTCGTCCGGGGATTCGACAGCGACAGCGCTGCCGCAAGCGCCAGCAGCACCAGTCGATTGCGAACCAGCGCCGGCTTCCAGCGCGTGCAGTGGGACCTCCGCACTGATGGCCCGCGAGGTGGCGCCAGCGGTTCTGGCGGTAACGGTGTGAAAATGCCGCCTGGTCGCTACAGCGTCCGCCTCACGGCCGACAGCACGATCCTCACGCGCCCGCTGACGATTGTCGGCAACCCTGCTGCAAAGAGTATCACGCAGACGGAGTACGATGCGCAGTACCGTACCGCCCTCGCCGTGCGAGACACGATCAGCGCGATCAACGAGGTACTGACGGCAATTCGGGCGCTTCCTGCGGTAAAACGCGACTCCATGGCCGCAATCGAGCGCGCACTGGTCGCGACACCAACGGCATCGTCAACCGTCATTCCGGCCCGACTGCTGGCACACTTCGGTGCGCTCTACAACGCCTTCGTCGGCGACGGCGGCTACGGCTCGGGCAGTGCCGAGGGCCGACCGTTGGCAGGCCCTCTGTCGCGCAAGGCGGATCTCGAGGCGCAGTGGTTCGAGATCCGCCGCCAGTTCACGCGCGCGATGGGAGCGCCCGTGCCGTGACGCCACCAATACTTCATCGCGCGCACGGCAGCAATTACTTCTGCCCGCCAACGCCTGGCAACGCATCGTTCGCCATCCACCACTGCTTCGGCAACGCCTTCGCCCGCGGCCAGACCTCGGCCAACGTGCTGCCGTCGTAGAGCCGCCCGTTCTTCATGACCCAGTGAATGGTGTTCGTGTTGCGGATGTCATCCAACGGATTGGCGTCGAGCACCAGCAGGTCGGCCAGCTTCCCCGCCTCGATCGAGCCAAGATTTGCCTGCAGCCCGATCGCTTCGGCACCGAAGATCGTGCCGACTCGCAACGCGTCCATCGGCTTCATGCCACCACTGGCGATGCTCCACAGCTCCCAGTGCACGCCCAACCCCTGCAACTGTCCATGTCCGCCGAGTCCAACCCGACCACCGGCGTCGACCACCTTCTTCGCCTGCTCGGCAAACAGTTTGTAGGAGTACTCGCTGTCACGGAACCACTGCGGGCGACGCAGCCCGCGGCGCTCGAGTTCTGAGAAGGGCGTGAAATGCGTGAGCTTCGCATCGGCAAAAATGTCGTAATGCTCATACCACCAGTTTTCAGCCCATGGTCCGCCATACTGGACCAGCAGCGTTGGCGTCCAGGTCGTGCCACTCTGCGCAAACAAGCCAATCGCATCCTTGTACATCGGCGCGATGGGCAGGGTGTGTTCGATGCCCGCGTACCCATCCATCGCTTCGGTCATGTTCTTCTTGAAATCCAGGCCACCCTCGAGGGTGGGTGTGATCTGCTGCGCCCGCGCCGCCATCGCGATCCATTGCCGCTGGCGACGGTCGCCAGCCATGTACTGCTTGATCGTTTGCGTCTGATAGAACTCCGAATACCGGCGCATCACGTCTTTCGCATCATCGGCGCTGGTCACGTCGTCCTGGATGAAGATCCCGGGGCCGGTGGTGTAGATGCGCGGACCGATGATCTGGCCCACGTCCACCGCATCGCCGTAGGAGATCACATCCGATGTCGACGTCTGCGGATCACGCGTCGTCGTCACGCCGTAGGCGAGGTTGGCGGTATACATGTACGGCTGCGGCGAATGCACGCCCCACTGCGGCCACATGTGCGCGTGAATATCCATCAGTCCCGGCATGATCGTCTTGCCGCTGACATCGATGATTTTCGCCCCGGCAGGAACAGTGACACTTCCCTGCTCTCCAACGCCCGTGATTCGGTTGTTGGTCACGACGACATCGCCACGCGCAATCACCAGGTCACCCTTCATGGTGATGATGCGGGCTCCGCGCAGCACCACACTGCCCACCGGACGATCCTTCGGCGCGGTGATGGTGACGTCGATACGCAGCGCGTCGTACACGGGCTTGTTGGCGGCGGCGTTGGCGGCGACGTTGCCGCCCGCCGCGCGCCCTTCGCCGCGCGGCGGTGGGGCCTTGGCGGTCGAATCGGCGGCCAGCGAGTCAGCGCGCACCAGGTCGTACTGAAAGAACGACCGACCGAGGGAGTAGAAGACCATCTTCGAATCGGTGTTCCACCCGATGAAATCGCCGCCGATCCGCGACAGGCGTCGGAACGGCAGCGCCCCGCCAGCGGGCTGCTGTACGGAGATCGTCGGCGTGCTGCCACCCGTCATCGGCAGTGGTACGACGAACAATCGGTTGTCCACCTGAGCCAGCACGCGATTGCCGTCCGGTGAGACCTGCAGTTCGCTGGCCTGACGGGGTTGCGCGTTCGGACCGGCGTTCGGTGCCTGAAAACCGGTGACCTTGAGGTGCGCTTTGCGATCGGTGCCATCCCAACGCATCGAGACGAGTCCATCGGCGCTTTCGTAGATCCAGATGCGCGAGCTGTCGGTGGTAAAGTGCGGTCGACCGGCGTTGGTGAGCGACGTGATGAAGGTCGAAGCCCCACCGCTGGCCGGGATCCACACCAGATCGGTGATCACCAGGTTCGGATTGATCTCGTCGTTCACAATTGCACGCTGAGTGCGGGCCGCACGTGCGGCCACGATGCGTGTACCGGTCGACGAGTACATGATGTCGTCGTAGAACGCCGACTGGGTGCTGAGCTTCTCCGGTCGTCCGCCGGCCGAGGGAAGACGCCAGATGTCACCACCCTCCTCGGTCCACGACACGTACGCGATGTACTTGCCGTCCGGCGACCACACCGGCTGATGTTCGCCATCGGTGGATGTAGTGAGCCGTCGCGGCGTACCACTCGGCAGATCCATCACCCACAGTCGGTCGAGCGCCGAGAAGGCGAGGCGCTTGCCATCTGGCGACGGACGCGCACCGCGAATCTGGCGCACGGTCAGCAGTGTGTCGTTGATGGGGTACTCGAACTTCACCAGATCGCCAATCAACTGGTCGACGTCTGCAGTGAACGGGATGGCCGTCTGTCGGCCAGACGCCACATCAAGACTCCAGATCTTGCCGTGATGCGCGAGCATGATGGTCTTCGAGTCGCCGGTCCACGAGTAGCCCGGCAGCAGGTCGCGTGAGCCGCGCGATTCGATGTCGTCGCGCTGGATGTCATTCGAGAGCCAGCGCTCGTCGCCGCTCGAGAGTTCACGCAGCTTGAGCCCCGTCACCGACATCTGCCGCGAGGCATACGCGAGGTACTTCCCATCGGGCGAGATGGCGGGCCGGAAGGCCGTACCGAGATTCAGGGTGCGCGTGGCCAGACGCCCGGTCTGTCGGTCGTACATGACGACCTGCGTGGTCCCCATCATCTGATTGTAGCCGGCCGGTCCGGTGCGGGCGCCAGCGTAGATGTAGCGACCATCGGGCGACACATTGGCACCCATGAAGTTCGCCGGCGCCGCACCACCGCCAGGTCCGCCGCCCGGCACCGGCGGTGTGACACCGGTCAACCGCAGTCCGTTGCCGCCGCCAACGTGATAAAGCCACAGGTCGCCTCCCTTCGACGTCACGACATACTGCCCGTCCGGCGTGAAGTCAGGCGAGACGAACGCCTGCGCGTTGCCACGGGTGAGCGGTCGCACGCGCTTGCCGTCCGGATCGACGAGCCAGAGATTCTCGCTGCCAGAGCGATCGCTGACGAACACGATCGACTTGCCATCCGGCGCGAACCGCGGCTGGCCGTCGAAACCCGATCCGCTGGTGATCCGTGTCGCCGCGCCTCCGGTTGCCGGAATCGTATACAGGTCACCGAGCAGGTCGAAGACGATGGTCCGTCCGTCGGGCGACAAATCAAGGGACATCCATGTCCCTTCATCGGTGGTGAACCTGAGTGCGCGCGTCGGAATCAGCGGCAGGTCTGATTCGGGCGCGGTGCGTCGCGTCGTGTCGCCGGTTGCCTGGGCGCCCACTGGGCCGGTGAGCGAGAGAATCGCGAGCAGCGAGACAGCGCCGCGGACGGGATGGGCGAGCAGCATGATCACTCCGGTAGGTGAGGTCGTCCGGGAGGAGATACCGGCTGGAACGCCTTGCGGCAAGAGCACCCGCGCACGCGACGCGTGTCGGAACACGGAGAGGCCGATGACTGGTCATGGGCAGTGACGTGCACCATTCTTTGCCGTCGGTGGCGCGGGCGAGCCACTACCGCACCCTTCTGCCATCCAGACCATGCCTACAGGCATCAAGCCGATCGCGGCCGCGCTTTTCCTCCTCCTGAGCAGTGCCGCATTCCAACCGGTAGGCGACGAGGTCGACCTGATGATGGTCGCCAGAATCCGCGAGGAAGGATTGCGCCGATCGCGGGTCATGGAGTTCGAGAGCTACATCGCTGACGTACTCGGTGCTCGACTTACGAATTCACGCGACATGCAACGCGCCCAGCGCTGGGTGCAGGGTGAGATGACTCGCATCGGACTGGTGAATGTCGCGGCCGAACCGTACATGGAGTATGGCGTCACATGGGACAACGACTATGTCTCGGTGCACCTGCTCGAGCCTGACTACACACCGATGGTCGGCTATCCGATCACACACACCGCAAGCACAAAGGGTCGGCAGGTGGCAGAAGCGGTGATCGTCGAGCTGGTCTCGCGCCAGGATCTCGCGACCTATCGCGGCACGCTGAAGGGCAAGGCAGTGCTGGTGACGGCACCGGTGCCGATCGACCTTGCCGCACTCGCACGCGGAGTACCGCGACTCACGGAACACGACCTCGAGATCATCGAGCGTACGGTGGTCGTCCCGCCACGGGCACCAGCACCACGTATCATCCCCAACGCAGACCTGCTCTCTGCCGAAGAAAAGGTCGCCTTCTACGCCGCAGAAGGTGTGACCGCCGTCCTGCAGAGCGAGAGCGGCTGGCTTGGTGCGGTACGCGGGTTCTCGCGTCCGGGCGCACGCGGCGACCAGTGGTCGCGGGCGGGAGTGCTCGCCTCACCAGCAATCGTCGCCATCACGCCGGAGCACTACAACCGGATGTATCGCATTCTCAAGCGCGGCATTCCGGTCAAGGTCGAAATCGAAGTGCGGAACACGATCGGCGAGCGCGCCGAAAAGGCCGCCAACATCATCGGAGAGATACCGGGCACCGATCGCGCCGACGAGGTGGTGATGATCGGCGCTCACCTCGACACCTGGCACGCCAGCCCCAACGCGAGCGACAACACCTCAGGGGTGGCGGTGATGCTCGAAGCCGCACGGATCCTCAAGGCGATCGGGGCCAGGCCGCGCCGCACGATTCGGATCGCGCTCTGGTCGGGTGAAGAGCAAGGGCTGTTCGGCTCACGTGCATACGTCCGCCAGCACTTCGGCAATGCGAACGACTCGACCATCGGCCTGAAGCCGGCCGCCGAGAAATTTTCGGCCTACTTCAATCAGGACTACGGCGCCGGCCAGTATCGCGGGATCTACTTGCAAGGGAATGAACGCGCCCGCTCACACCTGACCGCCTGGATGGCCCCCTTCCGCGATCTCGGGATGACGGTGGTCTCGAACCAGAGCCTCGGCAGCACGGACCATGTCGCCTTCGACGAGGCTGGCCTGCCGGGCTTCCAGTTCCTGCAGGATCACATCCCCGGCACGGGCGGGCATACCAATCTGGACTTCTACGATACGATCCAGGCAGAGGATCTGATGAAGAATGCGGTGATCGTCGCATCATTCGCGTATCACGCCGCGATGGCGACGGATCGCATGCCACGAAAGGTGGGGCGGTAAGCTGGAGGCCGAAACCGGCCGAGTGACGCAGCGTGCTTTGGCGCCCACCGCCGCGTCGCCGTTGCACGGCGCTGTCTGCGCGTGCTGTCGCGACGCGAGGCTCGCGTTGTATGATACAGCAGGCCGACTCCGCACGAGCTGTCTTCCCATGGACCCGTCCGCCCATGCCGATGATCACGCGCCACGCCGCTGTTGCCACGTTTGCGGCAGCGATCTTTTTCTTTGGGGCAGTTCCGCTGCTGGCGCAGGGGTCGTTCCCGGAACGCTGCGGCACCGGGCTGCCGTCCAACGAGACGGCTGGCTATACGCCGCTGCCACGCGGAGACGTCTTCTGCCCGCTGGTGGCCGACCCGAAAGCACCGCACTCGTTCGTCTCGGTGCTGCAGGAGCGATCAGGCAGCGGTCCGGGGCAGTCCAACAGCAAGCTCGCATCCGTCGGCATCGGCGACATGTTCGGCCTCGGCCGTTGGTCAGGATCGCGTCCCGGCGACGGCGTGCAGCTGTCGCTGTCGGCCGCCGTCTTCGCGCAGTTCGATCTGGAAGCCCCATCGTATGATCTGCTGAATGCCGACTATGTGATCGGCATCCCGCTCACCATTCGCCGCGGACGCGGTTCGATGCGGGTGCGCGTGTACCACCAGAGTTCACATCTGGGAGACGAGTACCTGCTGCGCGAGCCGCCGGCCCGACGCGACCGCGAGAACCTCTCGTTCGAATCCATCGAAGCGACGCTCTCACTCGATGCCGGTGCACTGCGATTCTACGGCGGTGGCGAGCGCCTGATCAACCGTGATCCGGCGGACCTGGCGGGCACGATCGTGCACGGTGGCGTCGAGTTCAGGCCGATGACATGGATCGTCCCGCTCGGCGGGCTGGGCGGATTCCGGTTCCTTGCGGCGACGGACGTCAAGACATCAGAGGAGCATGACTGGAAGCCGAGCGTGAGCGCGCGCGCGGGCCTCGAGTACGACCGGGCGCGCGGCACCCAGCCACCGGGTCGGCGTTGGGGAATTTTTGCCGAGTACTACGAAGGGCCGTCGCCGTATGGGCAGTTCTTTCGGGAGCGGGTGCAGTACGCGGGTGTGGGCGTGCACTTCGGGGGGTTCTGAACGCGACAAAGGCCCCGTCAGCGCCGTTTTCCCTTGCGCCGCCCAGGTCCCGAATCCACCAGCGTCACCACATACGCCGCCACCGCAAACCGACCGGCATCTGCCAACGGCTGGTGAGGCATCACCCCGAAACGCGCTACCTCGTCCCTCGGCAACAGGCTCTTCTCAGTGGTCGGGCCGGCGAGCCACTCTGCGATCCGCGTCGAGGCGCGCGCGCGCGAGCCGAGCCGTTCGACGTACCGCTGCGCAATGCGCGACATCGCGGGTCCTCCCTGAAGCGGAGGAGAAACGGTATGGCAGCCCCGACAAGTCGACTCGAAGATCGTCTTCCCGCGGGCGATCGTATTGACCGGAGCACCTCCTGCCTGTGCGGAGAGCGAGGGCGTCACGGTCGTAAGCATCGCGAGCAGGGCAAGCACAACCGGAGTTGCACGATTCGAACGCATTCACTCTTCCTGCGAAAGAGGAAAGGCAACGAGATGTCGTGCAAGTATGGTCAGTGGTGCTGCGTCACGCCACAAGCAATCTGGAATCGCCGGCTTCCGTGAACCACGATCGGTTCACGGCGCCGCGGTTGCCACCAGTGAGTCTGCCGACGCCCCGAGGATGGGATCGAAATCGAATCCGAACAGCCGGGGATTCGCTCCGATCACCGCAGCAGATACCACCCGGAACACATAGTTGTACGTCTCGTCGGGAATATCCTTGCGATGCTTCGCCATCAACGCCCAGAAGTTGCGATCGCTCGGCGACTCCGGCATCTTCCTGATGAGCTTGAGCAGCCGGGTCTCGCCCATGTTGTACGACGCCATCACCAGTAGCCCTGAGGCCTGTGCGTCGGTGGTGTACAGGTCCTCGAGATACCGCGCAGCCGCCGTCGATGACTTGGCCACGTTGTGACGATCGTCCGCGGGATCGAACGTTCGTTCGCCCTGCAACGGTCCGAGCTTCAAGCCATACATCTCTGCCGTGGGCGGAATGAACTGCCACAGCCCTTTCGGCACGCCGAAGCGCGTCTGCGGCCCGATCGCCCTGGGATTGAGTCGGCTCTCCTGCAGCGCGAGGTAGAAAAATTCGCGCGGCAGGTGGTGCTGCAGCATGATTCCGCCGATCAATGGACCCATGTCTTTTGCCGCCGCACGCGTCAGGAAGGGCCGGATGTCCTCGGCCTTCCATTTCGCGATGTACTTGCGCACTTCATCGACGAAATCGCGTGGCACCGTTGCCTCCGACTCGCCCAGCCGGTGCACGGTACGATAAATCAGCTGCACATCAGCCGGCGTGCGGCTGTTGTAGATGCCGAGTGTCTTGAGCAGGTCGTCGTACTGCCGCTCGAGTCGCGCACGACGCTCTTGAATCGACTTGTCAGGACCGTTCTTCGCCTCGAGGCGGCGGAGATCCAGGTCGAGTGATTTGATCGTGCTGAAGACCGCACCAGCGGAGGCACGGAGAGCGTCGGCGCGTCGCGCCTGCCAGACGGCGGTGGCACCAGCTGCCGCGGCGACAGCGATGAGGATGCCGACGGCAACACGATAGTGCCGTACGCGCTTCAGCCACGTGTTGGTCTCCGTGACCCGTCGCTCCTGTACCGCCACGCGCAGCATCTGGGTGTGCGGCGACATGTTTTGCGGCTCCGCGGCACCGAAGTACCGATCGACGATGTCGCTCGGCTGCACTTTCAGCGTGCCGTCACGTGCCGCAAGACCGGGAATCGACAGGTACACTTTCGGACCACCGTGCCCGAGCGACACCGTGGTCGCGAGGCCGACGCGCGCGCTCGTCACCGACTTCCCGTCGACGTAGGTGCCGTTCGAACTGCCGAGATCGACGATGTCCCAGCCGTCAGCCGTGCGCCGCAACTCGAGGTGCTCGCCGCTGACTACCGCTTCGTTCACGACGATGGCGTTGCTTGCGGCGCGACCGAGTCGGACCGTCTCCGTGAAACGAAGTGGTTCGGTCCGTCCCGGTACAACCACGTGTATCTCGTGTGACATCTGACTCCACTGCGCGGGACCCGTGCGCGCGCGCCAAGTGCTCGCACGTGCGTCGGACCACCGGAAGAGGGGGTGACCTGCGGAACACTGCCCAGATGCCGAATCCGACTGAGCCAACAGCATGGGGTGCGGACTGACGAAGAGCAAGCCGTCAGCGGCTCAGGGTGCACGCAACGGGAGAGCCGCGCGCCGCCGCCAGCTCATCACGCCGGTGGCGCCGACCCATGCTCAGACATCACCGACTCACCGGTACTGGCGATCTCGATGAATCGATCGCCCGAGAGACGTTCGCCGCGCCGGTGCACCAGATACGCTCGAATCGGTTCTCCATCGGCGAACTGCCCCTTCAGCATCGTGAGGCCGGTGCAGTGGAAATCGTGACAGATGTCGGCGCGGAGCTCCGGCGCGAGCGTGCATCCGATTGCACTCTGATACACACATCCGTGCGGCATCGTCACTTCACCGATGTGCTGCATGTAGTGCGCGACCGCAGCGTCGTCGTCCGCTTCGGGGAATCGCTGCAGATACGCCGTCATCGAGTCGCCCGAGAGAAACGCGTGCTCTCCACCCTCCCGGCAGCACTGCCCCCTGCACGCGGCACATCCTGCCAGCAGCAATTGCGCTTCGGCGCGTTGCGCGGCTGTCGGCGCAGCAGACACCGAGGGAGACTCGATCACGAGGGGCTCCTTCACCGTGGCCAGATACGAGCGGGCTTCGGCGAGGCAGGCGCGCAGGTGCGCCTCGTGCAACGCGCGCCGGCGAGGTGTGAGTGGGGAAGGTCGATCGAGGTTCCGTGGCAGCAACGCCACCTTGTAGGTGTCCCGCTCGTCGCTCGACACTCCGAGCCGCGCGGCAGCGCGCGCGCGGCGTCGCTGGAGGCTGACGAGCAACGCCGCCTTCCGTGCGGCCTGCTTCTCGCGCCGTCCCTTCAGGACTTCCTCTCGGCAGAGGGTGCTCTCGCAGTGCCCGCGGGCAAGCTGGGGCGTCGTCAGCGGTCTGGTGCACTCAGGACATTTGCTCGCGGCCGGCAGGGCAAGGTGCTTCCCCGCGCACACGGGGGAGCGGCAGAGCACGCCCTCCAGCGGTCGCCAGGCGGCGAGCGCCGCTCCGCACATGACGCACGCGGTGACCGACGCCTTGATCGAATCTTTCATCGAGAGTGTAGTAGGGAGGGCAACCCTGCGTCCGACTGCCTGTGTTGCACGCGTGACAGGTGCCCAGCTCGCGTCTGTTTCAGAGGAGAGAAGCCTTGCCAGCGCACGATAGATACGGCCGGGGCCGTAGTCGGGCAATCCAGCCGCCTCGGTTGCGAACACCCGGCCCGCACCCCACTCTCATGCGTCAATCCTCGTTACCCTGTCTGGAGACTGTATGAAGCCGTTGCTCGTCGTATTTGCGGCAGTGTCGATGCCCGTGACCGTTCTCGCCCAGCCTGCGCCCGCCGCGCCGCCGGTCAATCCCATCACGGCGGTGTTCGGCACCCGGATCGGGGCGCTCGAACGCAATGTCGCACAGGCGTTCGATTCGATTCCTGCCGCCAAGTTCGGATACAAGCCAACGCCGGCACAGCTGACGATCGGCTACATCGCGCAACATGTGGCCACCGACAACTACTTCTTCTGCAATAACTATGGGGCGATGAAGGCTACCGTCGACCCGAAGGACACCACCACGCCCGACTCCGTGAAAGCCACCTGGCCGAAGGAGGAGCTGGTGACCAAGATGAAGGCATCGTTCGCATTCTGTCAGAGCGCCTTCGCGCAACTCACCGATGCCTCGCTGGCCGACCAGATCTCGATCACGTTCAATGGCAACACGCGGACATCCACGCGCGCCAACATGGTGCTCGGCCATGCGCTCGACATGGCGGATCACTACAGTCAGCTGTCGAACTACATGCGACTGAACGGTATTCTTCCGCCGACTGCATTGCCGCGGCCGCCACGCCCCGGGAACTGACCACATCCTATCCGTCGTCCACCGCACCGGTTGGTGTGGTGGATGACGGTCGGACGCCTACCGCTCGACGATGTGTGCTCGGCTGACGCGCGCAACGGTCGGCGCCCCGGATTGCGCCATCACCAGCTCCGTCTCGCGCCGCAGAATCGCCAGCACCATCTCGACGCCCTCTTGGCCGAACGCGCCAAGGCCCCAGATGTAGGGCCGGCCGATACCAACCGCCGCAGCGCCGAGCGCCAGCGCAGTGAAGACATCCGTGCCGCGCCGGATTCCACCGTCGAGAATCACCGGAATCTTTCCCTTCGTACCCTGCAGCACCTCCGGCAGTGAGGCGACCGTCGCGCGCCGCGAGTTCTCCGCGCGCCCGCCGTGATTCGAGCAGAAGAGTCCTCGAATGCCCTGTGCGACGGCGAGTTCCGCGTCCTCGTTCGTGACGATGCCCTTGAGCAGGACCGGCAACGACGTGGTGTCCTGCAATCGCCGGACCCACTCCCACGTCGCTGTGCCAACTTCGGGCTCGCGCGGAACTGATGGATACCCATTGAGCATCGGTACGCGAGGTTGACCGGAACCGACGAGCTGGCCGCGCATTCCAGGGACCGGAGGACCGCCTTCGTGACATGCTACACAGTTGCGCGGATCCTGACGTGCCGACCGAATCATCGTCTCGCGATTGCTGCCAGCGAGCAGATCGACGGTGAACACCACCGCCGAAGCCCCTTCCCGCTCGGCACGCTGCACCATCTGCTTCGTGCGCGCCCAGTCCCCGGCGTCATGGTAGAGTTGGTACCAGACCGGCGCGCCGCGCGCCGCGACGACATCGGCAATTGAAGTTGTGCTGACGGTCGACAGCACCTGTAAATGATTCTTCGCCTTCGCGGCTCGCGCAACCGCCAGTTCGCCGTCCGGATGAAACGCGCGCTGGTAGCCAACCGGGTTCACGACAATCGGCGTCGGAAACGTGGCGCCAAGCAACGTGACTGAAGCGTCGACATGACTCGAGTCGACCAGCCGACGAGGACGAAGGGCCCACTTTGCAAAACCATCACGATTTGCCTGGATGGTGGCGTCATCATCAACGCCGCCGGCGAGGTAGCCCCAGTGTGCGATCGGAATCCGGCTTTGCGCGACGGGCTCGAAGTCGAAGACATCCAGCGCCTCTGAGGCCGTCTTGATCGGCGCGAGCTCCGCCGTCTGCTGGAGCAGGCGGGTCGCCAGATCCATCGACTCCGCTCCCGTCGCGGACTGGCCAGCCAGTCGCGCCAACCGCGCCCGCGTATCGCCGACGAACAGAGGGCTGGCGGCCAGAAACGCGAGGAACCGCCGCCGTGCGATCAAATCGGAATCGGCCATGAGTATCCGCCGTCTCAGGAGTGGGGGGAGTACGCCTTCGGTACGGTAGCCCAGCGACCGCAACCTGTCGAGCCAGCATGATCGACGCATCCCAGGCCAGTGAGATGGACTCCGCCAGCCAAGAACGATATATGTTCTGATAGCGACTTTTCGACATAGCACCCACGAGCCGCATGCAATCCGCTCACATCTGTCTAGGCTTGTTGATTGCCCTGGTCGCGACCGACGCCATGGCCCAGCGTGTCGAGTTGCCGCGCACCCGCTCCTGGATTCCGTTGGCGGCGAACCGAAGCCGCGAGACTTTCTCGTCGATGGTTCAGGAGCCGTGCAGCGCGACCTCGCGACGCCGAGTGCGCGGACACGCCGCGTCGGACTGTGCGGCGCTGCTGCGGTCGCCGACTCTGATGTCCTGATCATCGGGGTGGTGCGACATGCGATGGATTGTCAACCGATGGATTGAGTGACCGTTGTCGCGCAGTGGATCGAGATGATGATCGAGCGCGGTGGATTCAACCGGAGCAGGACAAGCCGCGAGGTCCGCACACGGGAGACGGGATGGTACGCGGTGTGCGGCGCTCCACGCGGTGGCACCATTCTCCTTTCGGCGTCACGCAGCGCAGACAGCACCCAGGCGCTGGAGCTGGACGTGCCAAGCGACGGGATTCTCCGCCGGGATCTCTATTTCGGCACGGCGCGCATCGTTCGCGCCGACACGAGCAAGTCTGCGACAGACGCACTCACTGCCAGACCGCAGCTCGTCGGCGACGGTCGCCTGAGCGGCACGGTGACGGCGCGGACCGGCGCCAGGCCGCTGGCTGGCGCCCGCGTGGACATTCTCAACGGGCCGCAGACGCGCACCGATGACCGCGGCGCGTGGACGCATGGCGCGGTAACGCCACCGAGCGCTGTCGATCGTCGATTTTCGTAAACGGGATGAGTATGCGCGGCATGTCGGCGGGCGAGATCAACGGGTTCACTCGCCAAAGCGAACTTTTGGACGTTGAAGTCTATTCTGCGGCTGGTGCATCGGCGCAATTTTCCGAGATGAATGGTTGCGGGAGCATCCTCTCTTGGTCGCGATAGCGTCGCGCTGCAGCACCAGCGCTGGCCGGGCACGCAGCCTGCGTTACCGCAAGGTGCCCGGCATCTCGGCCAGTGAATACGCCAGAATCGCCATCGCCGCCACACATCGTCGCAGGTCCGCGTCACTGACCGCATTCAGCATGTCGGCCGCGGTGTGGTGATACCAGAAGTACTTCGACGCATCCACGTCGAGCGCAAAGCCCGGCACACCCTCCGCAAGGATCGGTCCGACATCGGCCTCCCCTTCTCCTGGCGCGATCGCGGGTGCACCAGCGATCCGGGTCAACTGCGCCAGCAACGCCGCCCGCTTGGATGCCGCCGCCGTGCCCTGAAACCGAAAGCCGCGCGGCGCAAAGATCCCGTTGTCACTCTCGATAGCGGCGAAATGCTTCCCCAGCTCCGCCTTGTGCGCATCACGGTACCCTGCACCACCTCTGCCGCCGTTCTCCTCATTCGTCCAGAGCACGACGCGAATGGTACGACGCGGGGTAATGCCAAGTCGCTTGAGCAGCTTCACCGCTTCCCACGCAGCCACGCTGCCGCCGGCGTCGTCCATGGCACCCTGCCCGACATCCCATGAGTCGATATGCCCACCAATCACCACGACTTCGTCTGGCAGTTCGCGGCCGCGGAGCTCGGCGACGGCGTTACGGGACGGCGCGTCGGGCAGCATCTGCGCCCGCATCGTCAGCGTTACGCGCACCGTGGCGCCGCGCGCCTGCATGCGATCGAGCATTTCTGCATCTTCGATACTCAGCGCTGCCGCCGGAATCTTCGTGACGGCCGGATCGTAGCGCAGGCCACCGGTGTGCGGCGTCTGCATCGAGAATGTCGCCACCGATCGCAGCAACATCGCGACCGCACCAGCCTTGGCCGCTGCCGTCGCCCCACGGCCTCGATACTGCACCGCGACGTCGTAGCCGGCAAATGGCGCCGAGTCCTTCGGAAAGGGGGTGTTGAACAGCACGATCTTTCCCGGTGCCTCCGCCTTGCGACGTTCGAGCTCATCGAACGAATGAACGACCATCACCTCCGCCGTGATGCCTTCGGCGCCGGTCCCGACACTCCCGCCCAGCCCGAGCATGTGCAGCGGCGCTTCGCGCGGAGACACCAGCATCGCCGACTCAGCACCACGTACCCAGTGCGGAACCATCACCGGCTCGCCGCGCACGTTCGCGAACCCATCACGCTGCATCTCGGCCAGCACCCAATCGATGGCCTGCTCCAATGCCGGCGAACCACTCAGCCGGTGACCGAAACCATCCACCAAGGCGGCCAGCCGACGGTGAGGGCCGGAATCTGCGAGGGCCGCCGCAGTGATTCGTCGTGCGGCGGGCGCGAGCCGGGCGATATCGGCGGACGTTTGTGCGGCAGCGACAGTCGCACTGACGCTCAAGACTGCGACCGTGCCAATCGTGGAAGCAAGGCGACGCATCAGGTAGTCCGAGTTGAGGGAGAGAAACGCAGCCATCGCCGAGCGCCGCACGGTCGTCCGCTGCCAACACGTAGTCCGCGCAGGTCCCCAACGTGATGCAGAATGAGGACGACGGGCCGCCGTCAAAACTTTGCCGCCACACCCACCAGCATCTGTCCGTTGTGGTTCGAGCGGGCGCCACGCGAGCGCGACTGACTGTCGTAGTCATTCTGGAATGACAGCCGCAGCGAGGTCCGGCTGCTCAGAAGATAGCCGATGCTCGTCTGCGAAGAGCCAAGGAAGTTCGACCAGTCATCGATCTGCGGACGAATCAGGGTGACGTGATCGAAGTTCATCTTGTCGGTGAACTGATTGCGGAATCGGAGCCGGTTCGAGAGGCGCAGCAGCTGCGATCGCTGCACACCTGCACCAGCGCCCAGCACCGTGGTCGGCGGCAGTGAACTCCACTCGCCGACGACCGCCGCGCTTGCATCGAGTTGATAGGTGGTGTCGCAATCTATCACGTACTTATAGCCGGCACCCGCATTGACGCGGCTGTTGATCCGCAATTCCAGACTCTGTTCGACGCTCGCAAGAATGAACTGCGAGTGCCGATCCTCCGGACGCCGATCAAGACTGCCGGTGAAGAGCCACGAGCGCCTGTCCATCCGCCGCCCAGCGCTGGTACCGCTGACCCCGATCAGGTAGCGTGACTCAACGCGAAAACCGTAGAGCGTGTCCCTGGCCGAGATGCCCGCTCTGGCGGACAGGATGAGCTGATCGTTGTTCCCGTAGAGATAGTTCCCCGCAATGTCGACCGTCCGCTCGAGACGCGATTCTTGCGCAACCAGCGGATGGCTGGCGACCGGCGCCGCCACCACGAGGAGCGAGAGGCTGACTGTGCGAGTGACCGCACCGAGGCGACTGGTCATGCGTGACGACGGGCTGACGAGTGGATGCGCGTAACGGACGCTGCAAGGAACAACGCCCGCCGCGTGGCGTCCAGCCCGATCGAGCTGGCCGTCCGCGTCGTTCGGCGCTGCGTACGCTACATCGCCCCTCCGGATCACCGAAGGCTCGATGGCGTCGCTGTCGGGTGCGCTGCGAATCGTCCGGTGGGCGCAACGAGTACGCGGTTTGACGGTTGCGCCAGCGCGCTGCGGAATCGTATGCTTCCGCCGCTGCATCAGGCGACCGTAACAGGTACTTCAAGGCGGGGAGCACATGCTCGAGCTACAGGCACATGATCCACGTGCCGTCGGATTGGTGCGTTCGATCCAGTCCGGCGATGATGCAACTCTTCAGGCAACGCTGCAGAGTGAGCCGGAATTGGCCGCGGCACGGATCATTGACGATCGCGGCGTCGCCCGAACGCTCCTGCACGTCGCCGCCGACTGGCCCGGGCACTTCCCGAACGGCTCCGCCATCGTCGCCGTGCTGATCGCCGCTGGCGCGGAGGTGAATGCGGCACTTCGCCAGGGCACGGCGCCCGAAACCGCGCTGCACGCAGCCGCCAGCAGCGACGACGTCGTTGTCCTCGACGCGCTGCTCGACGGCGGCGCGGACATCGAGGCACCCGGTGCGGTATTCACGGGCGGCACGGCGATGTCGGACGCCGTGGTGTTCGCGCAGTGGCGCGCGGCACGGCGACTTCTGGAGCGCGGAGCAACGACAACCATCTGGCAAGCGGCGGCGCTTGGCGTCCTGCCTCGCGTGGAGGAGTGTTGCGCCGCGTCGCCGCCGCCATCAGCCGCAGACATCACCAACGCACTCTGGCACGCCTGTCGCGGTGGCCAGCGCACCATTGCGGAGTACCTTTTGGCGCGCGGCGCCGGGCTCAATTGGGTGGGGCACGACCACAAGACGCCCCTCGATGCAGCGCACGACAGTGGTGTCGCGGATCTGATCGCGATGCTGGTCGCGCGGGGAGCGCAACGCGCGGCCGGAAACCGGACTGCATAGCCGCTCGCGTCACGGATCGCCGACCAACCCTCGAAAGACCGAGCGCGGCACAATCACGGTCAGAACACGACGCTCAATCCGCCCGTCTGCTCCACGCCGATCGCCTCGCCGCCTGCGCGTCGCTGATCGAACCGGAATCGCGCTTCGGCCCGCAGCGAGACACGCTCCGACAGCAGCACGCGAACCCCTGCGGGGAACGCCATCATTGTGCGCGTGAATGGATCGCCATCTTCCTCGCTGCGATACGCGAGACCCACCGCGACCCCGATGTAAGGCCGAACCAGCGGCGTCGGCATCTCCGCACGCAGTCCGACGGTGGCAGAGCCAAGCTGTAGCGCACGCGATGGGGCCGGGATCACGCCGCCGGCGGATGGATTGTAGGTGCCGATGGCGTACGATACCCCGACTTCGGAGCGCAGCCAGCGCCGTAGCCGCCAATCGACGCGCAAAGCTGCCATCGGAAGCTGCTCGTCGTCGTCTTCGCTGCGCAGCGCGCCAACGGACATCTGCACTTCGCGATCCGGAACGCGGTCGCGGCGTTCGTAGCTCAGCCGGATGGTGCGCACCTGCCGACGGTCACGGTCCCGATCGCGCGTGGATTGCGCGTGCGACAGTGCGGGCAACAGGATCAGCGCGCCAAGCGCGGCGAGGGTGAAGCGAACATGTGATTGCGTCATCAGAACTCCGGAAGTGGTTGAATTCGCGCCGACCAAACTCAGACCACTGCGGAGCCTGAGGGGTTTACTCGCCCCCATTCTCCGACTTCTTCGACGCGACCACACCCTTCCCCGTGCTGGTCGCACGCCATTCTTCCGAGGCTCCAGCAACCGCCAGCGCGAGCGACGCAACGAGGATCTCGAGCACCCAGGTGCAGGTGCAGCGCTCGCGCCTACCTCAACGCGCGGTCACGCGCCTGAGCCGCACACGGTACACACGCTGGCTCGGCCAGAAAACAGAGCGCCGAGATCACGCGCGCCTGACCCTCGGCCACCGGCAGCACCCGATGCGGCACCACCCCGCCAAGCAGCACGATACTCTGCCCGGCCATGAGTTTCAGGATGACCGCGCCGTCGTCGGGGCGCGCGCGGATCTCTGAGAGCGGTTCAGTGAGACGGTCGGGATACAGCACCAATGCTCCGGAGGGCGAGCGCGGGTCGGACGTGTCATGAAGACAGGTAATCAGCGTGACATCACAGGTCTCCACATCACGGTGCAGATCGAGACAGTCGCCCTCCGACGCATAGTAGCTGTAGCTCCCTCGTGATCCGCTACGCGTGACTGTGAGACCACAGAGATCACTCAATGACCGAGACAGCCGCGGGTCGTGATAAAAGCCATCCTGCGACGGCCCCGCGCCAGCGCTGAAAAGCCGACGGCGCGGCATCCCACCGCGCAGCTCTTCGCCGTCGTCGGTGTCGCATTCCTGTCGATCGGCCGTCGCGTACGCGGCCCAGGCCTCCGAGCGCAGCGCCTGAAACGTTGCCGTGTCCGGAATTGCATCGACGACAGCGAAGCCTCGAAGCTCGTTGATGATGCGCGCCCGCGCCACGAATTCGGGTACCTCGACCGCCTGTGCCAGCATTCGCCCCTCCCGTGATGTCAGAGCATCGTCGTTGAGTCGTGCAATTCGACCGGAGGCATGAACGTTACCGTGTCGATCAGACGTCGGAGCGTCGCCGGCAGACGATCGAGCGGGAGTTCAAGCCCGGCTGGCTTACCGTCTCTCACGACCTGTATCGCACCATCCGCTCCGCGCGCGAGCGTCACGCCAAACTGTGCCTCAAACGCCGCACGTGACGCTGAAATCGCGAAACTGATGCCGATGTACTCGCCTGCGCCGAAGCCGCGATTGCCGAACGCTTGCTGTGCGGCAGCAACATCACCTGTTGCCGCGCTGTGCCGCGCCAGCGTGCTCGTATCGATCGGGGCGCTGCCAGCCAGCCGCCGACCCGACGCCGCGCGCAGAATCACCATCGCCGACAGCACATCGTCGGCCGGTTCCGCCACACGGGCGTCAGATCGCCTCGCTGGCACCATCAGAGTGCCTCGCCTCGCTCCATGATCATCTTCTCCAGTTCCGCAATTTCGTCGGATGTGAAACCCGGACCCGAGTCCTCGCCCTGTTGCGGGCCTGGAAGGACGGGGCCGGGGCCAGGAATCCGGATCGGAGTCAGGATTGGCGGCAGGATGGGTCGGAACGGCAGCAGCGGCAGCAACGGTATCAACGGTCGCAGTGGAACGAGCGGAAGGAGCGGCAGCAACGGCCGAGTTGGCAGGAAGGGTACCAGTGGTTGCAACGGCGGCAGAACCGGACGAATCGGCGGCAGCGGGTTGATTGGCGTGAATGGCGTCAGTGGAAGAAGCGGAATGAACGGGAGGAGCGGCCGCAGTGGAACCACCATGCACCGAAGCTTTGCGGTCAATACCGCGCGGTGTGCATCCACCAGCCCGTTCCCCGTCGCCGTGTCCGGTCCGACGACTGCCGTATTGCCGAAGTTCGGGTGATTGGTGCCGGTGGTCACGTCGCGTGCGGTGCGCATCAGCACATCGCGGACTTCAGCCGGTGTGAGTCGCGGACACGCCTGCTTGACCAGTGCCGCAGCACCGGCGAGTTGCGGCGCCGCCGCCGAAGTGCCGGAGAAAGCCGCCCAGCCATCGTTGGTGGCCGTTTCATCGCCGTTCGGATGAGTGCCGCCGGCACCCGTCGTGTCGATCTCGTCGCCGGCTTCGAGCGGCAGCATGATGTACTTCGCACCCGGTCGCATACCCACCAACCCACTCAAGTCAGGCACTCGGCGACCCGGATACACATTGCTGTTGAATCCACTGGCATAGTCCGACGCGCGTGTACTGCCATCGGGCAGCATGAAAACGCCACCAGCCGAGATGACGTCCGGGTGCTGCCCCGGAAAACCCCAGTGTCCATTGCCGGCCGAGAACACCACGATGATCCCGCTGGCCACGGCAGCAGCGATCGACGCAGCAAGCGCCTGATCCGCCGCTGAGAGTGGGCCAGTCTGGCGGCTCGATCCCCAGCTGTTGGTGATGATGTGCGGCGACAGCGCCACCGCGGCGTTGAATGCACCCGCGGTGTTCACCAGGACCGTGCCGTTGGCCGCCTTGACCGGCAGGAGTTCGATATCAGGTGCGACAGCGAAAATGTTCGCCGACTCGCCGGTACCGTGGCCAACTTCGTCCTTGAGCGGGAGCGTGGCGCCCGGGCCGAGCGTCACCGCCGACACCCGGTAGCCGCGCGACTCGAAGAAGGGATGGCGGTAGAATCCGGTATCGACCATCGCGATCCGGATCCCAGTGCCAGTCGTGCCCGACCGATGCGCCTTGTCGGCATTGCACCCCACCGACACATCCGCCGGCACGTTCAGATGCCAATACGCCTTCCGCGGCGGAAAGATCGATGGGGCCATCAGATAACGTGGCGTCTCAATGGCCACACCTTCGATCAGCTCCGCAAACGGGGTGCCCGCCGTATCGATCAGTCCGTCCACATTGGTGTCTGGGCAGTCGATGAAGGTGGCGAACTCCATCCGACCACTGCTCTTCATCGTTTCACGCTCTTCGGCCACCAGCCGGGTGCTGAAGGCCTTTTCGAACCGCGTCCGCGATCCGCTGAAATTGATCATGAATTCGGTGGCCTGCAGCACATCGAATCCGGCCTCCTGCAACATACCGGCCGCACGCTGCACATCGTCGAGATCCGACGCGAAGTTGCCGATGTTCTCGGCGTCGGCCAGCACGCCCGGCGTGAACATCGACACGCCTCCGCGTGATCGGGGCGAGGCAATTGCGAAGATGCGATCCGGCATTTCTGATGTTGCCTGGCTGCGTGCGCGGCGCGACGAGGTGCTTCCGCCCCCACTCGCCGAACGCTTCGACGCCTTGCGTCCACTCTTCTTCGCCACCTTGGCGGTGGCCTTCTTTCGCGTTGCCATTGGTCAACTCCCCTCGCCGCCGCGGCGGCATCCTGAGACACGAACGTGCTCCCGACTTACGACTCGCTGCGCAGCCATTGATCAACGGCGGCAAGGTTCTGGCTGAAGTAGTGCGCCACCACCCAGGGTGCGTCACGAGGTCGGTGCGCGAAGATCTCGCCATTCTGTGCGACATCGCTGGCGTGAAAATCCACATACCGAAATCCAGGGATGTGTGCGACGGTGTACCAAAGTGCGACCTGATCGAGAATCCAGCGATTGGCTGACGGGTACGGCAGTGCGGCCTGACGCACCACAGGGGTCAACAGTGCGCGGTGTGTCGTCCGCAGCAAAACAGCGGCCGCACTCTCTCCGAAGTTCGCCGCCTCGCCAACGGCGGGATTGTCTGCCATCCAGACCAGAAATCGGAGCGCGTAGAGGACGAACTGACGCTCGAGCGCCGCCAGTGTTCGCCAATGGCCATGATTGATCAGCACCACCCCGATGTTGAACGGCGGTGGAGTGCGCAGTCCGAGCGCCAGACCAAGCGCCTGCAGCGCGGGTTCATCGACATACGTTGGATCGTGCCCAACGATGCTGCGCGCCGTTGTCGGTTCCTCCCTCGCGGCGCAGTCAGCGTGGAGATATCCGTCAAAGAGGCGCGACGGATCACCGAAGAAGAGCGTATCGCAGTCCGCCAACAGGACCTGATCGGGCGCCAGATCAGCGAGCGCGTGAAAGTTCAGATATTTGTGCAGCAGCGGATACGCCTCCAGCACCGGTGCCGCCGCTGGCACCAGCGAGCGAAGTCGATCACGATACGACGCGCAGCACACGAGTTCGATGCGCGCGCGTCGCGCGAGCTGTTCGATCGCCGTCGGCGGCGTTCCATAGAAGAAGAGGCGCACGGGTAGCGTCGGCGCCACGCGGCGCAGACTCTCCAAGCTGGCATCGAGCTGCCAGATCAGATCTTGCCGCTCATCATTCGGCGGGAGCGTGAGTGAGTAACACACCACCCGTGATCGCGACGCACTCGCGGCGTGATTCGATGCACGATGCGCAATCGTCGATCTCGTCCGATGCTGGCGCTCGTTGGCGTCCTGGGAAGTCGTCGCCTGTTTCACGAAGAGTGTGACGAAGGGTGCGACGCACAATTCTCACTCTTTTGTCGATCATGCAAGCGAACGCAGCATCTGAGCGTGGCGGACACAACGATGTGCAGCGTGGCACAGTTCGCCTGACTCCGTGCGGCACAATTCATCACAGTGACGGATCAACTCGCTGTTGCGACGGTCGACACTGCCGCACAATCACGTCATGCTCAGCCTGCCGGCTGAGGTCTATGTCATTTGCAATGGCACTACGCGCCTCAGGAGCTCGACAGCACCGTCGTCAACACTCCGATGATCAGCGCCACCAGCGACGTATTGAATGCAAACGCCAGGACGCCATGCAGCAGTACGGTGCGACGAATGCGGCGATCGTGAATACACACATCCGACGTCTGCGCGGTCATACCGATCACGAACGCGAAATACGCAAGATCGAGATAGTCGGGCAGGTCGTCCATGCCAGGGAAATCGAGCGGCCGCGAGCCGACCGGAGCGTCGTAGAACAGATGTGCGTACCGAAGCGTGAAGACGGTGTGAATCAGCGCCCAGGCGAGCGCGACGGCTGAGAGTGAGAGCACGATCGCACCGTCGCGGTCGCTCCCGTCCATGCTCATGCTGCCACGCAGCAGCACCAGCACCGCGAGCAGCGACGCGGCGGCACCCATCACTACCAGAATCAGCGACGCCAGCCGACTCGGGTCTTCGCGCTGCGAGAGGGCGCGTATCTGTTCAGGGCCGAGAGTCAGGATACTGAGCCAGGTCAGCATCAACGCTACGATCGCGAAAACGTCCCACGATGCCACGGCCCGCACGTCGCCGCGCACAGAGGCGGGCAGGAGAAGGATCGTCGCAAGGCTCGCCAACACTGCGATCGCCAGCCGTGTCCCCGCGTGCAGGTGGGCGAGGCGATGGCGTAGGCCGGTCGTGATTTGACTCGTCATGCAGATCCCCGTGCCGATGTGCGGGCGCGATGCCGACTGACACCGCGACTCTGTCGAACCTACTGCGCTCCAGCCTGGCTCAGCCGCTGGACTGCATCGCCATGGGGGACGACGGCAGCCTGAACAGTCCGTCGCGGCTCAACCACGCGTGTGATGTGCGAGACGCGTGAACGTAACCTGCGCTTCGACGCGCAAGCGTATCTTGGCGAACGTGACACAAGCGGTCGACCTTCGGCGTACAGAAGCCGAACGCGCACCGTCATCACTGCACCCAGACGCCTGCACAATGCCACGGTCCCTCATTCTGCTGTTTGCAGCGCTCGCCGCATGCACCCCCAAGGCCACCACCGACCAATACGGCTTCGTGGCCCTTCTTGGCAACGACACCGTCTCGATCGAGCGGATCACGCGGACGCCACGCACCCTGATCAGCGACGACGTTGACCGCTTCCCTCTGGTCCGACAGCGCCACACCGTAATTGATCTCGACCAGAACGGGCGGCCGACGCGCATGGTGATGGACGTGCGAACGCCGAGTGGCACGACACCGGCAGAACGAGGCCGCCGTGTGCGCGCGGACTATACCAGAGACTCAGTGATGGTCTCCATCACCGACAGCGGCGGAGAGTCACATCGGGCATTTCGGACCGCCGGCGCGCTGACCGTCCCGCACGTTTCGATGCTGTACAGTGTGATTGAACTGGAAATTGCCGCCGCACTGAGGCACGGTGGCGGCACCATGATTGCGGTTGGCGACAGCGCCGCATTCCGACAGTTCTACCCCGATCGGGATGTCGGTCCCGATTTTGTCCTGCACAGCGGGTGGGTGCATCGGCGCGCCGGCGATTCAATCGTGCTCCGCCATGACTGGCTCTCCGGCAGCGGCGACGTGATTCTGGACAGCCTGCAGCGGATGATCAGCTACTCGGGCATGCGATCGACATACAAGGTGGCAGTCCGCCGCATCGCCGGGCAGCCCGACATCGCCGCGATCGGCATCCGGTTTGCTGCCGCAGAAGCGAGCGCCGGCGCCGCGCAGCTGAGCGTGCGTGACACGGCGCGAGCGACGATCGGCAGTGCCAGCATTACCATCGACTACGGTCGGCCGCTTGCCCGTGGTCGAGCGTTGCTGGGCAATGTCATCGCATACGACCGCGTTTGGCGCACCGGCGCCAACGCCGCCACGCAGTTCACGACCTCCGCGCCGCTCGCGATCGGAGGTATCGCAGTGCCGGCTGGCACGTACACGCTCTGGACGGTGCCGCGCGCCGCCAGCGTGGATTTGATCGTCAACGGCCAGTCGGGGCAATGGGGAACGCAGTACGCGAGCGCACGAGACCTGGGCTCGGCCCAGATGCGCAGCGAAGCGATCGGAACGGCAGTCGAGAAGTTCACGATCGCCGTGACTCCGACGGACGCACGACACGGGACGCTGACGATGCAGTGGGGCACGTTCAAGTGGAGCGCACCGATCGTCCTGAAGTGACGAGAATGATCCGAGCAGCATTGGCGATCGCGCACGCGCCGTAATAGCCGTTGCGTCCGCGATCGCGCAGTGCGCGCCATCATCGTGACCGGAGTTACGCCGCCGCCTCGAGCCAATCCATTGCGGCGGGCCAGAGCGACGCGGCGTTCGGGCGGAAGAATCCCGTATGTCCGAGCGGTCCTGTCCTGAGCAGTCGCGGATCGAGATCCAGTGTTCGCACATCAGCGTGTTTGAATCCAGTGAGCACGGCGTCTCGAGAACGTGGCGGCGACCAGGCGTCGTCGTACGCCGAGGCGGCGAGGATCGGCGTCCGCACCCGCGCGAACATCTCCCGCATCTCCTCCCCGATGTCGGGGTCCCCGAAGAAGAAGTGCGGATACCGGCACCAGCGACGCCATTGCTCGTAGACGCCGATGGGCAGATTCTCACCCATACCCAGCATGCTCCAGGGGAGATACCCCTTCCATCGCGTCAGGAGCGGGCCGACGACATTCCAGAGTGTGCGTATCATGACTGGTCTGCACTGGGTACGAGGATCCCGAGGCCGAAGGTCGGGAGGGCGGGCCGGGCATGGTGCCCGCGGGTCAACACCGCCTGACTATCTCTGCGAGGATCCAGACGAAAGCCGACACTCAGCACTTGAGTTGTGACATTCGCGCGCGCCGAGGCGCTCCGGCGATGAACCGATCCGCGAAGGGAGTGCCGAGCCCACCACACGAGAGCACCAGCCAGGCGAAGGCAGACCTCCGCCCCATACGTCGGAGCAGGCGCGACGGTATCTTCCGCCGATGACCCCTCCCTTCCGCACGACGCTCTGGCGCGTCCTCGCCATCCAGCTCGCGACCCTCGTGATCCTCTGGCTGCTGCAAACCCGCTACGCGAGCTGACCAGACGATGCATTGGGTCAACTGGGTCATCGTTGCCGTCTATCTCACGGTGGTCGTCGTCGATGGACTGCGCCGGACGCGTGGCACGACGAACATCGAGGGCTACTTTCTCGCCAATCGAAGCCTGCCGTGGTGGGCGGTCGGCCTGTCGGTCATGGCGACGCAGCTGTCCGCCATCACGCTCATTGGCACCACCGGCCAGGGCGCGACGGATGGGCTCAAGTTCGTGCAGTTCTATTTCGGACTGCCGATTGCGATGGTCATTCTCGGCGTCACGCTGGTGCCGTTCCTTCACCGCGCCAAGGTCTACACGGCATACGAGTATCTGGAACGACGCTTCGACCCGAAGACTCGATCGCTGACCAGCCTGCTCTTCCTGCTCTCGCGCGGTTTGTCGTGCGGGACCATCATCGCCGCGCCCAGCGTCGTGCTCTCGTCGATCTTCGGCTGGGACCTCGGCTTGTGTGTCGCGCTGATCGGATTGCCAACGATCATCTATACCGTGATCGGCGGCGTGCAGGCCGTCGCCTGGGCCGACGTCAAGCAGATGTTCGTCATCGCCGGCACAATGATCGCCATCATCTCGATGCTGATCATCAGGATGCCGATTCCGCTTGACGATGCGCTGCACATCGCGGGCGCCGCTGGCCGCCTGCAGGTGTTCGACTTCTCCTTCGATCTCTCCAAGACCTACACCTTCTGGTCGGGCATGCTCGGCGGCACGTTCCTCATGCTGTCGTACTTTGGCACGGACCAGAGTCAGGTGCAGCGATATCTGGCTGCCAAATCAGTTGACGAAGCGCGAAGCTCATTGCTGATGAGCGCGTACTGGAAGATTCCACTGCAGGCGCTGATCCTGCTGACCGGCGTGCTGGTCTTCCTGTTCTACCTCTTCACCCCGGCACCACTGCTCTACAACCCGCGGCATAGCGCCGAGGTGGAGCAACAGCAACCCGCACTCTTCGCCAACCTGCAGACCCGGTACACGGCGGCGATCGGCGTGCGTCAGGCCGCCGCCAGAACCGCCACGACCATCCGCCACACCGGCTCGGATGCCGAGTTGCGGCGATCACTCGATGCGTTCCGCGCATCTGAGGCGAGTGTCAGCGCAATTCGCACCGAAGCACTCGCGGCGGCGGCACTCGCCACCGGTGAGTCCTCGCGCGACGTGAATTACATCATTCCGCGGTTCGTGCTGGACAATCTCCCATTGGGATTTGCTGGCATCTTCCTCGCCGCCGTTCTCGCCGCCGCCATGTCGAGCATCGCCGCCGAGCTGAACTCGCTCTCCACGGCAACCATCGTCGACTTCTATCAACGGTGGTTCAGGAAATCGGCCAGCGACAGGCACTACCTGAACGTGTCGAAGATTGCGACAGCGGCATGGGGCCTCTTTGCGTGCGTTGTCGCCACCTATGCCGCCACACTCGGTTCGCTGATCGAAGTGGTGAATCGCTTTGGGTCATTTTTCTACGGATCGATCCTCGGCATCTTCCTGCTGGCGATGATTCCGCGGGTGCGTGCGCGTGGCGCCTTCGTCGGGTTGCTGAGCGGGATGGCCGCCGTCGGTTCGGTCGCGATCTGGGTGCCGAGCGTCAGCTTCCTCTGGCACAATCTGATCGGTGCGGTGGTGGTGGTAGCGGTGGGGTACGTGCTCAGTCTCGGTGGCGGCGGTGCGCCCGGATCAGTGGTCACATCAGAGGCGTCACCCGTCTGACGTGACGCGCGCCATGAGAGGCGCACCGCTGATGACGGAGCGAATGGGTGTCGCGTCGCCAGACGAAAACGCGACCGGGAGTGGGTGGGAGACGGAATGGTCGAGTTCGCCAATCCGCTTTTGAGGGACCGGCGTAGCGCGGGTGTAGGTCCCGTGAAGCATCGCCCCCTCCCTCCCTACCGGAGCAGTTATGAAAATGCGGTTACCCACGCGCGTGCCGCTCAAGGCGCTCGCAGCACTGGCCTTGCTGGCCGGCACCGGCATCGCAGTGCGTCAGGTCTTGGCCTCCGATCACCAGGATACGGCCCTCGTCGAGTCCTCCCCGCGCTTCGATGTCAACGACGTGTACGCCTTCCCGTCGCCGAGCGATCCGTCGCGCACGGTGCTGGTACTCGGCACCAGCTCGCCGCTCACGCCAGCGCAGACACCGAGCGCCACGTTCGGTACACGGAGGGAACAGTTGTACCAGCTGAAGATCGACAACACCGGCGACGCGCGAGAGGATCTGGTCTTTCAGTTCACCTTTCTCGGCACCGGTCGCCGGCAGGTGGTGACGATGCGTGGCCCGTACAAGCCGGATGCCGTCGGCACGGTCAACACGTTGATCGACGGCCGGAAGATCTGGGGCCTCACCAACACCATCATCGAATCGCGTGGCATCAAGCTCTTCGCCGGCCCGCGAGATGATCCGTTCTTCATCGATCTCGAGCAGTTCTTCCGCATCCTGCCGGATCGCCGCCCGGAGTCGGGCCCGCTGTCGCAGATCACGCAGGGGCCGCTCACGTTCCGCGAGGCCGTCGGCGCCAACCCCGCAGTGGACTTCCTGCGCGGCATCAACGACATGGCGATCGTCGTCGAAGTGCCCACCGCGATGCTCACCAACCCAGCAACGAATGGTCGTTTCGGTGTGTGGGGCACGACCAGCCGCGCGATCCGGAACTGATCCGACCACGCGCTTCACCGATTCCTTCACACACCAGGAGTACACACCAATGCTGCACCAGAATTCAGCGCGCGCCATGCGTGCGCTTGCCCTGACAATCGCTGTCGCGTCAACTTCGATGCTCGCCGCCTGCAGCGACACACCGAAGCAGGACGGTCTGACTGATCCGACCACCAATGCCACCGTCGGCGCTGGCCAGGTGAACAACGACGCGGATGATGATGACGATCGCGACGAACGTGGGCAGAAGCGGCGGTATGAACAGGTGGAATTCCTCGGGAATCCACTCGTCAGCGAAGTGACCATCGTGAAGGCCAATCACGACCGCTACAATCGCACACAGCCATACAACACGGCGGAGTTCGGCGCGCAGAGCCTCGCCTTCATCAATGCGTTCCGCGGTGGCCAGCCGGAAGTGGCCAACACGCTTGGTGCGGTGCTCTATCCTGACATGCTGATCGTCGAGTCGTCGCGCAGTCCGGCCACGTCCGGCTGGCTCTCGTGGGCGCTCGCCAACGGCTGGGGCGGACGGAACCTGAGCGACGATGTGGTCGATGCCGGTCTCTCCGCAATCTTCGGCAAGATCGTGTCACCGAATGGCGCATTCTGCGACAATGGACAGCTGCCGCTCTGTACCGACAACGTGCCGGTGAACGACAAGGCATTCCTGCGCCGGTTCCCATACCTCGCATCACCAACCCTGTAGTAAACGCCGGATACGCTGCGACCACGCGCCGTACGTTGCGGCGCGTGGTCGCAGCGTACGGCACTCCCCTTCGCCACACCAACATGTCTCTCCACACGCACACTCGTCCGCGATACAGTGCCCTGGCGTTGGCGGCTGTTGCACTCGCCTCGGTGTGCTCGTTCATCTGGGTGAGGCACACCGGGGCGCCCATGCGGTCCTCCGCCCCCCTGATTGAGTTCTCCGACAGCGTCCAGAGCGAATCGCAGATTCGCGATGGCGACATCGCCTTCTACGCCAAACGGGTGGACGACGATCACCAGTCGGCAACGGATCGGCTGACGCTGGCGCGGCTACTCTTCACCCGATCGCGCTCAGCCGGGTCAACCCGCGATCTGGTGCGGGCTGAGGCGCTGGCGCGCGAGTCGATTGCGCTGCGCGACCGTCGCAACGGGCAAGCCTTCGAGGTGCTGGCCAGCATCCTGATGGCGCGGCACGAATTTCGTGAGGCGCACGCCGTTGCCGTCACGGTTGACTCGCTCGAACCGCACACACCGTCGCACCTCGCGCTCCTCGGCGAGATCGAACTGGAGCTCGGTCGCTATGACGACGCCGCGAGGCATTTCCGTGCGGTGGTCAGCGACGGACAGCAGTTCACCACCGACGCACGAGTAGCCCGATGGTATGAGGTCACCGGACACGCGACGATCGCCCGTGCGATGATGCACCGCGCGATCGCCGCTGTCGACCGACGCGATGACCTGCCGCAGGAGCAACGCGCCTGGTTTCACTATCGTCTTGGTGAGCTCGAACTTCGACTCGGCAAGCTGCCGGCGGCCGACTCGGCATTTCTGACGGCACTCCGCCGCCATCCGGATGATGTGCGCGCCCTCGGTGGTCTGGCCCGCACGGCCCTCGCCCGCGGCGATTTCCGTCGCGCGATTGCGTACGGTGATCAGGCGACCGGAATTCAGCTCGACCCCACCACACTGGCGACGGTAAGCCTCGCCTACGCGGCACTCGGCGATTCCGCGCAGGCGGCGCAGTACGCCAGTGCGATGTCCGTCAGTGCGCTCACGCAGCCCGGCCCGATTCACCGCGCCTGGGGGTTGTATCTGCTCGATCATGGTTCGGCGCCGGAGCGGGCCGATGTCCTTCGTCGGGCGCAGCGTGAACTCCGCGACCGGCACGATGTGTACGGGCACGACCTGCTGGCGTGGGCGCTGTTCACGACGGGCCGACGCGACGACGCACAGCGAGAGATGCGCCTCGCGATGGCGCAGGGCACGGAGGACGTGATGCTGCAGGCACATGCCGGCTCGATCTTCGCAGCGCCGGCGGGCACGAGATAGCACTGCCTCTCCCGCACCGCCGCCCGAGCAGGTAGCCTTCCCATTGCGCAGGCGCGGCGCCGGCAACAGTTCGCCACTGGAAAGTGACCGCTCGCGCGCGTGAGTCCCCGTGTGCCGCTACACGGGCCGTCGCTGATCATTCCGGGGGGCATCTGGAACATTCTGCTTTTTTCATCGGGCCTAGATCGACGTTGTCGACCGTGAGTGGTGCGGCGTGATCGCGTCCGAGGCTCCGGTGCACGATGAATCGCGAGCGCCGCTGATCTCCGGCTTCACCGTCGTGCGGAACGCCGTGCTGATGGGTTACCCGGTCGCCGAGGCGATTGCATCGATTCTGCCAATTTGTGACGAGTACATCGTCGCCGTCGGTGCCGGCGACGATACCACGCGCGACGTGATCGCCGCCATCGACAGCCCGAAGATCCGCATCGTCGATACCGTCTGGGACAAGTCGAAGAACCGCGGCGGGCACATGCTGGCCGAGAAGACCAATGAGGCACTGGCCATGTGCCGGGGAACCTGGTGCTTCTACCTGCAGGCCGACGAAGTGGTGCATGAGAACGATCTGCCGGCAATCCGTGCAACCTGCGAACAGTACGCCGCCAACTCGCAGGTCGAAGCCCTGCTCTTTCGGTACCTGCACTTCTATGGCTCGTACAGCGTGATCGCCACCGCGCACAACTGGTACCGCAACGAAGTCCGCATCGTCCGGAATGGCATCGGCGCGCGCAGCATTGGCGATGCGCAGAGTTTCATGGTCACCGACCACAAGCCGCGTGTGGTGCGGAGCGGCGGCACGATCCTGCACTACGGTTGGGCCAAGCCACCCGAGCGGATGGGGCGCAAGATTTCCCGGTTTGACTACTGGTACCACGGCGCGAGTGAAGAGAAGCTCGAGGATCCGTCGTTCACCTTCCGACAGATGTACGGTCTTCGCCCATTCACCGGATCACATCCGGCCGTGCTCCGCGCGCTGGTCGAGGCACAGGACTGGGAATTCACCCCGGAGTTCCGGCCGGGCGACTGGGCCGCCAAGGATTGGAAGAACGTGCTCGGTCGGGTGGCAGAGGTGCTGACGGGGCGCCGATGGGGCGAGCGGAAGAAGTACCGGCTGATTCGCGAATGATCGTCGCGCGGCGCGGTGGACTGCGTATGCCGCCGTACCTGAAACGAAGGGCGCGACGACCGGTACCGGCCCTCGCGCCCTTCGTCACAACTGCCTTCCGCGCAGCCGATCGTTACGGCACCACCGCCGCCCGCTCTTCGAGCTTGGCCGCCCACAGCCCGGAATTGAAGTCGGTGAACAGCACCCTGCCTTTCCACGGCATGGCGTTCATCACGAACGGCGCGTTCGCCGTCATCCCCTTCGGATCGTACGGCTTGAACACCGCAATCTCTCGGTTTTGCTCCGCCAGATTACCGAGCAGTTCGCCCGACACATCCACCACCCGTACGCCACCGTCGTAGTACGCCTGATAGAGGATGTCATTCTCCACGATGATGTCGTGGGATCCGTAGTCTTCCAGGTGATACCGACCGACCTTGCGCATGTTCATCGGATCGGTCGCATCGACGATGTGCACGTAGCCGCCCGACGTCTGCGCCACACCACCCGACTGACCGAGCGTCGCACCGTAGTTGGTGCCTTCCCATACCTTGCCGGCGCGGTTCATCTCTTCATCGCCGATGAAGAGATACGTCTTCCCCGTGCTCGCCTGCACATAGGGGTAGATCTCGTGGCCCGAGTTGATCGGGAACACGCTGATCAGCTTCGGCTTTTCGATGGTGCCGCCCCACTTGCCATTGCCGACATCCACCAGCACAGTGCCCGCGCCACCCTGCGCCGAATAGGCGATGCCGTTGCGCACCCAGAGATCGTGAATCCGGGCGCCCGGATGCTTGTATTCGCTCACGTAGCGCGGCTTGGTGATGTCCTTGGCATCGATGATGACATACTTCTCGCCGCCGGAAATGGCAAAGATGTTGTCGTTCGTTGCAAAGATGTTGTGTACGCCACCCGTCAGCTGCTCGTTGAACGTCGACGCGATCTTCGGGTGTGCCGGCACGGCCAGATCGAGAATGACGATACCGTTGATCCGATTCGACGCGCCTTCGCGCGAAATCACGCCGTACCGTCCATCAGGCGACACCGTCACGTCGTTGATCGTGCGAGCATCGACCCGGATCGAATCCGTCTTGACGATGTTGTTCATGTCAGTGATGTCGAAGATCAACGCGTAGCCATCTCCGCCCCAGGTGCCGACGATGCAGTAGTCCCGACCATCCTTGCCCGTCCACGGCCAGAGGTCTGATGTCGCGGTGGTGTTGACCACTCCGCGACCGGTGATCGTGATCTTCCGGCGCACGTCGCGCGGCTTCACATCGAGGACCGTCCGTGCGACGGCTGCGCCCGACTGCGCCAGCAAGGTGAATCGCCCAGGTGCGTTGGCGGCGAAGATTGGTGTCCCGTCAGGTGCCCGATCGATGATGCCGGGCCCACCTGGCGCGGCGGTCGTGTCATCCGGCGTGTACAGGTAACTCCAATCGACCTTGGCGTCGTTCACGGCTTCGCCGTTGGCGCGGCGCGGTACGGCCATCAGGTGCACCACGTCGCCGGTGTTGATCGTCGTTTCGCGAATGCTGGTCTCGATCCGGGCCACGGGGCTGGCCGCGACCGTGTACTTCATCTGCGCCGACATCGCTTCCGCATCGGCCGAAATCGTTGCCACGCCCGGCTTGATGCCGGTGACGTTTCCAAAGCGATCGACCGTGGCGACGGTCGGATCGGTGCTGCGCCAGACGGGTGTCAGGCCAGCCCGTGGCGATCCATCCGCGTGCGCGCCCTTGACCATGTGGCCCAGCATCGTTCCGACGTACAGGCGACCAGGCTCCGTCGCGACGACATCGAGTTTCGTGAGCGCCGGCCAGGAGACCGTCACCGGAATCTCCAGCGTCACGGCCGCGATCCCGCGCCCAAGGAACGCGGTCGCGACAACCTTGAACGAGCCCGCTTTCAGCGCCTGAAGCCGGCCATCGGCGTACCGGACAGCCTCACGCGGCCCGCCAACCCGCACCTGCGCATCGGTCACGACCTTCCCTGCCGAATCGTAGGCGATGATTTTCAGTGGGACGCTTTCGCCCGCCTTCATGGTCACCCGTGCGGGCTCGGCCACCAGCCGCGTCACCCCGGCGGTGTACTGGGCCCCCAGGCTGGACGACAAGGCCAGCGTCGTCGTGAGGGCTGCGGTGACGAAGCGAATGCAGCGCGCTACGTTCATATCACGAACTCCCCGGAACAGGTGGACTGCTGCGAACACCCGCTGTGCAAGCGGCGGTCTCAATCGGCGCCAGAACACGCGGCGCAACGAGCGATCATCATGGCCTACGGCACTACTCCCCGCAAGACGACGCCGAGCAGCGCACCGGTGCTGGTTGGCATCTCGTTGATGGCCTTCGCGGTGCCACTCCTGCAGGCGCAGCAACGTCCCGCAGCGCGTACTACTGCACCCGCCGCCGCCATCGCTCCTCCTACGGCTACCTACTGGCTCTACGTTGGCGCAGAGTCTGCTGACCGGATCTACCGCGTGCGCTTTGGTCCGGGCGGTGCGCTGGTTGAGAAGACGATCGGCATCGGCGAGCTCGCAGCCGAGATGGAAGGCCCGCACGGCCTGCAGATTTCGCCCGACGGCAAGTGGCTCTACATGACCACCGGGCACGGCACGCCGGACGGCAAACTCTGGAAATACGATCTCGGCCCCGACACCCTCGTCACTCGCGGAATTTCCCTCGGCAAGTTCCCGGCGTCGCTCGATGTGACACCGGATGGGCTCTATTCCTTCTCGGCCAACTTCAACCTGCACGGCGAGATGGTGCCGAGCAACATCAGCGTGGTCTACACGCCGACGATGACCGAAGTGGCGCAGGTTGAAACGTGCACCATGCCACATGGCAGTCGGATTGAACCTGGTGGAACGATGCACTACTCCGGCTGCATGATGGATGACCAGTTGGTGGAGATTGACACCCGCTCGTTCGCCGTGACACGCCGCTTCTCGCTCGCAAAGGGCAAGGAAGGGCCGATCACCGGAGCGATGGCGGCCGGCGGTCACGACATGCACGCGATGCACACCACCGGCGCCAAGCCTGATTCCACGACGGCTGCGGCACCCGCCATGGCGCAGCCGATGGGCCCGAGTCAGGGTCACAGCATGTCGATGAGCGCCAGCTGTTCGCCAACCTGGGCGCAGCCGTCGGCGGACGGTCGCGTAGTGTACGTGGCCTGCAACAAGGCCGATGAGATCATCGAGGTCGACCGCACCACCTGGTCGATTTCGCGGCGCATCGCAACCGGACGTGGGCCGTACAATCTGGCCGTGACGCCCGATGGCAAGTACATGGTCGCAACACTCAAGCAGAGCGCCGGTGTCGAGATTTACGATCTGGCCGCGGGACGCAGTGTTGCCAAGCTGCCGACGTCGACGACGGTCGCCCATGGCGTCACCATCAGCCCTGATTCGCGGTATGCCTTCGTAAGCAGCGAAGGCGTGGGTGCTGCGCCCGGCAAGGTGGACGTGTACGACATCCGAGCGCGCGCCAAGGTCGCGACGGTCGACATCGGGCAGCAGGCGAGTGGCATCACGTTCTGGAAGATGGACGGAAAGTAGGCGCGGCAGCCTGCGGCGAGCGCAGTCCGGCGAGCGCCACGGTACATTCGGTGGCGAATCAGGCTTGTCCAACTCCGCCACCGGCCACCCCGCATGAAGCTGGCACTGCTCTTCCCCGCCGTTCTGCTGCTCGGCGCGTTGCCCGGGGCAGCACTCGATGCCCCACCGCGTGAACGCGTTGACATCCTGATCACCGGCGGCACCGTGATCACGATGGACTCCACTCGCCGCGTTCTCGAGGATGGCGCGGTGGCCGTGCGCGGCGATCGCATTGTGGCAGTTGGCGGTACCGCCGACCTGCGGGCGCGATTCGCCGCTCGCCAGATCATTGACGCGAAGCGAAAAATCGTGATGCCCGGCCTGATCGACGGCCACGGGCACGCCGGCCACGGGCTGGTCAAGTCGCTCGGCATGGACACCGACGAGTGGTACGGTGCGACCGAGAAAATCTATGCCAACGGTTCGACGGTCGATTTCTGGCGCGCCGAGGCGTTGCTGACGGGCGTGGAGCGGGTGCGTTTTGGTGTGACCACCGCGCTCAGTTTTTTTGGCGGCGGCGACATGGTGATGCGCACCGACGATGTGCGCTATGGTGACGCCTACCTGCAGGCAACGAAGGATGTCGGCATCCGGTATTTCCTCGCCGTCGGTCCGCGCCGCCCGCCGTTTCCAAAGACCTTCACCGAGTGGACGGGCAACACGTCACGGGACGTGCCGATCACCTTCGAAAAGCAACTCGAAGTGTCCGAGGCACTGATCAGGAAGTGGCATGGCGCCGGTGACGGACGTATTCACCTTGCCGTCGCCTTCCCAACGCATCACCCATCAGAGAATCGCGTCACCGGCGCAGCACTCGAGGAGCTCAAGGCGCAGGCCCGTGCCACGCGTGCGCTGTCGAAAAAGTACGGACTGATCTTCACGCAGGACGGCCACACCACCGGCTCGGTGAAGTTCGCGCACGAGGAGATGGGCCTGCTCGGGCCAGACGCGATTCTGTCGCACGCGACGGAGTTCACGGATGAGGAGATCGCGATTCTCAAGGCGACCAACACGCGCATCGTCCACAATCCGAGCGCGAATGCCGCCACCCGTCGTCGCTTCCAACTCGTCGAGCTGCTCGACGCCGGCGTGACAGTGATGCTCGGCTCCGACGGTGTTGCACCGGATCGCAGCTACGACATGTTCCGTCACATGTTCCAGGCCATGCGGTACCACCGCTTCTACTGGCGCGACACGAACGTGCTGCCGCCGGGCAAGGTGCTCGAGATGGTCACCGTCGATGCGGCGCGCGCGCTCGGCCTCCAGAACGAGATTGGTTCGCTCGAGCCGGGCAAGAAGGCCGACGTGATTCTGATCGACTGGTGGCGGCCGCACATGGTGCCGATGAACATGCCGCTCTATCGCGTGGCGTACTTTGCCAATGGCAACGATGTGTCCACGGTGCTGGTCAACGGTCGGGTGCTGATGCGCGACCGACGTGTGCTCTCTGTGAACGAGGATTCGGTGCTGGTGATGGCACAGCGCGAAGCCGACGCCGCGATCCGTCGCACCGGGCTGCAGCCACTGATGGCGACACCGGAGGGATTCTGGGGGCGCAGCCGGTTCCCGAAGAAGTAAGTCACCGGGCGACCGAGATCGCGCACCACCTCCGCACGGCTTCGCCCTGCCAGGCGCACACGGTCACTCTCGAGGTGGGCTTCCTTTCTTCGGCACCAGAATCGGGTCCTCCAAGACCTGCAGCGCGCCATCCACACGAAGCCCCCCGACGCGGACTTCGATGGTGTAATGTCCGGCTGGTGCATCAACACGGAGACCGGCCGGGCGATCAACCTGCAGGTCCCAGACGAGTGTGTTCGCCCCGCGCGATACTGGCGTGGTCCATTGACGCACGATGGTTGCCGCGGAATCGGACACAATCACAGTCGCCACGCCGGCCGCGGCCGCAGCAAGCTGCATGCGCGCAACCTGCCTGCCGCGACGATCGCCGGGCACCGTCTCCCACGGATAGTATTCCCTGGTGACGCTGCGAATGGGGAGGAGCCGCAGTGCCACCGGTGCGACCATCGTCAGCGGTTCACGGATCGGTGTCAGGTCCAGAATCCACGCGCCCCGGCCGTACGTGCCGATGACCAGTTCGTTCTCGCGCGATTGCACCGTGAGATCCTGCACCGGCGTCGACGGCAGTGTGCTGCTGAGTGATTCCCACTCCGCGCCACGATTCCGACTGACGTAGACGCCAAGATCGGTCCCGACGTAGAGGATGTCGGGAAACAGCGGGTCCTCCTTGATGACGTTTACCGACTCGAGGGGCAGATTGGCGACGATCGAACGCCAGGTGCGCCCGGTGTCGTTCGACGCAAAGACGTACGGTCGCGAGTCGTTTTCACGGAAGCCGGTCATACTGACGTACAGACGCGCCGCGTCATGCGCCGAGAGCGTGACGCGGCTCACCCACTTTCGCGGCAGGCCGTCGTCGATCCGACGCCACTGTGCGCCATCGTCACGGGTGAGCCAGATGCGCCCCGCTTCCGTTCCGCCAGCGAGCAGACCACGGATCCGACCCGATTCGGTGAGCATCGTGAACGCACCGGTCGGCGCAAGTCCGCGATCTCCGCCCGGTGAATCACCCAAGTCGGGGCTGATGGGCGTCCAGGTCTTACCACGGTCAACGGTCTTCATGACCCGGTTGCCACCCGCGTACAGCGTGCGTGCATCGTGCGGCGATATGAAGAACGGCGTGTACCAACTGAATCGCAGCGGCGGCTGCCCATCGGGAAGCCGTGGCTCGATGTCCTCGGTGGCAGGCCCGCCACTCATGACCGAGCCACCGGTGAGGTCCATGCGCATCATGTTGCCGTTCTGATGCTCGTAGTACACGTAGCGATCATCGGTCGGATCGAGCAGCGTGACGTAGCTGTCGCCGCCGGTCCAGCGATCCAGGTACACGCTGCGCCACGGGTCCGGCACCGCGTCATCCACCGTCGCAGTACTGGGGCCGTAGATGGCGGCGTTGTCCTGGGTGCCGGCGAAAATGCGGTAGGGCTGGTTGTCGTCGGTGCCGACGAAGTACATCTGCGCAACGGGAATGTTGTTGACGTGCAGCCAGCTGGCACCGGCATCGTACGACATGAACAGACCGCCATCGTTGCCAAGCAGCAGGCGATCGGGGTTCGACGGATCGATGACGAGTTCGTGGTGGTCGAGGTGCAGTGCCCTGCCCTGCGTCTCGTGAACGCGCAATATCTGCGCCCCGATCCGCCGCCACGTTGCCCCTCCATCGCGTGACTCGAATCCGGAATTACCGAGGATGTAGAGATGGTCAGCGTTGCGCGGGTTAACGCGTACATCACTGAATTTCCAGCCGTACGCTCCAAAAACACCATACAGGTCATCGGTGTTCACTTTGCGCCAGTGCTCGCCGCGATCCGTTGACCGATACACTTCACCACCGACATGCGGCCGCCCTTTCACGGACGTCGGTGCACGGTTGTCGAGGTAGAGGTACAGCACATTCGGCGACGAGGCGGCGATATCGATTCCCGCACGCCCAAGCAGTCCGGCGGGAAGCCCGCGCGTGATGTGCCGCCACGTCCGTCCGCCGTCCTGTGACTTGAACAAGCCCCCTCGCGTTCCGGCCTCGATCTGCCACCCCCACGCGTACAGCGTGTTTGGATCCACAGGGTCCATGGCCAAGTCGATCACACCGGTGCTGTCATTCAGGTAGAGCACATGCTGCCAGTGCGCGCCGCCATCAGTGGTACGAAAGACGCCGCGTTGCCGGTTGGTGGTCCACTGGCGTCCCATCGCGGCGACGAAGACGATGTTCGGATTCGTCGGATGGATGATGACCTTGCCGATGTGATGCGTGTCGCCGAGGCCCATGTTGGTCCAGCTGTCGCCACCATTCACCGACTTGAACACACCCGTGCCCGGATACGCATAGCCGGCATATCGTGGCTGTGCTTCACCGGTACCGACCCAGATGATGTTCAGCTTCGCTCGCGATACGGCCACATCACCAATGGCGAAGGCACTCTCATGTTCGAAGATCGGTCGCCACGTCAGTCCATTGTTGACCGTTTTCCACAGATTGCCGGAACCGACACCCGCGTAAATGGTGCCGGTGTTGCCCGGTGGAATCGCAATCGCTTCAATGCGGGCGCCGATCTTGACCGGGCCAACCGCACGCCACGCCAGACCACGGAACCAGGAGTTCTCCGCCAAAGTCCTATGCGCAGTCCACGCTGCGGCACGTTCGGCCGCGGACGTTGCCTGCGCCCGCGCCGCCGCCGGGAGCAAGAGCGCAAGCGCCGAACCGCACATCAGCACCGCAGATCGACAGCTGCTGTTCACCTGGCCCCCGCCTGGCTGCACCGCGCGGTGGTGACCATCATCGCCGTCCGATCTGGGCGGTGCACTTGATCTCCACACGGGCGGCGGGTCGAGGCAGCGCAGTCACCGCCAGCGTTGCGCGCGCCGGCGGATTTACGCGAAAGAACTCGATGTACACGGCGTTCATGGCCGCATAGTCCGCCATGTCGACCAGAAACACCGTACACTCGCCCACCTCGGCCATCGTCGCGCCACCAGCGAGCAACGAAGTGCGGATGTTTTCGAGTGTCTGACGCGTCTGCACGGCCACACCGCCGTCGACGATGTCCTGGGTGCCGGGTTTGATCCCCGTCATCCCCGAGACGAACACCTGGTTGCCGGCGCGAATGGCCACCGAGTAGGCCGGCACGAGTGGGGAGATCCCCGGGGGATTCACCACCTGTCGATCAGCCATCGCAACAACCACTGGCGGCACCGCCGGCAATTGCGCGCGTGCCGGCACCACAATCGGTTCGAACCAGGTCGGCACAATGACACGACTCTGCGGCGACGCAGTGAGCACTTCCTGTACGAAGCGCCCGCGATCCGCGAGCGCGACGGCGGATGGCTTCGGGTTCCCGTATCCATCCGCATGCGATGGAATGACCAGCGCCGGCCGACCGAGCAGTTGCATCAGGCGTGCGGTGTAGTCGTGAATCTCGAGCCGCTGACTGTTCGCGCCGACCAATGCGATGTCAGGGCGCAGACCGTCCATTTCCCGTTCGATGTAGTTCATCGAACCCATGATCAGCACTTCGTGCCCGGCCATGCGCAGGAGATAGGCGAGGTTGCCGCCTTCGACGTAGTCCTTGCGCCGCAGCGGTGCCCGGAGGCCACCCGGCGCGTTACCGGTAATACCGCGGCCGTTGTTGTAGTACCGCTTGTGATCCAGTGCGCTATGGATGTTTGGAATCACGCGCAGTGAAAAGGTGCCGAACTCGTAGTCCTCGCCACCGATCACGGTCATCAGCGCACTGTCGCGCACGTCATACGCACGCGCCAGGTTGGCGGCGGTCTGGTGCCCGATGATGGTGGCACCCGTCCGGCGCGAGATGTAGCCGGCGTCGAGCGCATGGTCGGAGTGACCATGTGTGATCAGGATGTAGTCGGCGCGCGTGACATGCGTGTTGATCAGTGCCGTATCCGGAGCGTACAATGCGTCTGGTTCGGGACCGGCTTCAACCGCACCCGGCGTCCAGCGCGCAAATTGCGTCAGAAACGGATCCACCAGCACCACCGTGCGGCCGTCGGTGATTTCCCACCCGGCGTTGCCGAGATAGGTGAGGCGCAGCTCTCCTGTCTTCAATGCGACGGGCGTCACCGGCGCACCGGCAGCGACGCGTGAGGGCTGCGCGTCAGCGGGCGGCCCAGCCAGACAGCAGAGCAGCAGACTGGATATCGCGATCAATCGCTGGCGCATGGCGTGTTGGATGAAGGGTTGCTGTGCAGCAGCGCCGCCGACAGACGGGCGGCGCTCCCATATCGCGAGTTCTCGCAGCGACGACCATTCCAGCGCTGCCATCAACAGTCAGCTGAACTGATCGCACGACGATGTATGATGCCGAGACGCTAGCCTCCGGCGAATCCGCAGGCAAGCCAAGCGAGTACGATGTCGCCGGAGTGCCGTGGCAGTCGGACTACACTTTGTGCGTTGACAACAAAAGGCTCGTCTCCGAGTTCCCGATGCCTTTGATCGTCCGGATGCTGCGCAACGCTTCGTCGAACGACTCGAGAGTGTCGGTCCCCAACTCGGCCACGATATCCCAGCGCCCATTGGTGGTGTGAAGCGCGCGAACCTCGGGATAGCCGCGCAATGCTTTCAGGATGGCATCCGATCGATCGCCGTCAACCGCGATCATCATCATCGCCCGGACACGATGGGCGGCCGCCTCTGAGGTCGTGCGCACCGTGAACCCCAGCAGCACGCGTCCCTCGATCAGCCGATCGATCCGGTTCTGCACCGTCGCGCGCGACACGCGCAGCTGCAGCGCGAGTTGTGCGACCGAGAGCCGCGCGTTGTCCCGGAGCAGCGAAATCAAACGGTGATCGAGCGAGTCCATTGGGACTCCGGCGCGGAGGAAAACTCGGGTGCTCAGCCCAAACATGATCATTTTGCTATCTATGAGCATACAAACTGCCAATCTTATTCGCAATACTGCCACATTCTTACGCTTGTTGCTAACGCTGCAGAGCATGAGCTTAGGGGCATGACTTCTGCGACCTCCTCCCCGGCGCCCGCCGAGCGCCGAAAGGCCAGCCGTGCGACCGGCACCGTGCAACTGATCGGCGTGCCGATGGACCTTGGCGCCAGTCGGCGCGGTGTGGATATGGGCCCATCGGCGATGCGACTCTCCGCCCTCACCCCGCTCCTCGAGCGCCTCGGCCTGACGGTCCACGACGCGGGCAACATCCCCGTCCCTGATCGGACCGCGATTGGTGGTACTCTCGAGGCGCGGCTCGAGGCGATCCGGATCGTCTGCGCCGAGCTGGCGCACCGCACCGCCGAGGCGATCCGCGCCGGCATGCGCCCGATCGTCATTGGCGGCGATCACTCGCTGGCGGCTGGCTCGGTCGCCGGCAGCGCAACAGCGCTCGCAGAGCGCGGTGAGCGCGTAGGCCTGATCTGGCTCGATGCACACGCCGACCTGAACACCCCGGAATCGAGCCTCACGGGCAACGTGCACGGCATGCCGGTCGCACACCTGCTCGGTCTCGGTGATCCGGGCATGTCGCGACTGTCCACTGCCTTCCCAGCCGTGCAACCGGAGCATCTGGTGTACATCGGGCTGCGTGATCTGGACGATGCCGAGAAGAACGCGATCCGGACCCGCGGGTTGCACGCCTTCACCATGCGCGACATTGACGAGCGCGGATTGCGTCAGGTGATGGAGGACGCGGTGGCGATTGCAACGCGTGGCACGGGTGGTGTGCATGTCTCGTGTGACGCCGACTGGGTCGATCCCCGCGAGGCCCCGGGCGTCGGCACGCCAGTGAGCGGTGGCGCGACGCTCCGTGAGGCTCATCTCGCCATGGAGATCATCCACGACTCCGGCGCGATGGTCGCAATGGACCTGGTCGAGATCAACCCGATTCTCGACCGGCAGAACCACACCGCCGAACTCGCCGCCGAACTCATCGCCAGCGCCTTCGGGCGTCGCATCCTCTGACCGGATCCTGCTCATGACGGCACTCGCCGCGATGCTGACCGCCACCGACAGCTTCATCGAGCACGAAGCGGCGTGGGGCGCGCACAACTACCACCCGCTCGATCTCGTGATCGCGGAGGCGCGGGGTGCCTGGGTCACGGATGTCGAGGGCAAGCGCTATCTCGACTGCCTGAGCGCGTACTCGGCGGTGAATCAGGGGCACTGCCATCCGCGCCTGCTCGCGAAATTCATCGAGCAGGCGTCGCGCGTCACCCTCACCTCGCGCGCGTTCCGGAACGAGCAGCTCGGCGCCTTCTGTGAAGAACTGGCGACCTTGTGCGGCATGGAGATGGTGCTGCCGATGAACACGGGCGCGGAGGCAGTCGAGACCGCAATCAAGGCCGCCCGTCGGTGGGGATACACGACGAAAGCGATTCCTGACGGTCAGGCGAACATCATCGCGTTCGAGAACAACTTCCACGGTCGCACCACGACCATCGTCGGGTTCTCATCAGAGCCGGCCTATCGTGCACACTTCGGGCCATTCGCGCCTGGGTTCACGCTGGTACCGTTCGGCGATATTCACGCCGTGCGCGCCGCGATGACCGACAATACCTGCGCGGTACTGTTCGAGCCAATTCAATGCGAAGCCGGCGTGCTGATGCCGCCCGACGGGTTCCTGCGCGAGCTGCGTCAGCTCTGCGATCAACGCAACGTGTTGATGATCGCGGACGAAATCCAGACGGGTCTGGGCCGCACCGGTCAGCTGTTCGCGTGTGACCATGAGCATGTCACGCCCGACATGTACATCCTCGGCAAGGCCCTGTCGGGTGGATTTTATCCGGTGTCGGCGGTGGTCTCCTCACGCAACGTCCTTGGCGTGTTCGGCCCCGGGTCTCATGGCAGCACCTTCGGCGGCAATCCGCTCGGCTGCGCCGTGGCGCGCGAGGCGATGCGCGTGATTCAGGACGAGGAGCTGGTGCAGCGATCGGCCGACCTGGGCGCGTGGCTGCTGGCGCAGGTGGCCACCATCCGGGACCACCGGATCAAGGCGGTGCGCGGCCGCGGACTGATGGTCGCCATCGAACTGCACGAACCTGCGCGCCGATACTGCGAGGCGCTGAAGCAGCGCGGCGTGTTGTGCAAGGAAACGCACGACGTCGTGATCCGCCTCTCGCCACCGCTGGTGGTGTCGCGCGACGACCTGGCGTGGGCGGTGGAGCAGATTCGCGAGGTGTTCGCGGCGTAGCAGCTCGCGCGTTCCTGGTAGGTCCGGGCGGACATCGCGAGGCGCAGCACGGCATACTTACTTACAGCCGCTGCGCCCCGTGTCGTTTTCCTCACGCCGATCGAACCCCATGGCCCGCCGAATCCACCCGCTCGCCGCCTCGTTCCGAGGTATCGCACTCGTCATCACGGCGCTCACCACTCCGGTGATCGGATCTGCCCAGCAACGTACCGCCCTGCCACCGCCGGCGGCTACCCGCGCAATTGCAGCCATCCGCGAGAGTGATCTGCGCCGTGATCTCTTCGCGATGGCCGCGCCAGGCATGCGCGGCCGCGAAGGAGGCACCCTCGACGAGATGCGGGCCTCGATCTGGATCGCCGATCAATACCGGCGCATCGGCCTCGAACCCGCGGGCGACGAGGGCACCTGGTTCCAGTGGTTCAACATCGTACGCACGAGGGTCTCGGTGACCGCCAGCCGCGCGACGATTGCCGGCCAGGCGATGACTCTCTTCCGCGACGCGATCCCACTCAGCGTGGCTCCAATCGAGGCCACTGGCGCAGTGCTCTGGCTGGCCGATCCGGCCGACACCACGATCGACATTCGCGGTCGCATCGTCGCCGCACCACTCCGCGCCCCAGCGCCGAGTGCCATTCGACCCTACAGTTATCCCACTTCGGCGCGATATGCGGCGGCGGCCATCGCCGGCACGATGGCGCGCCTGTCGCGCCGCGGCGCCACGGCGATCCTGCTGGTCGCCGACCCGTCGGTCGACAGCGCGTTCGGTTCGCTGGCAGTGCAACGTGAACGCGGTGACTACGACGTCGATCGCGCCGTGCCGCGCGCGGCGGGAGCATCGGACCGGGTGGCACCACCAGCCGCCCTTGGCGCCGGCGCGACTCCGGCGATCATGGTTCGTGCGGAACTCGGCGCCAGGCTGCAGCAAGGTACCGACGCTGCGCTGTCGATCCGTCTCGAACGATTCGAGACACCGTCGGTGAATGTGATCGGGGCGCTGCGAGGCACGGATGCCGCGTTGCGCAACGAGTTTCTGCTGTACAGTTCACATCAGGATGCCAATGGCGTCAGGCTGCTGACTCCCGGCGATTCGGTGCTCGCCGGTGCTGACGACAACGCGTCGGTAAGCGTGGCCGAGTTTGCGGCGGCACGTGCGTTCGTCGCGCAGCGGCCCAAGCGCTCGATCCTGTTCGTGCACCACGGCTCGGAGGAGCGTGGCCTGCTCGGCTCGCGCTACCACGCGGCGCATCCGGTGGTACCCCTGACGCAGATCGTGGCGGTGCTCAACGGCGATATGATCGGCCGCAACCATCCCGACACCGCGACACTACTCGGCACACAGCCGCCACATCGCAATTCGACCGAACTGGTGGCGATGGCGTTGCGCGCCAACGATGCCACCGGGCGCTTCGTGCTCGACACCCTCTGGGATCGGCCAACGCACCCCGAAGGGTGGTACTTCCGCAGTGATCATCTGCCGTACGCGCGAATGGGTGTACCTGCGTTGATGTACACCAGCAACCTGCACGATGACTATCACACCGCAGGTGATATCCCCGAGAGGATCGACTACGCCAAACTGACGCGGATGGCGCGGTGGATGTTTCTCACGGGGTGGTACGTGGCGAATGCACCGATGCGGCCGGCACTCGACGCCGGGTTCAAGTTGGAGCGTTGAGGGTCATGTTTCTGCCGGGGGCTGGCTGTTGGCATCGCCCAATACGATCTGCGATATTGCCAGGTCGCAAATGACGAGGCCGCCCGCCCTCAGGTGCGGCTTGCTCCGCGTGACAGACCCCTCATCTCTCCAGGACCTTCATGGCCAACGGAACGGGCCCCAGTGTCGGCGGTATCGCCGGCCGAGTACTCGCGGCCCTCGTGCTCGTCTTCGCGACGTATAACCCTGAAGGGCGGTCGTTCTACCACTGGACCCTCGCACCGTTCATCGATGGATTTGGGCGCTGCTGGTGCTGACAATCGCCGGCGGCTTGGTCTGGGCCCTGATGGACTTCGGTGTCGTCAGTGCCAACTCGGCACGCGGCATCACCTATGTTGTCGAGATCTGCACTGCGCTGATGCTCGGCGTGGGTATGAGTTGGTCGTTGTTGTCGAAGAAGATCACCGGTCAGGTCGACATGGACCGCACCGACTGACCACCGGCCGCAAACGCCTGCCCGTCACCGGACGTACTGCTCCATTGATGCTTCGCCGTCCCGGCCGAAGCGAACACTCTGCTCTGCACCGCAATGCCGCCGCTCTCTGAACTGCACCCGGTCATCGTTCACTTCGTCATCGCCCTTGGGGTGGTCGGCGTCGCGTTGCGTATTCTGAGCCTCTTCCCCTTCGGGCAATGGGCCAAACATGGTGCGACCGCGCTGCTGCTGGTTGCGGCGGCGGCTGGCGCACTGGCGGTGAAATCGGGTGACGCGGCGCATGGTCCGGCTGAACGGATTCCGGGTGCCCGCGAGGCGGTGCAGAAACATGAGCACGACGGCGAACGCGCGCGCAACATTCTCGGCATCGTGGCATTGCTCGAAGTCGGCGCGCTGCTCCTTCGAAAGAAGCCGTCCGCCGTGAAGGGGCTGATGGCCGCATCGGCCGTCGTCGGTCTGGTTGCTGCGTATCAGATCTATGAAACCGGCGAGCATGGTGGACAGCTCGTCTACGAGTACGCCGGCGGCGTTGGCACACGCTCAGGGAAGGCCGAGGACATCCAGCGCCTGCTGATTGCCGGACTGTATCACCAAGCTCGCACGGCGCGTGACTCGGGCCGCTTCGAGGAGTCAGCGCGGCTCACCGCAGAGCTCACACGTCAGCGTCCGAACGACCCGATGGTGTCGCTGCTCGCCATCGAGTCGCAGCTGAAGGACACCAAGGACGCCGCCGGAGCATTGGCAGCAGCGCGCACGCTTCAGGGCCCTGCTGATCAGGCGATGTTCGTCACCCGACGCGGCACGTTGATGGCCGATGCGTATGTCGCGCTCGATCAGCGCGACTCAGCGCGACTGCTGCTCGTCGAGCTGCTGGCGAAGTATCCGCAGTCGCGGGCTGCCAAGGCCGCGCTGGAGAAGCTCAAGTAGCACGCTGACGCCGCTCGGTTCCCGGAGACTACTCGTGAGCTGAACGACGGCGTGGCGATTTCGGAGGTCACCGCCACGCCTCGACCGTGATGTGTCGCACACCGCGCCATCGACGCGGCTGGCAACGCTACCCGACCCGACGTGCGACCAATGCTGTCTCGGCAAGATTGCCCGTCGCATTGAGCACGGTCGCGAACGTGTCGGGAATGGCATCGACGGCAATCAGTATCCCGACGCCTTCGATCGGCAGCCCAACGGCCAGCAGCAGCGGCGTCAGCATAATGAAGGCGCCGCGCGGAATCCCGGGCGACGCAAACCCGAGGAATACTGATGCTCCGGCGATTGTGGCCAGCTGCGGGGCATGCAACGGAACATTGTAAAACCAGCTGATGAACAGCGCCCCGGCCATCCACGAACTTGGCCCCGCGGTCTTGAACATCGCTGACGCCAGCGGCAGCACGAAACCAGTGACCCGCTCGGGCAATTGCAGCTCCTTCTCCGAAGCATCGATCAGCGCCGGCAGCGCTGCGACCGAGGAGCTCGAGCTGAACGCAATCAGTTGTGCCGGCAACGCGGCCTTGGCGAAACGGGCCATGGGAATGCCACCCGCCAGCGCCACCACCGGGTAGAGAAGCGCCACCAGAATGAGCGACAGCGCGGAATAGGCGACGATGTATAGGCCGATCGCACCGGCCAGTGCGGCGCCGGCGTGGGCCGCGAGCGGCAGCACCGTCGCGAACACACCAATCGGCGCGAGGAAGATCACGCCACGAACCAGCGTCATCATGGCATCGCCCAGTGCACGAAAAAATGTCACCAGCGTCGTGCGTGTTTCGGGTGAACTGCGCGCGACCGCCACCGCAAAGAGCAGGACGAAGAGAATGAATGGCACCATCGCGCCACTCGCCGCCGCGCCGACAGGATTGGACGGCAGCAACGACGTGACCCAGTTCGCCAGAGTCTGCGTCTGACCGCTGCTGGTCAGCTCACGTGCCGCCTCGGCTGCCCCCGGGGGCAGCGACGGTCGCGCCCCGTCGGGCAGCAGGGAGAACAGCAGCGGTGCCAACACCACCACGACTGCGCCGGCGCATAACAGCAGACCGACAAAGACCTGCAGCGTGGCCACGCCAAGGCGCCCGATCTCCTTCACATCTGCGGCTGACGCAACGCCCGTGATGATGAGCGCGACAACCAGCGGAATCACTGTCATGCGGATGGCCGTCACCCAAAGGGCACCAATCGGCGTGATGGCATCCGCGATCTGCAGCGCCGGTGTACTGCCCGACGCTGCGATCGCCGTTCCGATGCCAACCGCCGCACCGAGGGCCAGCAGAACGCGGCTGCCTTCTTTCATGTGGATCGGCCCCCAGAGCGATTGGAACGAGCGCGCAATGAAGCGTGGTGCACCCGCGAACGCCAGCGGGTGCCGCCCCATGACGTCTACCGACCAGTCGACCACTCAGCCGGAGGAACGGCGCAGCGTCAGTGTCGAGCCGGTTTCCGGGCCGGTGATCGGTTCATGTCATCGCCGGCGTTACCGCATCCGCGGCAACCACATCCCCATCATTGCCCCGAACACACCGACGGCCATCGCCACGGTGAGAAGGCCGAGGCAGACCGCCACGGTCATGCGCCCGCGCTCTGTCGCGCGCTCCTGTCCCCAGAAATACCCCTCCAGCACCAGCAGCGGAAACAACGACTCGGCGAAGGTCAGGAACGTCAGGAACGGCCCCGTGAATGTCTTCGGATCGAAGCCAACCGGCCGCTGAAAGATCAGCAACGTGAACATCAGGCCAACGCGGAAGAACCACACGCCACTGGCGACGAGGAACAGTCGCAGCGCCCACTTGCGGTGCGCCACAAAGTGGCGTGCGCGCGCCGATCGCCAGGCAAGGACACCACAGAGCACGATCAGCGACCCGTTGAGCGTCGAACCGAGGTGCTGCGCGAAGTCACCAACGGTGCCCCGGACCCACACCAGATACAGCCCGCCAAACGACGCCAGCAGCGCTGCGGTGATGTATGATCGCCCGGTCCACCGATGGAGCCAGGGCGCTCGTTTGCGGATCTGCGGAACGAGTTGCATTGCACCGGCGAGCATGATGACGAGCGCGAGAAACAGGTGCACGATGATCGTGGCATTACCCACTGGGTCGCCGGGCACGTGCCCCTTCGGCATGACGCGGTCGAGGACCGTGATGTCGCCGCGAATCGCGCCACCGCCATAGAGCACGGTGATGTACGAAGCGAAGAGCAGCTGACCCACCACCGTGACGACGACCCAGAACCAGGCCGCCGCTGTCAGCCACGCGTCACCGCGTCGCCCTTCGGCTGCGACCGCGTCGCGTGTAGGCGATGTGACTGGCCGCCGCGCGGATACACCGCTCTCGTCGGCATCGTGCTCCATCACCTGCGTGTTGGCGGAATCCATTCGTTGCCTCGGTAGCCCTGCACGTGGCAGAGCGGTCTGGACGCCGGGCTGGAGCGCGCCCCAGAATGAAACCGGCAGGGTGCCGGCGCGTAGGTCCCGCACGAGGCGTGGACTGCGCCGATCGCTGACCACCATAGGCTACGCATACCGGATGGCCCGGACCATGACCACATGGATCAGAAACATGATCGCAGATGACATGGCGAAAACGCGCGATGTCTGAACCAACGATCGCCGCCGGCTTCGCGCACGGGCTGCTGGAGTTCGCGGTGTCACGTGGCGCATCGCGCGAGGCGCTTCTGGCGCAGTCGCAGATTCGCGCGACAGAGCTGGCCGATCACTTCAATCGGATTCCGCTCCCGCGCTACATCGCGTTGCTGCGTGCGGCCAGGACGCTCTGCGACGACCCCGCGCTCGCGCTGCATTTCGGCGCATCGAGCAACTGCAGGGATCTCACGCTGGTCGCGATGATCGCCAGTTCCTGCGAGTCGGTGACGATGGCGTTCGACTTGATGAACCGCTATGCCCGGATCTCTCTTGACGTCGATGGGATCGATGGTCCGGATCATTTCCCAGTTGAATTCGCACGCGAGGGAGCTTGGCTGATCGACAATCGTCAGCATCACGGCCTCTACCCTGAACTGGCTGAAACCACGCTGGCGCGCTTCGCGACCAACATTCCCTTGGCGTTCGGCGCCGGTGCGGTGCGCGCGGTGCACTTTGCGCACGTGGCGCCTGCGTATCTCGCGGAGAGCCGAGCCATCTTTGGCGTGCCGGTCACGTTCGGATGTCGGCGAAGCGCGATCCTCCTCGATCCGGCTGTCCTCGCGGCACGCCTCGCGTCCGCGCCGGCATATGCACTCGGCGTTCTGACCGCGCGCGCCGATCAGCTGCTGCAGTCACTGGAACGCACGCGCTCGACCCGCGGTCGCGTTGAAGCGGTGCTCTTGCCGCTGCTGCCGACCGGTGATGTGAGCATGGATCGAGTCGCCCTGGATCTGGCCATGAGCCGCCCGACGCTCTACCGAAAACTGAAGGCCGAAGCGGTGACGTTCGAGGAGATTCTCGATGCCCTCCGGCATCGGATGGCACTGCACCACTTGTCGAATCAGATGGTGACGGTAAACGAAGTGTCACTCCTCGTCGGCTTTTCTGATCCGGCCGCATTTTCGCGCGCGTTCAAGCGATGGACCGGGCGCAGTCCACGGGCGGCGGTACAAGCGATGGTCGCCTGAGCGCTGCGCCGCCGCCATCACCCCGCGCGCTTCAACTGCTCGCGGATGATGGCCGCGTGTACATCGCCGGTCATTGACTTGCCAAAGATGGCCAACTGATCGAGCTCGTCCTTCGTGATCCCACCGATCTCACCCCTGAACGCGGCCTTGATCGCATTCATCCGATTCTGCGATGCGATCAGTTCGTCATGGGTGCGGATCGACCGGGTGGTGACGCCTGATCGCTGCTGCAGGTGCGCCGCCAGGCGTTCAGTATGGCGCTGGTGCACATCGTGGACCCTCGCCGTGACCGGCAGGTACTCGGCCGCAATCAGTGCTGGAAGCGCAATGGCAGCGGCACTGGCGGCATTGCTGGTGACGACGAATGAACCATCCGAAAACTCGGTCTCCATGTCCACCACTTTGCCCGGGCTCTTCCGCATCACCCAGAGCAGGAATCGCAGCAGCAATGACTTGATGCGTGGGTGATACAGCGCCGCCATCACCGTCCCGTCCTTCGAGAGCAGCGCGCGGATCATCACCGGCATCAACACACCGCCTGGCGCGGCGGTGATGGTGGTGTCCTCGACATCCGCGAGCACGCGGAAGCCGCGCGCGGTCAGCAACCGGGTCGCCTTTTCGTAGTAGGCGATGTCGAGATGCCGATATGACGACGCCTTCACCGTGACGTAGTGATGCGTCGGCTGAAACGTTGCTTCGATCGTGGCCAGAATGTGGCGCGCTGCGTTCTCGACAGGTTCCATGGGGACGCGTGGCGAGGTAAGACAGTCGAGGGTGGCCGGGAGTCGGGTCTACCTCGGCATGACGCCGCAGGGGATCGCAGGGTAACGGCCGGGCTCGCTGTGGACCGCCGACTGCGGGCAGCCCGCGGTCGGCGCGTCTTCCTTTCCGGGGGGCCAGCTCAGGTCTGGCAAAGGGAATTCCCCCGGGCGGCTACGGCGCCGGAGCGCCCGCCGGGACGGCAAACGTCCTTGTGTTCACGTAGCGATTGCTGGTGTTGGTAAATCCATCGCCCTTCCCTTTCGGATCCCGACGGGTGACTTCGACGGTGTACGTCTGACCAGGAACCATCGGCTTGGAGGCGACATCGGTGGTGCCGCCCTGCAGAACCTTGTCACCGTACTCGAGCCCCGACACCAGCGTGTTGCTTCCGGTCGCCACAATCGACCAGACCAGCGCGTCCGTGTATCCGTCACCAGCCGTCGCGCCGCGATAGACGCGGAGTTGCTGCGCGCCGGCGGGTTGCCACGAAAAGCGAACCACCGGAAGTGCGACCACGGGTGTCACGGTGATCTGCGGGACCTGCGCCGCGTCGAATGGATTGGAATCGCACGCGAGCAGGATGCAGGCGATCAGCGGCACACCACGGAGCAGGTAGTGGCGCGACGCCGCGGCGTCCGTGGCAGGTAGACCGTGATTGGGCATGTGCTGCAGTACCCGGCGGCCGCTGAAAAGGTGATGGCGAGTCATCCATGCCCGAGGGGCCCCTCGGAAGCTCGCGCTGAACCACGACCGTCGAACCATATCCCGTCGCACGGTCCGGGGAAACCGGAGCCTGTAGCCGGCACCGTGCGCCCACGAAACGCGCGGTGCCGGGAAATGGCGGGCACCCGACGCGGGAAGCGAGCGAGGCTGGCGCCGCCGGACCAGGTGCGCCCTGAGCCGGGTACCACGCGCTGCAGGAGTCGTGGTGATCCGGGTGCACGAACGATGCGTGACTTGCCGCTCGCTGCGCACCACGCCATGCTAGCGGTAACCAACCAGGAGAATTCCCGCCCCATGGCCGCGACCGATGTCTCCGATCCGCGTTACTACCACAAAGTTGTGGATTGCCAGTGGGCCTGCCCGGCCCATACCAACGTTCCCGGATATCTCCGGCTGATTGCACAGGGGCGTTACGATGACTCGTACCTCCTCAACCGCGAATCGAACGTCTTTCCAGGCATTCTGGGTCGCACCTGCGATCGGCCCTGCGAACCGGCCTGCCGGCGCACGCGCGTCGAAGAGAAGCCGGTCGCGATCTGTCGATTGAAACGCGTGGCGGCCGACCTCCGCGGTGACATCCGCGATCGGCTGCCCAAGGCGCCTGAGACAAAGAACGGCAAACGCGTCGCCATCGTCGGCGCAGGCCCCTCGGCCCTGACGGTCGCCAACGATCTGCTCCCGCTTGGCTACGACGTCACGATCTACGAAAAGAATGCGCAACCCGGCGGGTTGATGCGCGTGAACATTCCGTCGTTCCGCCTGCCTGCTTCGGTGCTCGACGACGAGTGCGGTTACATCATCGACATGGGTGCCACGATGAAGTACGGCACCGAAGTCAACAGCCTCACCGCGCTGCTCTCGGAAGGCTACGACGCCGTCTTCGTCGGAACCGGCGCGCCAAAGGGCAAGGAACTCGAGCTGCCAGGCCGCTGGGACGCGCCGAGTCAGGTGCATATCGGCATCGAATGGCTGGCGAATGTGCACTTTGGCCACCTCGAGACGATTGAACCTCGGGTATTGATCATCGGCGTGGGTAATACCGCCATGGATTGCTGTCGCACGGCAAAGCGAGTCGGGGCGACGGACGTGAAGGTGATCGCCCGCCGCGGCCGCAAGCACTTCAAGGCGTCTCCGTGGGAACTGGAAGACGCCGAGGAAGAACAGATCGAGATCATCGAGAACCACGCGCCGAAGCGCCTGGTGGTCGAGAACGGCAGGCTGGTTGGCATGGAGTTCGACCGTCTGCAGTGGTCCGAAGACGCCAACGGTCGTCAGTCCAGTGCCATCATCGACACCGTCATCATTCCCTGTGACGCAGTGATCCTGGCGATTGGCCAGGACAACGCGTTCCCCTGGATCGAAGCCGATGCCGGCGTGGCCTTCGATGCGAAGGGAATGCCGGTGGTGAACAAGATCACCCACCAGAGTTCGCACCCGCGGGTGTTCTTCGGCGGCGACGCGGCATGGGGACCGGAGAACATCATCTGGGCGGTCGCGCATGGGCATCAGGCGGCCATCTCGATTGACGCCCAGTGCCATGGCCGTTCGGTGGACGAACGTCCCCCCGTCGGCATGACGCTCGTGAGTGCCAAGGTGGGCATGCACAGCTGGGCGTACGCCAACGATTACGACACCTCGAAGCGCGCCAAGATGCAGCACGAGGAACTGGTGAAGCGATTCAGCGACATCGATGTCGAAGTGGAACTGGGCTTTACGGCCGAGCAGACCGCACACGAAGTGGCTCGTTGCCTGAATTGTGATATCCAGACGCACTTCACTGCGCCACTCTGCATCGAATGTGACGCCTGCATCGACGTCTGCCCGACGAGTTGCCTCACCATCACCACCAACGGTGGCCCGATCGACGAACTGCGCACACGACTGTCAGCGCCGTCGCTGAACCCGGCCCAGGATGTATTCGTCTCGCCGGCGCTGCCGCAAACGAAACGTGTCATGGTGAAGGACGAGGATGTCTGCGTCCACTGCGGCCTCTGCGCCGAGCGCTGCCCGACCGCGGCATGGGACATGCGCGCCTTTGACCTCAAGCTTCCATACGCCGGCTGGGGAACGACCCGATGAGTGGCATCAACGACTTCGCGTTCAAGATCGGCACCGTCAACGGCACCGGTTCCGCCAGCGCCAACGGCTTGCTGATGCAAGCCATCTTCCGCATGGGCATTCCGGTCACCGGCAAGAACATCTTCCCGTCGAACATTCAGGGATTGCCAACGTGGTATGAGATCCGCGTCAGCAAGGACGGCTACACCGCGCGGCCGGCGGCGGTGGACCTGGTCGTCGCCCTCAATCCGTCGACCTACGCCCGGGACGTCGCCACGGTGCGCCAGGGCGGCTATCTGCTGTACGACTCGACCTGGCCATTGGATCCGGATCTGGTCCGTGAAGGCATCACGATTCTCGGGATCCCGTTCGGGCAACTCTGTGTCGACGCGTTCGAAGGCGATCGTGATCGGACCCTGTTGCGGAACATCGCCTACGCCGGTTCGCTGGCAGCGCTGCTCGGCATCGACATGGACATCGTCAGCTCGATGCTGACCGAGAAGTACGGCAAGAAGCCCAAGTTGCTCGAGTCGAACCACAAGGCGATCCGCCTCGGATTTGACTACGCGCACCAGCACTACACCTGTCCGCTGCCATTTCATCTCGAAAAGATGGATGCGACCGGCGACTCGATCCTGATGGACGGCAACACCGCCTGTGCGCTTGGCGCGCTGTACGCCGGCGCAACGGTCGGTGCGTGGTATCCAATCACGCCGGCCACCGCGCTGATGGAGGCCTTCAAGGCGTTCTGCGAGAAGTTTCGCGTCGATCCCGAGACCGGCCTGCACAACTACGCCATCCTGCAGGCCGAGGATGAGATCGCGGCGGCAGGAATCGTGATTGGCGCGGGCTGGGCCGGCGCCCGGGCATTCACCAACACGTCGGGCCCAGGCATCTCCCTGATGCAGGAGTTCATCGGGCTGGCGTATTACACCGACATCCCGGCGGTCTTCTTCGACGTACAGCGCTGTGGACCCGCCACCGGCATGCCCACACGTACCCAGCAGGCCGACCTCCTCTCGCTGGCGTACGCCTCCCACGGCGACACCAAGCATCTGGTGCTCTTCCCCGCCAATCCGCACGAAGCGTTCGAGATGGCGGTCACCTCGTTCGATCTGGCCGAGCGTTTTCAGACACCGGTGTTCGTGGCCTCGGATCTCGACATCGGCATGAACGACTGGATGGTCAAGCGACTCGACTGGGACGACTCGTACCGGCCTGACAGGGGCAAGGTGCTCGATGCCGCGGCCCTCGAACAGGTGCAGCGATTCTCGCGTTACTTGGATGTTGATGGCGACGGCATCGCGGCTCGCACGCTGCCCGGGGTCGGCGGCAAGGGCGCATACTTCGTGCGCGGGTCCGGGCACGACAAGCATGCTGCGTACACCGAAGACTCCGACGCGTATCAGGAAGTTGTCGATCGCCTGACCCGGAAGTTCGCGCACGCGGCCACGGTCATGCCCCGCCCCGAGATCCACACGCAGGATGGCGCGGACATCGGCTTGGTGACCATCGGCGGCTGCGATGCGGCGGTGCGCGAAGCCGCCGACATCCTGCGCGCCCAGGGCATCATCGTCGACGTGATGCGCATTCGCGCGTTCCCGTTCGGAGTCGAGGTGCGTGATTTTCTCGGGAAGCATGAACGCACGTTCGTGATTGAACAGAACCGTGACGCGCAACTCAAGTCGCTGCTGACGATCGAACTCGGGGTCGCTCCGGCATCCCTCACCTCCATTCTCGACTACGGCGGCATGCCACTCACCGCGCACGCGGTAGTGGGTGCCGTCACGGCCCATCAGGCCAAGGTGCCCGCATGACATCGATCGCCAAACCACCGGTACGACATCCGGGCTCGCGCACCAACGGGCGCGGGCTGACGTTGCGCGACTACGAAGGCGCGATGTCGACACTCTGCGCGGGGTGCGGCCACGATTCCGTCACCGCCGCACTGGTGCAGACCGCATGGGAACTCGAGCTCGAACCACATCGGGCCGCCAAGATGAGCGGCATCGGCTGTTCATCGAAGACGACAGCGTACTTCATGAAGCAGTCGCATGGGTTCAACTCGGTGCATGGACGGATGCCGTCGGTGACGTCCGGTGCCAGCGCCGCCAACCGCGACCTCACCTACATCGGCATCTCCGGCGACGGCGACTCGCTCTCGATCGGGCTCGGTCAGTTGTCGCACGCCATCCGTCGCAACGTGAACATGCTGTATGTGATCGAGAACAACGGTGTCTATGGCCTGACCAAGGGCCAGTTCTCCGCCTCGGCAGACATCGGCTCGACGTCGAAGAAAGGCGAGTCGAACGAACAGGCACCGATCGATCCGGTGCTGCTTGCCCTGACGCTCGGTGCGACCTTCGTGGCGCGCTCATTCTCGGGCGACAAGAAGCAGCTGGTGCCGATTCTCAAGGCCGGCATGGCCCACAATGGCCTGGCGCTGGTGGACGTCATCTCGCCCTGCGTGTCCTTCAATGACCACGAGGGCTCCACCAAGAGTTACGCCTTCACGCGCGAGCACGAAGTGGAAGCGGTGCACGCCGATTTCGTGCCGCTCCAGCGTGAGATCACGGTGCCCGAGTCGGACGTTGCCGTGCGCGTGGTCACGATGCACGACGGGGCCACCGTCAGGCTTCGATCCACGGCCAGCGACTACGATCCGACCAATCGCGAGTCGGCCTATGCTCATGTGCGCGACTGTCAGTCACGACATGAGATTGCGACGGGCCTGCTGTTCGTCGACGAGAGCGGGAAGGACATGCACGCGATGATGCGCACCGTACCAACGCCGCTGGTTGATGTGCCGTACGAAAAGCTCTGCCCAGGCAAGGCGGCGCTCGATAAGCTGATGCAACGGTATCGGTAGCGGGCGATCCGCGATGAGCGACGCCGACGACGCTGACGCGCTGCAGGGCCTGTTGGCGGATTCGCCGACCACGGCAGAACATCTGCTGCCGCTCCTCCAGCGCGTGCAGCAACGCTTCGGATTCGTCTCGCCGATCGCGATCCGGCAGGTCTCGGCAGCATTCAACCTGTCGCGGGCCGAAGTGTATGGCGTGGTCTCCTTCTATGGTGACCTCCGCGAGTCATCGGTCGGCGCGCATGTCGTGCAGTTGTGCATGGCCGAAGCCTGCCAGGCGGTGGGCTGCCGCGCCTTGGCACGACACGCGGAAAAAACCCTCGGCGTGGCACTCGGCAGCTCCACGCCCGATGGACGGGTACACCTCGAAGCGGCGTTCTGCTTCGGCAACTGCGCACTCGGCCCGACGGTGCGCATCGGAGACCGCGTGTACGGCGCAGTCAGCGAGGCCCGCTTCAACGCCTTGATGGCATCACTGCCCCGGCAGCCATGACAGTCCGCATCTACGTGCCCAACGATACCGGCGCACGATCCGTCGGCGCCGACGACGTTGCGGGGGCGATCGATCAACAGGTTCGGGCGCACTCGCTCGATGCGATCGTGGTGCGCAACGGATCCCGCGGGGCCTATTGGCTCGAGCCGCTGATCGAGATCGACAGCGTCGATGGGCGCGTTGGATTCGCAAACGTCACGCCTGCAGGGGCCGTGTCACTCTTCGAATCCGGCGCGATGCCGACGGTGTCGCACCCATCGTCGATCGGACTGGTCGAGTCCCTTCCCTGGCTGCGTGAGCAGCAGCGACTCATGTTCAGCCGCGTCGGCATCATCGACCCGCTGTCGCTCGACGACTATCGGGCGCACGGTGGCCTGACCGGACTGGAGCGGGCGCTCACGCTCGGACGTCAGGACATCGTCACCGAGATCAAGACCTCCGGCCTGCGTGGTCGGGGCGGAGCGGCCTTCCCCGCCGGCATCAAGTGGCAGACGGTCCACGATACGGTGGCCGCCCAGAAATACATCGTGTGCAACGCGGACGAGGGCGATTCAGGGACTTTCGCCGACCGCTTGTTGATGGACGCCGACCCATTTCAGCTGATCGAAGGGATGGCGATTGCGGCGATCGCCGTCGGCGCGACCGCCGGCTACATCTACCTGAGATCCGAGTACCCGCACACGATTCGGATCATCGAACGCGCACTGGGGCTCGCGCGCGACGCGGGCATCATCGGCCCGTCGGTGCTGGGATCAGCGCACACCTTCGAGATCACGCTGCGGGTGGGCGCCGGCTCGTACATCTGCGGCGAGGAGACCGCACTGCTCGAGAGTCTCGAGGGGAGGCGTGGCGTGGTGCGCGCCAAGCCACCGTTGCCAGCGCACGTCGGCCTGTTCGGGAAACCGACGGTGGTGAACAACGTGCTCACGCTCGCAGCAACCACTGGCATTCTGGCGCGTGGTGGCACGCACTACGCCAGCCTCGGCCGGGACCGCTCGACGGGAACCATGCCCTTTCAGCTGGGGGGCAACGTCATGCGCGGCGGTCTGGTCGAGGTCGCGTTCGGCATCTCCCTCGCGGCGCTCGTCGAGGGCTTCGGTGGTGGCACTCGAAGTGGTCGTCCGATCAAGGCCATTCAGGTTGGCGGGCCGCTCGGTGCATACCTTCCAGCATCGCAGTGGCAGACACCGCTGGCGTACGAGGCGCTTGCCGCAGTTGGCGCGATGCTGGGCCACGGAGGCGTCGTCGTGTTCGACGACACGGTCGACATGGGTGAGCAGGCGGAGTTTGCGATGGCATTCTGTGCGCACGAATCCTGTGGCAAGTGTACGCCGTGCCGGATCGGTTCAACGCGCGGCGTCGAAGTCATCGGCAGGCTACGGCGCGGCGAGGCCTCGAGGAAGAACTGGCAGCTGCTGGACGAGCTGTGCGAAACGATGGAACTCGGTTCACTGTGTGCACTGGGCGGGCTGACGCCGATGCCGGTGCGGAGTATCATGGCGCACTTTGCTGGAGATCTCCTGTCGTCGGCGCCATCGCGTGCGCTGGGTGAGGTAACGGTATGATCGACACTCCGATGGATGCAGCGCGACGTCGCCGGGATCTGGGAACGCCGCCGGTCGCATCGGCGCAGCGCGTCCGCCTGACGATTGACGGCACGCCGGTGGACGTTCCCGCCGGGACGTCGGTGATGCGCGCCGCGCGGGACGCCGGGATCAACATCGCCAAGCTGTGCGCGACCGACTCGCTGAACGCTTTTGGTTCCTGTCGACTGTGCGTCGTCGAGATTGCCGGCCGCAAGGGATTGCCGGCGTCGTGCACGACGCTAGTGGACGAGGGAATGGTCGTACGGACACAGACCGAACAGGTGGCACGCGTCAGGCGCAATGTGATGGAGCTCTACATCTCCGATCACCCGCTGGACTGCCTCACCTGTGCGGCGAATGGTGATTGCGAGCTGCAGGACATGGCCGGCGCCGTTGGCCTGCGCGAGGTGCGGTATGGTACGGATGGCAAGAACCATCTGACGGCGGCGAAGGACGAGTCCAATCCCTACTTCACGTTCGACCCAGCGAAATGCATCGTCTGTTCGCGATGCGTCCGAGCCTGCGAGGATATCCAGGGCACCTTTGCTCTGAGTATCACCGACCGAGGGTTTGGCGCCAAGGTGAGTGCGGGTATCAATGAACCTTTCCTGGAATCAGAGTGCGTGTCGTGCGGTGCGTGTGTGCAGGCCTGCCCGACGGCGACGCTGACCGAGAAGACCATCATCGACGCTGGCCAGCCGGATCGGGTGGTGAAGACCACCTGCGCCTACTGCGGCGTGGGGTGTTCGTTCCGTGCGGAAATGAAGGGCAACGATGTGGTGCGCATGGTGCCGGACATGGACGGTGGTGCCAACGAAGGGCACTCGTGCGTCAAGGGTCGATTTGCGTGGGGGTACGCCAGCCACCGCGACCGCGTGCTAGCGCCGATGATCCGCGACCGCATCGCTGACGAGTGGCGCACCGTGAGCTGGGACGAGGCAATCAGCCACGCCTCGAGCAGATTCCGCTCGATCCAGGCACAGTATGGGCGCGGGGCCATTGGCGGCATCTCGTCCTCGCGCTGCACCAATGAAGAGGTGTACGTCGTTCAGAAACTGGTGCGTGCGGCGTTCCACAACAACAACATCGACACCTGTGCCCGCGTCTGCCACTCGCCCACCGGCTATGGCCTGAAGCAGACCTTCGGCACGTCCGCTGGCACGCAGGATTTCCGGTCCGTGGCACAGGCCGACGTGATCGTCGTCATCGGCGCCAACCCAACCGACGCACACCCGGTGTTCGCGGCCCGAATGAAGCGACGGCTACGGCAGGGCGCGCAGCTGATCGTGATCGATCCACGACGCATCGATCTCGTTCGCAGCCCGCACATTCAGGCGGCGCACCATCTGGCGCTCAAGCCCGGCACCAACGTCGCGGTCATCAACGCACTGGCGCATGTGGTGGTCACGGAAGGGCTAGCCGACGCGGCATTCGTTGGCGAGCGCTGCGATGTCGCGTCATTTAACCAATGGCGCGAATTCATCGCGCGACCGGAGCACTCCCCCGAGGCCACCGAGATATTCAGCGGCGTTCCGGCGGCAGAATTGCGGCGCGCCGCGCGACTCTACGCCAGTGCTCGCAATGCGGCCATTTATTATGGCCTGGGTGTCACCGAGCACAGTCAGGGCAGCACCATGGTCATGGGTATTGCCAATCTGGCGATGGCCGCGGGGCAACTGGGCCGCGATGGAGTTGGCGTGAGTCCTCTGCGGGGGCAGAACAACGTGCAGGGCGCATGCGACATGGGCTCGTTTCCGCATGAGCTGCCTGGGTATCGACACATTTCCGACAGCGCCACTCGTGGTACCTTCGAAACTGCGTGGCACGTTGCACTCGACGAGGAACCCGGCCTCCGCATTCCGAACATGTTGGCGTCGGCAATTGCGGGGCAGTTCCGCGGCATCTTCATCCAGGGCGAGGACCTGGCACAGTCCGATCCCGACACCACGCACGTCGCCGATGCACTGCGCGCGATGGAGTGTGTGATCGTCCAGGATCTTTTCCTGAACGAGACGGCGAAGTTTGCGCATATCTTCCTGCCCGGCACGGCCTTTCTGGAGAAGGATGGGACGTTCACCAATGCCGAGCGACGCATCAATCGTGTCCGGCCGGTAATGCCGCCACGCACGGGCCAATTCGAGTGGGAGACCGTCTGCCGACTCGCCACGGCGATGGGGTACCCGATGGCGTATGCCAACGCCGCTGAGATCATGGATGAAATCGCGGCGCTGACGCCAACCTTCGCCGGTGTCTCATTCGCGCATCTGGATCGGGTTGGCAGTGTGCAGTGGCCGTGCACCGAGGCAATGCCCAGCGGTACACGCATCATGCACGAAGGGGCGTTCGTTCGCGGCAAGGGGCGCTTCATGCTGACGCAATACGTGCCGACGGATGAGAAGTCGAACCGACGTTTCCCGCTGCTCCTGACGACCGGGCGAACGCTCACGCAGTACAACGTGGGCACGCAGACGCGCCGGACGAAGAACGCGACGTGGCACGCCGAGGATGTACTCGAGCTTCACCCGCACGATGCCGAGGTGCGCGGCATCGGGACTGGTGACGGCGTGCTGCTCTCGAGTCGGAAGGGGGCCATCACCCTGCACGCGGTCGTCACCGATCGGGTGCCCGCCGGGGTCTGCTATACCACCTTTCATCACCCGGATTCAGCGGCGAACGTGATCACCACCGAGTTCTCGGATTGGGCGACGAACTGCCCTGAGTACAAGGTGACTGCGGTCGAAGTCCGACCGGTTGATTGACATGACCGTCACTGCTGCCGGTGAGTCGCTGGTACAACCGAGCGAACGAGCAACGATCCGGCTTGGTGCGGTGAACGGTGGTCCAGCGTCTGCGCAGGTGGAGGCGACGTGGGGTATCGCGGTAGAGCGCCCGATCGCGATAACCATCAACGGTGGCCCATGGACGGTCATGCTGGCGACGCCCGTCGATGTTGAAGATCTGGCGGTCGGGCTGGCGTTGACGGAGCGCGTGGTGAGCGACGTTACGGCGATCGAACGGATCGTGGTTGCGTCGTTCCTGAAAGACATGTCGGTGAACCTCCATGTAAAGGCGGATCAACTCGCCACCGCCGCCATCCGCTCTCGTTCGCTCGCCGGAAACTCGTCCTGCGGCTTGTGCGGAATCGAGTCGCTGGCCGATCTGCATCGTGTCGCCGAGAGTCGCCGGTACGCGCGCGGCACCGGCACCGGCGGCGGCGGCGAGGCGACCAACGACTGCATCTCCGACGTCGCCGTGCTCGACGCGTTTGCGGCCCTGCCGTCGCACCAGCCGATCAATCGCGAAACGCATTCAGTTCATGCGGCCGCATGGTGTGCACCGGACGGCACGATTACTCTGGTGCGGGAGGACGTCGGGCGGCATAACGCGCTCGACAAGCTGATTGGCGCCATGGCGCAACGTCAGCAACTGACGGAGCCCGGCTTTATCGTGATGAGCAGTCGGTGCAGCTATGAACTGGTGTACAAGGCCGCCGTGACCGATGCGATGCTGCTGGCGACGATCTCCGCACCAACCAGCATGGCACTGGAGTGGTCGCGGGCACTGCTGCTGCCGGTGGTCTGCAGGATCGGTGGGGCGAGCGACGGACGGGTGGTGCGCTTCGATCTGGCCGACGGTAATGCTCGCTGAGGATCTCGTTCGCATGGCGAATCAGATCGCGCAGTTCTTCGCGCCGTATCCCGAGCCTGAGGCCGTCGCCGGCGTTCGCGATCACCTCGCCCGGTTCTGGGATCCCACGATGCGCCGCGACCTGCTTGCGATCGCGACGGAGCAGGAGCGGCGTGCGGCGACTGCGCCCGCGCGCGACGCTTCCACACACCTTGGCACACTGGTGCTGCAGGCGGTGCTGACAGAGGGTGCTGCCAAGGGCAGTTGATCGCTGTGCCGCGCTCGACACCTGAATGATGCTGGTCCATCGGTGGTGGTACTCAGCCGATCGCAAGGCACCGCTCAGATCATCGACACGTACTCCGGCGAGAACATCGCTGCTGTCACGGCAGCGTCCAGGTCTGACGGGGGCTCGCAGCGCGCGATTCCGCGAGCAAATGCGATCCGGGCAACTGCCACCGCAATTGAATGCGACACTTCACGAATGCGCGACAGGCTCGGAAAGAGCCGACCCATTGCCAGATCGTCGTCTGTGACGAGATCGGCCAATGCCCGCGCGGCGGCGGCAAACATCTCCTCGGTCACGCGCGATGATTCGCTCACCAGCACGCCCAAGCCTACCCCGGGGAAAATGTAGGCGTTGTTGCCCTGACCTGGCACGTGGGTCTTGCCTCTGAACGTGACCGGCGCGAACGGGCTGCCGCTGGCAAAGATCGCACGACCATCCGTTGCAGCATACGCTTCCTGCGCGGTACACTCGGCCTTTGATGTCGGATTCGACAACGCCAACACAACCGGACGCGCATTGAGCCGCGCCATCGCGGACAAGACAGGCGCAGTGAACATCCCGGGTGTACCAGACACCCCGATGATCGCGTGCGGCTTCAGTGTCTCGACCGCTTCGAGCAGACTTCCGATTGCACCGTGCTCGTGCGCGAAGCGTTGCTTGTGCTCCGGAAGGCCGGAGCGAGACGCCTCGACCAGCCCCTGCGAGTCCACGAACCAGCAGTGAGTTCGCGCGTCAGCGAACGACAGCCCTTCCTCGACCAGCGCCTCGACAACCAGATCACCGATGCCGATGCCGGCCTCACCGGCGCCGAGAAACAGCAGGCGCATGTCACGCAACCGGACGCCGGTGATGCGCGAGGATGAATACAGTCCGGCCAGTGCGACGGCTGCGGTTCCCTGAATGTCGTCGTTGAACGTGCAGATGCGATCACGCCACCGCGCCAGCAGACTGAACGCGTTGTGATTCCCGAAATCCTCGAATTGCAGGCACACTCGGGGATAACGCGCCTGTACCGCCAGGATGAACTCGTCCAGCAACTCGTCGTAGGCAGCACCGCGCAGCCGCGGCTGACGCAACCCGAGGTACGCGTGGCTCTCGCGGAGCGTCGTGTTGTTGGTTCCGACGTCGATCGTGATCGGCAGGCACTGGTGGGGAGGCACGCCAGCGCACGCCGTGTACAGCGTGAGCTTTCCGATCGGGATGCCCATGCCGTTGGCGCCCAGATCACCCAGACCGAGGATACGCTCGCCATCGGTGACCACGATCATGCGGATATCGTCCGCCGGCCAGTTGGCCAGCACCTCGGCCACACGGCCTCGATCTTCGGCGGTGACGTACAAGCCGCGACTACGTCGGAAGATTCGCCCGAACTCCTCGCACGCCTGCCCGACCGTCGGCGTATACAGTACCGGCATCAGCTCTTCGAGATGCTCGATGACCAGGCGATAGAACAGCGTCACGTTGCGATCATGCAGCGCAACGAGGTACGCATACTGCTCGATCGGAGTCGCCTTGGCGCGCACACCTGGCAGAATGCGTGCCAGCTGCTCGTCCTGTGACATGACACGCGGCGGCAGCAGACCACGAAGGCCGAGTGCATCGCGCTCGGCGTGCGAAAACGCCGTGCCCTTGTTGAGCACGGGATCGTTCAGGATTTCAGCGCCACGCTTGGACCGACGTTCAAGGGGACTCACTGTGATTCCGCACTCGGCTGGATGAGAGACACGTTCCCAAATGACACTCGCTCACGGACCGCGGCGCCGAGTCACGGCGCATCGGTCAGAAGCGAGCGATCACCCAGCCGGGAACGATCGTCAACAGCACTGTCGCCACCAGGCAGAGCGCACCGGCCATACGCGCCATGCCGCTCGCGCGACGTTCCGAGGGAACGGCATTGTCCGGACTCATGAACATGAGCAGCAACACGCGCAAGTAGAAGTATATGCCGATATAACTCCCGATCAGGCCAAGGACCGCATAGGTGGTATGGCCCGCGGCAACCACGTTGCGGAATACCAGGAACTTGGCCACGAACCCTGGAAAGGGAGGCAGGCCTGCCAGCGAAAGCATCGATATGCCGATGAGTCCGGCGGCCAGCGGATCACGCCGATACAGCCCCTTCAAGTTCTGCAGGTTATCCCGAGCGTCGTCCTGCGCATTCTCTGGGAGCAGGGCAAACGCGAGCAGGTTCACCACCGAGTAGGCCACGACGTAGAACACGACCGCGGACTGCCGGCTCGCCCCATCACCAAGGAAGGCGTAGAACAGATATCCGGCGTGCGCAATCGACGAGTACGCGATCATGCGACGGAAGCTGTTTTGCCTGATCGCTGCCAGATTCCCCCAGACGATCGAAAGCAGCGGCAGGACCAGCAGCAGATCAGCCACCGGACCGCTGGCGTTGACGACTCCAAACACGCGGACCGCAGCCAGCAGCACCGCTGCCTTGATCAGTGTCGCCATGTAGGCCGCCACCGGCACACTGGCGCCCTCGTACGCGTCAGGTGCCCAGGCATGAAACGGGACAATCGCGGCCTTGAGGAACAACGCCACCATGATCAGCACGGTGGCGGCGCGCGACATCGCGTCGCCGCTCGAAAGCGCTCGAGCGAACGTTTCCACGCTCATCGAGCCGCTCGCGCCGTACAACAGTGACACACCCATCAGAAACGTCGCCGACGCCGCTCCGCTCAGCACCAGATACTTGAACGACGCTTCCGCGCTCTGTGGCTTCCGGAATGCCAGCAACACCAGCGCGTATACCGGTACCGACAGCAACTCGAGCCCGACGAACATCACCAGAAAACTCTCCGATGAGGGAAGCAGGCACAGTCCGTACAGTGACGACAGCAGCAAAATCGAGAACTCGCCATCGGCGAACTCGCTTCGCGACATGAGCAATACCGGCACCGCGAGCGCCAACAGCGCGCCCTTGGCCATGAACACCGCTGGTGTCACCGAGAACAGTCCCGGAAACGGTGCTGGCGGCGCGAACCCCAGCTGCGCCAGGAAAAGCGCTGCGCCAGCGGCGGCCGACACCGTCACCACCGCCACCCAGAGCGCTGCGCGCGTACCCAGGCCAAGCACCTCGAGCAGGATCAGGGCGATGATCCCAACCAGCAGAAAGTGCTCCGGCAGCATGGCAATCAGCGCATCCTGACTAGGCATGCTGCACCGCCGCGTTGAAAGTCCTGCCGCTCAAGGCACCGGTACCGGCAGGCGCGAGGTCTTCACCAGCGACTGATACTCACGAGCGGCGAGCTCAGACTTGTGCATCACGCTGTCAGGAAACAGACCGAGGGCAAAAATCGAGATGACCAGAGCGCCGAGTATTCCCCGCTCTCGCGGCGACAGATCCGACAGCGGCTGGTGCGGCGCGGTCGTTGCCCCGAAAAGAAAGGTCAACGCAAATCGCAGCATGTAGAGCGCGCCAAGGATCACCCCGAGCACGGCGACACTGGCCAGGATCAACGGATAGCTCTGCCCTGCAACGTGCAGAGGCCAGGCCGCACTGAAGGCGCCGAGCAATGCCAGAAATTCACCAGTGAAGCCGCTTGTCGTCGGCAACCCCACCGATGCGAGGGTGAAGATCATGAAGAACACCGAGAAGACCGGCATCAGTCGGGCAAGACCGCCATAGTCGCTGAGTTCCCGGGTGTGACACCGCTCGTAGATCATGCCAACCAGCAGGAACAGTCCGGCCGCAACCAGCCCGTGGCTCACCATCTGCATGATCGCGCCTTGGATGCCCACCAGTTCGAGGCTCAGCAAGCCGAGCATGACGTACCCGAGATGACTGATCGACGAGTAGGCAATGATCTTCTTGATGTCCGTCTGGACCAGCGCCAGACACGCGCCATAGACGATGCTGATGACCGCCAGCGTCATCAGCGCCGGTGTGAACGCCCGGGCCGCATCGGGAAAGAGGGGGAAACCAAGCTTCATGAAGCCGTACGTCCCCATCTTGAGCAGCACGCCGGCGAGGATCACCGAGCCGGCGGTCGGCGCTTCGACATGCGCATCGGGGAGCCACGTGTGCAACGGCACCATTGGCACCTTGATGGCGAACGACAGCGCAAACGCCCCAAGCAGCACCGTCTGCACCGAGAGTGGCAGCCGCGCACGGTAGAGATCAGCGAATGCAAACGAAGTAACGCTGCTGGTCAACGCCAGCGCCTGCACGAGGTAGATCAGCGCGGCCAGCATCAGGATGCTGCCGAACGCGGTGTACAGAAAGAACTTCACCGTGGCGTAGATGCGCCGGGTACCACCCCAGATACCGATGATCAGGAACATCGGTATCAGCATTGCTTCCCAGAACAGATAAAACAGGAACAGGTCCTGCGCCAGAAACGCCCCCATCATCGCGAACTGCAGCAAGAGCACCATCGCGTGAAACAGCGGCACATCCCTGTCGATCGAGCGGTATGCCCCGAGCACGACCAACGGCCCAAGGAACGCCGTCAGCATGACGAGCAGGATGTTGAATCCATCCATCCCGATCAGATACGACACTCCCCACTGCGGAATCCATGGCACATTGGACGCGAACTGCAGCCCGGCCGCACCAGCATCGAAGCGCGTGTACAGCCACGATGCCAACACGAACTGCAGCGTCAGCACACCAACCGTCAGCGAACGTGCCAACTGATCATTCCGGCGCGCGGCAAGCAACAGCACCACGCCGATGATCGGGAGCCAGAGGATGAGGTTGAGCACAAGCGCCTCATCCATGACGCCAACTCCACACCAGAGCCCCGACGATTCCTGCCATCACAAACAGCGAGTAGAGATGCAGACTCCCCGTCTGGAGACGCGAAAGCAAACCGGCGGAACGAACCGCCACCGCCGCCACGCCGTTCAGCAGGCCATCCAGAATGAACCGGTCGCTCCCTCGCAGCAGCACCTGCTCCGACATCCAGACCAGTGGGCGCGCGAGCAGGCGCTCATACAACTCATCAACGTAGTACTTCGCCGACAGCAGGCGATGCAGCGGCAGGAGCGCCCGCTTGATACGCTCCGGACGCGCGGCGGAGCCGCCGAACATCAGCGCGGCCAATGCCAGGCCGGCAAACGCCAGCGCGATCGAAACGATCAGCAAGGTCTGTTCATAGTGCTCCCGCTCCGCCACGATCGTGGGCAGCGGCACCTGCGCATCGAGGAAATGCGGAATCGAGAAGTACCCGCCAACCGCAGAGAGCACCGCCAGGAGCATCAGCACACCCGTCATCGAGAGCGGTGACTCATGCACATGGTGCTCAACCGCGTGGTCCATGCGCGACGGACCGAGGAATGTGAGCCACAGCAACCGGAACATGTAGAACGCGGTCATCAGCGCCGTGAGCGCCGCCACGCCCCACAACCAGGGTGACCCGCCACGGCTGCTGGCGAACGCATACCAGAGGATTTCATCCTTGGAGAAGAAGCCGGCCAGCCCGGGAATGCCGGCGATGGCCGCTGTGGCAATCACGAACGTCCAGAACGTGATCGGAATCCGCGTGCGTAAGCCGCCCATCTTCCGAATATCCTGTTCACCGCCCAGTGCGTGAATCACGCTGCCGGCGCCGAGGAACAGGCACGCCTTGAAGAACGCATGCGTGACGACGTGGAATATCGCGACACCGTACGCACCGACGCCGAGCGCCAGGAACATGAAGCCGAGCTGCGACACGGTGGAATAGGCGAGGACTTTCTTGATGTCGGTCTGCACCAGCGCGATCGTTGCGGCGAGAAATGCCGTCGCCACGCCAACGATTGCCATCACCTGCGACGCTTCCGCGGCGTGTATGTAGATGCCGGACATCCGCACCACCAGATACACACCGGCTGTCACCATCGTCGCCGCGTGGATCAGCGCCGAAACCGGTGTCGGGCCGGCCATGGCGTCCGGCAGCCACACAAAGAGCGGGATCTGCGCGGACTTGCCCGTCGCCCCGATGAACAGCAGGATTCCGACCAGACTGGCCGACACCACCGGCACATTGCCCGCAAGCCCCATGAATGCAGCATTGATCGTGTCCATGTCGAGCGTGCCGCAGGCCCGATACAACAGGAACATGCCGAGCAGGAATCCGGCATCGCCAATCCGATTGGTGACGAACGCCTTCTTCCCGGCCTTGGCGTTCGCCAGATCATCGAACCAGAAACCGATCAGCAGGTACGACGCCAGTCCCACCCCTTCCCAGCCCACGAACAACACCAGCATCGAGCGCCCCAGCACCAGCAGCAGCATGAAGAACAGGAACAGATTCAGATAGGCGAAGAAACGGCCGTAGCTCTTGTCGTCATGCATGTACCCGGTGGAGTAGACATGAATGACCGAACCGACACCGGTCACCACCAGTGTCATGATCGCGCTCAGCCGGTCGAAGTAGAACGTGACGTCAAAGGTGCTGTCACCGATGGTCGCCCAGCGGTAGAGCGGCTCGATCAGCGGCGCGTAGCCTCCCGCCTGCAGCGTCAGGAGCGCATTCACCGTCAGCGCGAAGGCCGCAATCGGGAACCCGCAGCCAAGAATTCCGGCCAGCCGATTCCCGAATCTCTTCCCACCCAGCGACGTGGCGAACACGCCGTTGAGCAGGAAGCCAGCCAGCGGCAACAGGACGATCGCGGCCAACGCGTGCGGCATGCTGATCATCCCTTCAGATCCGTGTAGCGCGCGATATCCATCGACCGCGTGTGTCGGACCAGCAGCAGGACGATCGGAATGGCCAGCGCGATCTCCGCCGTCGCAACGATGAAGACCAGGAACACCAGCACCGCGCCACCGGCATCCGCGTAGCGCTCCGAGAACGTCACCAGACTGAGATTGACGCCATTCAGCATCAGCTCCATGCACATCAACATCACCAGCGCATTGCGCCGGATGATCAGACCAAGCAGCCCGAGCGCAAACAGCGCAATCGACAGGCCGAGCAGCAGCTGGGTTCTATCCATCGACCCTCAAACTGACCTTGATCACGGCCAGCGCGGCGACGATCGCTGCCACGAGGAACACCGACGTGAGTTCGAACACCAGCCAGTACCGGGTCAGGAACTCGGCCGAGAACTCTACCAGACTGAATGGGGCAGAGACGCCAGACGGTACGGTGCTGGTACCGCCACTCCAGACGCTGACGCCGAACACCAGCAACAGCAGTGAAAACACTACCAGTCCCGGAACACGCCAGTTCGAGAACCGTCGACTCCCTTCGGCCTCGCGCAGTTCCATCAACATGATCACGTACACGATGAAGACCATCACCGCGCCGACATAGATCAGCACCTGAAAGGCGGCGATGAAGTGCACGCCGAGCAGGCCGTAGATACCGCCGAGTGCCACCATCGTCGTGATCAGCGCCAATGCCACCCGCATCGGTTGCCGCAGGACGAGCATCAGCGCTGCCGAACCGAGCGCCAGAAGACCCATCGCAACGAGGATCAATGTGTCGATGAGCCGGGTCCTCGCGAGGGTGACTGGCCGAGGATCGGAAGCACGGGTTTCGGCGGATACGGCTTGGCCACATCCTTGTGCGGATTCCAGGTCAGCATCTCGTCCATCGTCAACCACATGTTGTATCGATCACCCGACACCAGATCCGGCACGTCCGTTTCCATGCGGATCGCATCCTCCGGACAGGCCTCGATGCACAGCCCGCAGAACACGCAACGCGAGTAGTCGATCTCGAAGCGGATCGGGTACTTCGGATGGGCCGGATCATTCTCGTCAAATCCGGCCTCGATCTCGATCACCTTCGCGGGACAGACCGTCGCGCACATGTTGCACGCGATGCACTGCGGCGACCCATCCGGACGCTGCGTCAGAATGTGCTTCCCTCGGTTCCGCGGCGCGAAATCCGCGCGCTTCTCCTCGGGGTAATACGACGTCACCGCGCCACGCCTGCCGCTGATCCACCGCCACATGTTGCGAAGGAAGATTCCCGTCGTGATGCCAAGTCCGCGCAGAATCTCGGGGAGGTACGCTCGCTCCCACAAGGTCATCGTCGGTTCGTTCCAGTACTGCTTCCGTGCGTACGGTGCCGGACGCACGGGCAACGCCTTGCTGCGTTCGTCAGGAGTGCTCACGTGGTGCCTCCATTGCGAAGCCACATCACGACGGCCGTCGCGAACAGGTTGAGCAGCGACAGCGGCAGGAGCAGCTTCCAGGCGAACGTCAGCATCTGGTCGTACCGGAACCGCGGCAGCGACCACCGAATCTGGATCTGCACCACACACATCAGCATCACCTTCACCAGGAAGCTGACCAGCTGCAGTACCAGTACCAGGCCGTGATTCAACGCAATCACATGCCCACCAGGCAGACTGAAGCCGGCATCACTCATGAACGGCAGATTGTAGCCGCCGAGGAAGAGCGTCGTGAACAGGGCGCCCACGATCGCGATCTGGATGAACTCGGCGAACATGAAGAGTCCCATCTTCATGCCACTGTACTCCGTGTAGTAACCCGCCACGAGCTCGGACTCGGCCTCAGGCAGATCGAAGGGAATACGCTTGTTCTCTGCGATCGCCGCCGTGAGGAAGAGGAAGGCGGCGAATGGCTGCATGAACACCCCCCAAGCCGGCAGCACGCGCAGCATCACGCCGGACTGCTCCCGCACGATTGCGCCGAGATCGACGGTGCCATAGATCAGGATCAGGCCCATCACGGTCAGGCCCATCACCAGTTCGTACGAAATCATCTGCGAACCGGCCCGCAATCCGCCCAGCAGCGAAAACTTGTTGCCGGACGACCAGCCGGCCAGCATCGCTCCGATGATCGTCAGGCCGCTGAACGCAAAGACGATCAACAGCCCGGCATCCAGTCGCGCGATCTGCAGCGGATAGGTGCGCCCCTCAAACCACGAGGCGAGCGATGGGACGAGGCGACCCGGATCCATCGTTCCACCAAACGGAACGACGGCAAAGACCAGCAGCACCGGCGCAAACACCACGAATGGCGCCAGAAAGTATCCGACTGCGTCGTGCGCCTTGGGCTTGAAGTTTTCCTTCAGCAGCATCTTCAGGCCGTCGGCCATGCCGTGGAACAGTCCAAGCCAAATGAGCTTGACGTTCGTGAACGGAATCCGGATGTACGCACGATTGGCACCGATCCGGTCCGACATCACCGCGGCCTGCTTGCGCTCCACCCACGTGAGCAGGCCGCCGAACGTCAGCAGCACCACAATTGCGTAGGTGATGAACACCAGCGACATCGCCAGATCGGGCATCATGTCAGCTGGACCGACACGGCATCAGCCGGCACCGACAGCGCAGCCGCGATGCCTGAGAAGACTGACGCCGCGTGCGCAATCGACGGCTTGAGCGGAAAACAGGCCGAAAACGCCGTCACCACGCCGTCGAAGTTCGTGTAGTGCCCGCTTCGCTCCGTCTGGATGCTGATCGGGATGAACACGTCGGCGCGCGCGTTGTGATCGTGGGCGAATGCATCGAGTCGAATGACCGTCGCACCATCCGGAATCCGGGCGCCATCGAAGCCTTCTCCCCAGACCAGCACCAGATCGGTGTCCGGGGTCATGACCTGCGCGACGTCGTCGGGAAGCGCCGGGAACACGGCCAACGCGCCCCGACGGTTCGGATTCTTGTCCGGCTTGATCAGGAGATGATCCTCGAGAACTTCACCCGGCTGCGGCATGTGGTCGACCTTGACGAACGCACGCAGGCGCTGAGCCAACGCCGCGTGGAAGGCCGCCAGTTCTTCGTTCGAGCCCCAGCTCGAGACCAGCGCCACCGGATTGCGCGACGAGGCGATCAGGCGCGCCGCCGACGCGATTGCTTCGGACAACGGGATGGCCGTGCCACGCTGCATTGCCTGCTCGGCGCGTGGACGCTCAAACAGCCGCGCCAGATCGCGCGCCTTGTTGCAGACCCACAGCCCGTTCACCGCCGGATTCTCGAGCGGAGTGACGCGATCGATGGACGCGTTCATCCGCGGATCGAGCGCCGTCAGCTTCCACTCGTGCTTCCGGTGCCAGATGTTGATGCTGCACCCGCGCTCGCACCCCGGACAGACGGACGGTGTCGGCTGCAGGTACCAGACCCGCGAGTGATCGAGCAAGTCTCGCGACAGCAGCGCGCCGACCGGGCACAGGTCAATGACGTTGTCCGAATACTGATCCGCATTGAAATTTGCGTCCTCGGCGGGGCGAATCAGGGTATGGTCCCCGCGATTCACCGCCCCCAGCGCATGCGACTTCGACACCTCATGCGTGAAGCGGACGCAAAGCGTGCACATGATGCAACGCTCGTTGTCCAGCATGATGCGATCCGACAGCGGAAAGAACTTGGTGGCGTGCGTCTTGGGGTCGCGAGACAGCGAGGCCGCACCATTGTGTTCATAGTGGTAGTCCTGCAGCGTGCACTCGCCCGACTTGTTGCAGATGCCGCAGTCCACCGGATGGTTCAGCGTGATGAACGCCATCGTGTCCTTGCGGATCTTCTTCACCAGCTCGGAGTTGAGCAGCACTTTCAGCCCCGCCGTGACCGGCATGTTGCAGCTGATGTCGAACCAGGGATCGTTCCCGTCGTGCTCGATCTCCACCATGCAGATCCGGCAGTTGCCTGGGACCGAAAGTTCGGGATGCCAGCAGAAATGCGGGATGTCCACGCCGTTGGCCCGCGCCGCCTGAATGACGGTCTGGCCCTGCTCGGCCTGCATCGGGACGCCATCAAGAAAGAACTCGATCATGTCTGCGAGCCCGTGGCGGCCAGCGCACTCGCGAATGGATCATCAACCACCAGCCCACCACCGTACATCGACCGCTTGTGCGTGATGAAGTACTCGAACTCCTCACGGTAGTGATCGAGAATGGCGGAGCAGGCATAGCCCGCCGAATCACCCAGGCTGCAAATGGTGGTGCCGTCGTTGGCGGTAGAGATCTGGTAGAGCCGGTCGATGTCTTCCGGACGCCCACCGCCGGCGACGATCCGATTGAGAATCCGCTCCATCCAACCCATCCCTTCCCGGCATGGCGTGCACTGCCCGCACGACTCGTGGTGGTAGAACCGCTGAATCACCTGCGCCAGCCGCACCATGCAGGTGCCGTCGGCGATGGCGATCATGCCGCCCGAGCCGAGCTGTGATCCACCGGCGAGGGCCGAGTTGTGATCGAGCGTCAGCGGCTCCATCTCCTTGGCCGACAACAGTTTCGTCGACACGCCACCGGGAATGATGCACTTCAGCGTGGCGCCGCCCTGCATTCCGCCGCAATCCTCGTAGATGAACTTCTGCCACGGATAACCGTACTCCACCTCGTAGACCCCGGGCCGGGCGATGTGCCCCGAGATCGAGATCATCTGGGTGCCAGGGCTCTTCGCCGTACCGACCTTCTTGAATTCGACCGTACCACGACTGATGATCACCGGCACGTTGGCCAGCGTCTCGACGTTGTTCACCACGGTCGGCTTCTGGTACAGCCCCTTCACCGTCAGACGCGGCGGCCGATTTCGTGGCCAGCCTTTCTTTCCTTCCAGCGAGGCCAGCATCGCTGATGCCTCGCCACAGACGTACGATCCGGCGCCACGATACAGGACGACATCGCACGAATAGCCCGTGCCGAGAATGTTCTCGCCAAGCAATCCGGCATCGTACGCCTCCTCGATGGCATCCGCCATGCGGCGATGCGACAGGTCGAATTCGCCACGGATGTAGATGAATGCGTGGCGTCCCTGCAGCGCGTACGAACCGATGATCAGCCCCTCGAGACAGAGGTGCGGCACGTGCTCGAGCAGCCAGCGATCCTTGAACGTGCCGGGCTCACCCTCGTCGGCATTCATGCACACGTAGTGCGGCTCGCCATCGTCCAGCTTGACGACGCCCCACTTTCGACCGGCCGGAAACGCGGCGCCGCCATGCCCGAGCAACCCGGCCGCCGACACTTCCTTCGTGACCTCGGCCGGCTGCATCTGGTGCAGCGCCTTCTCGAGCGCCTGGTACCCGCCACGCGCCGTGTAGTCGGCCAGCGTGTGTGAGGTGGCCGTGATGGGGAAGTTCATGAAGAACTTCGTCCCCGAGAGCGGCGCGACCGTCCCGATGGTATCGCTCATCACGCCAGTTCCTCGAGTAATGCGTCGACCGACGCCGGCGTCAGGTTCTCATGATACGAATCCCCGACCATCATCATCGGTGCGGTTCCGCACGACGCGAGACACTCGACCGTCGTCAGCGTGTAGCGGCCATCAGGCGTGGTCTGTCCGGGCTTGATACCAAGCCGTGACCCAACGTACGCAATCAGCCCTTCGGCGCCGCGCAGCGAACAGGACACGTTGTGACAGATCTGAATGTGGTGCCTGCCGAGCGGCTTGCGCGTGAACTGCGTGTAGAACGCAATTGCCTCGTCGACCTGGATGCGCGAGATGCCGAGGTACTCGACGAGCTCCGTGATGTCGCTGTCGGCGATGTAGCCGCGATCCTCCTGGATCCGACGCAGGCACGGAATCGTGAGCGACCCTTCGAAGCCTGGCGGATAGCGCAGTTTCCAGCGCTCGAATTCCGGAATCAGGTGTTTCATCGATCGCACTCGCCGCCAATCATGTTCACCGAACCGAACGTGGTCACGATATCGGCCAGCTGATGGCCGTCGAGCATCTTGTGCACACCACCCATGTGAACGAAGCTGGGCGACCTGACATGCACCTTGTGCGGCGTACCGCCGCCCGTGCTCACGAGGTAGAAGCCCAACTCGCCATTCGGTGCCTCATGCGCCACGTAGATCTCACCGGCTGGCACGGAGGGACCTTCCATGACCAGCTTGAAATGGTTGATCAGCGATTCGATTTCCGAGTAGACCAGTGCCTTCTCGGGGAATACGCAGCGGCGATCATCGACGTTGATCGGCCCCTCCGGCATCATGTCCATCAGCTGGCGCATCATGTAGACCGACTCGTCCATCTCGCGCATCCGCACGAAGTACCGGTCGTAGTTGTCGCCCATGATGCCCACCGGCACGTCGAAATCGAGCTCGGCATAGGCCAGATAGGGCGTATCCTTGCGCAGGTCGCGCGCCACGCCGGTAGAGCGCAGAATCGGACCGGTAAAGCCCCAGTGCAGGGCGTCAGCGGTGCTGATCGTCCCCACCTTTCGCAGCCGGTCGATGAAGATGCGATTCCGGTCCACCAGGCCATGCACCCGTTCGACGTAGGTTTCGTACTCGACCAATATCTCGCGCAAACGCGTGAACCATCCCGCCGGTACATCGTCGGCGAGCCCACCGATGCGGCCGTACGAGTACGTGACGCGCGCGCCGGTCAACGCGGCCAGATGCTCGTACATGAAATCACGGATCGTCACCAGGTACAGGAACGCCGTGAGCGCCCCGAGTTCCATCAGGCTGGCGGCCACGCAGGTCAGGTGATCGGTAATGCGTGAATACTCCGAGAGCAGCGTGCGCAGATACTTCGTGCGCGGCGTGATCTCGATGCCCATCAGCTGTTCGACCGCGTCACAATACGCAAAATCGTTGATCAGCGCCGAGCAGTAGTTCAGGCGATCGACGTACGGAATCAGGTTGTGCCAGGTGTGATCCTCGCACTCCTTCTCGAAGCCACGGTGCAGATAGCCGCAATGTACATCGGTGCGCAGCACGCGCTCGCCGTCAAGTTCAGCGATGATCTGTACCGTGCCATGCGTCGCCGGATGCGACGGCCCGATGTTGACGATGACCGTGTCGTCGCGCTCGTGTGTGGTGAACGACGAGCGAACCGGGTTCGGAATGCTATCGGACAAGGGTGCCCTGCGGCGGCCGATAGGGGACGAGCGGCTGTTCGAGCTGCTTCGGATAGTCCTTTCGGAGCGGATGCCCGACGAATCCCTCATACAGCAGAATCGGGCGGAGATCATCGTTGCCGCGGAACATGATGCCGTACATGTCGTGACATTCACGTTCCATGTACCCAGCCGACCCGTAGAGCGCCTTCAGCGAGTCGACATGTGGATCGGCCTCACTGACGCGCTGTTTCAAGCGGACCCGAACCTTGTGGGTCGTGGAATAGAAATGATGCACCACTTCGAATCGCAGCGGAGCGTCTGGCCAGTCCACCGCGGTCACATCAAGGAACAGATCGAAGCCGAACTCGGACTTGAGCCGTGTCACAATCGGGAGCAACGCAGCGGTATCGAGCTCCAGCACCAGCACGCCATGCGAAACCCCGCGCGAGCGGACCGCTTCAACCGGTGCATCGGCCTGCGCGGCATTGGCTGCGTCCCGATTCGGGACCAGCTGCTGCGCCATGGACTCCAGAAGGGCAAGCGACACGGTCAGAACGTATCGTTGACGATGGGATGCTTGCCGCGTGCGATGGTCTCCTGCAGGCGCATGATGCCGTCGATCACCATCTCCGGTCGCGGCGGACAGCCAGGCACGTAGATGTCGACCGGGATGATGCGATCGATGCCGGGCAGCGAGGCGTAATTCTGATAGAAGCCGCCCGTCATCGCGCAGACGCCAAACGCCATCACCCACTTCGGCTCGCACATCTGCTCGTACACCTTGAGCAGAATCGGTGCCTGCTTCTGGGTCACCGTCCCGACCACCATCAGCAAGTCCGCCTGACGTGGCGAAAAGCGTGGCAGTGCCGCGCCGAAACGATCGGTGTCGTATACCGACGCGCTCACCGCCATGAACTCCATCGCGCAACAGGCCGTGACGAACGGATACGGGAACAGCGAGAACTTCCTCGCCCAGCCCACCAGCTCGTCCTTGCGCGTCGTGAGGTACTCGAACGACGCGTGCTTGGTGTGCGCGCTCGCTGGCGACGTGACACTGGCCCCCGACGCGTCGACGATTGGCAACGGTTTCCCGTACATGGCTATTCCGTCACCGCTTCCAGAATGCGCGCCTTGTAGACGTAGAGGAGGCTGATCACGAGCAGGAAGAGGAAGAGCGACAGGGTGAACATCATGAACCCGGACAGCGGTCTGGCACCGAGCGTCCAGATGAACAGGAACATCGTTTCGAGATCGAACAGGATGAAGATGATCGCGACCGCATAGTACTTGATCGGCACCGCCTTCACGTTCACGAAATCGACCGGCATCGCCCCGCACTCGAACGGCTCCAGCTTGACCGGCGTCATGGCCGGCTTGGGCCCGAGCAGCGCATTCAAGGTCAGCACCAGGCCCAGAAAGCCCAGAATCGCCACCAGATAGAGCAGGAACGTGACGTATGGGCTCATGCGCGCAGCAGGGTGAGGCACAACGTGGACGTCACAGGCACCGGGCCGCCTGCGATCGTAGCGCGACCCGGGACTGACGAGCCGGCTGCGACCGGGGGAAGTTAGTCCCGGTCGCGGTCAGGTTCTACGCTCTCACGACACCCGGCGCGGGATCACACCGCCGGTCGCCGGGAGTGGAAGTCCGTGTTCGCCTGAAACTGATGCGCCACCGAGAGAATCTTGTCGTCGTTGTAGAGTGCACCGACGATCACCCCGCAAATGGGCTGCGCCTTCAGCTCCGGAGCGGGTGCCGCCGGCGTTCCGTCGGGACGCGCCCCACCGCCGCCCTGCGTTACCGGCACATCGAACTTGTACGGCAGCACCACGCACGGATGACCGGTCTGCGCATTCGGTGCGACATCGGCAAAGGGGTTGGCGACGAACAGGTCGAGATCCTTCATGAATTCACCCCAGGCCGACACCAGCATGTACCGCCGACGCTGGTTCTGAAGGAAGTCGAATCCACGGACCGTCCGACCCTGCACGAACCGGGGGTTCCAGTCTGCCGGCGCCATCGGACTGGCCGGCGGCGTATTCGGCGCCGGCGGCGGAGGCGTTGCCGGTGTGCTGCCCGGCCGCGGCGGCTCCGGCAGCGCGCTCAGGTCGAGGCCAATCTCTTTCGCCTTCCGCTGCACATAGCTGTCGAACGCTGCAGCGTACTCCACGTTCAGCCCACCGCCGGCCATGCCCGCAACCGTCGGACGTACGCCGATCACCTTTGGCACCAGGCCAAGTTCCTTCAGCTTGCCGACCAGTTCCGGCGGTGCATTCGGATCGACGCCAATGCGCAGCGCACCGAGCGCAATCTTCCGGTCGAACTGGAACGGCGTGGTGATGGTCGAGGGATCCTTCTCGTCGACACCGTGAATCACGTTGAAGACCATCGCGCAGTCCTCGACCGTGCGGCACATCGGCCCAACACGATCCTGCGACCAGGCCAGCACCATGCCCCCCTGACGGCTGACGCGACCAAAGGTCGGCCGCAGCGCGCTGATGCCGTTGCGCACCGCCGGCGAGACGATTGAGCCCTGCGTCTCCGTCCCGATGCTGAAGGCCACACAGGCGGCGGCCGTTGCCGACCCGGGGCCAGCGGAAGATCCGCTCGATCCCTGCGACAGATTCCAGGGATTGTTCGTGCGGCCCCGGAACCACTGGTCGTTCTGCGCGAACAGGCCGGTCGCCAGCTTGGCAATCAGCACCGCCCCAGCGTCCCGGAGCCGAACCACCACCTCGGCATCCTCGTCGATCACCCGGTCCTGGAAATCCAGCGCGCCCCACGTCGTCGGCACGCCCTTCGTGTTGAACAGGTCCTTGACGCCATAGGGTAGACCGTGCAGCGGACCGCGGTACTTCCCCGCCCTGATCTCCGCATCGGCGGCCGCTGCTTCGCGGCGCGCGGAGTCTTCCATGATCGTCACTGCGCACAACAAGGTCGGGTTGAGCCGCTTCAGCCGGGTGAGATAGATCTCCGTCAGTGCCACCGACGTGATCCGGCGCTCCTTGAGCAGCGCCGAGAGTCGGTGCGCGGGCAGGAAGGCGATGTCGTCGGGGTTGGTCGGGACCGTGCCCGTGAACCTCGGCACCGTGAACACCGCCCGATCGAACGCCGCCCGCCCACGCTCGCGGGCGAGTTTCTCGAGCAGCGCACCCGTGCCCCCTGGGTAGGGCATGAACTGCAGCGCTGGCGCCTCCCCGTTGCCGAGGATCGACACCGCCTGCTGCCGAAGCGACGCGCCGGGACCGGCGGCAAGACGGGACACCCCACCCGCGGCCAGCGCTCGCTGCGCCTGCGCGGCACTGGCCCCGAAGGTGGTCGCCGCCGCCGTCACCAGCGAGTAGAACATGAACTCTCGGCGACCAATACCAGAGGTCGCTTCGTCGTGATCGGCAACGACGAGATCACGGTGCAACTGGTCCAGCAACTCTTCCGGGGAGGGCACAGGCGGATACCGGCTTCAGGCGACAGGAGAGGATATACGGTACAGATTCGCCCGGTTCACTTCGCTTCGCCAGCGCCACGCGCAAAAAGTCGGCCCCCCGAGGCGCCGCGCGCGCACTTTCAGCCGATCGCCCGTTCCTTGGCGCGGCAAGGCCGCGACGAACGGAACTGCAACAAGGGCGCGCCAACCGCGTATGACGGAGCAGGCGCGTGGCAACGCCCGGCTGCCAAACGCTGTCTCACGTCATCGGCAAACGGCATTCTGCCACAGCCGGCTCTCTCCGGTATCTTTCGGATTGACCGCGACGGCATCAGCCGTGCGGCAGCGTCTCTCACTGGCTCGACAGTATGCGCAACTTGCGATTCGTCCCGCTGCTCCTCGGCACCGCCGCCGTACTCTCTGCCTGTGCGGGCAGTCGTCCCGTACCACAGAGCGGCTTCGTGATGGGGCAGGCTGGTGCGACAGCGCGCGCCCGCGCCGACTCGCTGCGATATCCATACACGCAGGCCGACATCGACTTCATGAGCGGCATGATTCACCATCATGCGCAGGCGATCACGATCTCGCGCTGGGCCGTCTCGCATGATGCATCGCCTGGCGTGCAGCGGCTGACGGCACGCATCATCAATGCGCAGACGGATGAAATCCGTCTGATGCAGAGTTGGCTGACGGATCGCAATCAGGACCCGATGAGCGTCGACTCACTCGGTAATGTCAGCATGCGACCGATGGCAGCCGGCAGTGCCGCCACGGCACCGGCCAGCCACGACATGGGGCACGAGGGACATACCATGGCGGGCATGGCCGCCATGCCAGGCATGCTCTCGGATGCGCAGTTGCAGCAGCTGAATGTGGCCCGCGGCCGGGAGTTTGACCGGTTGTTCCTGATCTACATGATGCAGCACCATCGCGGCGCGGTGTCCATGGTCAGGACGCTGTTCGGCGCGCAGGGTGCTGGTCAGGACGAAACGATTTTCAAGTTCGCCGCCGACGTCGAAGTGGATCAGTCCACCGAGATCAAGCGGATGCTGACGATGTTGCTCGAAATGGGGGAAGTTCCTCCAGCGCCATGACTCACAGTTGGTTCGCTGTCTGTATTCTCACTCTCGAGGCATCCGATGTTCCTGACCTCCCGATACCGATTCGGCGCCGATTCGGCGCCGATCGGTAAGTTCGCCGCCGTGGCTCTGCTGGCCGGGCTGACCGCCTGCGCCAGTTCGACGGCCAAGCCCACCACCGAGCCGACACCTGTTGCATCCGCAGACTGGTCGCGCGACGCGCGCAACAACTTGCGCGCTGGCCTCTTCGATGCACAGGAGGCCGTGTCCAATCTGCGCGTGACTGCCCGCGCCGTCTCGCCACCGGGCTTCCTGGGCATCACGAACTCGGACCTCGCTTTCACCGGCAAATACGCCATTCAGGGCAACTACAATGGCCCGGTGATCTGGGACATTTCCGATCCGGCCAAGCCGGTGATGGTCACGGCCTACACCTGCCCCGCGTCACAGAATGACATCTCGGTGTACCGCAACCTGATGTTCATGTCGGCCGAAGCCAACAACGGCCGCACCGATTGTATGCCCGGTGGTGTGCGCGATACGGTGAGCGCATTGCGCATGCGAGGCGTGCGCGTCTTCGACATCAGCGACATCAAGGCGCCGAAGCTGCTGGCGAATGTGCAGACCTGTCGCGGATCGCACACACACACCGTGCTCGAGGATCCCAAGGACAAGGCCAACGTCTACATCTACGTCTCGGGCTCGTCCCCAATCCGCTCACCGAACGAATTGGCGGGCTGCGCAGGGAACCTGGCCGCCGACGATCCTGGATCGTCGAGACTCCGGATCGAGATCATCAAGGTACCGCTGGCCGATCCGTCGAAGGCGGCGGTGGTCAGTCGTGCCAACATCTTCGCGGGTCTGAAGGACACCAAGAGCCATGGCCCGACCGAGTCCGATCGCGCGGCAGGCATGAAGGCAGCCGCTGCCGCCCGTGCGGCGGGCGGTTTCACTGCGAAGAATCCGCAGTCCGGCGAAGAGCTCGTGCTGCCCGGTGGATTCGTGCGCCCAATGCTCGACAGCGTGATGAAGGCACGCGGCGGAACAGGCACGCCGACGGCCGCCGATAGCGCCGCGCTCCGCGGTGGGCTGCAAAGCATGATCGACCGGATGTTCGGTGCGGCGGCTGGCGCACCAGCGGGTGGCGCGATCAGCGACCGCTCGCAGTGCCACGACATCACCGTCTACCCGGCCCTCGGCCTGGCCGGCGGAGCATGTGAAGGGCATGGCCTGCTGCTCGATATCAGCGACCCGGTCAACCCGGTGCGTCTGGATGCCGCGGCCGACTCGAACTTCGCCTACTGGCATTCCGCCACGTTCAACAATGATGGCACGAAGATCCTGTTCTCCGATGAATGGGGCGGCGGCGGCGCGCCGAAGTGCCGCGCCACCGACAAGCCGGAATGGGGCGCGAACGCGATCTTCACCATCGAGAACCGCAAGCTGAAGTTCCAGAGCTACTACAAGATTCCCAGTTTCCAGACCGCGAACGAAAACTGCGTAGCGCACAACGGATCGCTGATCCCGATTCCTGGCCGCGATGTGATGGTGCAGTCGTGGTATCAGGGTGGCATTTCGGTCTTCGACTGGACCAATCCGGCGAAGCCGATGGAAATCGCGTCGTTCGACCGCGGCCCGGTCGACTCCACCCGTATGGCGATGGGCGGGTCCTGGTCGGTGTACTGGTACAACGGTCAGATCGTGAGCTCGGAAATCAGCCGCGGTTTGGATGTCGTGGAAATGATCCCGAGCCAGTACGTGTCGCAGAACGAAATCGATGCGGCCAAGACCGTGCAGTGGGCGTACCTGAACGCGCAGGGCCAGCCGAAGATCGAGTGGCCGCCCAGCTTTGCTCTGGCGCGCGCCTTCACCGATCAGCTCGAGCGGAAGGGGTGCTTCAACAGCGCACGCATTTCCGCGATCCGATCGTCGCTGACCGCGGCCGAGCGCGCATCGGCGGCCGATCGTACGACGTCGCTGTCACAGCTGGCCGGCTCACTCGAGGCAGACACACGCAGCGGGTGCGACGACAGCAAGGCGAAGATGCTGCGCAAGTCGGTGCAGGATCTGCAGGCGCTGGTGCTGTAGGGGCGCCGTCGCGGGCGGTCCTTTGACTTGAAGCGGCGCCGGGGGATAGTGGGTACAGACCCCGATCAGCCGCGGGGGGTCGTTTGACTTGAAACGCCGCCGTCGAATCGTCGAACACACGCCGATTCTCCGGCGGCGCTTCTTCGTTTTACGTGGTCGGTTGCTAGACTTCCTTGCGTCACCTCCCCCTTGCGGCCCCGCCCATGCACTCGCGCGAATTCCTCCGCTCCCTCGGCGCTACGACGATCGCCGCCCTCATCGGTCCACGGCTCTGGGCGCAATACGAGGCCATGCCCGCGACTGCCCTGGCAGAGGACGAGGCGTTCTGGATTGCGTTGCGCGCCAAGTACCGTCTCAAGCCCGACTACATCAACCTCGAGCACGGCTACTACTCGATGCAGTCGGACGAGGTGCTCGAGAAGTTCATCGCCGGAGTCCGCGAGGTGAACTATCAGGCATCGTACTACATGCGCACCGTGCAGACGCCGAACAAGGATGCCGCGCGCGCGAAACTGGCGGCAATGGCCGGATGCTCAGTCGACGAACTG
>JBBQRH010000001.1:0-182205 GCA_038215035.1 Gemmatimonadales bacterium | reverse complement strand
TTCATCGCCACCCGACTCCACACCTAGTCGTCGATGGAGAGATCGCCCGTCGGTGATGGCTTCCACTTCCGTCGTTATGCGGTCGATCGGGAAGACGTATCCTCCCGCAATGACGTAGGCGCCTCCGACCGACATCAGGAGGACGAGCGGGAGCGTCAGGATAATCGTACCAATGAGCTCCCGTGCCGACGAATCGAAGTGCTCGATGCTCACGCCAACGACGATTCGCTGGCCGCCAAATTCGTCGTCTTTTCCTTTGCGCTCGACGAGGAGAATGTTGTCGTTCCGCAGATGGGCGACGGCGCGGTCGGCCTTTCCTTCCAGGGTCGTCAGTGCATTGGTGAAGGTGTCCTGGTCTTGCAGCTGCATTTCGCGCTGCGGAAGTCCAGGCGGAAGGAGAAAGAGCTCGTTGTATGCCTTCGAGAAGTAGAGCCGGCGATTCCCTTCTCCGTAGACGATCAGGTATGACGGGATCTGATCGAGCAGCTGCGACGCGAGTGGATTGAGGACCGGGCCGACCAGAGAGTCAGAGACGATCACCTGTCCGAGACGTGTCGTTTGCGTTCGACGCAGCACGCTCTCGGCGAGGTTGGCGAACGTGTCAGCCTGCGCCTGCGCTTCGCGCTCGATGCCACGCCAGCGCACCCAGTAGAGAGCGGCAGCGAAGACGACAATCGAGGCCACCATCACCAGCGTGTAGCGAACGGTGAGGCGAGCGCGAATGGAGGACATGGTCTATGCGCTATCCCTTGATGACATAGCCGACCCCGCGAACGGTCGAAATCAACTTTCTGTCGTGCCGAGCGTCGATCTTCTTGCGAAGGTGATTGATCACGACGTCGACGATATTCGTCCCCGGATCGAAGTGATACCCCCACGCGTACTCCGTGATCAACGTCCGGCTCATCACCCGCCCGGGATGCCGCATGAGATACTCCAGCACCTTGAACTCCTTCGGTGTCAACTCGATACGCACATCACCTCGCGTGACTTCTCGCGTGTCGAGGTCCACCACGAGGTCAGCAATCTCGAGGCGTGGTGACGCGAGCTGGCGTGGTCGGCGCGAGAGGGCTTCGATACGCGCGAGCAATTCCTCGAACGCGAACGGCTTGGTGACGTAGTCGTCGGCGCCGGCGCGAAGCGTCTGCACCTTGGCATCCACCGCGTCCTGCGCCGTGAGCACGAGCACCGGTCGCTGAAAGCCTCGCGAGCGCAGCGTGCGCAGCACCGAGAGCCCGTCCTTCCCCGGCAGACGCATGTCGAGGATGACGAGATCGTACGCGTCACCGCCGCTGGCCGCACGCTCGCCGGATTCGCCGTCGGCCTCGAGATCGACTGTCCACTGCTGCTCTTCCAGTCCGCGCTTGACGAACTGACCGACGATCGGGTCGTCCTCGATCACGAGAATGCGCATCAGCAGGTGCCGTCGGACATGGGATCGTGAGCCATGAGTGAATAGTGCGTAGCGGGCGCAGCGGCGGCGAGGCCCGCAATCGATTCGTCATGCCGGCGCAACGACGGCGTCACGCGCGGCCAGACCAGGCGCGCCGGGAGGCGCACCTCGATCTCCGCCGGCCCGGCCAACGCGAGCGTGACCGTTCGCGCACTGCCGTGCGCCGCCGCCAGCCAGCGCGACAGCTCGCGCGCCTGCGCGATCCGGCGCGACCGCAGCACGACCGGCGTTCGCGCGTCAATCGTCGCGCGCAGCAGCGTGGTCAGCACGGCAGTCACGACGGCGTCATCAACGGACATGCGGACAGTCTATCCCGACGGGGCCGCACCACTCGGCGCGCAATCACGCTCGGCGTTGCGAAATCGCGCACCGACCAGCACCGTCGCAGGAGATCACGTCGCAGCGATCGCTGCCAGGATTTCAGCAGTCGTCCGGCTCTTGCCCGGGTTCTCTTCGACATGGGCCCAGCGCACGACGCCGTCGGTATCGATGAGGAAGTAGGCGCGGTTCGAGAAGTACAGCTCCTCGAGCAGCGTGCCATACGCCTGGCTCGCCACGCGCTTGAAATCGCTGAGCATCTCGGCGGAGATTTGGTGCTTGGCTTTGAACTCCTTCAGCGTCGGCACGCTATCAACGCTGATCGGCAGCACGGTCACGCCGGCCTGCTCGAAGGCAGCATAATCCTCAGTGAAGGCGCACATCTCGGCGGTGCAGACGCTCGTGAACGCGAGCGGGAAGAACGCCAGCAACACACGTGACGTCCCCTTGAACTGCGATAGGGTGACGGGCGATCCGCTGGTGGAATTAAGCGTAAAATCCGGGGCGGCAGTGCCGACGGCCGGGACAGGCATGGGAAACTCCGACAGAGCTGGAACGTGATGACCGCGCAGGAGATCGCCCGTCGCGGCCAGTGGACTGCGCCAAAGATGCTGATCCGTGGCGGAAACGGGAGCCGACGCCACTGCACCACCACCGCCGGCAGGGGTACACTGCGACGTCATGACCAGCCCCGCTCCGATCATCCCGAAAGCGCCAGCCGCCGCACTTACCGTCGGCAGCAACGAGGCCGTCGGCTTCGTGCTGCGCCTCGGCCGGGCTCTCCACAACGCCGGCTTCACTGCCCACCGCCTCGAAGCGACGCTCTCGGACGTCTCTCGCAAGCTCGGCCTGGAGGCGCAGTTCTTCTCGACGCCGACCTCGATCATGGCGGCGTTCGGACCGCCCGACGCGCAGCGCACGCACCTGATCCGCGCCGAACCCGGCTCGACCAATCTCAGCCACCTGTCCGGGCTCGATCGCATTGCCCGCGACGTGATGTACGGCACGCTCGGCCCCGTGGACGGCTCCAGGCGCATCGATGCCCTGCTCAGTGAACCGCCGCGTTGGAACACAACGCAGGTGCTGCTCGCCTTCGTGCTGGTGTCGGTCGCCGTCGCCAGCTTCCTCCACGTCGGAGCTGGCGATCTGATCGGTGCGGCGCTCCTCGGCCTGCTCAGCGGCGTGATCATCACGCGCAGCCGCAATCACAGTGAGTGGCTCGACATCGAGGAGCCGCTCAGCGCGTTCGCGGTTGCCACGATTGCGCAGCTGTTCGCTGCGGTGACCGACAGCGGCGCCGGCTACGCGATGACCGTTGCGGGATTGGTCGTGCTGCTGCCCGGCATGGCCTTCACGACCGGCCTGATCGAACTTTCGACACGCCACCTCGCGAGCGGCACGGCGCGACTGAGCGGCGCGTTGGTCACGTTCCTCGGCCTCGGTTTCGGCGTCGCGCTGGGAACCAAGCTCGGCACGTATCTCGGCGACTGGCTCGTGCTGCACCACGTCGCGCTGCACATCGCGAACACCGCACTGCCATGGTGGGTCGAAGGGCTCGGTGTTCTGATCGCACCGCTCTGCTTCACCGTCCTGTTGCAGGCCGATGCGAAGGAAGCGCCGTGGATCGTACTTGCCGGCTCGGTCGCGTATCTCACGTCGCGCTTTGCAGGACGCGCGCTCGGTGAAGAACTGGGCGCGTTTCTCGGTGCACTGATGGTCAGTGCCGGGAGCACGTTCATCGCGCGCCGTCGCGATACGACCCCGATCGTGACGATCGTGCCGGGGCTCCTGATCCTCGTACCGGGCAGCATCGGGCTGCGCAGCGTGACGAGCTTTTCCCAACAGAAGGTCGTGACGGGCGTCGAGACAGCGTTCAAGGTTGCGCTGATCGGCGTGTCACTCGCAGCCGGCGTGCTGGCGGGTCGTGCACTGACGGGCGCCTTGCGTCGCAAACGCAAAGGCCCACATGCCGATGAGATGACGCAGACGGCCGAGTGGACCGTGTCGCGGGACTGGCGTTAGCGCGACCGCTGGTGCGTCACGTCGGCGAGCGTTGCACCGCGGTCCTTCGGACACGCCAGCCGCAACGCGTCGAGTGCGCCGGCGAATCCCGCGACGGCAAACGTGTGCGTTACGCGGCCGCGGCGCAGTGTTGGTACCGTCACATGCAACTCTCGCGAGCGCAGGATGCCGCGTTGAATCAGATCCCGCAGTTCGTTCGGCGGAATGAAGGCGCCCGCATTCGATTTCGTCGCCTGCCAGCGCGAGTCACGCGCCCGGAGCGAGTCGGCGTCGACGCGCACGCGCACGTCGCCGACCAGATCCGAGTCGAGGGCATCGCGCGTCGTCAGAAACGCGTCGAGTTGCAACGCCGAGCAGCGGATGACCAATGCAATCGCATCTTCGTCGAACGCCGTGCTGTCGGCGCGTTCGCGCAGAACCGCCGTCACCGCCGCTGGGCGTCCAACGGACGCTGCTGATGAAGAGACCGTCCACTGTGCCTTCGCTGCGGCGGGCAGACAGCCCGCGGCGAGAAGCATGGACAGCGCGCGAACGGAACGCATGGCGAGGCCGGCTGACGTGAGCGAATCAAACGATCCCGACGATGCATGGCAGCGACCCTTCCGTCTCCCCCGCCGTGGAGCGCAGCACCGGATACGACAACGACCCCGGACAGGGGTCGTTGCGAAAACGCATGGAGGTCCGGGGACTCGAACCCCGCACCTATTGCTTGCAAAGCAATTGCTCTACCAGATGAGCTAGACCCCCAGTGTCGTGCACCTTCGAACGACAACAGTAAGCGAACCGGGGCGTCCGATCAAGCCACATGGGCGGCCCCCGCAAACGACGACGACCCCTCGTCGGGGTCGTCGCAGCATGCTGCCATCGGGACTGACTCAATCCCGATGGCGTGATATGAACTACTCGTGCGCCGGCAGCGGCTCCATCGTGCGGACGTCCACCGGGATCTGCATTTCGTCACGATACTTCGACGTCATCCAGGTGATACGCAGACGCGGGAAGGCTTCGAAGAACTGCGTGTAGCAGGTGATCCACAAACCGAAGTAGAGCGCAGCCATGCCGAGTTCCTGCCAGCCGAACGGCACGCCATCGGTCGGCACGCCGTAGAGCGACGGATAGACCTCGATGTAGCGCTGCAGATACGTGCCCGTGAGCGAGATGATCGCGAACAGGATGTTCGTCGGGACGAACATCTTCGCTGCCTTCGAAATCAGGCCAGGGAACGGCGCGATGAAGACAAGCATGAGAACGGAGAACGCAACTGGCAGCCACGGATTGATCAGTCGCAGACGGAAGAAGTGCGTCTCTTCGCCGATGTTGCCGTACCAGATGATCAGGAGCTGCGCAAAGGTGGTGTAGCCCCAGAAGGCCGTCCAAGCGAACCGCAGCTTGCCGATGTCGTGGATCTGCTGATCGCCGAGGATCTCGTAAATGGTGGCGTTGTTGAAGTGCTTCCGCCACATGAAGAAGATCAGGCTGAAGCTCATCAGGAATCCGAGGATGCCGGTCATGAAGCTCCACCAGCCCCACAGCGTCGAGAAGAAGTACACGTCGAGCGCCATGGACAGATCGTAGTGCAGCAGCATCCAACCGAATCCGAAGATGATCGCCATGGCAACGGCGATCTTGCCCTGCATCGAATGCTGATTGTGCAGTTCGCGGCGCTCGTCACCCCACCCGGCGCGCATACGTGCGCGGAGACCGGCGCCCCACTTTGCGCCCCACTCGGGGAGCATCGCGACGTCGATACGCAGCGAGTTGTACACGAACCACAACTGCAGCGCGTACAACACCGTCAGGATGCCGATCTCGCGCAGCGCGAAGAACGTGTGATTGCCGAGCCAGAATACCTTCTCGGAATTCGGCAGTCCCGCCGGATCAGCGACCCACGGGAAGATGTGCTGCCCGCCGATCGTGACGCTGAGTACCATGAACAACCATGAGAACGGCAGGAAGGCGGCGTAGCCTTCCATCATGCGTGCAACCGATCGAGACCAGCGAGCCGTCACGATGCGGAAGATCGCGACGAACATCACGGCGCCGGAACTGATCGCACTGAAGTACAACCAGTGATAGTGGAAGGCGCGCCAGATGCGATCTGGCGACATCGCGAGACCGGCGGCGAACGCGAACACACCGACGACCGTCGCCACCAATGCCGACGTCTTGATCCATCCTGCCACCGGTTTCTGCGACGCGGCGAGCAGATCCGCCTTTGGCGGATAGGTGGGATTGTGAATGCTCACTTGTGCGTCCCCTTCTCAACGGGCCTGGTCGGCGCTGCCGTTTCACCGGCAGCGACTGGAACCACAGCAGCCTTCGCGCTCGGACGCCACATCGGCGCCGGCCGGGTCGGTGCAGTCTTCGTGTAGGTCGGAATCGTCCAGCCGGTCTGCCCGGGATAGCCGAACGGGCCGGTGGCAACAGTGCGACCAAGTCTGCCCTGCAACCCGCGGACGTAATTCACCACGTCCCAGCGGTCCGGCTCCTCGATGCGGTTGTAGCTCGGCATCGATCCGCGACCGTTGCGCAGCATGCCGTAGATGTAGCCATCGGCACGCGCCTTGGTCATGTCTGTCATCAGGTTGATTCCGGGCACGCCGTACTTGGTCGTAGGGCCATTGCCGAGTCCCGCATCGCCGTGACAGACGGCGCAGTTCTGCTGGAAGTAGCGATGTCCGTTGTTGATCGACGAATCCAGCTCGGCGGCGGACAGCTTGGCCGGATCTTTCGGATTGGGCAACACGCTGAACGAATCAATCACGCTTGGCAGCGCTGCATAACTGAACGTGTAGCCGGGAGTCGTGAGCCCGGTGACCGGCACCGAATTCACCGGCTGACCGCGCGGTGCAATCGTATCGGCAACAGATTCCCACGGCTTGATGCCGGGCTGCTCTTTGAAGTCGGTGAACCACGAACAGGCACTGAACGCCAGCGGCATCAGTGCGATCGCAGCCACGCGAAGCGACTTAACGCTCACCGCGAACCTCCACAGCCCCATGGGCCTTCAGCGTGCTTTCGAGCTCGGCGAACTTGTCGGGCGTCGTCTCGATCCAGATGCCGTAGTCACCATGCGTGAAGCGCGGATCGAACCCGAAGTCCGTGACGAGCCGCGGGATACCGGCGTTGATGAACATGCCGGCCACGGTGCTCAGACAGCCGACCATGACGAACATTTCGAAACCCATGATCGTGTACGGAATCCAACTCGCGATGGCCTTGCCGCCAACCTGCAGCGACCAGTACTGCGAGCACCAGATGGAGATCCAGTAACCGAACGTGACACCACACGTCGCACCGATGAGCGTGAAGACACGCACCACGCTCGTCGGTGCATCGATGGCATCGTCGATCTCATGCTGGATGGTCGGCGAATAGACCGTGACCTTCGGCACCTTCTTGGCCTTCAGGTCCTTGATCGCGGCGCAGACTGCATCGAGCTGCGGGAAAACTGCCAGGACGCCCTGCATCAGTGATGCCCTCCATGATCGTTCAACATCTTCGGTGGCACGATTTCCTTCACTTCAGCGATCGCGATCACAGGCATCTGCTTGATGAAGAGCAGGAACCACATGAAGAACCAGCCGAACGAGCCGACGAGGAAACACATATCGATCCAGCTGGGCGAGTAGTTCGTCCACTGCCACGGCTCGAACTCATGGCTGAGCGACGGCACCACGATCACGAAGCGCTCATACCACATGCCGATGTTGATGATGATCGACAGGATCCAGAGCCAGGTCGGGTTGCGCCGCAGCTTCTGCGAGAACAGCGACAGCGGAAAGATCATGTTGCAGAGCAGCAGGATCCAGCCGGCCCACCACCACTGACCGAACACGCGATTCCAGAAGTACTCCTGCTCCGCCGCGTTTCCGCCGTACCAGGCGATGAAGAACTCGGAGAGATAGCCCGAGCCCACCATGATCGACGTGAACAGCACGACCTTGGCCGTGGCGTCGAGATGATTGAGCGTCACGTAGTGCTCGAGATTCCACCACTTCCGGATCGGGATCAGGATGGTCCAGACCATCGCGAAACCCGAGAAGATGGCGCCGCCAACGAAGTACGGCGGGAAAATCGTCGTGTGCCAGCCCGGTGTCAGCGCCATCGCGAAGTCGAACGACACGACCGAGTGCACCGACAGCACCAGTGGCGTGCTGAACGCCGCGAGGAACATGTACATCTTCGCGAAGTGGCGCCATTCACGATCGGTGTTCTTCCAGCCCAGCGAAAGCATCGCGAAGATGCGCTTGCGGATCGGGTTCGTTTCCTTGTCGCGCATGACCGCGAAGTCAGGAATCAAGCCGAGATAGAGGAACGTCGTCGAGATCGTGAGGTAGGTCGAGATCGCGAACACGTCCCACAACAACGGGCTCTTGAACTGCGGAAAGAGCAGACGCCAGTTCGGATACGGAATCAACCAGAAGAACTTCCACGGCCGCCCGATGTGAATGATCGGGAAGAGACCGGCCGTCATGACCGCGAACACCGTCATCGCTTCGGACGCGCGATAGATCGTGGTTCGAAATCCGGCGCGGAAGAGATACAGGATGGCGGAGATCAGCGTACCAGCGTGGCCGATACCAACCCAGAACACGAACGTGATGATGTAGACACCCCACATCACCGGCGGTACATAGCCGGCGTTGCCGAGCCCCCAATAGATCTGATACGTCCAGGCCGAGGCGCCGACGAGCATCGCGGCGATCGCGAGGCCGAGTCCCATGAACCACTTGGAGCTCGGCTTCAGCGTCGCGAGGATCTCGTTGTCGACCTGCTCGAACGTACTGACGGCCGGAACCTGGATTCCCGCTGACGGAATGTTCGGGCGCTTGATCTTGCCCTGCACTGGCTTCGCAGTCGTTGCCATTCGGGTCAGGCCTCGACCGTGTGATTGATCTTCTTCAGATAGACCACGGCCGTGTAGGTGTTGAGCACCTCGAACACGTGGTACGCTCGCTCGTCCTCTACCTGCTTGGCGACTGTCCAGGTCGGGTCAGCCGCGTCACCGAACGTGATCGCCTTGGACGGACAGGCCTGTGCACATGCGGTGGTGAACTCGTCGGCCTGCAACGGACGCTGCTCGAGATCGGCGCGCGTCTCGGCCTCGCGAATGCGCTGCACGCAGAAGGTGCACTTCTCCATCACGCCCTTGCCGCGAACGGTGACGTCCGGGTTGAGCTGCATCTGCATCGGCTCAGGGAATGCATACTGACGACGGCCAGGCTCACCATACCCGAACCAGTTGTAGTAGCGAACCTTGTACGGGCAGTTGTTGCTGCAATACCGCGTGCCCACACACCGGTTGTAGACCTGCACGTTGAGGCCATCCGGCGAGTGATACGTAGCGTACACCGGGCAGACAGGCTCACACGGCGCGTTGCCGCAGTGCTGGCACATCATCGGGACGAAGCGCGTGTCGAAGCCCGGATCGAACACATTCTCCGAGTCTTCCGCTCCCTCGAAGTACCGCTCGAGGCGAATCCACGCCATCTCGCGACCCTTGAGGATGTTCGCACCCGGCCGCGTATCCCAGACGGTCGGGGACAGCGCACGCCCCTGCCACGTCGCGCCGACGGTTGGGATGTTGTTCTCGCTGTAGCAGGCGGTGACGCAGGCCGAGCAGCCGGTGCAACGGCTCAGATCCACCGTCATCGCCCAGCGACGCTTGGCCATGCCACTCCAGTGCTTCTCGGAGTACATGCCCTTGTCCTTCGAATCCTGCGTACCAAGATCACCCTGCGCATCGTTCGCGACGGGGCTCTTCAGGCCGGGCAGGAATTCGGTGGGTGCACCGCCGACGAACGCGTGCTCGTTACCGCCCCACTCCTTCGGTCCGAGTTCGTGACCACCCTCGGCCGCATTCGCATCGTGCTGCGTGGTCGCGGCACCTTCGGTGGCGCCGTGCGACGCTTCCTTCTTCGTGCGAGCCGCAACCAATGCGGCCAGCGTCGATGCCTGCCCGATGCCGCGCGAGTGCTGACGAGCCGACCCTTCGGTGGTGATCAGATCGATGTTTTCACCGGTCCTGGTCACCTTCGCCTTCATACTCGTGTAGGCGATCGCACCGGAGAGTGCATCGGTATCGCCGGAGACGAGATCGACGGCGTTGATACCGACGCCTTCCGCGTAGCGGCCATAGCCGCTGTAGAAAGGCACCTTCCGATCGCCATCAGCGTCGAACTTCCTGTTCGACTGGCTCTTGTGGCCGAGTCCCAGCGACACCGCGATCGTGTCCGGCCGGATGCCGAGGTAGTTGTAGACCGGCAGTGTCACCTTGCCGGCGCTGGTTTCGATCGTGACCAGGTCGCCACGCGTCACGCCGAGCTTCTTGCAGGCCATCGGATGCATCTCGACCCACGACTGCCACGCAATCTTCGAGACGGGGTCCGGCAGTTCCACCAGCCACGGCTTGTTGGCGCCAGCACCCGTGCCAAGCGTCGGGGACGCGTTGATCACGAGGTGGAAGTCTCCGGCGCCAGCGAACGCCGCCGCCGGCTTGCGTCCGAGATCACCCGCGGCCCGACCAGCCGCCCGCAGCGACGACGCCGACGCAACACCCTTGGGCAATGCGAGCATCTGTGCCGCCTGCCCACCAGGGAAACGCGACACCAACCAGCTGCGATAATCCGTCATCGTGTACTTCGACGCCAGCGCGGTGTCCATTTTTGCAACCGCGATCAGGACGTCAGCCGTGGCGCGGGTGTTGAACACCGGCTCCATCGCGGGTTGCTGCAAGTGCAGCGTATTCGCGGTGGGTTCGGCATCACCCCAGCTTTCGAGGCTGTGGTGATCCGGCAACACCAGGTCCGCGAGTTCAGTCGTCTCGTCAGGGACGTTGGTGAATGACACCTTGAAGGCGACCTTCGCGAGCCCTTCCGCGAACTTGACCGACTTGGGCAGCGTATGCACCGGATTGGCACCGCGCACGAACAGCACCGGTACCGAACCGGCATTCATCCGGTCGGCGGCGTTGAACACCGCAGCCGAGACGTCGAGGCGTTCGTAAATGCCGAGTGGCGACGCCGGCTTGATCGTGATTCCGACGTTCCCGAGCGACTTGTTGTACTCGGCGACTTCGGTGGCCACCTGCGTCGAGTCGACACCGTTGCCACCCGCGAGCAAGAGCGAGCGCTTGGCCTCCGCGATCTCCTTTTTCAGGCCTTCGAGCGTCGCGACCGAGACGTCTGCGGCAGCTGCAGCGTCAGCGACCGGCTTCGAGCCGCGAAGGAACTGGATGATCGCGAGTTCGGAGCCCGGGCGGCAGGCAATCCACGAGTCGGCGTTGAGCCCGGTGAGCGAGCGGCGCGCGCCGATGTAGATCGCGCGTGGTGCCCCTTCCACCTTGCCGCGCGCATCAGCCCAGGCCAGCTGGAGCGGAACGCTCGGACCCCACCCGTCGAGAAAATCAGCGCCGAAGCTGACGATCAGCGACGCGGCATCGAAGTCCAGCGTTGGCCAGGCAACACCGTACGCCGCCTTGTTGGCTGCAATTGCCGACGCCGGAGCATCGGCATCGTAGCTGAGGTGGGCCGGCATGCCATAGTCGCGTAACCAGTTGTCGAGGACGGCTGGGAAGCTGCCGATCTCGTGCTGGTTGATGAACACGGCGTTCGATGCCTGTCCCTTGCTGCGCACTTCGCCGAGCTTGGTCGCCAGCGTCTGCAGCGCTTCGTCCCAGGTCACCGCCGTCAGCTGGCCGTTCTTGCGAGCCATCGGCTGGCGGAACCGATCGGGATTGTACAGCCCCTGCAGCGCAGACTGTCCTTTGGCGCACAGCGCACCGCGATTCAGTTCGGCATTGGGGTTCCCTTCGATCTTCAGCGCACGCCCATCGCGTGTCTCGACCAGAATGCCGCACGACGTGGCGCACTCGCGACAGGTGCTGGCGAAATAGTTCGAGACACCAGGTACGGTGTTGTCCGGATTGGACACATACGGGATCAGCTTCCGCACATGATCCGTGTTGCACCCCGTGACGGCCGTGGCCGCACTGGTGACACCCAGGATCTTGAGGAAGTCGCGGCGCTTGACGCCAGTCGCTCCCGACTCAGTGCTCATGCAGTATTCCTCAATCGTGACACACGATATGGCGCGATGCGCAATGCATCACGCCGACGACGAATCGACTAGTAGTGGCAGGTGCTGCAGTCATACCGGGCCTTGCGCTCGATATGACAGTTCACGCACCAGCCCATGTTCAGCGAGGAATACTGGAAGACCTGCGTCATCTTCTGGACTTCGCCGTGACAGGTCTGACAGGTGACGCCGCCGTTCGCGTGACGCGAGTGTGGGAAGTGCACGTATTCCGGCACCTTGTGCATGCGCTGCCACGGCACCGGCTGGCCCTTGGCATAGTACGCCGCCAGCTTCTTGATCTCAGGCTTCCCCGTCGCGACCAGCGAGTGGCAGCCCATGCAGGTGGCGACTGTCGGAAGTCCCGGATCCTGAGCCTTGCCGGCCGAGTAGTGGCAATAGGTGCAGTTCATGCCCAACTTCTGCACGTGCTGGGGATGTGGGAACTTCACCGGCTGTTCCGGTGAATAGTTCTGTGGCGAACTGGCGCCGGAGTACGCCCATGGTCCCTGTTTGGGATCCAGCTTCAAGCCGGAGTCGCCCGTGATCTTCGGCAGCGCCATGGCCTCGGTGTTGTTTCGCACACCATCGAGGTTCGTGCCGCTCAGCCCAGAGAATGAGGGGTAGGCGAGCTTGTTGGCGCCGGCAGGCGCCTGCGCGGCGTCCGCCTCGCGTGCGGTCGCGCCACTGTAGGCGGACAGGCCAGCCGCAATGGCGGCGACGAGGAAGAACCCCGGAATCGCTGCCCACTTCTTCCGCTGCGTCATTCGGTGAGACCAGTTGAAGTCCGACACCCTGCAGAACGCCCCGCTATGTGAAACTTTTCACAAAGTTGGGGCAGGTACGAGGACAAAGAAAGCCACGCCGGGAAAATCACGCAAGTCGTTGCGGCATCACGAGGAACACGGCTCACGCCGGTCCGAACCCAAGTCCAATTGTCACAGCACACTGGCTCGGCTGGGTCCGAATTGATCCGGACCCGCGCGTCGCTCAGCCCGCTGCCGCCGATCGCGCGGCAGTGGAGACGTCGGCCGCGGATGTGGTCGTGACTGGAGGCAAGAACGTCGGCAGGAGGGAGAACGTTGCCAGCGGCGCCTGAATCAGTCGCAGTGGCCAGTAGCCGCCAAAAACGAAACGATCCGCACCCACCGTACGGAAGAGGTGCTCGAGGTGGTCCTCGGGCGGCCCCCACACCCAGGCGAAATCCCAGAAAAGCCGCGCCTGCTCGGACGGGGTCAGGGACCAATGGGTCTCCTCGATCAGGTCCCGTCCGGCACCGCTGACAATGACCCGCGCCCTCGGGTCGCCGCGTACACACGCACGAATGTGCGCGGCGGTGAGGTCCCCGACGCCATCCATCGGGTGTCGCTGCCGCAGGTCCTCGAAGCGGACCGTCAACTGAACCACCAGCCCGCGGTTGGCACAGGCGCGGACGACGGTGGACAACGCCGACGCCGTAGCGCCAATCCCGAGTTGCATTGGATAGAGGCGCACCGAGGGGGCGCCGTGCGCGACCGCGTCGTCGAGCAGGTGCTCCCAGCCAGGCCAGTCGGGCCGCACGGTTGGCGAGGGCAGCAGCACATCGGCGTGCGGGGCAACCTGCGTATAGAGCCACGCATTGGCCGGCGCAGGGTCGCGATGCCAGACGGAGGGCAACGAACCAACCCATGCCTGACCGATTCGTTCGCGCCCAAGCACGCGCACCAGCACCTCCGCATCCGGATGCGGAACCTCGCGAAACGGGTACGCCCCGATCCACGCGCTGACGTCGACAGGAAAACGAAGCGTCGTCATAGCCCGGGAAAGCTGTTCGGAGGAAAGATGCGTGTCGCGTTGCGCCAGCAGATGTCATCGAGCGCATCATCCGGCAGACCGAGCACCTCGAGCGCCTGCAATTTTGCGAGACCGGTACAGAGCGTGAGATCCGCCGCCCAGAGCAGCCGGCGCGGCCCGATCGCATCGACGTATGCGTCGAGCATGCCACGATCCACGCCACTGCCACTCGTATCGGGATACACGTTCGGCACATCCCTGATGACGTTGATCGTGTGCGCCCAGTCGCCGCCGCCGCCGATGTGCGCCAGGATGAAGTTGGTGCCGGGATGACGACGCGCGAGCCGCACCAGTTCAATTGCATCACTCGCTTCCTGCATGCCCCAGTCGCGCTGCCGGTGCTGCCAGACGTGATGGAGCACCGGCAGTCCGCGCGTGCCCGCCTCGGCAGCGATCGGATCCACCAGCGGGTCGTCTGCGCGTCGACTGGCACTGAGTTTCACGCCGATGGCGCCATGTCCGACGCCGCGGGCGATTTCGGCCAGCGCATGGCCGGTGTGATTCGGGTTCACGTGCACGAATGATCGGACACGCGCTGGCTCATCGAGCGCGATGGCATACATGGCGTCGTTGCCCGCGGTCACGTCGGCTGGCGAGGCGAAGTACGTCGGCGACGTGCGTCCCCAGCTGCCGAGGATCGATGCGACGTGATAGTTGATACCCATGGCGTCGCCAGCGCGAAGCCGCGACGCGTTGTAGCGCACGAAATCGTCGCGACTGCCAGACCAGTGAAAGTGCGCGTGAGGATCGATGAGGTGTCGGGGAGCCATGATCAGTGTGTGAGCGCCCAGTGGAAAGCATCACCGACGGCCGCGATGTCCGCCGGCGCCATGGCACAGGTTGGGAATTGATACGGCCCACGCTTGGCGAGAACGCCGGCCTGCCGCAAGAGTGTCAGCTTGCAATGCATCGTATCGTCGTCCGGCCAGCGGATGATGAACATCGTGTCGTCGCCGCCAGTCTGCAGATGTGAGCCGGCATCGGCCGCGGCGCTCGCGATCACGTCGCGCAGCGCACGACCAGTGTTCGCGAGCTGGGCACAGACATCTCGCGCCGTATGCGCGTCCAACACGGCGTGGGCGGCCGCGAGTGCGGTCAACTCGGTTGCCAGCGTGCTGGAAATCCAGGTGCGTTCGGCCGTCGCCATGACCTCCGCCTTGCCGACCACGGCGGCCAATGGATAGCCGTTGGCAAGGGCCTTGCCGAGCGTCGTGAGATCCGGAGTGACACCAAGCAGCGTCTGGGCGCCGCCGCGATGCAGCCGAAAACCGGTCTTGACCTCGTCGAAGATGAGCACCGCGCCGACGTGATCACAGTGCGCGCGAAGCTCCCGCAGCCAGGCGACATCGGCCAACACCTCGACCAGCGGCTCGACGATCACCGCCGCCAGCGTGTCGTCGGCCTCCGCCAGTGCAGTGCGCCACGCTTCCAGATCGTTGAATGGCAGATGTGTATAGTCCGCATAGGCATTGGCGGGCGCGCCGAGTGCTGGCGACCACCAGTCGAGCCAACCGAAATAGCCGCTGCCAAGGACGCGATCACGACCCGTATGCGCGCGCGCGATGCGCACGGCGGCCGCACAGGCCTCGGCGCCAGTCTTCAGGAATCGTGTGCGTTCGGCGGACGGGATCATTCCCTGCAGTCGCTCCGCGAGCGTCACTTCGTCGGTGTACGGCAGGCCAGCCACTGGTCCGCGGTGTGCAGCGCGGACGACCGCTTCAGTGACGGCAGGATCGGCATACCCGAGCGAGACGGCGCCGAGCGCGGCGGTCAGGTCAATCAGCCACGCCCCATCGGCGGTGTGGATTCGACAGCCGAGCGCTTCAGTGATGTGCGTCGGTCCATCCATGCCAGGGCCGAACATCGCGTCGGGGCGCTTGCTGCCGGTTGATGTACCGCCGGGAATCACCGCAGCCGCACGTGAGCGCCAGTCAAGCGTCACGCTGCGTCACCGGTTGCATCGTGATCCGACGCATTACGCTCGGTGAGGCCGAGGGGAATACCTGGGATGTCGGAATCTGGCTCCTGATACATTTCACCGTTGAGCGCCGCCTTGAACGCGTTGCGTGTTTCGCGCTCGAGGGTGCGCTCGACTTCGATCGCCATCGACTTGACCAGATCCATCTCACGTGTTGCCGGTTCGGCACGCGCGATGAGCGAACGGACTGCACGCATGACGTGATCGGGGTTCCGCGTCTTGAAGAAATCCAGCAGATCGAGCGCCCGATGGATTCGCTGGATCGTCAGTTCCCGATTCTCGACGGTCGATTTCGGCCCCTCCTTTCTGCGCTGCGGTGGCATGCGAGTGCTGTCGCCAACCGCGAGATGCAGTTCATAGGCACCCACCAGAATCGCCTGTGCCAAGTTGAGCGACATGTGCTCGGTGGTCGGGATACACACCACCGCCGTGCTCTGGTCAAGGGCCTCGTTGGGCAGGCCGTGATCTTCGCGGCCGAATAACATCGCCACCGGCCCATCGACCGCGCGCTCGAGAGCCACATCGGCCATCGCTCGCGGCGTGATGACCGGCCACCGCGCCGCGCGATGCTTGCCGGCGAAGGCGTAGACGGCAACGCAGTCGCTCAACGCCTCGTGCAGTTCATCCACATGCCGCACCCGTCCGGCGAGATCACGCGTGTTATGCGCAATGCGTTCGATCTTTTCCGGGTCGTAGCGAAATGGGCGGACGAGGACGAGGTCATCGAGCCCCATGTTCTTCATCACGCGCACAGTCCCACCGATGTTCACCGGGTCCTGTGGTTCGTGGAGGACGACGCGGATGTTGCGGAGCAGGCTCACGACGGCGTGGCGTAGAATTGGAGGAAGACGGCGCGCTCAGGACCCTGACGGGCTCCCCGAAGATAGCCGAACTCGCCGTTGGCGCCGCTGAGGACGAGCTGGCCGCGCCGCCGTTCGCGGTCTGGCGGGCACTCGTTGATGACGACGTCCCATTCGATCACCGTGCCAACGCCGGGCCATGCCACTTCGAGCGAGACACTGTATGACTGGCCCGGGCCATCCACGTGCCAGCTGGCGGCGACCCCATCGTCACTGCCGCTGGTGACCGTGAGCCGCACGTGTTCACCGTCCGGCACCGCCAGGAGGCTGTTCCATTCGCCGCTGATGAATGATCGCCAGTGGAACTGCACCCCATCGCTGTTGATGTCGGCGGGTTCATTGTCGAGCGGATTCTCATCGACCGCAGGGGCGAAGTTGGGCGCCCGGTTCAGCTGCACACTTGCGGAGAAGATCAGCGTGGCTCGCTCGACGCTGACGAAAACTCCGACCCGAGCGGTCGGAGAACCGGCGTCGACCCACGACTCTTCGGTTGGCCGATAGTGTGTTTGGCCGAGCATCACCGCGCCGAAAAGGCCCGCGTCCGGGTTACTCGTGTTCATGGCGACTCGTACGACCTCGGGCTCTCGCAACGCCCGTGGACCAGCCGGCACCTCGGCGGTCGCCGATCGCACGCCGCGCAACACGATCTCGGCCACGGCCTCACCGATCGTCGCGGCGCGCTCGATTCGCCAGCCAGTATCAAGTCGCTGGTGCGTCCAGCGCGCCGCGCCCGTGCCACTGGTTTGCACCATCACCCCGCTGGCATCGACCACGACGCTCTCCAGCGCGTCCGGTGTACCGAAGATGCGCAGGCTACGTCCCGCCCGTCCTTGCTGCCGAAGTGCCACGAGTCCGTGCGGCGACCAAGCAGGCGGCCCGATCGTCCCAGCGCTCCACAGCGTTGCTGCTGACTCGCTCCAGACGACGGCACGAAACGCGGCAGTCGCCTGCGCCGAGCCACCTGACACCGTCGGCGAGCGCAGCGCGTGGAGGGTCAGAACGTGCGTCGTCGTGGCTGGCAGACGTACCGCCATCGGATTCTCGAGCATCAGGTCTTGCGAAGTGCCGGGGACGAATGGTGACCAATCTGCCGCATCACCGGCAGCGAGTTTCGCCTGAAGGGGCAGATCGACAGAGACCTCGGTCTCGGATGTCCAGGTGACCTCATCGAGCAGATGATCATCCAGCACAACGACCGTGCGCACGAATCGCACGCCACTCACGGGATCGGTGAACGCGGCTGAGACCCATCCGGCATCGGGACGTTCATCGTGAGCCAGCAGCTTCCCGCGAGCTGCGCCCTGATCCTGCCCGTTCACCATCGGGGCGTTGTGCGCCATCGAGCTGCGATACCATGCCAGCGTCGGCGAGGTGTAGCTGCCGGTGCCGACATCGTCGAGCCAGCGGCTCTCCTGCGTTGCGACGACCAGGTTGAGCCGGTCGGGGTGGCCGTGCCCATCGCCCGGATCGCCGTAGTCGAGCCCGACCCAGAACCTTCCCCCGTCGCGACGAAATACCGCCAGCCCCTGTCCTTCGAGCAGCTCGGAATGCGGCGACGCCGATGCGAGTGCTGGCAGATCGAGTCGCGCCAGCAGCAACGCTCGCCAGTTGCAATCGGCGCGCGTCAGTCTCACTCCCGGCTGGTTGCGCTCTGCGTCCGCCGTCGAGTTCGCGCGCCCGGTGTCGCCCGGCAGCGGCCAGCTGGCGTAGAGCGACGCCAGCGCCGCCCGCAGTTCCGGAGTGTCATTGCGCGCAAAGCCGCACTCGGCCCAATCCGCGGTGCGATACTGGCGCAGCGCAATGCCGTACTGACTGTCGCGCCGCGCCGGGAAGGTGCCGTCCGGCAGCATGGTGCGGAATGGCGCAGCGAAACCAGACTCGAAGCGACGCACGAGTTCGGCCGGGAGTTCGATGCCCGCACGTTCGGCAAGGGTGACAGCCGACAGCAGTCCACGATGCGCGAAAAGATGGTAGTTCTCACCTTCGTACCAGCTGCCGTCGTCGTGCAGCCCGGTGCGCAGGAGCGACTCGAGTGAGCGTCTGGCCTGTTCGCGGAGCGCATCGTTGCCGAGTAGACCCGATGCCGCCAGCAGCGCGGCGCAGTGCCATACCTGACGGTTGCTGCGCCCCTCGTCGAACCCGGCAATCAACGCTGCACTTGGCGCGATGAGTCGGTCCAGCGTCTCGGCGTGGTGCGGCTGGCGCTGCCCGGCGGCCGCGATGCGCAAGTCCAGTGCGGTCGCGAGATGGAGTAGCCAGATCGATTCGAGATAGGTGCTGAAGAAGGGCCGCGTCGGCCCGAGCGCGTTGTCGCGGTTGGGCCAGCGCAGATACCGCTCGGTGTATGCGCCAAGTATCGCATCCGCGCGCGCAGCTGCGCGCGCGTCATCCAGCAGATAGGCAAGAGCTGCCGCGCGCGTACACTGTTCAGCCGACCAGAGGTGCGCATTCATCAGCCACCAGTCGTGATGCACCTGATCCGTGCAGACACCGCCGCAGCCCGGGCAGCGGTGCTCGCGCGGCTGACGCGGATCGAACGAAAGCAGCACCGTGCAGGTGGGGCAGCGTCCGCCGTGCCGCGTAAGGCGCGACTTGCCATCAGGCACGGGGACATCCAGCGCAGCATGCAGTTCACGCTGGAGGGATGGCCCAAGCCCACCGAGCGCTGCCGGATGCTGCAGATCGCGCTTGCGCTGCGCGAGCGCAAACGGGCTGAGGAAGAGACTCATCGCAGCGCATCCGCGGCCAACGTCCATCGCGCCGCCGAGAACATCTCTCCACGAAGGTCGATCTCCACGTGTTGCAGGCGTCGTGACAACCCCTGCACGCCGCGCGAATGAAAGATCGGGGTTGCCGGCACGCTGTCGTCCAGAATCGCAATCACCTCACGCCACGCTTGTGAACGGAGTGACGTGTCGGTGCTGGCGCGAAGCCGCGCGAATGCAAGGGTGAGCGGCACCGGACGCGCGGCGCCGAAGTCGAGCGCGCCACCGGAAGCGACCGGATCGAACAGCGCCGCCAGTTGACTGCGCATCGGATCACCGGCCACACCAGTGTAGATCGCGCAGTGATCGGTGGCCTGGCCGCGTGCGCTGCTGAGGAGCGCCGCCATGTCTCGCGTCGCAATACGGAGGATAATCCCGCGGGCGAGTAGATCCGACTGCAGCAGCTGCTCCACCGGGTTGTCACCCGAGCCGACCGACAGCATCACCATCTCGAGCGGCACTCCGCCGCGCTGGCGTCGCCCGTCGGCTGCGCGTCGCCACCCCGCGGCATCAAGCAGGCTGTCCGCCCGCGACGTGTCGGCGAGCGTCGTGTCGCGGGCCAGATCCGCGGCATAGGCGGCACTCGGCACTCCAAAGCCACCGAGACCGGCGTCGACGATGCGGCGGCGATCCACCGAAAGTGCGATGGCCCGCCGTACGCGCACATCTTGCACGACTCCACACCGCGGATTGAAGACGAGCCAATTGGTGAAGAAGGTCGGATAGTCGAGGATTCGCAGGGTTGGGTCGCGACGCACGAGCGCCGCCGTCGCGGGGTTGACGCCCGCGATATCGAGCGCGCCGCTGACCAGTCCCGCCACCTTGGTCGTCGCTTCATCGATCACCGCGACCACCAGCGTTTTCGTCGCGGCAACTCCGCCCATCCGGGCCGGAAACGATGGCAGCCGCTCGAGGATCCAACGCCGGCCAGCCTCACGAGACACGACGCGGTACGGTCCCGAACCGACCGGCGCAAAGGTGAACGGCTGTTGGCGCAATGTCTCAGGGCGCACGTGCTGCAGCACATGTTTCGGCAGAATGGGAAGCTCGGCGAAGACGAGCGGCACCTCGGCCTGCGGGCGCGAGAAGCGCAAGGTGAGACTGTCGGCACCGCGAACGTCGATAGTGTCGATGGCCTCGAGATCTGCGCGACGGGCGTACCCTGCCCCGCGCTCGAGAGCCAGTGTGATCGTGAACGCCGCGTCGGTGGCCGTGAACCTCGCGCCGTCATGCCAGCGCAGCGAGGTGTCGATCGCGAACGACAGCCGACGGCGATCCGCGCTCCAGCCCCAGCCGGTCGCGGCCCATGGCTCGGGAGCCAGCGATGCCGTCAGTCGCACCAGTGGCGTGAACACGAGATATCGCTGGACTTGCCGAGACAGTGGATGCACCGTGGTGAGCGGCTGCATCCCTTCCAGATCGGTGCCCGAAGCGATCACGATCGTCTCGGGGGCGCGAGGCGACCCGGCGCAGCCCAGGCACACCAACGCCATCGAAAGACGCGCCAGCCGGTTGGCGGCACCGCGTACGCTGGTGATCATTGGGGCGTGGCTCACCTGCTCCGCCGATTCGGCACCGCGCTCGCACTGCTCTGGCTGGTCTGCACGCTGACGTTTGTGCTGGTGCACTCGGCTCCGGGGGATGCGGCACTCCTGCTGCTTCCGCCCGAGGCAGATGCAGCCACGCTTGCGCGACTGCGCGCCGAACTGGGTCTCGATACCCCACTGGCACAACAGTACGCGCGCTGGCTTGGGAATATCGCGCGTGGCGACCTCGGGACCAGTCTCTCCACTGGACGCCCCGTCCTCGAAGGGATTCGCGCGGCGCTGCCAGTCTCACTTGGTCTCGGCGCCGCGTCGCTCTGTCTGACCGTGCTCTGTGGCGTGATCGTCGGAAGCACCCAGGCGCGTCGTGCCGGCCGACCGCTCGACACCTGGCTCACGATTCTGGAGACCACGCTCTACTCGGCGCCGACCTTCTGGCTTGCGCTGGCCTGCGTCGCAGCCGTGACGGTGGGTGCGGCCGCGCTCGGAGTGCCACCGGCGTGGCGACTGCCCGCCTTCGCGCTCAGGGATCCCGGCGTTCTGGACGCCGCGGCGGCACCACTCGACGTGCTGCGTCACGCGATCCTTCCGGTGTTTGTGCTGGCGGTCACGGGCGCAGCAGGCACGGCCCGGTTTGCACGATCTGCGATCGTCGAGGCGGCACGAGGTGATTACCGACGCACGGCGACGGCGAAGGGCGTGTCGGCTCGGTCCGCATGGTACCGACACGTCGTGCGCATCGCGCTGCCATCGATCACGGCCTTGGTCGCGCTGTCCGTGCCAGGCATCGTCGCAGGCTCAGTGTTCGTGGAAGGGGTGTTCGCGTGGCCAGGGATGGGAAAGTTGTTGCTGGCGGCGGTATCTCAGCGCGATCACCCCGTGATTCTGGCGGTCACGTTGTTCTACGCGACCACCGTGATCATCACGAACCTGCTCACAGATTTGGTATTGCCTCGCCTCGATCCACGCCGAGCCGCCACGTGATGGGCCGCGCTCCGCTGCGGGTCAGGATTGCCGCGGGTCTGCTGCTGTTTCTCGTGCTGATGTGTGTTGTGGGTCCGGCGCTCTTCGATCGCGACCCGACCGCGATCGGCGATGTCCTGTCGCAGCGTTTTTCGGCGCCACTGCGCGCCGATGGATCGGGGAGTTGGCACCTGTTCGGCACCGACGCCTTTGGCCGCGACGTGCTGGCACGGCTACTGCTCGCGGGACGACTCTCGCTACTGGTCGGGGTGGCCGGTGCGCTGCTGAGCGGCGTGCTTGGTGCGGCGCTTGGCGCGCTGGCCGGGTGGATGGCTGGCCCGGTCGACACGGCCATCACCGCACTGTCGGACACCTTGCAGGCGGTTCCACGTCTGTTACTGCTCCTGGCGTGTGCCGCACTCTGGCGCCCGGGAATCCCGACGCTGCTGACGGTACTGGCGTTGACGGGATGGATGGGGGTCGCGCGGCTCGTGCGGAGCGAAGTGCGCGGCCTGGTGGATCGCGATTTTGTCGCCGCGGCCCATGCGCTCGGCGCGCGACCGCGGCGCGTACTCGGCCTGCATGTGATCCCGAACGCGATTGCGCCGGCGCTCGTCGCGACGACCCTGGGAATCGGGAGCGCGATCCTGCTCGAAAGCGGATTGAGCTTCCTTGGGCTGGGCGTGCAGCCGCCCGCGCCGAGCTGGGGCAACATGATTGCCGGCGGCCGGGAGCACTTGGTCACGGCCCCGTGGATCGCGCTGGCGCCAGGGCTCGCGGTCGTGATTACCGTCACGACGGCAACGCTGATCGGCGACTGGCTTCAGGAGCGCGCTGCGGGTCGCGCCGGGGGCTGACGCAACCCGGAGCCGGGCTGCTACCGTTCAGTGATGCTGGATCACACGCGCACGTTCCTGACCTCACTGCTCCCGTGGCACCCGACATTCGATGCCGGCGTGATGGCGTTCGTCGTCGTGTACATGCTCGCGCAGACGATGTTTTGCCTGTCGCTGCGTCGACTCGCGATGGCGATTCCCGGACCGATGCGCATGTGCAATCCGCTCGGGCTCTGGGTGCTGATCGTACCGGGCGCCGGTGCGCTGGCCAGTTTCGGCGTGCTGCGGCAAGTCTGGGATGCCGCGACAGCCGCGACGGCGGCGCATCACGTTGCACCGCCGAGACGCGTCGCGCGCGGGTTTGCCGTGGTCTACGGCCTGAGCCGCCTGCTGGTTCTCGTCCCGGGGATGCTGATCCCCGCGCTCTTCCTGCAGTCCGCTGCCGCGACCGGTTTCCTGCTCCGCCTCACCTCCGTGGCAAAGTCGTTGCGCACACCGGACGTGGCGGTCGCGTAACCGCGTCGGGGAAATCGCCGTTCGGCTCAGCGCACCAGTAATGTGACGATGCCGTACGGCGGCGCTTCAAACCGAATGCGCGGACCAGCGCCGACCAGCGCAGCGCCCGGCGTTTCATCCAGACGCGAGAGGCGCACTTCGGTTGCAGCGCGCGGCAGGTGCCAGACACCGCGTACTGCGCTTGACAGTTGATTGACGCATCGGAGTACCAGCCAGACGCCGTCGTCACTGCGTTTTGCTCCGCTGAAGACCAGCCCGTCGCCCTCGAGCGTAAGTCCGGCGAACGGTGGAAGTACCGTTGCGATGCCTCGCCAGGTGTCGCCGGATACCGGCAGCAACACATCGTCGGCAGTCGCCTCGAGCTGCTGCAGTGCCGCCGCGCGATCGAGCGGCAACGCGACGATCGCAACACGTGCTTCGAACGGCCCCAGTGATTGTGCGGCCGGCGTGGCGGCCGGCCATCCGGCGTGCCCGGGCCGCTCGGGGAGATCACGGCGCGAGAGTTCGCCCACGCCACGCAGCAAGGTGATCGCAAGGTGACCGTCAGGCAGCAACTCGTATTCGGCCAGTCCATCACTGACGACACCCAGACCGTACGATTCGCCGGTCAGGTACACCCAGCGATGCAGCGGCGCCGTCGACGTCCGCTCTTCGGCGCTCCACTCACGCGGATCGCGTTCGGAATGTTCGCGACGGACCGCACCAAACGCCGCGTCTGCAATCACATGATTGGTATGGATGCTGCCGGGCAGCGGCAGCACCCATCGCAGCCGATGATCTCCGGCAGGGTTCTCGCCGCGGATGGTGACGTCAATGCGATCAGCGCCCGCATCGAGCGACACGTGTGCCGTCGCGCTGACACTGACCGTGTCGCGCCGCGGCAGATCGCGAGATGCCGGTTCCACGGCCGAGGCGACGGCACTGCGTGGCCGCTCGAGTGCGGCGTTTAGTTCCCACTCGGCACGAATCGGGCCGCGCGCGAGCAACCGCGGTGCGGACCAGTGCGCCGTGATTGCAGCGCCGCGAAGCGATGGCGTATACGTATCGCCGCCGTCCGTCACACTCTCGAGCCAGCCAAGTGCGTGCAGGCGCGCGCCGGTTGCGGCATGCGTTGCGGTAACACCCTTCAATGACGTCGTGAGTTTCCAGGCAGCGCCGGCCAACTCCGTTTCCGTGCCACGCACGCGCAGTTTCGGTGGCACCGGCTGCACCAGTGCGCTCAACTGCGCGAGCGACATCGGCTGGATTCCATAGCCGGGTATCGGGTTGATCCATGCCATCATCGCGCTGACTCTGACCACGGCATTGCGTGGATAGTGCAGCGGCGACTCCACGCGATCGAACTGGCGTGACCGCTGCAGGAGTTGCATGGTGTCATCACCGCTCCACTCCGGTCGCGCGGGGGGTGGGGCCACACGCGCACCGGATCGCGCGGCGGTGCCGGGACCCACCGGATCGCTGATGATCGAATCGATCAGGCGCAGTTGGACGGCCCCGCCGCGATGGCGGGCGGCGGGATTCCGGATCACGACCGTCGGGCGCCAGAGCGACTCGAGGTCGCGCTGGACGACGGGATCGCAATCGACGAGCGTTCGCACCGCGTCGTCGCGAATGGCGAGCGCCTGGTGGGTTGCGTCGGCCCAGCGAACATCGGCCGCGCGGGCCACATCATCCACGCTGCAGCCGCACAGCGTGTCGTGCGGGTGAGTGGCCAGCAGCGTCTTCCATGCGGCGCGCAACGCCGACGTCTGCCCGCCCTTCACGTACCAGGCCAACGCGGCCCATGGCTCTGCCTCGCGCACCAGCAGCCGTTCCGCACGCGCGTTGGCACGCTTCTGCTGGGCGCGCGTCGCGAAGGTTCCCTGCAGTGACCAGGTCCAGCCCGCCGAGTCGCGCAATTCACCGGTCACGACGGGGAGCGGGGCATCCGACGCCGCGCGCATGAGTCGACGGGCAAAGCCGAGGAGCGAATCCACCTCGACCGAGTGTGGGCGGGCGATCGCCGTGAGCGCGTCAATCGCGGCCACGCGTTCCGTCTGACGTGCGTGATGATCGGCGCCGTTCGGCAGGAGCACTACGCCAAGTGTGTCGCGGTCGAGCAGGGGGCCACGCATCGCGCGCCAGCGAGCCGCTGCGGCGGACTCGGTCGCCGGGAGTGCCGATCCGATTTCGTACCCATCGCGCGGCAAATGATAGAGGAGCACCGTCGCCCCGCTCGGGTGCGCCCAGCGCGCCACGGCGCCCGGTGGATTCACGGGTGCGCCGTACCCGCGCCAGAGCACCGCGACGCCCAGCCCGAAGCCCTCAGCCAGCACCGGGCCGGCCGCGGAGTGTCCGAAGGCGTCTGGCGAGTAGAGGACCGACGGCGGAACTCCACCGGCCTGCGTCACGGTGCGAGTCCCCTCGAGCAGATTGCGCACGAGGGCTTCTCCGCTCGGCAGGAGCATGTCGGCCAGGACGTACCATGGCCCCGCTTCCAGCGTGCCGTCCCGAAGAGCGTCACGGAGCTCTTCCAGCCGCTCTGGGCGCACGGCGGCGTAGTCGTCGAGCAGGATCGCCTGACCATCGAGCAGGAACGGCAACCCGTCGGGCTGATCGAGCAGTGCGTCGATGAGGGCTACCAGTCGCTGGCGAAAGACGCCGGCTGGCTGGTACCACTCGCGGTCCCAGTGCGTGTGCGAAACGACGACGATCGTGCTGACGGGCGGAGCGGTCATGCGTGAGCGGGGGCCTGATTCAGGGCGAGACAAGGCGGCACGACAGGGCACAGTAGTCGACCGGGCCGTTGTGCGGACAGGTCGGCGGGGCGAATTTCCGGGTTGCGTCATCTGCCGACGATCGTGTCCAGTTGCCCTGCCTGCGCGTCGTGTCTTGGGGTCGCTCCCCCTGACTGGCGCGTTCGTCACATTCAAAGCCCCTATGGAATTCCTTCAGGACCTGTTCTCCAAACTGCGCGACCTGCCCGAGCTGGTGCGATGGGCGGGCACCGTCGGCATGATGCTGATCATCTTTTGCGAGACCGGGCTGTTGGTCGGTCTCTTCCTTCCCGGCGACTCGCTGCTGGTCACCGCTGGCCTGCTGGGGGCAACACGACCGGAATTCGGGATCCACGTCTGGTCGCTCGGTTTCCTTCTGGTCGGCGCGGCGATCGTCGGCGACTCGGTGGGCTATCAGATCGGACGGTTTACCGGGCCCAAGCTGTTCACCCGGGAAGATGGACTGATCTTCAAACGGAAGTACCTGAAGAAGGCGAATGACTTCTATGAGACCCACGGAGGCAAGACCGTGATGATCGCGCGATTCGTGCCGATCGTGCGAACATTCGCTCCCGTCCTGGCCGGCGTCGGCGCGATGCCCTATTCCCGCTTCGTGGGCTTCAGCGTCTCGGGCAGCATCCTGTGGATCTGGAGCATGCTGATGATCGGCTACGGGCTTGGCAAGACGGTTCCGGGGGTCGCACAGCATGTCGAGAAGGTGATTCTCGCCGTCATCCTTCTCTCCGTCATGCCTGGCGTGATCAGCTGGCTGCGCGAGCGACAGAAGGCGAAAGCCGCCGCCTGAGGAGCGCGCGCGGTCGGGCCTGCCACGCACCATCTGCGTTGACGCGGCCCCTTAGCTTTCCGGCAGCACGAGTCACCGTTTCAGGAACGAACCTCAGGAGAATTCATGGCTTTCACATTGCCTGCGCTTCCGTATGCGCTCGACGCGCTCGAACCGAACATCGATGCGACCACGATGGGGATCCATCACGGCAAGCATCATCAGGCGTATGTCACGAACCTCAACGCGGCGATCGAGAAGGCGCCGGAACTTGGTTCACACACGCTGGACGCACTGCTCGCAAATCTGTCGTCGGTGCCGGACGCCATCCGTGGGCCGGTGCGCAACAACGGCGGCGGGCACTGGAATCACTCGCTGTTCTGGGAGATCATGGCACCGAACGCCGGCGGTGAACCGACGGGCGACCTTGGCGCACTGCTGACCAAGTCCTTCGGCACGTATGGCGAATTCCGCGACAAGCTGAAGGCAGCCGGCGTTGGCCGATTCGGCAGTGGCTGGGCGTGGCTGATGCATGATGCAGGAGCGCTCACGATCGTCAGCTCGCCGAACCAGGACAACCCGATCATGGATGGCAAGCGAGCGGCCGACATCCTGCTCGGCGTCGACGTCTGGGAGCATGCGTACTACCTGAAGTACCAGAACCGCCGTCCCGACTACCTGGATGCGTGGTTCAACACGATCAACTGGGCGAAGGTGGCCGAGCGGTTCGCCGCGGCAGGGCAGTAAGGCTTCGCGGCCGAATCACTGGCCAGTGCAGTGACGAATCCCCCGACCGGCCCAGTGCCCGGCGGGGGATTTTCGTGCCGCCCTGCCACTACGCCTCAGCGGAAGAGCGCCGCGCTGACGAGTCCGACGACAATGGCCAGGACCGCCGCCTTTTCCTTCTCCATCTTCCCGATGGTCCAGGCGCCCAGCCCAATCAACACCAGCCCCCAGATCACAAAGGGATCTGCCAGCGACCCGAGTTTGAGCAGCCAGTTGTTCGTGCCGGCAGGAATGAATCGCGACGCATTGAAACTGAACGAGTACCGGTGCGCCGCCGTCGTCGTATCGATGAAGAGACTCTGCACTCCGACCAGAACACGCCCGAGAAGTTCAGGCATCGACGCCAGGACCGTGACGGCAGTGCCCTGTGCGAAGTTGAATTTGCCACCCATCATGTTGCCGAGGAGCATCACGATCAATCCACTGATCCAACTGCCGATCGCGACGAAGACCGGGATGAAATACACTGCGAGGCTGCTGAACTTTGCGGCTCCCGCGAGCGCCTGCTTGATCTGGTCGCTGGTCAGCCCGCGTTCGCGGAACGTTCGCATCAGCTCGACCTCCTGCAGCGACTCGTTCATCTGCTGCGTGAGAAAGAACACGGCGACCGTCACGAAGCAGAGGACGACCAGTGCGACCAGATATTTGCCGTCACGCCGGCGCTCGAACACCTGTTGCGGGGCATAAAAAATATCGAGCACATCCTCCCACGTCGCCGTCTTCGGCGGCGGTGCGAGGCCTGGTGCATCAGGCGCGACGGGTTCCGTCATCGCGCGGCCTCGCCTTCAAGGTAGGTGTACCCTTCCAGACCGGCGACGTAATCGGCAATGAACGTGTTTGCCTCACCACGCGTGATGCCACTGGCGTTCTGCACCTTGCGACGAAAGGTCGCCAGCAGCGTGGGCGCGTGGAATTGTACGTAGTTGAGCACCTCGGTGACCGTGTCACCGTGCACGATGTCACTGACGACATAACGTCCGTCCTCGGCCAGCTTCACGTGCACGGCATTGGTGTCGCCGAACAGGTTGTGCAGGTCGCCGAGGATTTCCTGATAGGCGCCCGTCAGGAAGATGCCGAGGACGTAATCGTCATCGTCCTTCGGCACATGCAGTTCGAGGCTCGGCCGACCGTTCCGGTCGCCGACGAAACGATCGATCTTGCCGTCAGAATCACAGGTGACGTCCTGCAGCGTTCCCATCCGATCGGGCCGCTCATCGAGGCGATGGACCGGCATGACCGGGAACAGCTGGTCGATCGCCCAGTGGTCAGGGAGAGACTGAAAGAGGGAGAAATTGCAGAAGTAGCGGTCGGTGAGCGCGGCCTCGACTTCAGGCACGATGTCGTCGAACTCCTCGATGTCATCGCGAACGATCCGCTGCAAGCCGTTCATGATGCCAAGATGCAGCTGCTCGGCGATGGCCAGCGAGCGCAGGTCGAGTGCGTCCGCGCTGAAGTACTGGCGCGCGCGCTCCTTGTCGAAGCTCGCATCATGGGCGATCTCGCGCACTTTGCGCGGTTTCAGGACGTCGCCCGAATGGACGATCACCCAGTCCTCCATCATCTCGTGCAGCAGGGTGTGATCGTCGTCGGTGAGCGCCGGAAGCATCGGCACGGTATTGGTTTCGACGTCGATCACCTTCACCAGCATCATGGCGTGATGCGCCGTGAGGGCGCGACCGCTTTCGCTGATGAGGTTCGGCATCGGCAGTTCGTGCTCACGACAGGCCTCAGCCATGGTGTACACCACATCGTTCGCGTATTCCTGCGGCGTGTAGTTGACGCTGGCTTCTGCGGTCGAGTTGGTGCCATCGTAGTCCACGCCAAGGCCGCCACCGACGTCGACGTAGGTGACGTCGACGCCCATGCGCCGCAGTTCGGTGTAGAAACGCGCCACTTCCTGCAGGCCGGCCTTGATGTACCGGATATCCGGGATCTGGCTGCCGAGATGAAAATGGATCAGCTTGAGAATGTCGAGGCGACCGAGCGCCTTCAGCTTGTCGATCAACTTGACGAGCTGCGCGACGTTCAGGCCGAATTTGCTCTTCTCGCCCCCGCTCTGCGCCCAGCGCCCGAAACCAGCCGACGCAAGTTTGATCCGGACGCCAGCGGTGGGGACGACGCCCAGTTCGTCCGCCACTTCGAGGAGCACATCGAGTTCAGAGAGCTGCTCGAGCACGATGAACACGCGATGCCCGAGCTTCTGGCTGATGAGTGCCAGCCGCATGAACTCATGGTCCTTGTAGCCGTTGCAGACGATCAGGTGATCGGTCTTGTCCGTCAGCGCGATGACTGCCTGCAGTTCCGGCTTCGATCCACATTCGAGGCCGACACCATATGGCTGGCCGAATTCGTGGATCTCCTCGACCACGTGCCGCTGCTGGTTCACCTTGATCGGAAAGACCGTGGTGTACTTGCCGGTGTAGCCGTACTCCTTGATCGCGGCCTCGAACTCTTCGCTCAGCTGGTGCACCCGCGAGCGCAGCAGATCCGAGAAACGGAGCAGCACGGGCATCGCGACACCCTGTGCCTCGAGATCCTGCGCCAGTTCGAAGAGATCGACTTCGCGATCGGGGTGATCACGATCGGGCCGGACGACGACATGCCCCTTGGCATTGACGTCGAAGTACCCGCTGCCCCACCCCTCGATGTTGTAGAGGGCACGGGCATCCTCGATGGTCCAGGGCACGGTCACGCTCGAAACAGCGTCCGTCGAAAGCGGCAGGGTAGTCATGGTGTGGAATTCTAGGGCAATCGGGGGGGTGTGGGTATGCTCTGCTCACGCTGTCGTGCCGGTCCCCCCTCCTGGCCCGTGCGATGGGCTGGCGTGGTGTGTCACATTTCCATGACACAGCGGTCGAGCGAAACCGGACGGCGTCCCAACCCGTCATAACCAGCAACACTCCTGGATGAACAGCCCGCTGCCGACTCCGCCGTCCGAAACGTTGATCCCCGACGCCGTCCGATCGGCGTTCGATATCGTGCGACCGCTCGGCCAGGGCGGCATGGGCTCTGTCTGGCTGGCACGGGATCGCATACTCGACCGCCTGGTTGCGATCAAGGTGCTGCTCACCAGCGCCGCCAGCGAAGCGACACGCGAGCGGTTCCTCCGGGAGGCTCGCACCGCCGCCAAGCTGAGCCATCCGAACATCGTCCCGGTCCATCGCGCCGAAGAGACCGACGGGCAGGTCTGGTACAGCATGGGGTTCGTCGATGGCGAATCGCTCGGTGATCGGATTCGTGAGCGGGGCGCGTTGCCACTGACCGACGTCGTGCGCGTAATGCGCGAAGCATCGTGGGCACTGGCGTACGCACATGCCCGTGGTGTGATCCATCGCGACGTGAAGCCCGACAACATCATGATCGACCGCGAGAGTGGTCGGACGATGGTGACGGACTTCGGCATCGCGCGGGACCTTCGCTCCACGGATGTGCGGCTCACCGCCGACGGCAGTGTCCTGGGCACGGTGCACTACATGAGCCCGGAACAGGCGGCCGACGATCCGCTCGACGCGCGGAGCGATGTGTATTCACTGGGCGTCGTCGCGTTCCACGCGCTGAGCAATCGATTGCCCTTCGACGGGACGCCGAACGCGATTCTCGTATCGCACGTCACCAAGCCCGCGCCGACCCTGAAAAGTGTCGCTCCGACCATCCCGACCGCGATCGCGACGGTCGTCGACCGCTGTCTCGCCAAGGCCCCGGCGGACCGCTGGGAGAGCGCAGAGGCACTGGCGGACGCACTCGGCGCGGCGCTCGACGACCTGATCACCGCCGACCGCGGCGCCGTCAAGCGTGGGAGCAGTGACGTCCTCAGTGAGCGCGATGCCATCGCCGTCTGGCAGCGCGCGGCACAGCTCCAGGCCGAAGCGGCGCATCGGATGGAGCGCAGCATCAACCTCACCGCGCCGGCGGCCAGTGACGGCACGCGGCAACCGGTACCGGACGATTCGTTTCGCCTGAGTGACGTGGAAGCCGCGGCGGTCGAGGCGGGAATTTCGCGGCAGTTCGTGGCGATCGCGCTTGCCGAGCGGAGCACGATCGTGGAAGCGGGCGGTACAGCGGTCGCTCCACTCGACGATCGCACCGAACGGCGCATCACGACGATGCTCGGCGTCACCGATCGCAGCATCAGTGTGTCTCGCGTGATCAAGGCGTCGCCGAAGACCACGCTCCAGCTCATCGGACGGGTCTTCACCGCAGCGCCGTACCACCTGAAGGTCCGCGAGACGGTGAACGGCCATCCCCTCGATGGCGGGATTCTCCGGTTTGACATTCCGAACATCTACAAGGCGATGACCGACGGCAACATCGGTGCGGTGTCAAGCGCCGACACGCTCATCTACCGATGCAGCGGCCAGCTGGACCTCAATGTGCTGAACGTCACATTGAAGGCCCGAGGCGACGCGACCAGTCCCGAGTGCGAGGTCGTCGTCAGCGGCGACCTTCGCGACGGGCAGCGGAAGAATCTGAAGTATGCGTATTGGACCATTGCCGGCACTTCGACCGGATTCGGCGGCGGCGCGCTTGCCGTTGGCTTCAAGGTGATGGGCGGTCTGGCGATGGCCACTCCGCTGGTGGCTGGCGTAGCCGCCGTCGCCGCCGTCGTCGCGATGGCCGGCTATCGCGCCGTTTTCCGACACGCGCTCAAGAAGGCACGTGAGGAAATCGACAAGATGCTGCTTGCTCTGCAGCAGCAGCTCGACAGTCAGGCGCTGTTCGGGGAGCTTCCACCGCCGCCGCAGCTCCGGCGCGGCGGGGACGACGACAGCACCTTGATCACAATGATCTCGTGACCATCCGGCGGCTGGAGGTGTACGCACCAGAGGTCGAGACGCACCACATGCACCAACACCTCTGAGTCACGCATGAAGATTTCGCTGCCAACGTCACGCATCGCCAGTCTGGGGGCGATCATGCTGCTCGGTTGCGGCACAGCCGCGCCAGGAGTCGCATCGTTGCAAGTCGTCGACGCCCGCATCGTGCCAGGCGCCTCGGAAACGCTTCGCATCACGGCCGACCTGACAAACGGAACGGACAATGACTTTCAACGCACGGGCTGCCAGCGTCCAGCCATGACGCTCGACAGCCTTGCCGGGACGCAGTGGGTGTCGATGGGCGCGCTGCAGGATGAGGAGCTGATCCAGTGTGTGCGCACGTTCACGGTCGCCGCCGGTACGACGCAGCGGATCGACGCGCAGTTCCGGCGTGCCGTCCCATCACAGACGTTCCCCCGAGGTACCTCGATCCGAGTCCGCGTCATATCGCCGCCCGCGGAACTCGAACCGTTCTTCTTTTTTTCGCTCGTTCCCTGAACTACAGCGTTCGCCGATGTCTCCGGCGGCTTGAGCCGGGCGACCGCCGGCGCCGTCGTGTCAGTCGTCTCGCCTGGGCGCGGCCGTGGAACCCGCCTGAGGCGCCAGCTGATCACGGCCCTTTTGCAGGAACGGAATCCCGAGCCGCATCCAGTCCGGTTTCGGCTCGCCCTTCAGGTGATGGCCGAAGAACTCCTGCATGCGCCGGTCGACGTCCTTCTGGTTCGCACGCTTCCGCGGATTGTGTCCATCGTTGTTGTAGTTGAGCAGGTACGCCTCCTTGCCGAACCGCTTCAAGGCCACGAACCACTCGATGCCCTGGTACCACGGCACGGCGCCGTCGGCATCGTTGGACATGATGAGCACTGGCGTCTGTATCCGATCAGTGTAGAACAGCGGGCTGTTCTCGATGAAGCGCATCGGGTATTGCCACATCGAGCCGCCGATCCGGCTCTGTGACTTCTCGTACTGGAAGGCGCGCGCAAGCCCGCTCTCCCAGCGAATGCCGCCATACGCGCTGGTCATGTTCGCCACCGGTGCACCGGCAAAGGCGGCCGCGAACAGGTTCGTCTGCGAGATCATGTACGCGGTCTGATAGCCGCCCCAGCTCTGGCCGGCGGTACCGATGCGCTTCGGATCCACGAATCCTCGCGCAATCAGCGACTGAATTCCCGGCACGATCGACTTGAGCGCGCTCTGCCCCGGGTATCCATCCTGATAGGAGATGTCCGGGAAGAAGACGAGGTACCCAAGCGAGGTGTAGACCGTGGGGTTGATGGTATTGCGACCGCCTGGCGCGACGTACGAGTGCAATCCATCGCTCAGTGACTCGTAGAAGTAGGTCACCATCGGATACTTCTGCGCCGGATCGAAACCCTCGGGCTTGAACAGAATTCCCTGCAACGTACGACCATCCATCGACTGCCACTGTACGAGCTCATTGGTGCCCCACGACACCTCCTTCTGCTGCGGATTCACGTCGGAGATGACGACGGTCTGTGCGACACTGGTGCCGACGCGAATGTTTGGGAAATCGCGGTAGGTACTCCGTGTCAGCAGCAGTTCCGCACTGCGCCGCGCCTTGCCCAGCAGCCGCCACGAGGCGTCCTCCATCAGCAGCGACTCCGGCGCGGTGGTCACGCCGAGCCGATCCCGCATGAAGCCACTCTGCTTCGTGGTCTCGTTGAACGCCGAGAGCATGATGGGCTGGGTTGGATCGATGTAGCGGTCCTCGGGATCCAGATCGACAACCCGCAAGACGGTCCCAGCACGCGTGCCGGCGGAATCCGTCACGACGCGCGCCTGACGACCGCCAAGCGGATCAACCTCCCACACATCGAAGCGGGAATAGAGCAGCAACGACTTCTCATCTGTCGTCCATCCCGCCACACCCCACGGCGCGGCGGTCGACGGGGTGTCCCATGTTTCCTGATCAAAGTGCACACCACGCACGGGACCAGTGACATCGATCGTCTTCTGCGCCCGTACATCGTGGCTGAACCAGCGTCCCTTGTCGAACCAGACGACGTAACGACCACTCGGAGACAGTTGGGCGCCAAACTCCACCTTCTCCGCGATACGCCGCGTGGCGCCGCTGGCGGCATCGATGATGCTGATGTCGGCGCCGTCCTCACCCCAGAGCCTCGAGAGAGCGTACGGCCGATCGTTCTGGGACAGGGCGACCATGCCGTCGTCGCTGAGCGACAGTCGCCCTGTCGTGTCGCTGCCGATCATACGAGTCACACCCGTCGCCACGCGATGCACCGCCAGCCAGGTGCGGTTTCGATCGCGCGATGCCTCGAGCTTCTGTTGTGGCTGGAGCCGCGTGTCCTGATAGTGCCAGAGATCGACCTGCGACTTGTCCGACAACGAGTCCGCCGGAATGGTGTCGCCGAGGATTGGTGCTGCGCCGAGGATCAGCGTGCTGCCGTCACGCGCAAAGCTCACCTGTCGGTCCGAGAGCGTCCCGTTTGGCGCGAAGGCATCCGCCGATACGACACGGCGGGCAGCAGCTCCCTTCCCGACTGTCGCGAGATAGGCCGCGTAGCGAGGCTTCTCGAGCGTGAACTCATCCTTGTCCGAAACGAAGGCAACCTGCCGCCCATCGCGGTCAAATGTGATCGCCTTGTAGTTGCCGGGTCCTTGCATCAGGAGCATCTCGGCACCGGTTCCCAGGGCTCGCAACACCGCGCCATCACGTCCCGACACTCGCGACGTCGTTGTGTACGCGATGTAGCTCCCGGTGGGGTCGATCGCGTAGCTGCTGACGTCGGCGATCCGCTCCTCGGCACCCGACTCGATGTTCCGGATCACGAGCGTGGTTCCGAAGTCGCGCGGCCGCGGCCGGCGTGCGGCCGAGTCGCCGTTGGTCCGGCGTGCAGCCGTATCGACGACAGCGCGAGCCGGCGCAGAATCCGCCTCGAGGGAGTATGCGATGAACCTGCCCGCGTCACGCGGCACACGCACGCTGCGCACGCGCGGCACAATGATCGGCCGCAACGCGGACGCCCCGGTCAACGGGACGATGATCAGCGAGTTCCGCGGCGACGGCAGCGGCCGCGGCCTGGCTTTCCGCGCACGCTCGAATTCCGCCATGGGTGCATACCCGATCGCGACCAGCGTGGACGCGTCGGGTGTGAACTGCGGTGCCGTGGCGACGAAGGGAGAATCGGCAACTGCGGTCAGGTTGACGATGGGTCGCCCAATGAAGCCGCGCGGAATGCGGACTTCGCGTGCGCCGCGCGTCTCGCGCACCAGCAGATCGGCATCACCGACCTGCGGCACCTCCGTCCAGGCGGCCCATGCGCCGTTCGGCGCGATCGACGGTTGCTGGGCCACGCGCCACCGATCGTAGTCCTCCTGCGTGATCGCCCGCCGCATCTGGGCGGCGAGCGGGGCGGCGAACAGGAGGCAGGCGAGAAGCAGGATGGGTCGACGCATGGTAAGGCTTGAAAGAGTTGGGTCCGACCGGCCGATCGGCAGAGAAAATGTACGGCGCGTCGCCAGACAGCGTTGTCGCCGAGCCGGATGCGGTATCTTGAAACGGACCACGCGCCATCGGCGCCTCCCCGTTTCCGTCCTTCCTGCATGCGTCGTCTCGCCGGTTATTTTCTGCGTGGACTGGTGATCATGGCGCCGCTGGCGCTCACCGTCTATGTCTGTTTCTCGATCATCACCGCCATCGACAGCTGGATTCCGGTGAACATTCCGGGCGTCGGCTTTGCGATCACGATCGGGCTGATCACGCTGGTCGGCGCGCTTGGCTCCAATGTGCTGACCGACAGCCTGGTGGGCCTGGTGGACCGTCTGCTCGAGAAGTTGCCGTTCGTCCGCCTGCTCTATGGGACGGCGAAGGACTTCTTCGAGGCGTTCGTGGGCGACAAAAAGCGCTTCGATACGGCCGTGCTGGTCACCCTCTATCCGGCATCCGAGGCCAAGGCGTTGGGCTTCATGACGCGCAAGGACGTGGACATGTTTGGCCTCACGAATCATGTCGCCGTGTATCTGCCACACAGCTACGCGTTCACCGGTCAGCTGGTGCTGGTTCCCGCCGAACATGTCACACTGGTGCAGGCCGGCAGCGCTGAACTCATGACCTTCATCGTCTCCGGCGGTGTGACGGAGAAATCGAACGGCGGCGCAACACCGACGCTCGGGATACCACCTGTCAGCGCGTCGGGCGCTTCCGCCGGCGATTGAGCCAGGCGAAGACGAACGGGCCAAGTGCGGCGGCGCTGACGGCAAGCGCCAATGCACGGCCTCCGAACTCTCCTTCGCGCAGCTCGACTCCTGTCACGACGAGCAGAATCAGCATTGGACACAGCGCGAGGACGATCAATCCGCGCCGCCCGAGCGGAAGTCGAAACGGGCCACGCAGCTGCGGCTCTGCGCGGCGCAACTGAATGAGCGCGGCGAATTCGAGCCCCAATGCCAGCGCGTACAGGAGCACGTCGGCGGAGATGAGTTCCCCGAACGGGAGCAATGCCAGCACGGAGTAAAGCGTCGAGGCGAGCAGGATGGACCGCACGGGCACGCCACGCTGGTCGACGACGGCGAGCCAGCGTGGCAGCAGCCCATCCTCGGCCACGCTCAGCGGGATGCGCGAGTATGCGAGCAGCAGCGAGTTGAACATTGCGGTCGCGCTGAGCATCGCGAGCACGATCAGCGCGACGCCCAGTGCGGGACCAATTGGCCCTGCGATCTCCCTGGCGATATCCGGCCAGCCGCCCTCGCGCCACGTGCGCCAGTCACTGGCAGCCAGCGCCGGCAGCAGGGGTACGAAATAGCCGAGTGCCACCAAGGGGACCGCGAGCGCCAACGCACGAGGATAGGTGCGGCCGGCGTCCTCGATTTCCCCGCACACCGTGCTGGCATTGTCCCATCCGATCCAGTTCCAGAGCGCCAGGCTGAGTCCGGCCCCGAGTGAATTCCATCGGATGGGCTCCGGCGTCCCGAGCGTCACCCACGGCGCGTGTGTCATGCGCGGCAGGGCGAAGATCGCGAGCAATCCAAAGCAGGTCAGCACCAGGACGCCGATGACGACAGAGACCTGCCCCACCGGCACTGCGCCGCGAAGATTCAGCAGCGTCGGAATCCAGATCACCAGCAGCGTCACCAGCACGACCCATCCGTAGCCGAGGTTCGGCATGAACGCCGCCAGATACTGGATCACGATCGCCGGGTAGAGTGACATCTCGACCAGCGAGTACAACCAGGTACACCAGGCGTTGAGGAATCCCCATCGATCGCCGAACGCACGTTGTACCCAGCGATAGTAGCCCCCTTCGACCGGGAGCATGCTTGCCAGCTCACCGATCAGCAGCGCTTCCGGGACAGCCCAGAATACCGGGATCGCGACCAGTGCCGCGAGCGCCAGCACTGGTCCGACGTCGGCGACGAGCGCTTCGAGGGTGAACGCGCCGCCTGACACGGTGAAGTAGAGCACGAATACCAGGCCGAGCAGCCGAAGGCGCGGCGCAGTCCTGCCGGTCGGGGTGGTCACCCGGAGTGCGAAAGCGATGGCACCGAGATCATGGAGCGGCAAGATGCGCCGGCGATTGGCGCGGGGGAACCCACTGGCTCGCATAAGAAACGCGGGCCCCCGCCGAAGCGAGAGCCCGCGTCACACCGAACCCGAGAGCGTCGGTGTTGTCCCCGCGTCAGACCTTGGCAGCGGCGCGGCGACGGCGACCGACGGCGAGCAGCCCCGCCAGACCCGTTGCCATCAGCGCATAGGTCGACGGCTCCGGAACGACATTGCCCGGCGGCGGCGGATTATTCACGAAGCCGATCAGGTTCTTGGTCAACTGCTGCATTTCAAACGTGCGGTTGCCTTCCATGAAGTTCACGTCGAGGATCGACGTGAGCGATCCGGCGGTGGCATTGGCGAGCGTGCCGATCGTCCACGCCACACCCGCACCGATGTTGCCATTGTTCGAGATCCACTGCCCCGTGCCGAAACCGTTGAATGCGCCGGCGCAAGCATAGGCGATCGACGAGACTGCATTAGGACCAGTAAACGGTGCGTTGACGGTCTGGTTGTCACTCGGGCAGGTACCAGTGCCGCCGTTGCCCAGCGTGCCACCACCTGCTGCGGCGATCAGGTTGAAGATCGTCCCGTTACGAGTTGAAAAGCCGTTGTTCTCGCCCATCATGAACACGCGGCCGCCGCCCTGCAGGTAAGACAGATACTGCGTCTGCTGGCCGGCCGTGAGCGCGAAGTTGTTCGAGAAGCGGATGTCCCAGATCTGGGTGAAGCCAGTGAAATTCACCGGGATACCGTCTGAGATCGTCACCGTGTTTCCGACGGCTTCGTGCAGGGTCTTGAGGTTGTTCGTGATGTTGGTCGTCGTACTGGGCTCACTGGTGCCCGTGGTGCCATTGATGATCAGAATGCTCTGCGCGCTGGCCAACGACGGCGAGACGACGAGAGCGGCGACTGTCAACAGCGACTTCAATCGATTCATGCGTTGCGCTCCACCTGTGGGGGGTGACGTCTACACTTTGCATTGCCCATGCCACCTCAGGGCGGCCGCGCTGCAGTTCATCCCGCAGCGGTAAGTCTATACACGTCATTGCGTTAGCTAGAAGCGTCAGGCTCGTCGCCCCCCCCGGCGCGCGACCCGCCCTGCGCCTCGCGTGCCACACTGTTGCGTGCGCACCACGGTGATTTCGCCCCACGATGTCACAGCCGAAGCGTTCTCACCGCACTGGTACGCAGCAGCAGCCGCACCTGCGACGCACGTCAGCTGACCGTTTCGTGATCTTTCGTACTGCGACAGTGGCCGCCCCACGCAGTGTGAGGCGGCCACTCGACTTGGACATGCATTTCGAAACCGCGCCCAAGCTCAGCGCGCCGCCACCATCGCGTGCTGCGCCTCGATCCAGCTGGTGTGATACGCCGGGTCCTCGATGGCCGCGATCTGCCTCGCGACCTTCAGCGGCTTGAAGGAATCCATCATCACCGCCAGTTCCTTCGTCTCCTTCTGCCCGATACTCGCCTCGGCACGTCCAGGATGCGGGCCGTGCGGGATGCCGTCCGGGTGGTGCGTGATGGCGCCGAACTCGATGCCCTTCCGGCTCATGAAGTCATCCGAGGCGTAGAAGATCACCTCGTCGGAGTCCACGTTGCTGTGATTGTACGGCGCCGGGATTGCGTTGGGATCGAAGTCGTAGGGACGCGGGCAGAACGAACAGATGACGAAGCCATCGCCCTGAAAGGTCTGATGCACGGGCGGCGGCTGATGCACACGCCCCACGATGGGCTCGAAATCGTGGATGTTGAAGGTCCAGGGATAGAAGCAGCCATCCCACCCGACGACATCGAATGGGTGGTGATCGAGGATGTACTCCTGGAGTGCATCGTACTGCTTGACGAGAATACGGAAGTCACCCATCTCGTCATACGTCTTCAGGTCACGCGGCACGCCGAAGTCACGTTCGGAGTACGGTGCCCCTTCGATCATCTGACCGAACTCGTTGCGGTAGCGTTTTGGCGGACGGATATGTCCGCGGCTTTCGTGGACGAGCAGATTGGTCGGTCCCGCCGCGTTGTCCAGCTTCCATCGGTGCATGATGCCGCGATGGATGACCACGTAATCGCCTTCGCGATACGGCAGGTCACCGAACTGTGTCTCGAGGGTGCCCTGCCCTTTCGCGACGTAGACGACTTCATCCGCCTGTGCGTTCCGGTAGAAGTGTGCGTCCGTCTCATCTGGCGCGACGAAGTACATCGCGATGTCGCTGTTGAACACCAGCGGCACCCGGTCGAGCGTCGGGCTGCCGCCGACCGTCAATCGTGACGTGAACCACTTGCGATGCTTGAGCGTCTCATCGGCATCGGCCTCCAGCTTCACATCCCGAAACCGACGCACGCTCTTGACGGTCGTCGGCGGATGAATGTGATAGAGGAGCGCCGATGTGCCAGTGAATCCCTCGTGGCCCATCAACTGCTCGGAATAGATGCCGCCGTCAGGGCGACGATGCACCGTGTGACGTTTTTGCGGGATACGGCCGAGCGAGTGATAGTAGGGCACAGAAACCTCGAGCTGCAGAGCGATGACGGTGGCGCGCCGTGGTGCGACACCTGTGGGATGTGCTACCTGACGGCCAGGGAGAGCGTGCCAAGTCCGGGTGCACTCACGCGCACCCAAGAGCCCGCCGACATCGGCGGCCGGTCCGAATCCTCCGACACCGGAGGAAAGATGGCCAGGAGATCACCGGGCCGCAGCGTGTGACTGCGCAGCGCGCTGCGAGCAAGCGCGTGAAACGCCGGTCGGTCGGGGGCACGGACACTGATCGAGTCGTCGGCGACAGCACTGGCGCCGAGCGGTGCCACGCGACGCAGCAGAATCGATTCCGGGCTGCGGCGCGGTACCGCCACAAACGGTCCAACGGCACCGGGAACGAGCACCGTCGCCTGGTCATGGCCAGCCTGAGGCCAACCGAGCACGACCAGCGTACCAACTAGCGCCTCCTCGAGCATCGCCTCGGTGAGATCGGCGCGAGACTCGATCGTGGCGCCGACGACGGCTGCCAGACCACCCTGCGCTGCCGCCGCATCGGGGCGAGCCAGGTGACTGCCTGGTCCATGCAGCGTGGTCGGATCGGCGAAGTGCGGGGCGTCTGCTCCAGGCGCTGCCACGACACTCCGCGCCAGCGGTATCGGCGCGACGAGGTGGACGGCGTCGATCGCGAACGCCGTCCGCGTCGCACCATGCACGATGGCCCCGGCAGCCCGCCGCAGCATGTCCAGCTGTGCCAGCGCTTCCAGTGCGTCGGTGATGCCGAACGGTGCCAGATCGATCACCTGCGTCGCATCCAGCGAAAGCAGCCCGACATGTACCGCGTCTCGCGCCGGAGGGATGAACGACACGAGGCGCAGCGCGCTCAGGCGGGCAACGGAAGCGATCGTCACTCCGGTCACTCGAAATCTCGGGTCATCTCGGACGCGTGTGTCAGAGATTCCCGCGCAACGCCTGTTCTCGCTCGATGGCTTCGAACAGTGCCTTGAAGTTTCCCTTGCCGAAGCTGCGGGCGCCCTTGCGCTGAATGATCTCGTAGAAGACCGTCGGCCGATCCTGCACCGGCTTGGTGAAGATCTGCAACAGATATCCTTCGTCATCCCGATCGACGAGAATACCAAGTTCCTTGAGCGGTGCCAGATCCTCATCGATGTGGCCGACGCGATCGAGCAGCGTGTCGTAGTAGGTCGTCGGCACCCGCAGAAACTCGACGCCGCGTTTCTTGAGCTCGGTGACCGTTGCGATTACATCGTTCGTCGCCAGCGCCAGATGCTGGACCCCGGCGCCGTGGTAGAAGTCCAGATACTCATCGATCTGGCTCCGCTTCTTGCCGGCGGCCGGCTCGTTGATCGGAAACTTGATGCGGTCGTTGCCGCTGGCCACCACCTTGGACATCAGCGACGTGTACTCCGTACTGATGTCGCTGTCATCGAAGCTGATCAGGTTGCGGAATCCCATCACGTCCTCATAGAACTTGCACCACTGATTCATCTTGCCAAGTTCGACGTTGCCGACGCAGTGATCGACGTGCTGCACACCAACCGGCACGCTGACGAGCTCCGATGTCCGCGGTTCGAAGCCCGGCATGAAGACGCCGGTATAGTCGCTGCGCTCCACCAGCGTATGAACCGTCTCGCCGTAGGTACAGATGCTGGCGGTGATCACGCGGCCAAATGCATCCTCGGCAACCTTCGGCTCCTTCCACGGCGTCGCGCCACGCTCAACGGCCAACCTGAACATCTCGCGGGCATCGTCGACCCAGAGGGCGATATCCTTGACGCCGTCACCATGCAGGCGCACGTGCTGGTTGATCCAGTGATCCGGGTCGAAGGCGCTGGTCAATACCAGCCGGATCCTGTTCTGCTGCAGCACGTACGAGCAGGTATCGCGCTCGCCCGTCTCGGGGCCGCGGTAGGCGACGAGCTCGTATCCGAATGTGGTGCGATAAAAGTGGGCTGCCTGCTTCGCGTTCCCGACGAGGAACTCGACGTAGTCGGTTCCATTGATGGGGAACGTATCGAGCGTGGCCGCCGCGTCGGGCCGTGTCTGGGTCGCCATCTGCTGTTCCACCTCCGGAAAGCCGGCCCCTGTGCCGCGTCACTCGCGACTTCATCGGGCGCAGCGTAGCTCAGTTTGTCGTCAGACCTGCCTTGCGCTCCGCCGCCGTGCGCGTCGGCGCAAGGCGGCCTGGCCGTCCTCAACGATCGGTCATACCCCGCTCGCTGCGGCAAGCCTTAAGATACGGCATGCCGCGAGCCGCGCGATCTCCGGACCTCCAACCACGAGGCGCACTGGCCACCGGGCGCCAACGATCATCGCCTGAATCGGGCGCGGACGGTTGATGGCGCGGCCGACCGCCGGCGACGCGACCAAGACGAGACGACAACTATCCGTGGCAGGCGCAGCCCTGGCCAGCCCAGCTTACAGAGCGCGCCGCCACGAACGCTGTCCCTCATCTCCCGCGACATGCCGACCCCACTTCCCCGCACCACGCTCCTCGTGCTCATCGCCGCCCTCGCCACTTCGCACGCCGACGCTCAGCGCGCCACGCCACCCATCGCCGCCAAGCAGCCCAAAATCGACACCCTGCACGGCGAGGTGCTGGTCGACGACTACGCCTGGTTTCGCAATCGTGGCAACCCGGCCGTCATCGCGCATCTCGAGGCAGAAAACGCGTACACGGAATCGATGACCGCTGCGACCCAGCCGCTCCGCGACGCGCTGTATGCCGAACTGGTGGGCCGGATCAAGGAGACCGATCTGAGTGTGCCGACCTTCGACGCGCCGTACTGGTACTACACGCGGACCGAACAGGGGAAGCCGTATCCGATCTATTGTCGAAAACTCCGCACCCTCGAGGCGGCAGAGGAGGTCATCTTCGACCAGAACGCTGCCGCGAAGGGCCGGAAGTTCTTCAGTCTCGGTGGCTTCGAAGTCAGCCCGGACCATCAGCTGCTCGCCCTGCTCGTCGATACCACCGGCTATGAGGACTTCACCCTGCGCGTGAAGGATCTGCGGACGGGCAAGTTCCTGCGCGACCGGAAGGAGAAGCTGGGCTTTGGACTGGCCTGGGCCAGCGACAACCGGACGGTGTTCTACATGAGCACTGACAGCGCCAAGCGCGGCGACCGCGTCTGGCGGCATCTGATCGGGACGTCGGTGCGACAGGACGTGAGCGTCTTCCACGAACCGAACGTGCTGTTCAACGTCGGAGTCCAGCGGCTTCGCAGCGGTAAGTTCATCGCGATTTCGGCGGGCAGTTTCACGCAGGGCGACACTCGCATCATCGATGCTGCGCACCCGACGCGCCCCGCGCGATTGATCGCGGCCCGCCGCCCGGGAGTCGAGTATGATGTGGATCACGGCAACGGGTACTTCTGGATCGTCACCAACGACGGCGCACCGAATTTCAAGGTTGCCCGCGTCCGGGACGATGCGACCAATCTGTCGGCGTGGAGCGACTGGTTGCCGGCACGCGCCGACGTCTTCGTCGAGAACATCAACGTCTTCCAGCACCATGCCGTGGTCAGTGAACGGCGTGAGGGACTGCGCCGGCTCCGAGTCACGGCGCTGGCCGCGGAGGCTACTCACGACATCACGTTCCCTGAGGCGGCCTACGGCGTTTCGCTGGCCGGCAACCCGATGTTCGAGTCCTCGTCGCTCCGCTTCACGTATTCATCGCTGGTGACGCCAGCCACCGTGTTCGACTACGACATGGCGACGCGCGAGCGGACTCTGAAGAAGACGCAGGAGGTACTTGGCGGCTACGATCCGACGAAGTATGGGGTTGAACGTCGCATGGCGCGTGCGAGAGACGGCGCAATGGTTCCCGTCTCACTCGTCTATCGCCTGCCACTCGTCCGCGACGGCAAGCGTCCGCTGCTGGAATATGCCTATGGCTCATACGGTGCGAACACCGAGCCGACCTTCAGCGCCAACCGCGTCTCGCTGCTGGACCGTGGTGTGATCTACGCCATCGCGCACATCCGTGGCGGTCAGGAGATGGGACGTTCCTGGTACGATGACGGCAAAATGCTGAAGAAGAAGAATACGTTCACCGACTTCATCGATGTCGGCGATTTTCTGGTCGCGGAGCAGTACACCTCGAAAGATCGCATGCTGGCCAATGGCGGCAGCGCTGGTGGTCTCTTGATGGGCGTGGTGGCAAACATGCGTCCTGATCTCTACAAGGCGATCATTGCCGCGGTGCCGTTCGTCGACGTGATCAACACCATGTCGGACGCGAGTATTCCGCTCACGGCGCAAGAGTGGGAGCAATGGGGCAACCCGGCCAAGGCGGAGGAGTACGCGTACATGCGCAGCTATTCGCCGTATGAGAACGTCGAGCGGAAAGCATACCCCTCGATGCTCGTGACCAGCGGCCTGAATGACAGTCGCGTGGCATACTGGGAACCGACCAAATGGGTGGCCCGGCTGCGCGAACTGCGGACCGATGCGAATCCGTTGCTGCTGCGGATGAACATGGGAGCAGGCCACGGCGGCAGCAGCGGCCGCTACGAACGCCTCAAGGAAATAGCGTTCGACTACGCGTTCATGCTCGAACAGGTGGGGCTCGCCGGCAGCGTAGTCCCCTGAGTCTCTGAGCGCACGGCCGAGGACGTTCGCACGCTCCTGACGGGCAGCGAGCAGGCGCGATGCGCGCTGCCCGCTCCAACCCGGGCCGGCGACTACTTCACTGGTGGGATCAGCTCCGGCTTGGTTGCCAGCACTCGAAAGAACTCCAGCGCTTCTGGATTTGCGAGCGCATCGGTGTTCAGCACGGGGCGGCCATGGATAGCTTCGCGCACGGCCAGTTCAGTGATCTTTCCACTGACCGTGCGCGGCAGGTCAGGAACCTCAATGATCACTTTCGGCACGTGGTGCGGGCTGGCCTCGGCTCGAATGCGGTCACGAATCTGTCGCCGGAGTGCATCGTCCAGCCGCACGTCGTCTCGCAGCCGCACGAACAGCACGATCCGCATGTCCTGCGTGCCGTCAACAATGATGTCCTGCCCGACAACCATGCTCTCGACCACCTCAGGAATCTGCTCGACCTGCCGATAGATCTCTGCCGTGCCAATGCGAACGCCGCCGGGATTGAGTGTCGTGTCGCTGCGACCAAGGATCACAAGCCCGTGATGGGCGGTGCGTTGCGCCCAGTCACCGTGGCGCCAGACTCCGTCATACACGTCAAAGTACGCCGCGCGGTACTTCGCACCATCCGGGTCATTCCAGAACGCCACCGGCATGCTGGGGAACGGTTTCGTGCACACGAGTTCACCGGGCATACCGATGACCGGCACGCCATCAGGATCCCAGACTTCGACCGCCATACCGAGGCCGAGGCACTGGAGTTCACCGCGATAGACCGGTAGCGTCGGCGCGCCGAGCGCAAAGCACGAAATCAGATCGGTGCCACCGCTGATACTGCTCAGTCGCACATCATCTGAGATCGCACTCGCGACCCAGTCATACGAGTGTTCCGCCAGTGGGCTGCCGGTGCTGTAGATGACCTCGAGGTCCGGCAACTTCCGATCGCGCGATGGCGCATGCCCGAGCTTCTCGGCCATCGCCAGAAACTTTGCGCTGACGCCAAAGTGCGTGATGTGCTCTTCGTCGGCCAGCCTCCAGAGAATCTCTGTTTCTCGCGGTGGAATCGGCGATCCATCGTAGAGCACCACCGTCGCACCGACCGCGAGAGCGCTCACCAGCCAGTTCCACATCATCCACCCGCAGGTCGTGTAGTAGAAGATGCGACTCTCGCGCCGCAGGTCACCGTGCAGCATGTGCTCCTTGAAGTGCTGAAGCAGCGTGCCACCGTGGCCGTGCACCATGCATTTGGGCAGTCCCGTCGTTCCGGAGGAGTACATGATGAACAGCGGGTGATCGAACGCAACGCGTGTCACGGGTAACAGGTCATTCGGTTCATCACGGCCGAGCTCGTGCCACGCGATGGCATTCGGTAACCCACGCAGCGGTGGCTCTGCCTTGAGATACGGCACGACGATCAGATGCTCGACACTTGGCAACGCCGCACACAGTTCTCGCGCCCGATCCAGCGTCTCGATTGCGCGACCGCCGTAGCGATAGCCGTCCGTGACGAGCAGCACTTTCGGCTCCACTTGTCCGAATCGATCGAGCACGCCTTTGGTCCCGAAATCCGGTGAGCATGAGGTCCACACGGCCCCGAGCGCCGTGCTCGCGATCATTGCGATCACCGTCTCGGCCACGTTCGGCATGAACGCCGCGACGCGATCACCCTTGCGCACACCGATTGCCTTGAGTCCCTGCGATACGCGTGAGACGTCGGCGAAGAGCTCGGCGTACGTCCAGCTCCGTGTCCAACCGCGCTCCGTCCAGGCGACGAGCGCGGTGCGAGTGTCCCGATGCCGTACCAGATGCTCCGCGTAGTTCAGCCGGGCATTCGGAAACCAGCGCGGCCCGCCCTCGATTCCCGGCGGCGCCATCACGTCGAGCGCGACGCCGGCGGGAGATGACGGATCGCCGCCGTCGATTGCGGACGCCGCGACGTCGCAGACTCGCCAGAGGTCCCGCCAGAATGTGGCCCGCTCGCGTACCGACCAGGCGTGGAGCTGCGTGTAATCGTCGCCCACCGCCGCGGCACCGTGGCTCGCGCGCATCAGATGATGGAAGCGGGCCAGCTGGGAATGCGAGGCGTGCCGAGGATCGGGCGTCCAGACCGCGGTCATCGGCGCCTCGCTGTTGCGCCGCCCCGACACCCTGTGCTGCGAGGCGAGCATAGCATGGCTGAGTCTGGCTCGTGGCCCAGAGCAGGTGTGGTTCTCATACCGCACTCAGCAAGAAACATTGGTGATGGCTAATTTTCGTATGTTGCTGCAGTAAAACCATTTAGAGCCCCAATGGATGAGGTTAAATCATGTTACGCCCAATGGTCGGGCTCGTCATCACTGCGTTGAGAGGCACCCCTGCGACACCGCGCGACGACGCGCCCTGCGGCGAGGCTCATGCACCATTCCCGTTCGCTGCTACTCCACACCATGTGCGCCCTCGGCGTCAGTCTGCCGTCAGCGCTGAGCGCTCAGGACGCCGCCGCAGCGTTCTCGGTCCGTGGAGTTCACTTCGCGACGCCGTTTGCAACGCCTGCGTTGTCGGCCCTCGGTGCGACGACCGCGAGGCTCCCGCTCGGCTACGATCTGGACTTCACCGCGGACGCCCGGAGGCAAAACTACCTGCCGGAGCTGTTGCTGGCGCGTGACTCCACCGTTCGTCGCTGGCCGGAGCGCACTGCGGATCCGATCCGCGTTTGGGTCCAGTCACCACGCCAGGTGCTGAACGGTTGGGACGCTGCATTTCCGGACATGGCCGTCGACGCGATCGAGGCGTGGGGATCGGTTGGGCTTCCACTCCGCTTCAGACTGGTTTCGGATTCAGCCGGAGCAGAACTTCTGGTGGTCTGGACCGATCGGCTTGGGGCCGACGAAAGCGGTCGCACGGTCTGGTGGAGTACCTCGAAGGGTTGGATCACTCGCGCCCGGGTGACCCTCAGTACCCACGCCAGCGATGGTCTCCCGCAAACTCCCAAAGCATTGCGCGCGGTGGCGTTGCACGAGATCGGGCATGCGATTGGTCTCTCACATACGTCGGATGCGCGCAACATCATGGCGCCATGGGTCGAGGTGGCCGAACTCAGTGATGCCGACCGAAACACCGCCGCCGAGCTGTACAAAATGGCGGTCGGTCGCGTTTCTGCGGACGCAGAAGCACGCACCGATGCCGGCAACATGCAACGTCGATCGAAGCCAGGGCGGAACGCGGCTCCCGAGTAGTTCGCGTTTCCGTGGCAGGATCACGATGCCCGCCCAGAGCGGGCATCGTGCGTTCCGCGGGGATGGCGTTCGTCACAGATGGGCTACGAGCGGGCCTGACACTCGCGCGCTGGCTGACAGTGAGGCAGGATACCTGCATGCCTCGCCTCAGATTTCTGGTTGCCGCCGCCACGCTGAGTATTGCCCTGACGCCGATTCAGCCAGCACGCATCGACGCGCCCACGCGCGCGCGACTGCCGATCGTGATCGGCCACCGAGGGGCCAGCGGAGATCGTCCTGAGCACACGCTCGCCAGCTACAGCTTCGCAGTCGCCGGCGGCGCTGACTACATCGAACCGGATCTTGTGAGCACCAAGGACGGCGTGCTGATTGCCCGTCACGAGAATGAGATCGGCGGCACCACCGATGTGGCTCAGAAATTTCCGGAGCGACAACGCAGCGAGGTCATCGACGGCGAGCGGATCACGGGATGGTTTACGGAAGATTTCATGCTGGCTGAGCTCAAGACGCTGCGTGCGAAAGAGCGAATTGCATCGCGTGGACACAGTTTTGACGGGCAATTCGAGATTCCCACCTTCGACGAGGTGCTCGATCTGGCAGTCAGACTCGGGCGCGAACGTGGACGGCCCGTGGGCGTGTACCCGGAGACGAAGCACCCATCGCACTTCCGTCGCATTGGACTGCCGATCGAGGAGAAGATGCTGGCGTCCCTGCGTCGCGTTGGCTGGCACGACCGCACCGCCCCGGTCTTCATCCAGAGCTTCGAGATTGGAAATCTGATCCGCCTGCGCCCGATCACCGCCTTGCGGCTGGTGCAGCTGGTGAACGTCAGTGGTTCCCCGCCCGACTCGGCGGCGGTGTCCTTTGCGTCGATGCAGACGCCCGCGGGGCTCGCTCGTGTCCGCCGGTATGCGGACGGCATCGGGGCCGCCAAGGAACTCGTGCTGGGGCCAGCTCCGACCGACTCGACGCCCCTGCAGTCCTCACTGGTGCGGGATGCACACGCCGCGGGCCTGTTGGTGCATGTCTGGACCATCCGCAGCGACCGGCCCTTTCTTCCTGCGATGTGGCACGGCGACCAGGCGGCCGAAGTGCGAGCCTTTGCCGCGGCAGGGGTGGATGGGCTGTTCACCGACTTCCCGAGCAACGCAGTGAAGGTTCTGCGACCGTAGGGAGCCACTGCGGAATTGGGACGGACCCCCTTCGAATTTCAGAGAGATTCCCAGCGGCCATCGTCAGCGCATTGACGATCGCGGCGATAGAATTGCGGCATGTGGATCCTCATTCTTCCGATGCTGGCGCAGGTCCCCGAGGCCCGGACGGTCCTCGACGCTGAGCACGCGCGCGCCGGCGGCGTGCCCTTTCTGCTGGACGCCGTGCGAAACCCGAGTCCGCGCGTGCAGTTGCGCGCGGCTCGCGCACTCGGCCGACTCGAAGACACGACGTATCGGAGCGCGATCGTTCCGCTGACGCGTTCCGGCGATCGCGCCGTTCGCGCAGCGGCGTTCGGTGCGTTGGCGCAGATGCGAGCGGCACATCCCTACGGCGACGCGCTGGCCGATGAACGCGACGGCGCGGTCCGCGCCGCGATCTTCGAGGCCGCGGGCCGCGCCCGACCCATTGCGCCCGAGATCGAAACGTTGCTGCAGCGCGGGCTCGGCGACGCGGCACCGGAGGCACGCGAAGGCGCGGCGCGTGGCCTCGAGGCGCTCTTCCGACTGAATCGCCGCACGATCACGCCGAGTCCAGCCACGCTTGCCGCACTGCGTCAGGCCTTTGCGACGAACTCCAGCGAAGCGCTTCGCCAACTTGTGCTGCTGGCGATGATCGCCAACGGCGGTGCCGACGAGGCGACGCGGACACTCGCGCAGACGGATGCCAGTGCTCAAGTGCGTCGGCTGAGCGTGATTGCAGGTGCTGCCTATAGGGATGATCCCTCGCCGCTGGTGCGCTACGAGGGGGTGAAGTTCATCAGCGCGTGTGATCAGTTGCTGCGGCTGGCCGGTGACAGCAGCGGCCACGTCGCGATGGCGGCGATCGCAAGCGCCGGCACCCGGAAGTGCGCGGCAGCGCAACTGGTACCGCTGGCAACCGCTGGGCGGACATGGCGCATTCGCGCGGCAGCGCGGGAAGCGCTGATTGCGGCCGACAGTGCGTCCGCTGCACCCTACATTGCCGCGCTTGCACGCGATTCGATCTGGCAGGTTCGCGCCCGCGCTGCGGCGCCTGCGGCGGTGCGACGCGACGTCGTCACCCTTGCCGCGCTCGCACAAGATGTCAATCCGAATGTGGCCGCGACCGCGCTGCAGACTGCAGACGACGTACAGCGCGCGCTGCGGAGCGATCACGCGGGATTGCTGCTCGCGGCCGCGACGGTGCTCGAGAAGGCGCCGTTCCGCGACGCCCTGATGCCACGTGTCGTGGGCGCGTTCAACCGTCTCACGGCCGACGGCAGCATGACGATGCGCGATCCGCGTGTGGCGCTGCTCACACGGATCGGGGAGTCGCAGGATACCTCGACGAATTCACTGCTCCGCGAGACGCTGCACGATCGTGATCCCGCGGTGGCGGCGATCGCATCGAAGATCCTGACGGCGCGAACCGGGACCTCCGTACCGGCGGTGACGGTTCGGCTGCCGATTCCACCGATTCCGCCGGCGGGATACATCCGCGGTCTGGCCGGTGCCACGGCACGCATTACGATGCGCGGGCTTGGCACGATGACCGTGGCGCTCCTGCCGGATGAAGCGCCGGTCACGGTCGGTGTGTTCGCGCAGCTGGCAGAGTCCGGGCAGTACAACGGACTCACCTTTCACCGGATCGTCTCGAACTTCGTCATTCAGGGTGGCAGCCCCGGTGCCGACGAGTACGACGGTCGTACACGGGAATTCATGCGAGACGAGGTGGGGTTCGCCCGGAACGCTCGCGGAACGATCGGGATCTCCACGCGCGGGCGCGACACCGGCGACGGGCAGATCTACTTCAATCTGGTCGATAATTTCCGCCTCGATCGTGACTACACGGTGCTGGCGCGGATGGTCACCGGCTTCGATGTGATGGATCAGGTACAGGAAGGGGACGTCATCGAGCGGATCGAGATCATCCGCGCGCGCCGATCACGCTGACACCAGTCCGCACGGTTTTCCCGCCACCGCCTCGCAACCTCCCTGCATGCCTCACATTGGAGTGCGGTCAGACCTTTTCGGGGTCACTAGCCTGCTCGACTTCCGTCCGGAGACGGCCGGACCGCTCTGCGAACTGACGCAGGTGTTGCTGCGGGGACCGAGCACGCTCAGCGAGATGGAGCGTGAGCTGATCGCGACGTATGTCTCCGTGCGAAACGATTGCCAGTTCTGTGGTTCGGCCCACGCGGCCGCCACCTGTGCGCTGCCGGGCGGCGACCCTGCCCTGCTCGATGCGGTGCTCGGCGACCTGACCACGGCACCGGTGAGCGCAAAGCTCCGCGCGTTGCTCACGATCGCCGGCGCAGTGCAGCGCAGCGGTCGCGAGGTGACGTCCCCGATGGTGAGCGCGGCGCGCGAGGCGGGCGCCACCGACGTCGAAGTGCACGACACGGTGATGATCGCCGCACTTTTTTCCCTCTACAACCGGTACGTCGATGGCCTGGGCACGGTGGCGCCGGTCAACCCGGCGTTCTACGCGGCGCTCGGCGATCGCCTGACCAACCGAGGCTACACATTACCGGCCGACGGCTACAAACCGCTGGTGCCGCGCACCACGGACTAGCTGCGCGCCGGACGGACAGGTGAGAGGCCGTTCACTTCACGCGCTTTCCACTCTGGATCACGACCTTCACGTCACGCATGACGGTCATGTCGGTCAACGGATCACCCCGGACGAGGATGATGTCGGCGAAGCGACCGGGAGCCAGGACGCCGAAGTTCGCTTCATTGCGCAGGAACCGCGCAGGCCACAGTGTAGCGCTCTGGATCGTCTCCATCGGTGACACGCCGAGTTCCACCCACTTCGCCATCTCGCGCCAGGTTGCGTCGTTGTGGAACATGCTCGGGATGCCGGCATCAGTACCAATCATCATGCGAACACCTGACTGGCGCAGCTGCGCAAACTTTGCTGGGAGCAGCGGAATGCGCGATGGGAAGAGTGCGTAGTACGGCAGATGCGGAATCTTGTCGAGCGACGCGCGAATTTCCTTCCACATGTCGTCTGGCATGAACTCGTGCCACGCCGGATCGTCAACGCGCTCAGGGAACACGCTGCCGGTGAAGTACATCGTGTACAGCGGTGAGATCGTCGGTGTCCAATAGAGTCCTGAGTTGCGCTCCCGCATCTTCTGCAGGACTTCCACGGCGTAACCAGGGGCCGTGCCAAGCCCCGTGTGTTCGAAGTTGTCGACGTTGTACTTCAACCCGACGCGGATCTCTTCCATTCGGTGGGCGTGGGCCACGACCTGTTTCCCGCGCTTGTGGGCCGTCTCCACCACCGCTTCGACCTCGGCATCGGTCATCTGATCCTGATCGATCAGCTTGATCATGTCGACACCGGCATCGAGCAGCTGCGTGACGCGTCGCCGCGCCTCCTCGGCGCCGCGAATGCCCCAGCGGAATGGCTTCTCGTACTCCTCGTACGGTTCGTGTTGAATGAAAGGTCCGGTGACGAACATCCGCGGACCGGGGATCTCGCCAGCGGCAATACGGCGCTTCACCGTGAGGATATCCTCGAGGCGGGCGCCGAGATCGCGTGCCGTCGTCACACCCGCACTCAGCAACTGTCGGGCGGCAATCGGCATGACCAGCGACGCGTCGCGGGTGCCGTAGAGCGCGTCCCACCGCTTGTAGTCACCGTGCCCGAGAATGTGCAGATGTACGTGCATGTCAATCAGTCCCGGCATCACGGTGTGGCCATTGGCGTTGATCACCGTGACGCCCTGCGGCACCGCCACCTCGCCTTCCCGCCCAACCGCCAGGATGCGTTCGCCGGCAACCAGCACGACCCCATTCTCGATCACCGGCCCGCCGTATCCATCGATGATGCGCCCACCAACAATCGCCAGCGTTGCGCGCGGTGCCGGCTGCGCCGCGATGAGAGACGGCGCAGCGAGCAACGCCCACACTGCGACCAGTGCATGACGCGTGCTGGCCATCAGCGGTTGCCTCGCGTGCCGGCGCGTGCGTCGGTCGGTGACGCGGGAGTCTGACCGAGGGCGTTCCAATTTGCGATGGCATTGAACGCCATGGCCATCGACCCCTGATTCTGCCAGCGGTACCACGGTCTGGTCCCCATCAGAATTACGTGGCCGGATCCGACCGGAGCGTCGACGACGGCCGCACGACCGGCCATCTCACTCCCCCCGGCAATGAGGCCCGAGATGAGGACCGAATCGGCATTCTGCGCCCACCGGACCACGACTTTGGGCCGGAGCCGTTCAGTTTCGCCGACGATCGACGCGTCCACCGGCTTGCCACCGATGCCCATCGCGGGGCCAGGCACCGGAGGCGCCGCCGCACCACCACCGCCACCGCCGCCACCAAATCCGCCGCCGCCAACCTGGAGGACGGGCGCCTGTGAGAAGAACAACGGGAAGCTCCGGCGCTCGTAGCCGTAGAGCATCGGATGCGCTGCCGTGACGACTTCGCCTCGGAACACACCGCCGCGTGCACGCAGATTCGGTGTATCGACCGCGCTCACCTGTGAATGGAAGCCCATGTCGGCCACGAACTTCGAGGTCGCACCTTCCGTGAACAGGAGGCCGCCACGCTCCACGAATCGACGCAACGCCAACAGTCCGTCGAAGCCCATCCCCGGGCGGACGTCGTCAGTCTCGTCGACACTGCCCAGATGCCGCGTCTCGGCCGACTTTTTCCAGGGTACGGCTGGCCCCGCCATCGAGCGACCGTTCAGCAGCGTTGACGCGTTGCCGCCGACATGCGGATAGATGACCACATCAAAGCGCTCGAGCACACCGGCCGTCTTGATCTCCTGCTCCGAGATGCCGGTATATGGCACGCCGAGCCGGTCGAAGGCGTAACGCACCCAGCCTTCGTCCTGCGTTGAAATCCACGAATGCATGATCGCGATGCGCGGCAACGTGATCGGGTGCGACCGCACGGTGGGCTCGGCCGCAGCGATCGCGGCCAGGCCGAGGGCCGCCACGCTCGCACGAACCGATGGTGCGTCCGAGACAAGGAAGGTGCCGGCCGCGTACGACGCCCCATCGACGGTGAACGCACTGTCTGCCACGCGAACGCGGGCGCCAGCGACTTTCCACGGCAACACCGATGACCGCCAGTCACCGAGATGCGGCACCACCAGAGTCGTGCCTGCGCCGGCAATCCTGCCCGTGACACTCGCATCCGCCGTCAACAGCCGCATCGGCTTCCTGAGGACGGTCGAATCGGCGATCTTGAGCGTCGTGATGTGACGGAGCAGGTCCATCGTCCAGCCAGTGTCGTCGTACGGCTGTGGATCGGTGGGCTTGAAACTCTGCAGCGACAGTACCGTCCTCGGGAACTGTGTGTACGGCTGATCCAGCCGCACGATCCAGTCACCTGATTCGATCTTCACGGAATCCTTGCCGGCGCCGAGCGAGAACGCTTCGGTCGCTTCGTGTACTTCGGTGCCTTGCATCCGGAACAGGTTCACCATATCGGCGGCTTCCGCCGCACGACGCTGCCCACGCGGCACCACGAAGGCGTACGGCGCAGAGCGTGCACCGCGAGCGATGGTCCGCTCGGCCTTGGTGACGGCATTCTCGAGGTACTTCTGGCGATTGTCCGCAACGTGCCGCAGCGCAACGAGGACGCCGGACTGCTGGTAATTCACGTTGCTGCGAATACACCACTTCACGCCATTCACCGGTGGGTTCGGCCGATACCACTGCACCGACGTCGCGGTCGCCGGAAGGGCAACACTGTTCACGCAGTCGGCGCCGCTCGAGGTGTACGTCTCATAGAAGCGGCCGATCGAGTTGTGCAGGTTTGCGATCGAGAGACCGTAGTTCGGGGCCCATCCGTCATAGAACTGATAGGTGAACACGCCCGGCAATCCGCGGCGCGTGAGCTCGGTGATCTCTGAATATGCCAGCGAAAACCATTCATCGATCTGAATGGCGTCATACTCGGTGTTGTACGGGCCAGTACCAGTGCTGGTGTATAGAAACGGCACCGACTCGTGCAAGTCATGAGTGACGGTCGGACGCCAGTCGAGGAATGTCCTGAGAAATGAGCGCGTCAGCTCGAGGGTCAGCGCCATGCCGTCGCGATTGTTGTCGTGGGCAACGTACTTGCCCCAGTACGGCAGGCCGACGCCGGCATTGGTCGGCAGGTTGAGCCGTCGATTCTGCTGATAAAAATCGACGTAGTGATCGCGACCGTCCACCTCCCACACCGGGATGATCATCGTGATGACATTCTCACGGATCTTGCGGATGTTCTCGCCTTCATCGACCGCGAGCCGGTACAGCATCTCGATCATTGCTTCGGGTGATCCGGTCTCGGTCGAGTGCAGTGCACCACTGAGCAGGTAGACCGGCTTCCCGAGCTTCACCAGCTCCGCGCGTTCGGCGGCCGAGAGTCCACGCGAATCGGTGAGCTTTCGGAGGATGGCCTTGTACTCATCGAGCCTGGCGATCGTCGCTTCGTCCGCAATGATCGCCATCACCATCTCGCGCCCTTCCTCGGACTTCCCGAGGCTGACGACTTGCACGCGATCACTGGCCGCGTCGACCGCGCGATAGTACTTCGCGGCCTCGGCACTGTACGCAAGGCGCCCGATGGTACCGGGCACGTAGCCGAGGGTTTGCAGCGGCGTCGGGACCGTGGCGGACGATGGGAGATAGTCCACCATGTCGGTGATGAACTTGTACTGCGGATGCGTTGGTGTAAGCTCGATGATGCGGGCGGTGTACGCCGAATCGATCGCTTGTGCACCACGCTGGGCACTGAGTGGCGCGGCTGCAAGGGCGGCGAGGGCAAGGCCGAGCAATGATCGCATGGGGAGTGGGCGGGAGTTTGCGGAGACTACGGCCAGCGTAGCGAACTCGCTGATTCCGTCAGCGCGGTGCGTTCTTCAGCGCGGCGCGATCTTGAGCGCGGCGAGTCGCACTTCGCTGGTGGCGCCGGGTACGGTCCAGGCGAGGACGATCCCGTCGCGTCGCCGAACGATGCGCGGGAATCCGCTGGCCCTGCCGCCAGACAGCGGCGAGACCGTCAATGGGGGCTCAGTCGTGCCGTCGGGGCGAACGATGCGCGCTCGGACTTCGGCCGAGTCCTTACCCATGCGCTCGATCCAGGTGACGAGGGCATCGCCACCATCCAGCAGTTCCACGTCCACGCGTCCCGCCGGCATGCCGCCATCAATGCGAACCGGCTGGCCAAACGTCGCGCCGGCGTCGCGCGAGAATACCAATTGAACCTTCGCCGTATCGCGCGCACCAGTGAACCAGACTGCCGCGACCTGCTCACCCGACGCAGAGATTGCAGGCCCGTTGACCGGGCAGGCATCGATGATCCACCCATCAGCGTGCAGCGGCTTCGTATCGGTCCACGCACCACTGACAAAACGGCGAACATAGATATCCCGAGTCTCGTTCTCCGAGCGATCGCGATACAGAATGATCGGTCCGCGCGAGGTGACCGCGGCGGCCGTCTGACAACAGTCGCAGGTCCGCATGTCGAGAATCTCCTCCGGCCCAGCCACGGCGCCCGCGGCCGTCCATTTCGACATCGCCAGGCGCATCGGAGGGCCGCGCTTTCCCGGGGCATCGGCTGGCGCCGGGCTGCCATTCAGGAAGAGGATGTCGGCCGTCGAGTCCGGCCGCGGCAGCAGGGTCACGAATCCATGCTCGGCGGGGATCCCAGGAGCGTGTGCGGTCGTGCTCGACGACCAGGTCCGTCCACCGTCGGCAGACTCGGACATCCTGACGTCATACGAGTACCGGCCTGTGCCATTCCGCTGCAGCCAGTGCGCGAGGAGCTTTCCACTGGCGAGCGGCACCACCGAGGGGAAATCAGCCCAATTCACAAAGAGATCCTTCGCCCGAACAACTTCGCTGGGCACGCCCCAGGCGCCGGCCGAATCCAGCGTGGCGAGGCGCAGTGTCACAGTGACCGAGTCGGCCTCGCGCTGGAGCCAGCTGAGAACTAGCGTTTCCTTGTCCGTGGCACTCAGGAAGGGTTCGGCGGAGTTCGGCCCTGCCGGCGACACCAGCGGGGTGACCGTCATCCTTTGCGAGGCGACCTTCTCCCCAGAGGCGCACGCGCCGACGGCGGCGAGAGCAGTCACGATTCGTACGAGGTGAGAAGCAGGCGATCTCATCAGCGTTAAGTGGGTTGTAGGTGGCTTCGGGAAAGTGCCGCCTGCCGCAAGCGGGGTCAACGCCGCCGATTGCCCCCATCACCCGAACGGGCTCTGGTGCCGAGCCCTGCAGCCTGCGTTCATTCATTGCCGCGCGTCTCCCCCGCTCCCACTGCTGCAACGATGTCTTCGCGTTCTCCCGCCACCCCGCTCGCTCGACGATCGTTCATGGCCCGGCTCGCCGCTGGTGTCGCTGCGTTCACTGGCGCGTCGGCCGCCGCGCCGCAGCCGACTGGCGCGATGCCGACCCGGGATGACCCGTGGCAGCCTGCCAGGCACGGTCAGGATGACTGGTTTGACCGCGTGCCTGGAAAGCATCGTATGTTCTTTGATGCCACGTCCGCTGCCGGCGCCGGCGACGCCATCACGTTCGCCTCGAACTTCTTCGTCGCCAGCAAAGCGGGATACGGGCTGGATGATGCCGACAGCGCGGTCGTGATCTGCCTGCGGCACTTTGCCACTCCATTCGCGTACTCCGATGCGATGTGGGCGAAGTACGGAGCGGTGATCGGCGAGCGGATCAAGTTTGTCGATCCGAGAACGAACGTCGCGCCGGTCATCAACGTCTACCAGACACTCGGATACGGCACACTGCTCACGAATCGCGAAACGACGTTCGCCGCGATGGTACAGCGCGGGACGCACTTCGCCGTGTGTGACATGGCGACGCGCGCCTTCGCGGGTCTGGTCGCGGGCAAGATGCAGCTGAAAGTCGCCGACGTATATGAGGAACTGAAGGCGTCGGCACTTCCGAATTCGCATTTCATTGCCGCCGGAATCGTGGCGGTCAATCGCGCGCAGGAGCGGGGCTACACCATTCAGCATATCGGCTGAAGGCACCGGCATGATCCTCGCCACCGACAGCAACCGGTCAGGCCCAGCGCCACAGGAGACGAACCCGCTGATGCTGGTTTTCCTGCTGACCGCAGGCTATCTGGCGACGGCGCTGGGCGGGCTGGCGGTGAGCCGGCAGGCGGGCAACATCGCCACCCTGTGGCCCCCGAACGGCATGCTGGTGGCGGTTCTGCTGCTTTCGGCGCCACGCCATTGGAGGAACGTCCTGATCGCCGGCGCGTGCGGCAGCCTTCTCGCCAACCTTTTCAACGGCAACACCGTGCTGCCGGCGGTGTCGATCACGATTGCCAACCTGGTCGAGGCGGTGATCGCCGCGATGATCATCCGGCATCAGACCGGGCGCCGCGTGCTGTTCCAGCACTCGAGCGACGTGGTGGTCTTGATCACTGCGTCAATCACCGCGGCGTTGGCCGCAGGGCTCGTCAGCGCGACGTCGGCCAAGCTCCTGATGAACGCTCCATTCACGACGATCTTCATCAAGTGGGTACTCGGTGACGTACTCGGGCTGCTGGTGGTGATGCCGATCGCGGTGATTGCGCACGATCTGATGACGCACGGTCCCGACGTCATCATGCGCCAGCGCCCGCGCGGTGAGGCTGCAGCAATCCTTGCGGTCGTTTTCGGCGTGAGCCTGGCCGTCTTCTCGCCCAATGTGCCGCCAGTGCAGTTCCTCGTCATGCCGACCGTCCTCTTCGCGTCCTTCCGACTCGGCCCCCTCGGCGCGGCATTGTCCACCGTCATCGTCGCCGTGGTTGGATCACTCGGCACGGTGATCGCCGCCAAGGCCGGCGCGCTCCCGCCCGACGAGATTACGCTGCGTGTCTTCAACTTTCAGTTGAATCTCGCCGTGCTCTTTCTGACGGCGCTTCCGATCGGATCGGCGATGGCGCAGCGCCATCAGCTGGAGCGTGATCTGACGGATGAGAAAGAACGCGCGGATCGATTCGCGAGCGAGATGGCGTCACTGGCCAACATCGATGACTTGACGGGCCTCGCCACGCGGCGGTTCTTCCTCGACCAGCTCGACCTGATGGCCGCCACGGCGCGACGCCTGAAGCAGCCGCTGACGCTGGCGATGATCGACATTGACCACTTCAAGCCGATCAACGACAGGTTCGGCCATGCGGTCGGTGACGCGGTGCTGGTGGCGATCGGTGCCTCGTGCCGAAGCGCGGTGCGTGGCGACGACGTGATCGGACGACTCGGCGGCGAGGAGTTCGCGATGCTGATGCCCGTCACCGATCAGGAGACGGCTTTCCGGATCGTCGACCGATTGCGCGAATCGGTGGCGGAGATTTCCATACCGACCAGCGATGGCCGTGCCGTCTCAGTGACGATCAGCATCGGCATCGCGATGTTCGCCGATCAGCAGCAGATCGACCGGTTGTTGCTCGATGCAGACCGGGCCCTGTATCTGGCCAAAGAGCGCGGCCGCAATCGAATTGTGCTAGCCGAGCGGTCGATCGTCGCGTCGCTGTTCTAGTGGCGTGTTCGAGGCGAGACGCGTCGCTTGAGTGTGCAGAGTCAGTTCACTGAACACGCGCGTCGATGACGCGTTTGGCCCTGCCCGTCTGAATGCGCTCGAGCGCGGCTGCGTGACGCCGCTCGTCCTCAGCGTGGGCGGCGTCGGACGCGGGCAGCTGCGCCTGCGTATGTCGGACGTGACTGCGGAGCACGCCTCAGCGGTCGGAGATCACGTTCGCGAGACGTGACCCACTCCGCGCACTTCGAGCCAGCTGACGCGCCGATGAAATCACACCGGCGCGTCGGCTGTGCTTGTCAGTTGGCGGCCTTGCGCAGCAGCACCACTCTCGACTGGCTCGTTGTTCCGTTGACCACCTGACTCCCGACAAGGACGAGATACAGCTCACCACCGATCGGAACCAGTTTCGACGAATTCGACTGGACGTCGTTGACCACGCCGGGCGTGAATTGCGCGATCTCACCCAAACCTTCGCCGATGGGAGTCCAGCCGGACGACGTGTTACGCTGCACAATGACACCATTGCCAAGGTTCCGCCTGTTACTGGTCCAGCTCACCAGCGCTTCGCCATTGACGATCGCAAACCCCAGATCATTCGGACCATGGCTCGCTTGGTTACCACCGGCCTGGTACCCACCGGTGGTTGACCACGCGCTGCCGTCGTAACGGTAGAGCGCCGTGCCGGGAGACGAGGCTCCACCGGTGCCGACTGCGGCAAGCCACGCGATGACGGGAAGTCCGGCCGCATCGAATCGCAGCCGAGGTGTGGTCAGGCCGGATGTCGTTGTCTGCGGGAGTGGGCCGCCAATCGTTTCCCATACGGTAGTGGCAGCGTTGAACCGGCGCACGAGCGGGCTCCCGCCAGACCTCGAGGCGGTGACCAACCAGACACGCCCCGTCACGTCAACTTTCAGGTCGGCCGCGAGGTTCTGCAGCGAGAACACGTCTCCGGTGGAATCCGCCGTGACGAGCCCCTTCCACCGCGTACCGTCAAAGCGCTGCACGACCGTGTTGTTGTCGGACTGATACGCCGCGATGGGCGCACCGTCGGATCCGATCGCAAGCGCGGGGAACGTGCTGCAGGCGCCGCTGGAGTTTCCGGCTGCATTCCTCGAGGGCAGCGTCCCGTTGTTCGGACCAAGCGCCTGCCACGTGCCGCCACTGAAGCGCCGCGCGGAGACGAAGGTCGATTCCGATGGAAAGTTCGCATTGCCAAAGAGGACGACCGGATTATTCGCGTTGTCGAAAGCCACGGCCGTGACGTTGCCGCTGCCGGTGCACGCCTGACCGATCACGAGATCGGGTGCCACGGCTTCCCAGACGGTTCCGGTCCATCGTTGCAACTTGAGTCGACTGGCGTTCCCGACCCGTTCGGTGTAAGCGACGACGACCTTACCGTTCCGGTCTGCCTGCGCATCGGCGAGGTCGAGCAGACCTCCAGGCGTGCTGGCATTCGCGATTGGCGGGGCGGTCTGGGCCCAGAGCGTCTGCTCTGCGGTCACGCGGACGTTGGTGAAGCTGCCGGGGATCCGCGGTCGGATCTCAACCGTATAGGTCCCGGCGGCCGGCAACGTGAGCGAGGCACCGCGCGTCGCGTCGGGGAGGCTTGCGCCATCGAGCAGCGCCGTGCCGTTCGTGGCCAGCACTCGCAGATCGGCCTGACCGGCCAGCAATTGTCGCGCTAAATAGATCGTTGTTGGCGCGCTGACGGTCAGCGTGCCGTTGAACGTGACATATGCCGCGATTGTGCGCGTGATGTCGAGCGGGAGCACCAGAGGTTCCGTCTGTACGCTGCCAATCAGGTCGGCCTGCATCCGGAACGCCGCCGCGTCGCCTGCGACTTCGAGCGTGTATGTCGCGTTGGCGTTGACGGCCCCGATCATCTGCGCCATACCGCTCAGAACCGGAGCAGATGCCACGACGGTGGTGCCCTGCAACAGGCGCACACTTCCGGTCAACAGCGAACCCGCCACGGGAGACAATTGGATCCGTGCGAATTTGTTTGCGACGCCTGCGAAGGTGAAGCGAGCGGTTTGCTGAATTCCCAACACCGCGCGTGTCCCATCGAATGGCAGTGTGATGGCCTCTGCTGTCGGCCCGGCAATAGTGAAGAGCGGGCGCATTTTGATCAGCACCTCCTCCTGCGCGCCGACCGGGCCACTTACGATGAGACTGCCGCCCCAGGTGTTGTTGAGCGCGGTTGCCTTCAGCAGCACATTCACATTCGCCGGCACCACAACCCTCACGCCACCACCTATGGGCACGGTGGACCGGCTTGCGAAGGCCGCGACCTGCGGTGGCAGCACGGCGCCGGCAGAACGCAAAGCAGTTGCGATCACCCTCGGCGCCGGACCGCCGCTGGACTGATCGAGTTGTGCTAACATGTTGCAAATGGTGGCCGTTGCAAACGCGTCGTTGCCGCCCGGAACGCCACTGTCCGTGTCATACACACATTTCGGCTGCGGACCATACGGGTCGAACCCGATGTCAGAATTCCACCACGAGAAATGGGTCACTGCGGCGCGCAAGGCGAGGCCGGATGGGGAGTTGGCCGACTCGACGACGGTCCCTCTACCCTCCTGTACCCACGCGCCTGTGCTCTCGTCCAGCGACCAGAGCGGTGTCGTGTCACCGACGGCGAGGATGGTGCCGTTCAACCTTTTCGTGGCGTAGAGCGGGAGTTCGATCGTGGCACTCTTGCCGGGCGCCACCTGCACACTCTGGCCGCCCGCCGTCAGCACGTATTCCGTGGTGCCAAAGCTCACGATCGGTGTTGCAATCCCGTTCTGCGCGAGGCCGGTGAAGCCTCCTGGGAAGCCACCGGCTGCGTTTTGTGTGACATCCACTGGGGTGATCGCAATCTGCACCGCGCCGGTCACGGTACCGCCCGCGCTATTCACCAGAGCGTTCGGCGGCAGTGACAGGAGTGCACCATCGCGACCCGTGAGGCTGCCACCGGCGGCTGCATCACCAAGCGTGAGCGCAGCATCTCGGGTACGCATCGCCACCTCGAACGCGGCGTCGCTGCCGGTCGTCGCTGGTAGCATGAGGCTGAGCAGCTGATCGGCATACCCGGTCTTCTTGAACCGGAGCATCAATGGCGAGCCCGATCCCAGCATCAGACGCGCTTTCCCCGTCGAGTCGGTGGCGCCGCTCGCCGTGCCGCCGACCTGCGCGATCGTAACGCCAACGAGCGGACTGCCATCGAGCGCCTTGACGATTCCCTGCACGCTGAGCATCGAGACCGGAGCCGGCGGCGCCGCGATTGCGATCGACTTGCTCGCAGACGCTGATCGATTGGCGCCATCGAACACCGTGAGCGTGACGCTCCGCGCACCGCCTGAGCCAAAGCTGCGGGTGATCGTCTTGCCACCGCCACGCTGACCGTTGCCGAAGTCCCACACGTATTGCAACGCGCTGCCATCCGTCGACGTCGATGCGGTGGCGTCGAATGTGACGGGATCGAATGCGTTGGCCGTCGCCGCAGCGGTGAACGAGGCCGTCGGTATACCGGACACGACAGGCGGCGTAGGCGGTACGGGCGGAGTCGGGCCAGTGCCGCCGCTGGGTGAGTCACTCTTGCATCCGGCCATGGCGCAAGCCATGACGAGCAGGAGTGTGCGCACGGATCGCGCATAAAGTGCGTTGGCAGCCATGACTGTCCCAGGAAGCATCTCGGGACAGGCGACGTGCTCGGGTGTGCGCATGGTCCCTCCCGAATTGTGCAGTGATGATCCATCTCACCTCACACTGCGCGCGCGACGCCGAAATCGAGCCACCATGCCTTGTGCTCGACGATCAGCTGAGCACGGTCGGGAGCGGAAACTCAATCGCGGTGAGCCAACTCTATCCGTCTGCTTGTGGCGTCACTCCATCGCGTTCCGAGGCGTCGCTGCCTTTGGCTCGGCGGGATCGGTCTCGCAGCTACTTGTTATCTGGGGCGATACCGACCGAGCGCTGCGCGCGCCCGGAGGATGAGGTCACCGCCTACGCGCGTCGATCACGCGCCTGGCCTTGCCCGTCTGAATGCGCTCCAGCGTCTCAGGCGGCAGGACTGACACGCTGACACTGATGCCCACGTGGATCTTGATGCGGTGCTGCAGCTCGCCCGCAATCTGGTGCGTCACGTCGGGTGAGAGTGTGGCGTAAGCCTGGTGCAGTTCGCAGCGCAGCTCCACCTGATCCAGCGGTCCATCGCGCCGCACGTGAATCAGGTACTGGCCGGAGAGCGCGCCGTGCTGCAGGACGATCTCTTCGATCTGAGTCGGGAAGACATTCACGCCGCGGATGATGAGCATGTCATCACTGCGCCCGACGATCTTCGCCATGCGCCGGAATGATCGCGATGTCGGCGGCAGCAGTCGGGTGAGATCACGCGTTCGATATCGAATCATCGGCAACGCCTCCTTGGTGAGCGAGGTGAAGACCAGCTCCCCCTCCTCGCCATCAGGCAGCACCGTCCCCGTGTCCGGATCGATGATCTCGGGGAAGAAATGATCTTCCCAGATCACGGGGCCATCCTTGCTTTCGATGCACTCACTGGCAACGCCAGGGCCCATGATCTCCGAGAGCCCGTAAATATCCACCGCATCGAGACCGGCGCGCCGTTCGATCTCGTCTCGCATGGCGTTGGTCCACGGCTCCGCGCCAAAGATGCCAATCCTCAGCGATGACGCAGCCGGATCGAGCCCCAGTCGCTCGAACTGCTCGATGATCACCTGCATGTAGCTCGGAGTGACCATGATGATGTCAGGGCGGAAATCCTGAATCAGCTGGACCTGCTTCTCCGTCTGGCCTCCCGACATCGGCACGACGGTACATCCGAGTCGCTCGGCGCCGTAGTGCGCGCCAAGTCCACCGGTGAAGAGCCCGTACCCGTACGCAACGTGAACGATGTCACCCGCGCGCCCGCCAGCGGCGCGGATGGAACGCGCCACCAGCTGCGCCCAGGTGTCAATGTCGTTCTGTGTGTACCCGACGACTGTCGGCTTGCCCGTGGTGCCCGACGACGCATGCACTCGCACCACCTGCTCGCGCGGCACCGCGAACATGCCGAACGGGTAGTTGTCGCGAAGATCCGCCTTGGTCGTGAACGGAAAGCGGGGGAGATCCGTAAGTTGCCGGAGATCATCCGGGTGCACCCCCGCCCCATCAAATGCGCGACGATAGTGCGGCACGTTCTCGTACGCGTGACGCACCGTGCGCCGCAGCCGCAGCAGCTGCAACGCTTCCACTTCGTCCCGGCTGGCGATCTCAATCGGTTCGAGGTCGCCTGGCGAAGGTCGGGTGACTGGCACAATGCTCCGGATGATCGTGGCGACGGCACAGCGTCCGTGCGAAGGTCAGGCCGCCGCCGGCACGGCCCGTTGCACCAGCGTCAGGATGGTGTACACCGCGACTGCCTCACCATCCTGATTCATCACTTCAACGTCCCAGTGCACCACGCCTTGCGGGATCTGATCCTCCCGATCCTCCTTGGCTGTCTTCTGCTTGCAGGTGAGACGGGCGTAGATCGTATCGCCGATGAACACCGGTTTCACAAAACGCAGACCTTCGAGTCCGTAGTTCGCGAGCACCGGGCCTGGCGCCGGATCGACGAACAGTCCGGCCGCCGCCGACAGGACGAAATAGCCGTGCGCCACGCGCTTGCCGAAGAGCGATGCCTTCGCCGCCATGTCGTCCATGTGCGCGTAGAAGAAGTCGCCCGAGATGCCTGCGAAGTTGACGACATCGGCTTCGGTCACGGTCCGACGGTGCGTGATGAACGTTTCACCGATCCGGAGTTCGCCAAAGAACTTCCGGAACGGATGGATACGATCGCGGAGTTCGTCAGCTCCCTTGCTCCATTCGCGGGTGACCGCGGATACAGTCTGCGGCGACCCCTGAATCGCGGTGCGCTGCATGTAGTGCATCACGCCGCGGACGCCGCCCAGTTCTTCACCGCCACCGGCACGACCAGGCCCGCCATGCACCATCCCTGGCATGGGTGATCCATGGCCCGTCGACTCCTTGGCGCTGTGCCGGTTTACGAACATCAGTCGACCGTGCCAGGCAGCGGTGCCGAGTGCCATCGTCCGTACGACAGTGTCCTCTGCCGTGAAGACCGAACCGACAAGACTGCCCTTGCCAAGTCGCGCCAATGCGACCGCTTCCTCGACGCTGCGATACGGCATGACGGTATTCACAGGCCCAAACGCTTCCACGTCATGCGACGGCGTGCCGCCAAATGGCGCGTTGGCGTACAGCAACATGGCCGGATAGAACGCCCCCCGTTCGGCGTCAGCACCAACAACGTTGAGCGTGCCCGGACCACCGAAGACGACCTCGGCACCCTCCTGCAGCAGCGCCACGCTGCGCTCAACCTCACGTACCTGTCCCTTGCCGGCGAGTGGTCCCATCCGCACGCCGTCCGCAGCGGGATCACCAACCGTCACGCCCGCCAGTCGCTTCGCGAGCGCGGCAGTCACCGCATCCACCATGCTCTCATGCACGAATGTCCGACGAATTGCGGTGCACTTCTGCCCCGCCTTCACCGTCATTTCGCGCGTCACTTCCTTGATGAAGAGATCGAATTCATCGGTGCCCGGTGCGGCATCGGGGCCGAGCATCGAGAAGTTCAGCGAATCGGCTTCCTGATTGAAGCGCACGCTGTTGCCGAGGATGGCCGCACTTCCCTTCAGCATCAGCCCGGTGGCAGCAGAGCCCGTGAAGGCCACCGAGTCCTGACAGTCGACATAGTCGAGCAGGTCGCCAGCACTGCCGCAGATCAGCTGGAAACTTCCCGCTGGCAGCAGCCCGGACTCCACCATGGCACGCGCCACCGCTTCAGTCAGATAGCTCGTGACCGTCGCTGGTTTGACGATACTCGGCACACCGGCAAGGAACGACGTCGCGAACTTCTCCAGCATGCCCCAGACCGGAAAGTTGAAGGCATTGATCTGGATCGCGACACCTTCCATCGGGACGCAGATATGTCGCCCGATGAACGTGCCGCCCTTGCTCAACCCCTCCACCCCGCCATCGACGAAGAAGGTCTCGTCGGGGAACTCTCGACGACCACGACTGGCATAGGCGAAGAGCGTGCCAAAGCCGCCATCGATATCGACCCACGAATCGGCCTTGGTAGCGCCGGTCCAGGCCGAAACGGCGTAGAACTCGTCCTTGCGCGCGGTGAGGTACTGCGCCAACGCCTTGAGGATGCGCGCGCGCTGATGAAAGGTCATCGCTCGCAGCGTCGGTCCGCCGACGGTTCGCCCATACGTCAGCATGTCACGGAAGTTCAGGCCATCGCTCGATGCGACAGCCACCTCGGCGCCGGTGACCGCGTGGTACAGGGACGTGCCGGTTCCAGACCCGGCAATCCACTCTCCATACGCGAAATTCTGCAATCGCATCACGACTTGGTCTCTCCCCATGTTTTGTACGTAGACATCTGGTTTGTCCGATCAGCCGGCACCTCACGCAGCGGCTCACATGCCACCAGCGACGCGTGCAATTGTGCCGGCAGCGCCTGATACAGCGCCGTGCCCTCGCTCTTCCACCGCAGCATTTCGTCGCTCACATCCTTCACGATCTTCGCCGGATTGCCGACGACCACTTTCCGTTCGGGAATCTCCATACCGGCCGGAACGAAGCAGAGCGCCCCGACCACGCAGCCGGCGCCGACCACGGCATTGTCCATCACCACCGCGTTCATGCCGACCAGTGCATTGGCACCGATCCGCGCGCCATGGATGATCGCACCGTGCCCGATGTGTGCGCCGGGCTCCAGGACGACGGTGACACCAGGAAACATGTGCACGGTGCAGTTCTCCTGCACGTTGCATCCATCACCGATCACGATCCCGCCCCAGTCGCCGCGAAGGGCCGCACCGGGACCGATGTACACATCGCGTCCGATGATCACGTTGCCGGTGACCGTGGCATTCGGGTGGACGAACGCCGACGCATGCACCACCGGGACAAACCCGTCGAAAGCAAAGATGTTGGCCACTACGCTCGCTCGAGAATGGTGGCCATTCCCTGTCCGACGCCGACGCACATGGTGGCGAGCGCATACCGTGCACCGGTGCGTTGCAGTTCGTGCGCCGCGCTGAGCAGGATCCGGGCACCGCTCATTCCAAGGGGGTGGCCGAGCGCAATCGCGCCACCATTCGGATTCACGCGTGGATCATCATCCGCCATTCCGAGCTCGCGGAGGCACCCGATCACCTGCGCCGCGAAGGCCTCGTTGAGTTCGAAAACGCCGATATCCGCGAGCGTCAGGCCCGCTTTCGACAACGCAAGCCGTGATGCCGGCACTGGCCCGAGTCCCATCACACGCGGTTCGACGCCCGCCACCGCCGTCGCGACGATCCGCGCCAACGGTGTCGCCCCGATCGTCTCAGCGCTCCGAGCCGAACCTATCAGCAGAGCGGCAGCTCCGTCATTCAGGCCGGATGCATTTCCCGCCGTGACCGATCCCCTGCCATCGGTGCGAAACGCCGGGCGGAGCTTCGCGAGGATCTCGAGGGTCGTGTCAGCCCGGATGAACTCGTCCTGATCCACCACCCTGGGTTCGCCTTTCTTCTGCGCGATCTCCATTGGCGCGATCTCCAGTGCGAACCGACCCGCACCGCGCGCTGCGGCGGCCTTCTGTTGTGATCGGAGCGCGAACGCATCCTGATCGTCACGTGAAATCGCGTGCAACTCCGCCACGTTCTCCGCTGTCTGCCCCATCGAGTCCGTGCCATACCGGCTCTTCATCGCCGGATTGACGAAGCGCCATCCGAGACTGGTGTCGAACATCTCGATGTCCCGCGCGTACGGCTTGCTGGCCTTGCCCATGACATAAGGCGCCCGCGTCATGTTCTCCACGCCACCAGCCACGTAGAACGTTCCGTCGCCGCACTGCACCGCCCGCGCGGCATTGGCCACGGCGCTCATACCCGAGGCACAGAGCCGGTTGACGGTTTCGCCCGGCACCGAGTGCGGCAGTCCGGCGAGAAGCGCTGCCATCCGTGCCACATTCCGGTTATCATCGCCCGCCTGGTTGGCACACCCGAGAATCACGTCGGTGATCTGCGCCGGGTCGAGCGACGCGTGCCGCGCGACGAGGCGCGAGATCACATGCGCCGCGAGATCATCGGCACGGACGTCAGCCAGCTGGCCGCCGAGACTGCCGATGGGTGTCCGAACGCCGTCAAGGATGAACGCGTCGATCATTCGTGTGTTTGGGCAGAGGCGTGCGGCTTGCGGGTTCGAAAGACCGACCCGCGGAAGAGAGCGACGACGATGTGGTGCTGATTGCGGACCGTCACCCGGTAGAAGCCAAGGCGACCACTCGACGCGTCCTCCTCGGCGGTCGCCGTCAACGTGTCATGCACGTGTATGGGGGCGGGATACGCTATCTGATTGTCCACCGCGACCGTGACGAATTCGCCACCGTTGCAGGCAAACGCCATCGCGCTGTCGGCGAACGAAAAGACGATCCCGCCATGCGAAACGCCAAAGCCATTGACCATGTCTTCGCGGACGCGCATCACAAGTTGGCACTGCCCCGTACTGACCGACACGAGGGTAATGCCGAGCCAGCGACTGAACGCGTCGGTCGCCAGCATCGTGGCGACGGTCTCGCGCGAACGCGCTGCAGGGTCCAGGGGCGCGACACCGCTCATGCGCTCAGCCCCTGCCCAGCCTTCACACGGCGGCGCAGCAGGACACTGGCGCGATATCGATCCTCGCCGTACTCCGCATGCAGTGCATCCAGCTGATGCAGCACCGTCGCCGGCCCGATCTGGTCGCCCCACGCCAGGAGTCCGCGGGGATAGTTCACGCCTTTCGTCATGGATAGTTCGATATCAGCAGGTGATGCGATGCGCAGATGGACGGCATCGATCGCCTCGTTGATGAGCATCGCCAGCACCCGGTCGACGATCGCCTGCCCGATGACTGCGTCGCGCGTAGGCTCGGGTGCGACTGCGCCGTCGTGATAGTCGTAGAACCCCTGCTTGCGCTTCCTGCCCCAGAATCCCGCGTCGACCAACCGGCGTTGTGTAATCGACGGCCGATAGCGCGGCTCCTGAAAGAAGCCGTCGTAGACGCTCTGCGTCACGGCGAAATTGATGTCATTGCCGATAAAATCCATCAACTCGAAGGGCCCCATCCGGAATCCGGCGAGGTCGCGCATTGCCCAATCGATCGTCGGTGCATCAGCGACTCCTTCCTCCAGCAGACGGAGTGACTCGCCGTAGAATGGACGCGCGACCCGGTTGACGATGAATCCTGGAGTATCGCGCGCAATGACCGTGACCTTCTTCCACGAATCAACCAGTGCCCGGGCCGAAATCGTCACGTCGTGTGCGGTGGTGACTGCCGGGATGATCTCCACCAGCGGCATCAGCACCGCGGGATTGAAAAAGTGGATTCCCAGCACCCGCTCGGGTCGCCGGCAGGAGCCGGCGATCGCTGCCACCGCCAGCGACGAGGTGTTGGTCGCAAGGATGCAGTCATCCGCGACGGCGGCCTCGAGCTGCGTGAAGAGCGCAGTCTTGACCGTCAGGACTTCCGCCACCGCTTCGATCACCAGTCCGCAGCCGCGGAACGCTGCGTATCCCGCGCTGAGATCGCCGGCATCCCGAATCCGCGCCAATACGGCGTCGGCCGCATCCTGCGTCATCCGACCCTTGGTGACGTCGCGTGCGACTGCCGCCGAGATGCCGACGCGTGCGCGCGCCACCGCGTCAGCGGCAACATCACCCAGCAGCACCTGATGGCCCGCGGCCGCCGCGACGTGTGCGATGCCGCTGCCCATCGCGCCTGCACCCAGCACGCCGATCGTCATGAGCGAGCCAGACATCAGCGTCCCACGAAGGCAGGCTTTCGCTTCTCGATGAACGCGCGTACGCCTTCGGCATAGTCGGCTGTGCGCCCTGCCTCCCGCTGCAGCGAGACTTCGAGGGCCAGCTGTTCATCAAGTGAGTGAGCGAACGATGCGTTCAGCCCTCGCTTGGCAATGCCAAGGCCGCGCGTTGGCATTCCGGCCAGACGCAGCGCCAGCGCGACAGTGCGATCGAGCAGCTCCGCATCCGGCACCACCTCGAAGACCAGCCCCCATTCCCGGGCCTGCGCGGCAGGCAACTTGTCACCGAGCATCGTCAGCGCCGCGGCACGCTGCAGTCCAACGATGCGCGGCAGAATGAAGGTGCCACCGCTGTCGGGAATCAACCCGATCTTCGCAAAACTCTGGATGAAGCTGGCGCTCTCACCGGCAAGCGTGATGTCGCAAGCGAAGGCAAGATTTGCTCCGGCGCCGGCCGCGACGCCATGCACCGCGCAGACCACCGGCTTCTCGAGCGATCGGATTGCCCGGATGATCGGATTGTAGTCGCGCTCGACGATGTCGCCGAGATCGGGCATCACGCCGGCGGCATCGGGCAGCACCTCCGCCAGATCCTGACCCGCGCAAAACGCCCGGCCGTTGGCGGCGATCAGGATGGCGCGCACCGTGTCGTCATGCGCCGCCTGCGTCAGCGCATCGAGCAGTGCCGCAGCCATCGCGCGGTTGAAGCTGTTCAACACCTGCGGACGATTCAGCGAGATGGTCAACACACCATCACGCCGCTGCTGCAGGATCGAGTCGGAGTCCATCGGATTTCCGCGTAGTCGAGGATCAGCGAGTGATCGCGGCCGCAGCCGCGATCCGGCAACGTTCAATATACCGTCGCGCACGCCAGACGACCCGCGCAACGCCTCCCCTTCCTCCTCCCGTGACGCCAGATTTGTCGGAGTCGCGGCCAGGCCGCCCACTCCAGCTCCCGTGACGCACGCCACCATGTCGCACGACCACTTTGACTCCACTGCCTGGCCCGTCGACACACGCTTCGACTGGCGCCGGATCGCACATACCGCGCTGGTCTCGCGTGCACTGGACGATCTCGAGGAAGCGACCAACCGCAATCGAACGTCCGTCCCGCGGGAACATCTGGTGCTGTACCAGTTCTCGGCGCGCGGGCACGATGTGGCGCAGAGCATTCTCGGCTCGCTGCTTGGGCATCCCCACGATGGTGTGGGCGCGTACTACCGGTCGCGACCGCTGCTGCTCTCCCTCGGACTGTCGATTGCGGACGCACACGGCAGTCCACTTGGCCGCGCCGGTGGCTTCAGTGATGGCCGCGATATCGGTGTCGTATGCAACCGACCGGGGTGGGACGGCGCCACCGTCCTGCCGATGGCGGGTGACGTCGGCGCGCAGTTCACGCCCGCCATCGGATGGGCCCAGGCCATCGTGTACCGTCGCCAGACCCTCGGCGACGACACCTATACCGGCGCAATGGCTGTCGCCCTTGGCGGCGACGCCAGCGTTGCGACCAACGGATTCTGGTCGGCACTGACCGTCGCCACGACCCTCCGGCTGCCGATGCTCTTCTACATCGAGGACAACGGGCTCGGAATTTCTGTCTCGGGTGACATGCAGACGCCCGGTGGCGACGTCGCCGCAAACCTCGCCTCCTTCGGCAACCTCTTTCTCCGCAGCGGCGACGGGTGCAACCCAGCGCAGTCCGCTGAGCTGATTGCGGAATGTGTGACGCATGTGCGGAGTGGCGCAGGTCCGGCGCTCGTTCGCCTGACGGTTCCGCGGCTGAGCAGCCATTCGGGGCCGGACAATCAGCGTGGCTACCGCACCGACGCCGAGATCGACGCTGACGCGGCGCGCGATCCGCTGCCGCGGCTTCGGTCGCATCTCGTTCCCGGCTGCATCTCACCCGCGGACTGGGACGCCCTCGAACAGGACGTGATGAGCGCCGTCGAGGCAGGGGTCGACAGTGCACGCGGTCGCGGCGCACCGCTTGCCGCCGACGTCCGCCGATTTCTGTACGAAGAAGCGCCACGCGCCGGTGACGCGCCGACGTTCGGCGGTCTGACGCGTGCCGAACGGGCGTCGCTACCGTCGTCGGAAACAGCATCGAGTGACGGCGAGATGATGCGACTGGCCGAGGCGGTGAGGCGAACGCTGGCAGTCGAGCTGGCGCTCAATCCGAAGGTGCTGGTGTTCGGTGAAGACGTCGGTCGCAAAGGCGGCGTCCATCTGGTCACGGAGGGACTGCAGAAGCGATTCGGCAGCGATCGTGTCTTCGACACGAGTCTCTCCGAAGAAGGGATCATTGGTCGCGCGGTGGGCATGGCGGTGAACGGGTTGATGCCCGTGGCCGAAATTCAGTTTCGCAAATACGCCGACCCCGCGCATGAGCAGCTGAACAACTGCGGCACGATGCGATGGCGAACCGCCAATCAGCTGGCAGCGCCAATCGTCGTTCGGATGCCGGGCGGCTTTGGCAAGGATGTTGGTGACCCGTGGCATTCACTCTCGGGCGAGGTCACCTGGGCGCATGCGCTCGGATGGCAGGTAGCCATGCCGTCAAACGCCGCCGATGCCGTTGGTCTGCTGCGAACGGCCATGCGCAGTGGGAATCCCACGATCTTCTTCGAACATCGATCGCTGCTCATGACCAGCGATGGCAGTGCACGCTATCCCGGCGACGAATACGTACTGCCATTCGGCCGCGCGCACCGCATGCGCGAGGGCGACAGCGTGACGGTGGTGACCTGGGGTGCGATGGTGCATCGCTGTCTCGACGCCGCTGATCGCTTCCCTGGTCGTGTTGACCTGCTCGATCTGCGCACCATCATGCCGTGGGATCGTGACGCGGTACTGGAGTCGGTGGCTCGAACCGGCACATGCCTCATCGTGCACGAGGATACACTGACCGCAGGATTCGGGGCCGAAATAGCCGCCGTGCTGGCACAGCACGCGTTCTGGATGCTTGATGCGCCAGTTGAGCGGCTCGCCGTGAATGACGTGCCGATGCCATACCATGAGGTACTGCTCGGCGCCGTACTGCCGAATGCGGACGGGATCGCAGACCGTATCGAGGCCCTGCTGCGTACCTGAGTGAGCAGACATCGGGACGACGCGGATTCCTGCGTCCCGATGTCTGCGCGCGTGAATGAAGTCAGCGCGACGCCGGCTTGTTCATCATCCGGCCAAGCAGTCCACCGACACTGCCGCCGACCGCGCCCGAGATCGCCGGAAACAGGAGCTGGACGATCTCAAAGCCTGGCCACTGTCCGGTCGCGACGGCCATGAGTCCACCCACGACGCTGGTGAGACCTCCGGCAATCGCCCCGCCGGTGGCCGTGCTGCCGGCGGTCGCACCCGGCGCACTACGCGCGAAGATCGCACCGGTCACCGCGGCAAGCAGCGTACCGCAAATCGCAAGGAAGTTCGGCATGGCGCCGATTGCCGGCACCAGTTTGCCGACCATGACCATCACGGCCTGCATCACAGCACCTGACAGCAATGACTTCGCCAGCGGATTGGTACCCATGTTCCTGCTCCGGGACGGGGAGACGGCCGTGGGGAACGAGGGACGTTTGCCGCGGCATGCTACAGTCCGAGCGGGACCACCCGCTGTCAAGAGACCCGAAGATCCCAGTGCCCGCATCCCCGAGTCAGATCGCCTTGAATTCCTCGAACGGCTGTCGGCAACTGCGACACCAGCAGAGCGACTTGCAGGCGGTGGTGCCAAACTCGCTGCGGACTTCGGTTTCGAAGGAATCGCAATACGGGCACTGGACGGCGGGTCGCGCGCGCATCAGCTGTACCAGTCCTCCCGACTCGGCGCGACCTGGCGGTGCGATGCCGTACGCCTTCAGCCGAGCGCGCGCATCGGGGGTGATCCAGTCCGTGGTCCACGGCGGTGAGAACGTGGTCTTCACCTGAACCGGCTCGATCCCGGCCGCGACAATGGCGTCGGCGATGTCGCGTTCGATGACGAGGATCGCCGGGCAGCCGGAATACGTGGGAGTCACGGTCACAGTGACTGCCCCCGCGACGTCGATGTCGACGGCACGCACGATCCCGAGATCACGCACGCTGAGCACCGGGACTTCCGGATCCATCACGGTGTCCAGGATCGACCACACCTCGTCACAGGTCGGCAACGCGGTCCGCCGCGGTGCTACCATTGTGCGCCAGGGTGCGAGCGCGCGATTATCTGCATCTCCGCCAGCATGTGCCCGAGATGTTCCGAATGTGCGCCCTGTCTCGCCGTGCGTCCCGCACGGAGCGCAACATCTGGCGGCATCGTAAGCGTCGCGCGCTCGACGACGTCACGCACGATGCTGATCCATTGCGCCTGCATCGCGGACAAATCGGGCCCGATGCCCGACGCGTGCGCCGCACGGTCGATCTCGTCGGCAGCGAAGAGCTCCGGCGTGAATCGCCAGAGCGTGTTCAGCGCCTGCTGTACACGGTGGTGACTTTCCGTCGTTCCGTCACCCAGCTTGAGCATCCAATCACCGCTGTGACGCAGATGATACTTCACCTCCTTGAGCGACTTGGCCGCGATCGCGGCCAGCTCAGGGTGCGCGCTGCGCGACAGTGCATCAAACATCACGACCGAGTACACGTCGAAGAGGAACTGCCGCACGATGGTGACGCCGAAGTCGCCATTCGGCTGCTCCACGAGCAGGCAGTTTCTGAATTGGATCTCGTCGCGGAAGTATGCCAGCGCATCCTCATCGCGTCCTGCGCCTTCGACCTCGCCTGCGAGGTGCAGCAGCATCGTCGCCTGACCCACCAGATCGAGCGCGATGTTGGCGAGCGCGATGTCCTCCTCGAGAATCGGGCCGTGACCGCACCACTGGCTCACGCGATGGCCGAGCACCAGTCGGTCGTCACCCAGGCGCAGCAGCGCCTCGAACAAGACATTCGGCGCGACCGCCGCCGGCGGCGTGACCGATCCTTTCACGCTGCTCACAGTACGCGGACGCCGCGAGGCGCCTTGTAGAACTGCGGGTGTCGGTACGCTTTGGCCGCGCCCGGGTCAAAGAACGGTCCGCTGTCGCCAGCACTGGACGCCGTGATGGCCGCTGCCGGCACCACCCAGAGCGAGATCACGCCGCCGCGCCGTGCGTAGACGTCGCGGGCGTTCTGCAGCGCCTGCTCTTCGTCGACGGCATGCAGTGAACCGGCATGCTCGTGGGGTGCACCCTGTTCACTTTGCGTAAACACCTCCCACAGCGGCCACTGGCCGTCAGCAGGAAGCGCTGCCGCCTGCGCGGCCAGATCCGCCGCGACCGAGCCGGCAGCGCCGTGTTCGGGACTCGTCACGCCGCAACCGAGGCGCTGCTTGCGCGCTGTTTGGCGGCATATGCACTGGCCGCCTCCCGCACCCACGCCCCCTCACGCTCGGCGTGGCGGCGCGTGTCGAGCCGTTCCTGGTTGCACTGCCCGTTGCCGCGCACGACCTGATTGAACTCGGTCCAGTCGATCTCGCCGAAATCCCAGTTCTGCGTTGCGTCGTTGAAGCGTAACGCCGGATCGGGCAGAGTCAGACCAACCGCGATGGCCTGTGACACCGTCAGGTTCACGAAGCGCTGCCGAAGCTCGTCGTTGGACTTCCGCTTGATACCCCACCGCATCAGTTCCGCTGAGTTGGGCGAATCAACATCGCTCGGCCCGAACATCATCAGCGACGGCCACCAGAAGCGATTCACGGCGTCCTGCACCATTGCCTTCTGCGCCGGCGTCCCTGCCGCCAGCACCGAGACCATTTCGTAGCCCTGACGCTTGTGAAAGTTTTCTTCCTTGCAGATGCGGATCATGGCGCGAGCGTAAGGCCCATATGAGGCCTTGGCGAGGAGCGTCTGGTTCACGATCGCAGCACCATCCACCAACCAGCCGATCACACCCATGTCGGCCCAGGTGAGTGTGGGGTAGTTGAAGATGCTGGAATACTTCGCGCGGCCGTCAAGCAACTGCGCGATGATATCCGTTCGATCAGCGCCGAGTGTTTCGACCCCACAGTAGATGTAGAGGCCATGGCCCGCCTCATCCTGCACCTTGGCGAGCAGGCCCACCTTGCGTCGCAGCGATGGCGCACGTGTGATCCAGTTCCCCTCAGGGAGCATTCCAACGATCTCGGAGTGCGCATGCTGCGACATCATTCGGATCAGTTGTTTGCGATACCGCTCAGGCATCCAGTCTTTCGGCTCGATGCTTTCGCCGTTGGCGATCCGGGCCTCGAATGCCGCCATCGCCGCCGGATCATCGGACATCGTCTCGATCACTCGTGTCTGGGTCATGCTGGAATCTACCAGCCGCCACGGCTCGGACAATGGACGTCGCCAGCGCCAACGGTGTATTTTCGGGTATGGAAAATAGGACTCCGGTACAATCGGCCTCAGTCGCTGGCGGCGTGGTGGCGGTCGACATCGCAAATGGCGTCGCGACCATCCGTTTCTCGCACCCGAAGGGCAATTCGCTGCCCGGGGCGCTGCTTCAACAGCTTGCCCGCACCATCACAGAGACCGGCCGCGACCCCGACGCGCGCGTCATCGTACTGCGCAGTGAAGGAAGTGGCCCCTTCTGCGCCGGGGCCTCCTTCGACGAGCTGGTGAACATTTCGACACCGGAGGACGGCGAGCTGTTCTTCAGCGGGTTCGCTCAGGTGATCCTCGCCATGATCCGGACGCCGCAATTCGTGATCGTGCGCGTCCAGGGGCGTACCGCCGGCGGAGGGATCGGAATTGCGGCGGCGGGTGACTACACCGTCGCGGTGCGAAGTGCGTCGGTGAAGCTGAGCGAGCTCGCCGTCGGTATCGGGCCGTTCGTGGTCGGACCAGTGATCGCGCGACGCGTAGGCATGGGTCCGTTCATGGCGATGTCCGTCGACGCCGACTGGCGTGACGCCGCGTGGTGCGAAAGCCATGGACTGTTCGCGCGCGTGCACGACGACACGGTATCCATGGATCAGGCGATCGACACACTCGCGGCAACGCTCGCCGCGTCCAATCCTGAGGCCATGCGCCAGATGAAGGCGGTCGCGTGGCAGGGCACGGAAGCCTGGGACTCCTTGCTGTCGGAGCGCGCGCGGATGAGTGGCACGCTGGTGCTGTCCGACTTTACCCGACGGGCGATCGCCAAGTTCAAGGCCAAGCAGTGAGGCAAGGCGAGCAATGGCGGATCACCCCACCCGCCACCGGAGTGGCTTGTGGAATGACCGCGTCAGCGCGTCTGACAGACGGCCTTCAGCGAGTGTTCGAATGACGTCGTGAAGTCGTGCTCACGCAGGTGACGCATCGCGGCCACTACCGGCTCCTCGAGTTGCGACGCCGCCGCAGTCAGCGTTGCGATGTCGAAGGGAACACCTTCAACCCGCGCAAGATACTCCTCGGCTGCCGTGAGATACCCCATCATGCCGCCCAACTCGGTTGGCGCGTACGCTTTGCGCGACTGTCGCAACAGCTCGGCGCCGGCCCGTTCGTCCGGCATCGCGAGATTCTCGGAACCGCAGATCACGCGTAGCCGATCGTTGGCCGCAATCAGCGCCAGCGAGTGCATGTCCAGCGACCCGCCGGCGGCATTGACGACAACCGCGTCAAGCTCGCTGCGCAGCAACTCCGCCTTTCCACCAGGCGCGTAAACCGGGATCCCCATCGCGGCGATTTCGTCGCGGCGCGATTCGCTGGCGTCCAACGCACGGATCGATGTGCCATGCTCGAGCAGACAGTTCAGCACACGCGTCCCGACGTTGCCGCAACCGATCAGCCCGATGCTTGCCCGGGCGACGTCCACGTCGAGGCCACGCAGCATCGCGGCGAGGACGTGATAATTCCCCTGGCCGGTTGGCTGCGAGGTATCAGAGACCACACAGCCGGCGAACCGTGCGTGCAGGTAGTCGAGCGATTTCGTGACGCCGTCGGAGAGCACCCCATGGCCAAGATCCTGGCCAGTCGTGATCCGAAAACCGCCACGCACCTCCGCGTCATGCAGGCACTCGATGGCAAAATCGAGGAGGGCCAGATCATGTACCTGCCCAACACGCGCGTCTGCCGTGGGGTGAAGGACGCACTTTCCACCGACGATGGACGCGATGTCGCGGGCAACCAGCGGTCCCGCGATGCCGAGGAGCCGTGACCAACCAACCTTCTCCTCCATGCCGACGGCGAGTCCTGCCGCTTCCCGATCGCTGTCGAACCCGGCGGTTTCGGTTCGCTCAGGCGTCGCGATTCGGAATCCACCGAGGGAGAGTCGCCCGGAACCCGGTGCGGCACAGGTGGCAATGCTGAGCCGCCACCCCATGTCGGGGTCAACGTATCGGTATACCCAGACGTCCGGCGTCGTGACTGACGCACGACGCCCGAGCAGGGCGGCGGTATCAACCGGGCCGAGAATCGTTGGCTGGAGTGATGGGGTCATGCGATGGTTGGCGAACTCGGGCGTTGGGTCGAGCAGATAGATCGGGAAGGGTAACAGGCGGCCCCGAGGGGGCACAGTCCGATGTGGGTGCAGTATCCCCGGCGACGTGTCTGGCTTCGACACAGGCGCGGCACGGCCCCACCAAACGGGCAGTGCCGCCGCCCCCGCCTCTGCAGATACTTAGGATTACGAGTGCGACGCTGGATCGGTCCGAGCATTCTGCACGTCGTGCCGCCCGTTGCGCCGCCTCTACCATGGGTCCACTCCGACGTCCGCGAGCCTGCCAATGACTGAGCGCCGATACACCGACGAAGAAGTCGCGACGATCTTCCGCGACGCCGCTGAGGGTCAGCGCACGGATGCCGTACAGCAGTCCGACGGCGGCGGGCTGACTCTGTCCGAACTGCAGAGCATCGGACGAGAAGTCGGTCTGTCACCAGCGGTCGTCACCCGTGCGGCGCTGGCGTTGGACCTGGCGCCACGTGAGTCGGAGGAAACGTTTCTCTCGCTGCCGATCGGCGTCGAGCGCAGCGTCACGCTCAACCGCACCGTGACCGATGCAGAATGGGAACAACTCGTTGGTGAACTCCGCACGACGTTCCGCGCCAAGGGGAAACTCGCAGGGCACGGAGGGTTCCGTGAATGGACCAACGGCAACCTTCAAGCGTTGCTCGAGCCGACGGCGACGGGGCATCGGCTGCGACTCCGAACCGTGAAGGGCAATGCGCGCTCCACGATGGTGATGGCACTGATCAGTCTGGGCACGGCTGCGGTGATCTGGAGCGCGTCAATTCTCGCGGGCAATCTCGGCGCAACAATTCCTGGCGTCGCAATGCTGGGTGTCGCGGGCTTGGGCATATTCGGGTTTACGGCGGCACGACTCCCCGCGTGGGCGAGACTGCGCGGCAAGCAGATGGATGCAATCGCGAGTCGAGTGGCGCAACCGGCATACCTGCTCAACTCCGGCCACGCAACGACGGAGTGAGCGTTCGTCGCGCGCGGCGGACAGGACGAGGCTCTGCGCGCGCTCCCTGCTCCGGATAGAAACGCCGACGCAACAGACGAGGCGGTGGGCCGCCTGCCCCACCGCCTCGCCTGCTCAGTCCGACCGCGGATCCCCCTCGGGCGTCAGCGACGCCCTGCCCGACGAGCCAACGCCTTCGGGATCACCGGGCCGTTCCCGCAGCCGACGCGGCAGCGTGTGTGCCAGCAGTGCATACGTGCCTCCGTACAACGACGTCGACGCAACGATCGCATCCCCAGCCTTGGCCAGATTGAGGAGTGCCACGGTCTGCGACACCTGACCGCTGGCGGTTTCAACCGCCGCCACGCCGCCCTCGAGAGAGGCGATGCGACGTTCGAACACATCGGTCGTCGAATTCATGATCCGCGTGTAGATGTTTCCAAACGCGCGCTAACCGAAGAGGTCAGCCGCGTGGCTGGGGTCGTCAAATACGTACGATTTCGTGGCGTAGATCGGCACCGCGCGGGCATGCGTCGTCGGATCCGCGGGCTCCTGTCCGGAGTGGACGGCACGGGTGCCAATGCCGAGCGGGAGGGCGGTATGTCCGGCAGCAGTGGTGGTCACTGTCGCCTCCATGGCGTATGAGAGCTGCCGCCCGGTCAGCGTGATGCGAGCGGAACCTGTCGTGCCTGACACGAAAAGTCCGCAGACAACAAGGCCCGGCAAGCTGAACGCCGCCGGGCACTCGCGTTTTAGCTCTTTATTTAGCGTGGCGGCAAGAGGCGGCAAATGACCACGGCATATCGATTGTGGCCAGACTTTACCCTGCTCCGCACCACGCCGTCAAGCCCTGCGTCAGCCTGCGATCGCGACTGCCCCGCCCGACTATGTAACGGTTCACTCCGGCACGACTCCCACGTTACACTTTCCAAAGATCGCACGCGGTACAGCGCCCGATTCCCAGAGTGACCCCATGACGATCGCGACAACCGAGCGCACCGAACTTCGCGAGCTGACGGCGGACGACGCGGCGTTCATTCTCGACTTGCTCAATCAGCCGTCGTTCCTGCGGTTCATCGGCGATCGACAGGTTCGGACACTGGACGACTCGGTGGTCTGCATAGAGACGCGGTTCCGCAAAAGCTATCGTGAGCACGGATTCGGTTCGTACGCCGTGTTGCTGCGCGATTCCGGCGCGGCGATTGGAATCTGCGGATTCGTCCGGCGAGAGTCGCTGCCGATGGCGGATCTTGGCTTCGCATTTCTGCCGCAGTACGAGGGGCACGGGTACGCGCGCGAAGCCGCAATCGCCACTCTGGACTATGGCCGCACCCGGCTCGGGCTGTCGCAGGTGATGGCGATCGCGCAAGAAGACAATGAACGATCACATCGATTGCTGACGCGGCTTGGATTTGAGCGCACCGTTGTGACAACGTTACCCAGCGACGGTGTGCCAGTACTGGTGTTCAGGCTCAATCAGTCGCTGGGTGTTAGCACACCTCTGTCATCGGACGGCGACGCTACGGGGCACTCGGCACTCTGACGTGAGCCCGGGCAATACGCAGCTTGCCGTTCGACGTCAGTCGCGAATCATCTCCAGCTTCGGGTATGTGGCGCGAAAGCCGCTCGACTCGTACGCCCGCTGACTCGGCGTCAGCGGCAACGTGCCAGCACAGGCGATGTCGCACCCATTGGCACGCGCATGCGTCAGTCGGAACGCAATCATCGCCTTCTGAATGCCACGCCTGCGAAATGCCGGCAGCACGCCGTCACCCGAGAGTACCGCCACTCCGTCAACCATGCCAAGGACGGCACCTCCCGCCGGCTCACCATCCACGCTCGCGATACAGCCGACGATGCCGGGTACACACAATGACGATACGAACGGCGGTTCGAAGGTGCGCCAGTCTGCCACGTCCATGAACGCGGCACAGACGATCTGGCTGAACAGATATTCCTCGTCGGGCCCTGCCATCCGAATCGCGACGGCCGCCGCCGCCGAGATGGGTTCCACCAGCTCGCGCGACCAGAGCTGCTGGAACTGTTGCACACGATACCCGCGCGCCGCCAGCAGCGGCCAGAGTTCCGGATCAGCCGCCGGGCTGACTTCAAGCACCACGGGAGATGCACTCGTGCCAGCGAGCATCGCCTCCGCATCACGCAGTTCGCTCTCACTGATCGGGTCGATGAGCCCGAGGGCCTGATTCAGCGGATGCCCGTCACCGCGGACGTGAACGAACCCGCCGCCGAGCGGCATACTGGAACCGCCACTGGCACGATTCAGCAGCTCATTTTGCATCGCCTGCGCGCGTTCGAGTCGTCGGCTGAGGTGGAGCAGATCATTGGCCATGTGATCGAATCGGGGGGTCCGGCCTGCAACGCGCCCGAGGGCGGCTTGCCAACCAGCGTAAGGGAAGCCGAATTCTCAGTGCCCTGGGGTATCTGTCAACGGTGAGCTGACGCTCGCGCGATGAAACCGCATGGTCCGCCATGCGCCGAGACCCGCCCCACGCCGTGGCTCGACCGGTCGTTCGGAGTCTCGCGGGCCGACCAGGTGGCGTTGGACTGGACCGATAGGTAGGCTGATGAGCGGCGCTGCCGCTCACGACCGTCATGACTGCTGGGACGCACCAGGCAGACGGGCCCCATCACGTTTGGCTGCGGAGTGAACCGCCATGGGGTTGAACACCGACGGATCGCGACCGGACGGCGCTCCAGGAGCCGCGAGCACCCCTGACGACCGCACCGCACTTGACGCAGTTTTCAGTACGGCCTACGAGGAGTTGCGTCGGCTAGCCGGTATCGTGCGGCGCAATGATCCAGATGCGTCGATTTCGCCGACGACGCTGGTCAACGAAGCGTGGCTCCGACTGGCGGCAACTCCAGCGGTGGCGCATACATCGCCCTTGCATTTTCGACGCATCGCCGCGCGCGCCATGCGACAGGTCCTGGTCGACATCGCGCGTCGCAAGCACGCAGGGAAGCGCGGCGGTGTGGACGCGGTCGTGATCACCCTCGATGATGGCAGCGTCGCCGCGCAAGGCAGTGCGGACATGTTGGCGCTCGATCACGCTCTTGATGATCTGGCGCAGATGAATCCTCGACAGGCCCAGATGGTTGAGTGCCGGTTCTTCGGTGGATTCGATGTTGCCGAGACAGCGCAGTTGCTGGATATCTCGGAAGCGACGGTCCTTCGTGACTGGCGCGCCGCACGCGCGTGGCTCGCGACCGAACTGCGCGACGCCTCCTGAAGACGCCACGTGAACGCGCCACCCGAACTCGACACCTCTCCGGGGGCCCTGCATGTCCCTTGATCCGAGCACCCGGCTTGATGCTGTGCAGTGGGCGCGCGCACAACAGCTCTTTCACGAGGCCAGCGCACTGCCGGCTGACGCCTGGGATGCGTATCTCGCCCAACAGACCAGTAGCGACACCTCGCTCCGTGCGAGAGTCCTCGCGATGTTGACCGAAGATGCCCACCACGGCTCGCTTCTCGATGATGGCCTGGCGGCGGTGGCGCATGCGGTGCTCACCGACGCGGGCGCGTCCCTGCCCTCACAGACCGAATTCGGGCCGTATCGATTGCTGCGCAAGATCGGCGAAGGGGGCATGGCAGTAGTGTATCTCGCCGAGCGGCAGGACCTTGGCAGCACGGCGGCCGTCAAGCTGCTTCACGATCCATGGCTGTCGCCGGCACGACGCCAGCGGTTCGCAAGCGAACAACGCACCCTGGCACAGTTGAATCATCCGGGCATTGCGCACCTGCATGATGCCGGCGAATTACCCGACGGGACGCAGTGGATCGCGATGGAGTACGTGGACGGGGAATCGCTGACGACGTTCTGTCGCACGCACACCCTCAGTCTCGATGCGCGCCTTCAACTGTTCCGTGAAGTGTGCGACGCGGTACAGCACGCACACGGGCATCTGGTCATTCATCGGGATCTCAAGCCCTCGAACATCCTGGTCAGGAGTGAGGGCCGGGTCAAGCTGCTCGATTTCGGCATTGCGAAGCATCTCGAGCCGACCGATTCCGATGTGTCGAGAACACGGACCGGGCTGCAACTCATGACGCCAGCCTACGCCGCGCCCGAACAGCTGCGAGGTGAAGCGACCGGGGTGACCACCGACGTCTATGCGCTCGGGGTCGTGCTCTACGAAATGCTCGCCGGTAAAGTGCCGTTCGACATCACCGGGCGCACGCCGGGAGAATCCGAGGCGATGATTCTCACCGCCGTGCCCGAGCGTCCCTCGGTGGCCGCCAGAGCCTCCACGCACGCGGCGGATGCGAGCGCGGCATCATGGGAGGATCTCGACGTACTCTGCTTCACGGCAATGCACCGCGAAGCCAGCCGCCGGTATCGCACGGTCGACGCGCTCATCCGCGACATCGATCACTATCGCCGGAAGGAACCACTCGAGGCGCGTCCCGATTCCACGATCTACCGACTCGGCAAGTTCGTCCGCCGTCATCGTGGCGCGCTGACGGCAACCGCGGGCGTGCTGTCGCTGTTGATGGCCACCGGGGTATTGTCGGCCTCCCGCATCCGCGACGCGCGCGACGCAGCGATCATCGAGGCCGATCGCGCACAGCGTATCCAGCGCTTTACGCTCAGCCTGTTCGCAGGGGGTACGGAAAGCAGCGAACCCGGCGATTCACTGCGCGCGGTTACGCTGGTCGAGCGGGGCGTCGTGGAAGCGGCCACCCTCGGCGCGGAACCGGTGGTCCAGGCCGAATTGTACCAGACGCTGGGTGGCATCTTTCAGAAGCTTGGCCGGCTTGACCGCGCCGACACACTGTTTCAGCAAGCGCTCCGCTCACGGCGACGGCTCGCAGCAGACCATCCGGATGTGGCGCGATCACTGGTTGCCATCGGCCTGTTGCGCGTCGAGCAGAGCCGACTGCCCGAAGCGGAGCAACTCGTGCGCGACGGGCTGGCACTGAGCCAGCGGGTCCGCCCCGCAGGCCACCTCGACATCGCGGTCGCAACCACCGCACTCGGCCGCGTACTCGAGGAACGCGCTACTTATGCCGACGCAATCACCGTAATGCGCGAAGCACTCCGCCTTCACACGGCGATTGCGCCGATATCGCCTGATGTTGTGACTGCTGCCACGCAGCTGGGCAACGATTTCTTTTACGCCGGCGACTACGACGGGGCCGATTCCCTCTTCCGGCAGAGCATGACGGTGGCGCGGGCACTCTATGGCGATCGGCATCCGTTGGTGGCCGATGCGCTCATCAACCTGGGCGCCGTTCGCTTTCAGCGCGCCGAGTACGCGGAGGCGGAACGCTTTGACCGGGATGGACTGAAGATCATTCAATTCGTCTATGGGCCCGAGGATCCGCGAACGGCATCAGCGCTGACGATGCTGGGCCGGGCGCTGGTAGCGCAGACGCGCTTCACCGAGGCGGTGCCACTCGTGAAGCAGGCACTCGCGATCCAGGAGCGCGTCTATGGACGGGTCAGCCCGAAGGTCGCGTCTACCGTGAATGAACTCGGCATCATGGCCTTGCGGGAAAAGAAGTTCGATGACGCCGACGCCTATTTTGCGCGCAACGCCGACATTTATCGCGCAGTATTCAAGCGACCACACAATCTGCTCGCAACCGCGCTCGCCAATCGAGGCAGCGTCTTCGCGGCGCGTGGCGACAACATCCAGGCGGAACGCTACATTCGAGATGCGATTGGCGTCTTTGGCCAGACGGTGGCGCCGACGCACGTGGACATTGGTATTGCCCGGGTCAAGCTCGGACGCGTGTTGATGCGCCAAGGAAAGTTCAGTGATGCCGAGCGCGAGAGCGCGGCGGGCCTCGACATTCTGGTGCCGCAGATGAGCCCAGCTGCCAGCTGGTTGAAGAATGCGCGCTCCGATCTGGTACAGATCTACGATTCCCTTGGGCAAACCGCGAAAGCGACTGCGATGCGAGTCGCGCAGGCGGATACGGTATCCCGCCACTAGATCCCACTGACGGGTACCACCCGCAATCCACTGACAGCCGAGCCGCTCAGCGGACCACCGGGTACGGCTCGGAATGCAATCGTTCGCAATCGAGATCGTCGCGCTATTCTTCGCCACATGTCGCTTACCATCTCCTGCTCTGCCACGGGCCGCGCGAGTGTCCGACCCGCGGCGATTCTCCTGGCATGCGCGGCGCTGGTCGCTGCCTGCGCAACCACGACTCCCCCTTCCCGAGCTGGACGCATGTCAGCCTCCGCCATCGCCGCCATCAGCGCCGCGCGTGCGCGCTCCAACACGGCCATCGCGGCACACGACACCGCGGCCATCGCTCGTGAATGGATGCCCGACGTTCATGTCGTGGCATCGACCGGCGCCCAGGCCGCCGGCGCCGACGCCAACGTGAACTCCATGGCCGCGGCCTTCGCTCGTCGCCCTGATACGAAGTGGGTACGAGCGACGACACGCATCCTCGTGTTCGACGCATGGCAAGTTGCATCCGAAGAAGGCGAGTGGACCGGTACCTGGACCGATCCCGATGGACCGGTACGCATCACCGGCACCTACCTCGCGCAGTGGCGCAACACGAATGGCACCTGGCGCATCCAGGCAGAAGTCTTTGTACCTGTCTCGTGCGACGGCGGTGCATACTGCAGGCAACACCCTTGAGCGTCTGAGCGCTGACCGGCACGCCAGCCGGTTTGTCGACGGACTCAACACACGCGCTCCACTACTCCGCTTCAGCTGGACCCAGCGCCGCGACGGCTGCCGCAAACTGTGGCGACGTCATCACCTGCACCACCTCGAAGTCGACGATGTCGTGCCACTTTGCCATCCAGGCCTCGAGCAGCGATCGATCGGCGCACTCCATCACCTGGTAACACCGCCGCAGGTCGTCCGTCGTCCAGCTGTTGACATAGGTCAGGCCTTCCGGCGCCATTCGGCCTCGCTCGGCGAAGCGTGCGTAGACCGGCCGGGAAGGCTGAAGACGGCGACCATTCCACTCAGTCTGAGCAGGATACTGAGGTCGGTGTGTCAGGCAATACCCGATAGGCGGCGACACGGCAGCACAGCACCCTTCCCTGTGCAGATCCGGTGTCCGGCAGCGCGCTTTCTTGCGCGGCACGTATCACGACGTCGTCTGCACCCCATACCTCAGACCGGAGCTCACAATGTCCACCACGATGCACACTACTCCGGAAGTCCTCGCGGCAGTCGAACCGACGTTGCTTCCAGGCGGGCCAATCCTCGTCGCGACCGATACGTCACCCGACTCGGACGCGGCCTTCCCGCTCGCCTTCAATCTGGCTTCCCGCATGCACACTGACGTCACCGTGCTCAGCGTCCTCCAGCCGGTCAACACACCCATCTACGGTGTGGACGGCCTCGTCATATCGATGGAGCCGGCCCTGGACTCGGAGAACGCACGTGAGGCGGCGACACGCGCCCAGCTGATCCGGATGGTTTCCTCCACGGCGGCGTGGCCAGTGACGGTGAAGACTGGTGACCCCGCCCGCGAAATCGCTGCCGCGGCCGGCGCGATGAACTCGCAGCTGGTCGTCGTCGGACGCGGACGCCATTCCGGCCTCGACCGCATGTTTGGCGGAGAGTCGGTGCTTCGCATGCTGCAGCTCGGTGATGCACCGGTTCTGGCGGTCGAAGAGAGTTTGACGTCGCCACCACGACGCGTGGTGATCGCCACCGACTTCAGTCCCTTCAGCCTGTATGCGGCACAGGTGGCAATGCGGGTCGTGGCGCCCGACGCGGAAGTGTGGCTGCTGCATGTCGGACCGCCATTCGACGAGTCGGTGCCGTTCCTCAAGGCACGCGCCGAGGTCTATCGTGAGCAGTCCGAAGCGGCCTTCACTCAGATGCGCTCGCGCCTCCAAGGTGACAAGCTGCACATCGAGAGTGTGATCCTCACTGGCAGCGCGCCCGACCAACTCCTGGCATTTCTGGCCGAGAAGCAAGCGGACATGGTGGTCACCGCAACGCACGGCTACGGGTTCATCCGCCGTATGTTGCTCGGCAGCGTCGCGGCGACGCTGATCCGGCGGGCACCATGTTCCGTGCTGGCGGTTCCCGGGTCGGCACGAACGATGGCGGCTGCCCGTGCGCAAACGATTCCGAACGCACATACAAGAACTTTTTCGCTTCAGAACTTCGACTCGGAGCTGTCCGAATTCACCACGCGCAATGCGGGACGACGGTGCACGGTTGAAGTGGATCAGGCCGCGCTGGGTGCGCAGGTCCTTGGCCACGACCTGCAGCTTGCCGGCGCAACCTACGATCGCCGAGACAACAGCGCATCGTTGATGTTCGGAACATCCACGCTGAAGGGCATGCACATGACGCACCATGTCGCCGGTGTGACGCGGATCGAGGTTGCGAGCAACACTGGCGGCGTGGACCAAGTGCTGCGAGTCGCCCACGACGGGGGACAGCTGCTGGTGATGTTGAGCTGACCGCAGTTACCATCACGCCGCGTGCAAACCTGAGCGGGTCGATCTCATCGAGGTCGACCCGCTCAGCATTGGGGCGGCCGGCTTGACTGCGGGCCCGAGGCCATGGCAGCCAGCCCTGATCAACGTCAGCACAGACGACTGCCGTCGCGTATGGCAATCGTGACTGCCTCGACTCTGGTCTCTGGCGTCACCCCAGCGGATGGCGCAGTTTCGTATGGACAGCCGTCCGATCCATCTTCCTCCGCTCCGTCAATGCACCAGCCACTCCGTCGCGTTTCCACCGCCGTCGCTCTGATTTGGCTCGTCGTCGTCCCGCCGTCAGTCGCGGCGCAGGGGACTCCTGCCGCCGGTACTGCTGATTCTGCCGAGGCGATGATCCGCTCAATGGTCGGTCGGCTCGACTTCGATCGGTACAAGGCAACTATCAAGGGACTGACCGCATTCGGAGATCGCCGGCAAGGCACCGATCGCAACCGTCAGGCGATCGACTGGATCGAGGCGCAGCTCAAGAGCTACGGGTGCACCAATACGGAGCGGATCACCTACGACTTCCAGCCTCCAACCCCGACCGCGCGACCAGCTGGCCCGCCGCCGGTTGCATCAGGCGTCCGCCGCGAGCAGGGGGGCGGTCGGTCACGCGGCATCCGCACGCGCACGGGAGTCAACACCGACTCGCTGCGGCAACCCGATGCACGCCTGCGAGCCCTGAACTCGCAGCCAAGCACACCGGGCGAACGGCAAGAAGTGTACTGCACGAAGATCGGGACGACGCACCCTGAGGAGATGTACATCGTCGGTGCGCACATGGACGGCATTGGCTGGGGCGAGGCCGCTAATGACGATGGATCGGGCACGGCGTTGGTGATGGAACTCGCACGCGTGTTCAGCAGTCCCGATGTTCGCACGGACCGCTCGATTCGATTCATTCTCTGGAACAATGAAGAAACCGGGCTGAACGGCGCGCGTGCTTACGTTGCGCAACGGGCGGCACTGCAGGGCCAGGAAATGCCTGCGGGATCCGGCAAGTATCCGGAGCCAAAGTGGTTGGGCATGATTCAGCACGACATGATGCTGTTCGATCATGGCATGCCACGACCGGACAGTACGATGACCAAGGAGCAACGCCAGGAAGCCGACGTCAACATTGAATTCCAGTCGAACTCGAAGTTCGCCGTGCAATCGCAGGCACTGGCATGGATTCTCCATGGTGCCAATGAGAAGTTTGCCACCGACTACCCTGCGTCGGTTGGCCCGCACATGACGAACACCGACTCTGGGCCATTCCAGGATCTGGTCGCCGCAATCAGTCTGCGTGAGAACGAGCGCGGATCCCAGATCGGCAGCGGCTGGGACCCTCACTGGCACCAGCCGACGGACATGTTCTCGACCTTCACGGACAAGGACTTTCGGCTTGGCTTGAACGCCGCGCAGACGACGCTCGGCGCGCTGGCCCAACTTGTCGGGGCGCGACTCAGCCGTTGATCACGGCGGATGTGCGCGCTCGAGCGGAACAGCATACGGTTCGCATGCCAGCCGCCGACCCTCCGCTCGACGGAACGTGGGCTCGAACACATTCCCTGGTGCTGCAAGACGCACCGCCATTGAATCGACGGCGGCATCAGGGGTGATCCGCAGGTGGATGGCCAGCCGGTTCACTGCCGCCGACAGCGTCGTGACGGCACGGGCATCGAGCAGATCGGCTGGGAAGGCACGACATGCGGACAGCGCCACACGATATGCAGCGCCGAGGGCGTCGACGGCTGGCTCGTACGGGCGTCGGGCATCGAAGCGCACCTTGCTCAATGCGGCGTCCTGCATCTGCGTGGCGATCAGCCGGCGCGCATCGAGCACCGAGATCGGGGGGCCGAGCAATTCACCATACGACCGTCCTCGCGAGCCACCAATCGTGCGCGCCAGCGCCTCCTCCGCGACGTACGGGATGCTCGATCCACGCACATCGACCTGGGTGTGCACTCCTTTCAGCACGACGTGCACCAGCTCGTGCGAGGCGATCCCGTTGCCGCGCGACGCGGCGAAGACCGCCGCCCCGATCCCAGCCTCTGCCAGCGTCCAGTCTGAAAAGACGCCATCGACCCAACCGACTGGGAATCGTGCAGCAAACTGGTCCTGATTGGCGAAGAAGAATGCCAGCACCGGAGTCTCCTCGCTGACGCCGAGCAACTGCCCCAGCCGAGTCAACGTATCGCTGACGGCGGTCGCAACCGAGACGGGCATGGAGGAGTCGATCAGCGCGGTGAGGCGGCCGCTGACCACCGGACGCATCTCGCTCGCAAGTCGCTCCAGCGCGCTCGGTTCGATGGAATCCCCTATCGCAAAGCTCCGCACCAACGCATCGCGACGATAGCCGCAGAGCACGAACGTCGGTTGTCGCAGCGTGCGGGTTCGACGCGCCGGCACGCGCATCACGCGTTCGCCTGACGCTGCCGCCGCGATCCAGTAGGCAAGCAAACTGGCATCGAAGTGCTGCACCAGGCTCGCTACGCTCTGTGCATCCGGTGGCGGCGAGAAGTCCGGCCGGCGAATGGCCTGCTCGCGTGCCTCTCCATCCAGCTCGCGATTGGCGCCGCCAGTAGGCCGCGTGTCCGGACACGATTCACGCGCGTGGTTACGCGACACGCGCGCGCGAGAGTCGAATGGCTGGCCGGCGCCGCCTGGTCCGGCACTCCTCGCGGCGCACGATCCGACTGCCAGAACGAACGCTCCAGCAATGATGACGCTTCTCATGACGTGCCATCGATCGGCGGAGCCATCACCGCAAGATCAATCGGCGCGATCATCGGCCGAGCCAGAGACCGATGCCACTCGCGATTCCGAGTGCCGCGAGACTACCGCCACCAATCAGGCGGAGCTCTCGTGTGCCCAGCATCATCGCCATCGTGCCTTTCAGTCCGGTGTTTGCCAGCATCCCGACGGCGATCGCTCGTGCAGCCAGCGCGCTCGCGTCGGGGGTGCTGCCGAGTCGGGCCATGGTGAATGTCAGCGCGTCCATATCGGTCAGCCCGAGGAGAAACGCAGAGGTTAGGACACCGGCATTCCCGAAAGTCTTCTGCGAGATACGGATCGCGAAAATGGCCACCTGGAAGGCAAGCGCGAGCTGCAGCGCCGTGCCGATGCGCAGAGGGGACTGGAGCGCGGCGGAAGGCTGTCCCTCGGCGCCCTTGGGCAGCTTCCAGAGCGCCAGGCCAACCACCAACGCACCAACCAGGAACGGAAGCACGAAGTATGGGATCAGCGCTGTCGCGACCACGGGGCTGAGTACAGCCGTGACGACGGCAACGCGCACGATCAGCACGGTGCACGCGGCGGCGATGCCGAGACCCAGCGACGCCGCGAGCTCTGGCTCTGCCCTGCTGCGCCGCGCGAACTGCAACGTGACCGCGGTGCTCGAGACAAGGCCGCCGAGCATTCCCATCAACGCGTATCCTCGGGACGCGCCGACCCATCGTTGCAACAGAAATCCGCCATAGTTCACCGCGCAGAAGATGAGCACGATGATCCAGAGCTCTCGCGGATTCACGCCGCCCCAAGGGCCCCATGTGCCGTTCGGCAGCAGTGGCAAGACGACGAGTGCCAGCACCGCAAACTGCAGGGCGCCGGTCAGTTCGCCTTCGCCAAGCCGTTCGAGTACACCGTGAATCTGGGCCTTGCCAACCAGCGCAGCGACAACGAGCGTCCCAACACCGGCGGCAACGGCACGATGGCCCATGCCCGCCAACGTTGCCATCGCGAGCACCAGGATCGCCGCCGTCTCGGTCGTTCCATCGGTCGTGGCGCCGGCACGCCTCACCGCCAGCGCATAGGCCAGCACACTGAGCACACCTCCCGCGGCGAGCAGCACGACGGCCGCCAGAGCATTTCCTTCTTGAAGAAGGTGCCCGCCAATGCCACCGAGCAGCCCGAGCATGAAGAACGTCCGGACGCCGGCGAAGCGTCCGTCGGGACCTTCCGTATGCCCGGTCCGTTCGCGCTCGAACCCCACCGCAAGACCGACGAGCGCGGCGACGGCGAGGTTGGCAGCAAAGAGGAGTTCAGGGCTGGTGGGCATCGGTCACATCCTATCTCGCGCTGCAGACCGCCAGCGCTTGCGTTGACTATGCCTTCCCCAGAATCGCGAAGTCTTCCTTTGCCTGCCCCGCCTCGATGCGCTCATCCATCCGCGCCGCCAGCGCCGACAACATTGGCATGGTGGACGGCGCTCCGGTCTCGAGCATGAGGCGCAAATCCTTGCGCGCGACATCGAGGGTGAAATTCGGCTCGTATGTCCCTGAGACCATCATCGCGCCGCGCATGCCGAGCGGACCATTGAGATTCACCTTCGCCAGCATCTCGAGCACACCGGTCCGCTCAACGCCAGCGGCATCTGCCATGTGCATCACGTCCGCCAGCACTCCGACCACCGAGAGCGCCGCGGCATTGCCGAACAGCTTATAGGCCGCGGCCAGATCTGCACGCTCGCCGACGTGCCACAATTCACCGGTCATTTCGGCCAGCGCGGTGTGTACCACTGCAACACGCGCGGCAGGACCCGCCACCAGCATCATGCCCTTCGCCGTACGCGCCGCACCGGGGCCCATCATCACCGGCGCGTGGAGATACTGTATGCCGGCGGCATCGAGCGCTACCGCGCGGGCGGCCGTGCGCGCTGGCAGATTGGTCGTATGGTCGATGATGATTGCATCCGGGTGCAGCGCTGCCTGAAAGTTTGCAATGGCGTCATCCACCGAATCGTCGTCGAGCAGCACCAGATGGACACGTTCGGCGCCACGCACGGCTTCGGCCGGCGACTCCGCTGCAGTCGCACCGAGCACCACCAGCGCATCCGTCTTGGACGGCGTGCGATTCCAGACGACGACCTGATTCCCGCCACGTGACAGCAGTCCTTCCGCCATCCCGCTGCCGAGCAACCCCATACCGAGGACGGCGATCCGTGACATATCTACGAGCGTTGTAGGTTTGTGATTGGCTGCCCTTGCGGTGAAGATAGCAGGGACCGACCGACACCGGCATGCTCCAGTCGCATACGACGACGTCATCAGCTGGCTTCTCAACAGGCTCCCGCTCGGTACCAGAGTGGATCTGCGCCGACCATAACCCCAAGGATTTTTCGCATGAGCCCCATGCCTGCATCGGACCTGCCCGAGCTGACGCGCCCGAATTTTCTCGCCGGTCAATTGCTGAGCGCCGACGATCTGCGCGCTGAGCAGGTCTACCAGCGGGACCGGGCCAGGCTTCACAACCGTCTGCTGCACGGCTGGGGCGTCGTCGACGGACTCGACGCGCGGAGCCATGGCGGGCGGATCATCGTCAGCCCCGGATTGGCCTTCGACTCATATGGCGATGAAATCATCCTGACCCGGGAAACTGCGATCCTGCCTTCGCCGGGTTCGGCCGGGTGTGCCGCCAGATTCGTCATCGCGCGCTTCTCTGAAACGCCGAGCGACCCGGTCATTCTCGGCGCCCACACCGAGTTCCGGCGGATCACGTACGGCGCAACCATCGAGCTCGCCGACACTGCACCACGTGGGCGCGACGGGGCGGTGGCCATTGCTCGCCTGCTCTGGCGCACGGCGCAGTGGCGCGTGGACGGGCGCTATCGGCGCCGACGCGTACAGTGATGACAACCTGAAAGTACCCGGTCCGCGGTCAACGCTGCCTCAGCGACGGGAAGCCGGGCGGCAGCGATTGCACCAGGTACCGGTGCCGCGTCGGCGTATCCAGCGCGGTCCGGTCCAGAGCGCGCCAGGTATCTGAAGGGCGCGCTACGATCGGAGTGCAGATCCGGCCGGCGAATTCCCGGCGGCCGGCAGCGTGAGCAGCGCCGACGTCCCTCGGCCAACCTCACTTTCGAGAGACAGTGTACCGCCATGCGCGCGCACGATACCGCGGGCGATCGCGAGTCCAAGGCCGGCGCCAGAGCGATCGGTCCGCCTGCTCTGCCAGAATCGATCGAACACAAATGGCAGGTCGTCTGGCGAGATGCCGATTCCGGTATCCTGCACGGTCACGAGCACACCGTCGAGGTGCCGGATCGCCCGCATTCGGACGTGACCTCCTTGTGGCGTAAATTTGATGGCGTTGCCAACGAGGTTGGACAAGACCTGGGTGATCCGGTCCGGGTCGATGTCGACCATGGGGAGTCCCGCCTCGAGCTCCGTCTCCAAGGAAACCCCCTGAGCGTTCGCCAGCGATGCCAGCAGGTCGGCGGTCGTGGCCATCAGTGGGCCGATCGCCGATGCCCGCTGCAGGATGTGTAGCTGCCCGCGTTCGAGCCGGGTCGCGTCGAGCAGATCCTGAATGAGCGTGTCCATCTGAGTCGCGGCCTGCAACATCACACTCGCATGCTGCGCGGCTTCGGGCGGCATGGCGGTCGCCGCCGCCTCGGCCGGAAATCTGAGCAGCGCCGAGGCAAGCATCTTGATGGCGTTGACGGGATTTCTCAGGTCGTGCGACACGAGGCCGAGCAGGTCATCACGGTCCCGGACCGCCATTTCAGCGTCGGAGAGCGACCGCTGGACCAACGCCTCGATCTTTCGCTGCTCAGAGACATCACGCATCACGACCGCAAACACCACGCTGCCGTCGTCCTGCGCGATATGGGAGATGGCCGCTTCGGCCGAGAATTCATCGCCGGACTTCCGGAGCCCGAAAATCGGCGATCGTTCGGACATGTTACGCGCTGCACGTCCGCTCTGGCCGAACGCCCGCATATGGTGCACATGGCCGTGATGGAAACGACTTGGCATCAGCAGGGACAATGGCCGGCCGATGACCTCCTCTGCGTCGTAGCCGAACATCCGGGTGGCGCCGTCGTTGAAGAAGCAGATTGCCTGGTGGCTGTCCACACAGATGATCGCGTCCGATGCGATGTGGAGGATTCGGGCGAGGAGGTGGTCGGAAACGGGTCGATGGGTCATGGGGCCAATGGTAACTTCCCGGAGCAGCGAAGATGTCCGACATCGCCTGACACCGGACGGGGGTCGGCTCCTGCACACTTGTGGCTGACCTGGAGGTCACCATGGACGACGATATCATCACAGTGTTGCTGGCGGACGATCATGCCGTCGTACGCTATGGGCTCAAGGCAGTCCTGCAGACGGCCCCGGACATCACTGTCATCGGCGAGGCGCGCAATGGCCGCGAAGCCGTGGACACCGCGATGCGGCTGAAGCCGGATGTCGTGGTCATGGACCTGAGTATGGATGTGATGGACGGGGCAGCGGCCACGCGCGAACTCCAGCGCCTCGCATGTCCGGCTCGCATCCTGATCCTCACCATGCACGCCGAGGATGAATATCTGGTGCCCCTGCTGGAGGCCGGTGCCAGCGGCTATCTGGTGAAGAATGCAGCAGACCGTGAGTTGGTGGATGCCGTCCGCATGGTTGCCCGCGGCGACCAGTACCTCCGGCTCGGCGCGGTCCGCGCGCTGGCGAAGGAGCTGAAGAAGCGCGAACACCGGGTGGCGGAGCAGACGCAGTACGACTCGCTGTCGGAACGCGAACGGTCCATCCTTCGGCTGGTCGCGGCGGGGTACACCGGGCCCGACATCGGTGCGCAACTCAACATCAGTGCCAAGACGGTGGACACCTACAAGCAGCGCATCCACGAAAAGATCGGGCTCGCGCATCGGCCGGACTACGTTCGGTTCGCGGTCCGACTCGGGCTGCTCGACGAGGAAACGCAGATGTAGGGGATTCCCCCACAGTGGTGTCGGGAATACCTCCCAGCCTGACAGGTATCCCCTGACAGTCCAGCGACCCTCGGCCAGAGATACTGGGACGGTCATCCGTGCGCTCCGCCGGGTGACCGTCCCTTTTGCCTTACGAGGTCTTCGCCGATGACCGCTGTTGCGGCTGCTCCCCCGAGCGCGACAACGCCCCTCGACGCGTTCTCCTACGACGACGCCATCGTTCGGAAGTTCCTGGTGGCCTGCGTGGCCTGGGGCGCCATCGGCATGCTGGTCGGCGTGCTGATCGCGCTGCAATTGGCGGATCCGATGTTCAACCTCGGCCTGCCATTCACGAGCTTCGGTCGCCTGCGCCCCCTGCACACCAACGCCGTCATCTTCGCCTTTGGTGGCAACGCCTTCTTTTGCGGCTGCTACTACTCCACCCAGCGGCTGCTGAAAGCCCGGATGTTCAGCGATGCGCTGAGCAAGATTCACTTCTGGGGCTGGCAGGCGATCATCCTTGCCGCCGCGCTGACCCTGCCCTTCGGCTTCACGCAGGCGAAGGAATACGCCGAGCTGGAATGGCCGATCGACATCGCGATCGCCATCATCTGGGTGGTATTCGCCGTGAACTTCATCGGCACCCTGATCAAGCGACGGGAGCGCCACCTCTATGTGGCACTCTGGTTCTATCTGGCGTCGATCATCACCGTCGCAATCCTGCACATCTTCAACAACCTGTCGATCCCGGCAGGCCCCCTGAAGAGCTACAGCATCTACGCCGGCGTGCAGGATGCATTCATGCAGTGGTGGTATGGCCACAACGCGGTCGCCTTCTTTCTGACGACGCCATTCCTCGGCCTGATGTACTACTTCATGCCGAAGGCAGCCGAGGGGCCGGTGTTCAGCTACCGCCTCTCGATTCTGCATTTCTGGTCGCTGGTATTCATGTACATCTGGGCCGGGCCGCACCACCTCCATTACACCGCACTGCCGGAGTGGGCGGGATCGCTGGGCATGGTGTTCTCGGTAATGCTCTGGGCTCCGAGCTGGGGCGGCATGATCAACGGCCTGCTCACGCTGCGGGGCGGCTGGCACAAGGTGGTGAATGATCCCATCCTCAAGTTCTTCGTGATCGGCATCACGGCCTATGGCATGTCGACGTTCGAGGGGCCGATGCTGTCGGTCAAGAGCGTGAATGCACTGGCGCACTACAGTGACTGGATCATCGCGCATGTGCACACTGGGGCGCTCGGCTGGAATGGCTTCATCACCTTCGGCATGATCTACTGGCTGCTGCCACGACTCTTCCAGGCGCCGCTCTACAGCAAGCGGCTGGCGGAGCTGCACTTCTGGATCGGAACGTTCGGCATCATTCTTTACGTCGTCTCGATCTACTCGGCTGGGGTCACGCAGGGGTTGATGTGGCGCGCCTTCGATGAGACCGGCCGCCTCATGTACCCTGACTTCATCGAGACCGTGGTGCGGCTGTTGCCGATGTATTGGGTCCGCGTGGTCGGCGGCTCACTGTACGTGGTCGGCGTGTTCATGCTGGCGTGGAACATCTTCATGACGTGGCGTGCGCGCCCCGCTGTGTACGAGGTGCCGGTGATCCATGCGGCACCACTGACGAAGCAGTGGAAGGAGCCGGTCGTCCCTGCCCCGGCCGGCGAGGGCCTGATCGGCTGGGTGCGCGCCATGCGCTATCACCGGAAATGGGAAGCGATGCCGGTGACGTTCACGGTGCTGGTCACGGTGGCCGTCGCGGTTGCCTCGCTGTTCGAGATCATTCCGACCTTCCTGATCAAGTCGAACGTTCCCACGATCGCGAGCGTGAAGCCATACACACCGCTCGAACTCTATGGACGCGACATGTACATCCGCGAGGGCTGTTTCAACTGTCACTCACAGCAGATCCGTCCACTGCGGTACGAGACGGAGCGCTACGGCGAATACTCCAAGCCCGGCGAGAGCGTCTACGATCACCCGTTTCTCTGGGGCTCCAAGCGCAACGGCCCGGATCTGGCCCGCGAAGGAGGAAAATATCCCAACCTGTGGCACGTCACACACTTCAACAACCCGCGTGACATCGTGACCGGTTCCCTGATGCCGGCGTACCCGCACTTTCTGAAAGACAAGATCAACTGGTCGGTCATCCAGCCTCGGGTGAATGCGATGGCGATGCTCGGGGTGCCGTATGGCGATGCCGTGACGAAGGCCGAATCGATGGCGCGCGAGCAGGCAGGGATCGTTGCCGCGGACATCGAGAAAAACGGTGGCCCCGCGAACCTGGCGGAACAGGACATCGTCGCGATCGTCGCGTACATCCAACGCCTCGGGCAGGACATCAAGCTCGCCAGCGCGAAAGCCGCCGCGCCGTCACCGACGGCGGCGCTGGCCGCACGGCGGACCCCATGAGCCTCACGGACCTGATGAGTGGCGCCGGCCTGTCCGGCTACGCCATCGTCGCGCTGATCCTCTTCTTCGGCGCTTTCCTCGCACTGGTGGGCTGGGTCTGGTGGCCCAGCCACCAGGCCTGGTGGCATGAGGCCGCGCAGATCCCACTCGATGATGCATCGACCACCACCACGGAGTCCCGGTGACCAATCCGAATGAGCGCGATCGCCTGATCGAGCACTCGTACGACGGCATTCAGGAGTATGACAATCCGATGCCGGCGTGGTGGGTGTTCACGTTCTGGATCACGATCGCCTTTTCGATCTTCTACTACATCAACCCTGCCAATACCGGCGTCGGCAAGGGGCGCGAGGCGGAGTACGCCGAGGATATGGCCGCGTTCCGCGCGGCGCATCCTGAACACAACGCGGGCGGAGACGTCCCGACGTTGCTCGCGGCGGCGACGCGACCGGAGGAGGTGGCGCAAGGCAAGATCGTGTATGCCGCGCGATGCGCCGTGTGCCATGCCGCCGATGGCGGCGGCGTGATCGGCCCCAACCTGACGGACGACGCCTGGCTGCATGGCGGCTCCATCGACTCCATCTACGGCACCATCGTCAACGGCGTGCTGGCCAAGGGCATGCCGGCGTGGGGCAAGATCCTCAAGTCGGACGAGGTCGAGGAAGTGGTCGCCTATGTCTGGACGTTGCACGGCACGACGCCCGCCAAGCCGAAAGAGCCGCAGGGCGTGGTCGTTCCGCGGTGAGTGCTCCTCGCGCGGCAGGGCGTGTCCTTCCCACATTGAACGAGGACGGGTCCCGGTTCTGGATCCGCCCTCGAGTGTCGGAGGGTACGTGGTGGAAGCGACGGATGGTGGTGGGCTACGCGCTGATCGCATTCTTCGTCACGCTTCCGCATCTGCGATGGTTGGGCAAGCCACTGATCCTGCTCAACGTGCCGCGTCGCGAATTCACGCTGCTCGGCACCACCTTTCTGCCAACCGACACGCTGATCCTGATGCTGCTGCTTGGCAGCGCAGTCATCGCGATGTTCCTGTTCTCGGCGCTGTTCGGTCGCGTGTGGTGCGGATGGGGATGCCCACAGACCGTCTACATGGAGTTCGTCTTCCGCCCCATCGAGCGACTGCTCGAAGGCGGGCGCAGCGGCTCGCTGGCACTCGACAAGGCGCGCGGCGTGATGTCACCACGCCGCGTGCTCAAGTACCTGATCTACATCCCGCTCTGCCTCGGTCTCGCCCACACCTTTCTCGCGTATTTCGTCGGGACCGATACGTTGGCAGAATGGGTTCGATTGTCGCCCGCTGAGCACCCGACGCCATTTCTGGTGATGGCGGTGACGACGGCGTTGATCTTCATCGACTTCGGTTGGTTCCGTGAACAGACGTGCCTCATCGCCTGCCCCTACGGGCGCTGGCAGTCGGCACTCATCGACAAACGATCGCTGATCGTGGCCTACGACGCCACACGCGGCGAGCCGCGTCGCGCTGGCAAGGAACGCGGGCCGGATGCGGGTGACTGCGTTTCCTGCAATGCCTGCGTCTTCACCTGCCCAACCGGCATCGACATCCGCAACGGCCTCCAGATGGAGTGCGTGCACTGTACCCAGTGCATGGACGCGTGTGACCACGTGATGGAGGCGCTGCAGAAGCCGAAGGGCTTGATTCGCTACGCCTCGCAGGAAGGGTTGGCAGGCCGGCAGAGCGGGCTCCTGCGCCCGCGAGTCGTGATCTATTCGCTCGCGCTTTTGACAACCCTCAGTCTCCTCGCGATCACACTGTCTACCCGGAAGGCAGCCGAGGTCATCCTGCTGCGTTCGAGCTCGGAGCCGTATCGGATCGAAGATGATGGGCGCATCGCAAATCAGTTACGCGTCAAGATCGTGAATCGATCGAACTCGACGCAGCGGTACACGGCCACCGTCACCGGGCTCGATGGCGGAACCGTCATCGCACCAGAATTGCCGCTCACCATTGCCGCCGGCGCACAGCGTACCACAAGCCTGTTTCTGCTTGCACCGATGTCGGTCTTCCGCGACGGTCGACACGCGATCACGGTGCGCGTCAGCGATGGCGATGCCTTTGCGAGCGACCTCCCCTTCGTCCTCCTTGGCCCATCACGCACGTCGACGGGACCCCGATGAACCTCGCAATCCCCGAATCACGCCGCTGGCCGATCATCATCGTCACCGTCCTCGTCGCACAGATGGGCTTCGGCGTCTGGATGGCGCGCCTGGCGGGCAGCGATCCTCACTACGCGGTGGAGCCCGACTACTACGCGCGCGCCGTGAACTGGGACTCGACCATGGCGCAGTCGCGGCGCGATCGCGCGCTGGGGTGGGGCGCCGCCGCCACACTCACGCGCGGCGGCGGCCGCAGCGCATCGCTGCAGATCGCGCTGGTCGACTCACTTGGAGCCGCCCTCGAGGTCGACACGGTCCAGGTGGAGGCACTCGCGGTTGCGCATGCGAGCATCATCGACCGGTTGACACTCGCGCCAACCGGTCTGGCCTACAGCGCAACGATTGCTGATGCCGGTGCCGGACTCTGGGAAGTCCGCGTCCGTGCCGTGCGCGGCGCGGATGTGTTCACCGCGAAGCTGCGGACGGAGTTGCAGTGACGCTGCTGGCCGGCGTTCTGGTGGCGAGCCTTCTCGGCTCCATTCATTGTGGCGCGATGTGCAGTGCCTTCGCGTGTCTGGCCAATGGCGCGGCACGACGAGGCGCATGGTACCACGGGGGCCGGCTGCTCGCGTACCTGATGCTCGGCGCGGTGGGGGGCGCATTCGGTGCTGGGCTCAACGCGGCTGGGCTGCTCGCCGATGTGCAGCGCAGTGCAACACTCGTCACCAGCGGCGCGCTGATCGTGTGGGGCACGGTCCAACTGCGTTCCGCGCTGCACGCACGGCAGTTCGCTGGCGCGACGCGGTGGGGTGGGATTCTCGGACGGCAGTTGGCGCGCACCGCGCAGTGGGATCCACGCGCGCGGGCCACCGCCATCGGCCTGACCACCGGACTTCTACCCTGTGGCTGGCTCTGGGCGTTCGTCGCGACCGCAATGGGCACTGGCGCACCGCTGCGAGGGGCGGTGGTGATGGCGGTGTTCTGGGCCGGCACGGTGCCGATGCTGAGCGCCGTGACGGCCGGCGTTCGGCGCTTTGGCCCGCTGGCTTCTGTTCGCTGGCCACTGGCCAGCGCGTCACTGGTACTGGTGCTCGGCCTCGGACAACTGGCGTCGCATCTGCTGATGCCAGCGGTGCGACTGGACGCCAGCGGTGCGCATGTGCACGAGGCCACACGCTGATGGCGACGATGGTGGGTGCCCCAACCATCCCGAGCGCGACGGGCGCACAGTGCACGCATTGTGGCCTGCCCACCCTTGGCGCGGACACCGACGACGTACCCGTGTTCTGCTGCAGCGCCTGTGCGACCGCCTATGCGCTCATCAACGCGCACGGGCTGGGCGCGTATCATCGCTTCAGCGAACGTCGCGGGGCGGCGGTGCGACCGTCCGGCCGCGGCTTCAGCGATTTCGATCACGAGGCGTTCCAGGAGCGCTACGTCACCGTCGATGGCGACGGCCAGGCCCGGGTCGAGCTGGCACTCGAAGGGGTGCATTGCGCGAGTTGCGTCTGGCTGATCGAACGCGTTCCGCTGCTCGTCACCGGCGTGGTGCGCGCTGAACTCGATGTGCGACAGAACAGGGTGTCCGTGACGTGGGATCCATCAGCGGCGGCCCTGTCGGAGATTGCGCGCACGCTGGACGCCCTTGGCTATACACCGCACCCGTATCGTGGCGGCGAGCGGGCAGCGATGCGCCGGCGCGATGATCGCGCCATGCTGATCCGCATCGGGGTCGCCGGTGCCATCGCGACCAATGCCATGCTGGCGGCCGTGGCGCTCTACGCCGGTGAGCTGAACACCATGGATCCCGCATCGCTGACGCTCTTTCGCTGGATCAGTCTTGGCCTGACGATTCCGACGCTGGTCTGGCCCGGCCGGGTGTTCTTCACCAGCGCGTGGGCCGCATTGCGCGCGCGCACCGTGCACATGGATGTGCCAATCGCCCTGGCGTTGGCCGCAGCAACCACACGGGGCACCATCAACACGATCAGCGGATCGGGGCCGATCTATTTCGACGGCGTCTGCGTCCTCGTGTTTCTGCTCCTCGTCGGCCGTTTTCTGCAGGCGCGTGGGCAACGCGCTGCCTCCGACGCTACGGAGCAGTTGTTCGCCTTGACCCCCGCCACCGCGCGACTGATCGCCGTTGATGGCACCACGCTCGAGGTGCCGGCTGATGCGGTGTCTCTTGGTGCGACGATCGCCGTCCATGCCGGTGAGACCATCCCGGTGGACGGCGAGGTGATGGCCGGAGAGAGTCGAATCAATCGGGCGATACTCACCGGCGAGTCGACTGACGTTCGCGTCGAAATCGGAGATACCGTCTTCGCCGGCACACTCAATCGATCCGCCGCATTGCAGGTTCGCGTGACCGCCTCTGGCGACGATAGCCGGCTGGCGCGCATCCTTGCCCAGGTTGACGAAGGCGCACGCCGGCGCGCCCCGGTGGTCCTGCTGGCCGATCGCCTTGCGTCTCGACTGGTCCTGGTCGTGCTGTCACTGGCGGCCGCGACCTTCTTTCTCTGGCTGCGTCGCGACGCGACCGCCGCATGGGACAACACGATCGCGCTGCTGATCTCCACCTGCCCCTGCGCGCTGGCGCTGGCGACTCCGCTGGCGATGAGTGCGGCGGTCGGCCGAGCGGCGCGCGCCGGCATCTTCGTCAAGGGCGGCGATGCACTCGAGTCGCTGAGCCGGCCCGGGTGGCTTGTCCTCGACAAGACCGGAACCCTCACCCTCGGTGAGACGACGCTGGTGACATGGCACGGGGACGACGTGCTGCGACCGGTGATTCTGGCGCTCGAGGCGACGTCCACACATCCGATTGCCGCGGGCTTCCGTCGCGCCTGGAGTGCTGTTCCCGTCGCCACTGCGTCCTCGGTCGAACATACGATCGGCGGTGGTGTGGCTGGTGTGGTCAATGGTCACCAGATCATGCTCGGTTCGCCCAACTTCATCGCATCGAAGCTGCCGCAGATGCGGCAGGGCGAACGTACGACGGCGGACGAATACACTCCCGTGGTCATCGCAATCGATGGCGAGATCGTAGGCCGCGCATCCTTCGGCGACGCGGTGCGACCCGATGCGGCGGCATCGCTCGCCACACTCCGCACACGTGGTTGGAAGACGATCCTCCTCTCCGGTGATGCCGATGCTGTTTCGCGCCGCATCGGAACTTCGCTCGGCTTTGCGCCAGACGAAATTTTTGCCGAGGCCAGCCCTGAAGAGAAGGCAAAACACGTGGCGGCGCTGGTTGTACGGGCAGGCGGTGGCAAGGCACCGCCGTGCGTAGCGATGGTTGGCGATGGCGTGAATGACGCAGCCGCCATTGCCGCCGCCACGGTCGGTATTGGCGTGCATGGCGGTGCGGAAGCGTCGCTCGCCACCGCCGACGTGGCGATGACGCGCGAGGGGCTCGGGGCGCTGGTGGCGCTGGACGCGGGAGCACGCCGATCGATGTCGGTGATTCGTCGCAACATCATCTGGGCGTTCGGGTACAACGCCGTCGGAGTTGGCCTGGCGATGACCGGACACATTACGCCGCTGCTGGCGGCAATCCTGATGCCGGTCAGTTCGCTGACGGTGGTCCTCGCGAGCTGGTTCGGCCACACATTCACTCCGGAGCCTCGATGAGTGTGCTCTTCATTGTCGTACCGCTGGCCCTGGTGATCGTTGGGGTGGCCTTGGCCGGCTACCTGTGGGCCGTACGCAGCGGGCAGATGGACGATCTCGAGACTCCCGGGCTTCGCGTGCTCCGGGACGACGAATAGTGCGCCCGCCGCGTGTCACGCTTCGGCCCCCCGGATCGTCCTTCCGGTATGCGTCCGACTGCCGACAGCACACCTCCGCCTGCCGAGCTCTCGCTGGGTGAGTTCGACGCCCGGGCCTGGCGAAAGGACGAACTGATCGCCCTGGCGCGAACGCTCCACATCCCAACGAAGGGCACCAAGGCCGACATGGCCGACCGGATTCGCATCACACTGATCCGGCGTTCGGTCGTTCCCACCGTCGAAGTCCACACAGGAACGCCGCCTGCTGGCTCCTCGTCGACCTCCGGTGCCGCGACGTCGGCGGTTGGCCCAGCGGAGCAAGCGACAGGACGCACTGCCTCCGCGGACTTCTTTCGCGAGACACCGGGCGAATCGCGCGCGAGGGGGCTGGCCGCCTGGTTTGCCAGCCGAAGTGCTCGTCACAACAGTCCCTGACGTCTGCTCGCACCAACTACCAGATGACGTGCACGGTGTCGCGCGATGGCGCTGACTCGAGGCGCATTCGCGGCGCGTCGGGCTCGGGCACCGTGGTGAACTTTCCCGCCTCGGGGAGTGCGGCGTAGGTGAAATCGGTATGCGCGCGATTATCGGGATTGCGCCAGCATGACGCGTCAGGCAACGATGGGCGCGCCGCAGCGCGCAGAAGTGCGGGCGGCGTTGATTGGTTGGACGCGATGAGCGCTGGGCACACCACGACGCGGACCACACTGTCGCCGCGGCTGACGAACCGGAACGTCATCCGGGTGTAGGCCTCGGCGAATCGCACCGCATCGCCAAGGCATACCAACAGACTGTCCTGCCCATGGCCCTCGGCTTCGCGACAGAAAATCTGGGCCGTCGCCATCGCCGTTCGAACACCGCGCATCGTCGGCGTCGTGCCGATGGCCTGCCGAAGGGAGCTCTCTGCCGCGTTCTGGTTCCGCGTGGTCGCGAACTGGGACGTCCCACGCGGTCTCGTGGAAGGCAGCTGTGCCAGCAGCGCCATCGCCGTCAGCAGGACGCCGGCCACGCCCGCCGGCACCACCCATCGGCGGCCCTGCGGGCGCAGGGCGACGTCGCGAACCGGAATGGCGTCTTCTACAAACCACGGGTTCGTCAGGCGCGGAGGCTCGGCAAAGTCGATCATTGACCGGAATGTGCCTTCTGCATCGAGCAGCCGACACTCCTCTCCCATGCGCCACATCGCGCCATTCGTCTGTCTCATGCTCACGCTCGCCGCACACACCGATGCGACGGCGCAGGAACGTGCACCTCTCGTCGCCGGCCGCCCCGAGTCCGACTGGCGTGACGACCTGCGCAATCCGCAACCGGTCGTCCGGCAGGCCGCGCTCGAGGCATTGGTCCAGTTCGCCGATGTGACGAGCGCGACCATTTTGTACCTGACGCCACTGATCGGCGACCCTGATGTCGCCGTCAGGCGCACGGCGATCCGCGCGATTGGCCATGGAGGCAAGGCGGCGAAGCGGGCCACCCCGGCGCTCTGGCGTGCCTGGCGAGACGACGATCCCCTGGTGTCGGCGGACGCCGGGATCGCGCTGGTACAGATCAGCAACGAAAACATCCGCGCCTTTCGCGATCGGCTGGGCGTTGGCGAACCACGCGACCGGGCCCGCGCCGCCGCCGCGTTGGCCAATGCCGGTGTCGCGGCGCGCCCGGCGATCCACGCGCTCCGCTCGCACGTCGGGGACGAGGATGCTCGCATTCGTGGGGCCACGCTGGCGGCCCTGATTGCACTCGATGAAACGCCGGGCAGCCGCACTGCCACGCTGGTTGGGCGCAGCCTGGCCCGCGAGCTGAGCGACTCGCCACTGCTCGATGGTGCCGCCGCCATTCTGAGGGCTCAGGCCGCACTCACGCTTCTTGCGCGGGCCGGCAAGGACGCCAAGGGCGCGCAGCAGCCGCTCCAGCTGATTCTCTGGGACGGACCAGCGCCGCTGCGGGCCAGCGCCGCGCAGGTTCTGGGCAAGATCCCCGGCGCCGGCGACAAGGCGCTTTCTCTGGCCCTCGCGGCCGGAGACGCCCGTATCCGCGAGGCCGCGCTGACTGGTCTGCTGGTCGATCGTACGCGGCGGCGCGCACTTCCCGCCGTACTCGACTCGCTGAAGAGTATTGATCCCGCAGTTGATACGGCGCGGACGCGGGCCCTGATCGATGCGCTCGGCTACGTCGGCGTAAAGCACCGCGATCTCGATCGCGCGCTGAGTCGTGCGCAACAGCGCGCACCATCGCTCACGCCCGCCATTGCACTCGCCCGGCGCCGTCTGTCAATCGGATTCTGACCGAATCACGCACAGCGGTTGCCGCAGCGGGGCCGGCGGGGTAGCATCGCCACATGATGACAGAACACGCAGACGAAGCCCTCGCGCGCTTTCGCGCACAGGACCTCGACGCAGCGATGGCCGATGCGTCCCGCAAGCAGGGCGTCGTCACGCCGATGTTCGACGTCATCGCGCCACGCTACGATGCGTTCACGAAATTGTTTTCGTTCGGGATGGATTCGACCTGGAAGGCCGATCTGGTCACCGCGGTGCTGGCGCGCTGTGCGGGTTCGCGCCAGGCGCTGGACGTCGCCTGCGGCACCGGCGATCTCGGATTCTCGTTGGCCACCGAACTCCCTGATCTGCACGTCACCGGTGTCGATCCGTCGGCCGAAATGCTGGCCATCGCTGACACACGAGCCAAGGCACGGGGGACGCAGCGTGTCACGTTCCATCTCGGCGAGATGGCCGCGCTGCCGGCGGAGACAGCGAGCATCGACGTGATCACGGCAGGATATGGGTTTCGCAACGTCCCTGATCTGGAGGCCGCCGTGCGTGAATGCGCCCGGGTACTGCGACCCGGCGGAACGCTTGGATCGCTCGATTTTTTCATGCCGCGCAATGGCGTCTGGCGGGCACTCTTTCTCTGGTACCTGCGCCTTTCCGGCAATGTGGTGGGCTGGTGGTGGCACCGTACGCCCGCCATCTACGGCTACATCGCGCGGTCCATCGCAGCGTTCGTCACTGCCGAACAATTCACGGCGGTGCTGGAGCAAAACGGCTTTCGCGTCGTCACATCCCGACGAATGCTGCTCGGTGGTATCGCGCTGCATGTCGCGGTGCGTGAGGGCAGCGCATGAACACACTGGTCCTCGGTGCGCACCGGCCGCTCGGGTTGGCCTGCGTGCGTCAGATACTCGCCACTGGCGCGTCCGTCGTGGCTGGAGTCCAAGCACCTCATCGCATTCCGCCGGCGCTGCAGGACTTGCGCGAGGAGTATCCGGCGCAGCTGACGTCGACCGCATGGAAGGCCGGTGACTGGCCGGCGCTTCCTCCCGTGCAGCGCAGCATCATCGCCGAGTTGCCGATTCCACCCGCGCAGAGTGATGAGGCGGACGATCCCTCAGCCGATCTGCGCACGCTGACTGCAGAGCAGCTGGCGGTGGACGTGCGCGCACTGCTCGCTCCAACGCTGGCCGCCATTCAGCTGGTGACCATCATCAAACCGCAGCGGGTGCTGATTCAGGCCAGCTGGCTCGGTTCGATCGAGGAGAAGATCCGCGGCGGCGGGTACGCGTTGGGCGCGGCGTATTCAGCGCACCTGATGCTGGCCCGCACTGCGGCGTTTGACCTGCAACGGGCGGGCATCGCCACCGTGGTTGGCAATGCCGGACGCTACAAGCTCGACATGGCAGGGCCGGACTTCCACGCCGACGTGGACCAGGTGGCCCGCGGACTGATCAGCGTGCTGGACAGCTGCCAGCTGACCGACGAACCGCGCTTTCTCGACTGGCGCGGCACCGAGCGCCGCTGGTAGCCATCGCGGGTAAGAGTGAACCTTCGACAGCACACGGTCGATCCTTCCTCTGATGGACTGCCCGCCAACCGCTGCGTCGAACCGATGACGATCCCGCCGCTCAACGGTGATGGATCAGGCATCCCATCGTTTCGGCCGCCGGTGCTGACCGCGCCAGTGAGCACCGGCATGCCGCCGGTGATTGCGGATGATGGAGTGGCGCTGCCGCAGGGTGCAGCCGGACCTTCGATCGGCACCGCCAGTCGTCGTGAAGACGCGCCGATCTGGCTGGCGGGCAGACTGGACGTCGGTGACGTGCTGCCCGAGACGACGCAGCTGGCCGTTGCACTCGAATCGGCCACGCAAGCGCTGCAACATGGCCGTCCCGATCAGGTGCTCAGAGCGCTCGATGCGGTCTGGTCCGATCAATTGGCGGCCGACTCTCCATGGTACCTCCGGACGGCCGCGCTGGAACTGCTGGGCCGCACCACCGATGCGGAGCAGGTACTGCGCGACGCGATCGCGGCTCTGCCTCGCTCCGCTGCCATGCTCTACATACTTGGCGTACACACCATGCGGCGCGGCCAGCCGGACGCCGCCCGACTGGCCAATGACCACGCGCTGTCGCTGCATCCGCTCGAGCCGCTTCTCTGGCTGCAGCGTGCTGCGCTGACGGCAACGAGTGCCGCGCCGGAAGCGGCCGCCGAGATCCTCGAGCAGGTCGAGACGATGGAACCGGGCTATCCGGCGGCGCGATGGCTCGCCACACTGTCGCAGCTTGGTTCGAGCCGTACTCGCGCCGCGACACCGATCGCGATGCGTGCGGTCGACATGCGAACGCCGGCGTCGATCACTGGACTGGCAGAACCAGCGGCACCCGCGCACGAAGGCACGCCGCCTTTGAGTACTGGTGTGCTGGAATTGGCGCTCCGATATGGATTGACGCTGCTCGACTCGCCAACACAAAGCGCTCGCAATGCAACACTGGCGGCGTCGCACTCGGATGCCACGCGAGATGCAGTCGACGACTATGCCGCGATGCTCACCGGCAGATCGTCCGTACCCGTTCGCTCCACGCCACCGGTTGCCTGGGATACCGTGACGCTGGTGGCCAGCATCATCGTCATCGCCGTCATCCCGCCTCTGCGACTGCCCGCGCTGATGCTCGGGGGTGCCGCGGCGATGTTGATTGTCTCACGTCGAATCGGGCAATGACACGCGCCGGGTTCAGCGCGTCGCGTTGAACCGTCGTGCAACCACCTTCACATGCGCCCGCTGCAGGTGATAGAGTGCCGCCCCGTACATCGCGGCGCCGGTGGAAAGCACTGCGCGAAGCAGTGACGCACCTTCGAACCCGAAGTAGCTGCGAAGGCCCTCGACCGCGATCATGATCAGGCAGACCCAGAAGAGCAGCCGCGACCCGACTTCGCGATACGTTGATTCCGTGCGCCCGTGGAACTCGGCAACCACATAGCCCAGCACCGTAGCCGCGATCCCCATCTCGAGAAGAGGCAGCGCCAACGCGAAACCGGCATCCGACGTGGGCATCCCAAGGTGCACGAGCGGAATGGTCCGGAAGCTGTGCCCGGGCCAGACACCGGCACCGATCAGGTAGAGCACCATGAAGGGCGAGGCGGCCAGTAGCGAGGGGCTCTCGTAGCGGCGTTCGATGAACGGCGGCGCCGACCAGCGTCCTCGCCAGGCGGCGAAGGCCGTGACGACCGAAATGCCGACTACCGTGAGGCGCCAGTCCACGAATGCCGATGGCAACAGTCCAATCGTAATCCAGGCGCCGGCAACCGCCGGCACCAGCCACCAGCTGCGATCGGGTGTGTACCCGCGAATTGCTCGAGCGATTGAGCCGAGGATCGAGGCACCCATCAGACCGATGCACAACGTCAGGGCCAGCCGGCTCGGATCGCCCTGTGCGGCAGCGCCACTCGCCCAGAGCAGCGGAAGCAGCAGATAGACGAGTCCCATCAGTGGCAGTTGCAACAGCAGCGCATTCAGTGCGTTCGTCGAACTGCGCGCATTGTCATGGAGACGCTCGCAGAGTGTTGCGCCGATCGCGGCACCGGCGATAGCGGCGCACAGGTGCCAGGGTGACGGAGCCGCTGCAGGAATGAAAAGTTGAGCCGTCTCCAGTGCCAGTGACAGCAGCGCGGCCGACAGCATGATCGACAGCACGTGCTGCCCCAGGCGGCCTGTCCTCGCACGGCGTGTCAGAAAACCGTACGGCACGAACATCGCCGCCATTGCCAGCACACTCAGCGGGGCAACCGCGAGTGTGAATTGCACCCGTTCGGGAAAGGCAAACTCGAACGGCAGGAGGCTGAGCGCTGCGATCAGAACGACGATGTAGCTGAGCAGCGCCTGCGACAGTCTGGCGCCGGTATCGAGTGACGCAGCGTGCGCGAGCCCCCGTTCTGCAACGTGGAGCTCTGGGGCGAGAGTGGCGGCCATACAGCCCAATGTCGACGGAACAGGTGATTACTTGAGCCCGCCGGGCAAACTGAAGTGGTCGAAAATCGAGCTACGCGCCCTCAGCGCTTCAAATTCACGACGAGAACCCCACATCTTTCCGCATGCCCAACGCCGACGTAGTGCTCCGCACCGCCACAGAAACGGATGTTCCGACCATCCTTGCCTTGATTCAGGCGCTCGCCGACTATGAACGCATGCGGGGTGACTGCGTCGCGACGGAAGAGCGACTCCGGGCCACCCTGTTTGGTCCGGCCCCCAAGGCAGAGGTCCTGCTGGCGGAATCCGCCAATGGTGAGGTCGCCGGTTTCGCCCTCTTCTGCAGCAACTATTCGACCTTCCTCGCCCAGCCTGGGTTGTGGCTCGAAGATCTCTTCGTTCGGCCGGAGTATCGGGGGAACGGCATCGGGCATTCGCTGCTGGCACGGCTCGCCCGAATCGCCACCGAGCGCGACTGCGGGCGAGTAGAATGGGCAGTCCTCGATTGGAATACCCCGTCAATTGGCTTCTATGAGTCACTCGGCGCGCGCGGGATGGCCGAGTGGACCACCTTTCGCCTGACCGGCGACGCGATGACTGCCCTTGCCACCAGCGACGAATGACCCCCCCAGCCAAACCCGTGAAGGACCGGCCGCCCTTGGCCAAGGCAACCAGCGCGACCGAGCAGGACGTGAAGGCGATCGTCGCACTGAACAATCAGTTCGCTGCCGACGGCCTGACATTGCCGCGCACGGAGCAGTTTGTCGCCCAGCACATTGGCGACTACCGCATAGTGCGCGGCCCCGATGGATCGATCTGGGGGCAGGTTGCACTGGATGAATACTCACCATCGCTCTGTGAATTGGTCTCGCTGGCCGTCGCCCCAGCGGCACAAGGCAAGGGACTGGGCCGGCACCTGATTGCGGCCGCGGTCGATCTCGCCAATCGCCGCGGGTATCCGCAGCTCTTTGCCGTGTCGCTGGCCGACACGCTCTTCCTCGGCGCCGGCTTCCTGCAGTCGTCGATCGATCAATACCCGGAAAAGATCTGGCGGTACCGCGCCATCTCCCGATCCGAACTTTCGATCGGCAAGAAGTTTCTCTTCGTGCGCGATCTCCCGCCAAAACCTCTACGGAAACCGGCCAAGACGAGGTCGCGTCGCCCAAGCGTGCGCGGCCCGCGCAAATGATGGCTTGACACACACCTTCGGCGCTCGTAGCCTGCGAGGACAATCGTCCACGTGGTGATTTGCCGCCGTATTGCAGCCACGCTAAACAACTCGCTAAAATGGACGCGCCTGGCGGCTGCTGTTCGCTCAGGCGCGACGTGTGTATGTCATCATCGCCGTTACTGGAACTGAGAACGCAGTCGATTGGCCGCTTCGAGTTCGAAGATGGCATGGTCGTCGACGATGCAGCCTTCACGTTCGCAGTGACGTCGCCAGCCTCGTCGAGCGACGGCCTCGTCATCGTCTGTCCGTCGCTGACCGGTACGCCAATCACGTTGCAGCAGTGGTGGCGTGATGTCGGGCCGGGTGACGCGCAGCGGCGCTATGCAACCCTGTATCCGCACGCATTCTCACCGTCGTCGGTTGGCTCGCGTTCACGGAGCACGCCGCCGAGCATCCGCGATCTGGCGCGGGGCATCGTGGCGCTGGTGCGCGCGCTGGCACTACCGCAGGCGACCCTGGTGACCGGTGGGTCGCTGGGGGGAATGCTGGCCCTCGAAGTCGGACTCGAGAGCGGCCCGTCGACCCACGCGCTGGTGATTGCGGCGCCCGCAGTCCAGACTGCGTGGAGCGCGGGGTGGAATCGCATTCAGCTGCAGGCCATTGAAATGGGTGGCGCCGTCGCCGGCCTCGCACTCGCGCGCGCGGTTGGCATGATGACGTATCGCAGTGAAGCCGAATTCGAAACTCGATTCGGTCACGATGTGCGCGTTGATGACGGTCCATCGATGATCAGCTATCTGGACCACCACGGGCGCCGCCTGGTCGAACGCTTCGATGCGCTGGAGTACGAGCGACGAGTCCGCGCGATGGACACGCAGGACGTTGGCCGGGGCCGCGGCGGCTGGCGTGCCGCACTGCGCCCACACGCCGACCGACTCACTGCCGTGGGAATTGAGGGCGACACGCTTTACTCGGCCGACATCGTCGAGCAGTGGGCCCGAGCCGTAGGCGCCGGATACGCAGCCATGACATCCATCCACGGCCACGACGCATTTCTACTCGAACGCGATCAGATGCGCGCGGTGATCGAGGCGGCTTTCGCGCGCGCGGTGAGCGCCCAGCCAGCGGCGTTACTGGATCACTGACGGTACTTCGTTCACCGTCGCTGCACCGGGCAGTGAGGCGGCCAGCGTCGCCCATCCGTTGCGGAACGGGTGTTGTGCGACGGTTCCAGCAATGACAGGCGCCGTTCGATCACGATCATAGCGGAGCAACAGTCCCGAGCGGTGTGCGCGCAACCAGGCGGGTGCTCCATCCGCCGTGATGGTATCAATGTGCACATCGCGCAGTCGGCCCTCGAAGTGATACTCGCCATTGTATCTGCCGATCATGGCGATGGGGTGACCGGCCCTCAGCGCCGACCGGATCGCAGTCGCCATCGGCGCCGTATCATACGGCACAGTTGCAGCCTTTGCCGCGGCGAGCTGAATCGCACACAACAGCACCGTCATTGCAGCTGAAATGGCATGGACCGCGGCATTCCGTGTGCTGCGACCGCGCTGCCAGACGAGCAGGAGCACGGCGGCGACAATCGGGAGCAGCGCCCACCACCAGTGTATGGCGTCATGAGGCCACCAGAGCACCTGCGCCAACAGGCGCGTATTTGCCGCTGCAATGACCGCAACGCTGATCAGGCTGATCCCAATCGCCACCAACCAGGGGCGGTGGAGCGGTGCTGCCTCGCGCAGGCTCAGCCCTCGCGCCAGCAGCAAGGCGAGCGCGGGAATCAGCGGCATCAGATAGTGGACCTGCTTGCCGCTGACCAATGAGAACATCGCAAGACCAGCCGTAGCCCAGACGATGCAGAGACGAACGCCCACTTCGCGTGGGCTGGTGCGAAGTGTGCCGAGGGCCCGCCACGACTCGGGCCAGACGAACCACGGGAAGAGGACGGCGGGCAGTAGCGGCAGATACCACCAGAACGCGCGCTGGTGCGCGAAACTATTCGTGACTCGACCGGTCGTCTGACCTAGAAAGATGGCGCGCTGATACTCGGCTCCTCCTGCGATACCGGCCGGAACCGCCCACGCCAGTGCGCCTGCGGCCCCAAGCAGCACCGCGCCAAGCAGCGCCGCATACCAGCTGATCCAGCGACGATCGGCACGTGGAGTGGCCCACCATGGCGCGGCCAGCGCAACCGGCAGCAGGTGGATCAGGATCACCGGTCCCTTGGACAGGACGCCGAGCGCAATGCCGGCTGCGAGATAGAGCACGCCGCGACGCCGTTCGTGCTCGACGGCGGATACGATCCCGATCAGCCCCAGCAATGCGCTGCAGGCGAGCAGCGTGTCAAACATCAAGAGCGTGCCGAACGAAGCCCAGAGCACCGCTCCACCAACGAGGACCGGCGCCCATCCGCGGGTCCGGGCGTCGCGCGGCCAGAGCAGTCGGGCCAGTGACGACGTGAGCGCCAGTGCGACCACTCCAGCCAGCGGTGCCACCAGCCGCGCCCAGACTTCACTGACGCCGAAAAGCTTCCATCCAATCAGCACGAGCCAGAAGAGCAGCGGCGGCTTGTGGCTGTACGTCTCACCGTTCAGATGTGGAACGAGCCAGTCACCGCGCTGCATCATCTCGAGCGCCACCGCGGCGTATCGCGTCTCGTCAATGGCCAGCAGTGGCCGTGTCAGCAGGCCAACGAGCGTTACAGCCGCCATGAAAGCGGCCGCAACCGTCACGCCGCCACCCCGTGGAACCGACGACTCGTACACGGTCATCGAGAGCTCAACGTTCGGTCGCGTCGGCCGCCGGTGGCTGTGCGTCGTCGGAGCGTACCCCGGCTCCCGGCCTGATCAGCATGATGTTGCGAACATAAACGACCAATCCCGCCGCCTGTCCGACGATGAACACCGTGTCACGACGGTGTATGGCGTACGAGAGCAGGATCACGCCACCGCCAAGACTGAAGTACCAGAAGGCGACCGGCGTGACGCTCTTGCGGCGTCGTTCGCTCACGATCCATTGCAGGATGAAACGCGCCGAGAAGATCGCCTGCCCCAGAAACCCGATCCCGAGCCAGATGCTCGATGTGTCCATCAGCGCCCCCCGTCACGGGCGGCGGCGAACGATTCCCTGCCTGCCGGAACACGCGCCCGTCGCGCGAGCCACATGACACCGACCAGATCCACGATGCCGGTCCACAGCCGATTCATCACGCCATAGTGCGACTGCCCACGGGTCCGCGGTCGATGATTCACCGGAACCGATCGCACGTCGCCACCGTCGCGCCGCACCAGCGCCGGCATGAATCGGTGCATATGGTCAAAGTACGGCAGCGCCAGAAACACCGCGCGCGGAAACACCTTCAGTCCGCACCCCGTATCGGGCGTACCATCGCCGAGCAGACGCGAACGGACCGCATTGGCAATCGTGGATTGCCATCGCGTGTATCTGGAATCCTTTCGATTGGTGCGCCACCCGGCAATCAACAGGCGATCATCACCACGCTCGGCTGATACCAGACAGGCCTGCATCAGGAGGGCCGGGATGTCGGCGGGATCGTTCTGTCCGTCGCCGTCAAGCGTGGCGATCCATCGGCCTCGTGCCGCACGCACACCAGTCCGAATTGCAGTACTCTGCCCGACCGGATGCTCATGACGGATCACCCGCAGCACCTGCACCTGCTGCTGCATCGCCTCCAGCGCCTCCGCCGTGCCATCGCTGCTGCCATCATCGACGTAGACGATCTCGAACGCCACCACGCCCGTCAGGGCAGCAACAATCTCGCCGACCAACGGTGCAACATTGTCGCGCTCGTTCAGCACGGGCACCACGACGGAGAGATCGAACGACGTGACCCGCTCCAGCTCAGAGGAGCTGAGTCGGGATGTGTTGGGAGCGGTTCGGAATGGATTGAGCATCGGCGGCGAAGGTCGGCGGAGGTCATCTCCGCAGCGGAAGTGTAAGCGGCACGGCACACGCAGGCGACCAGCCACACGGTCAGGCTGCCCGCAGGCGCCTATCACGCACATGCCGGCGGTGCCGGCCGGCGAGTTGTACACCCGTACCCACGCGATTGTGGCAGGCTGTAAGCGCTGGCGACAAACACCGTGCAAGCACTACTTGCACCGCGACACGCAGCGAAGGACATTGGACCGAGTTCATCGCTTGCCCAAGGGCCTTGTTCGCGGGCGATCGCGAACGCGCACCGAGCGTGCTGAACCACCGCCTCCACCGAGCGCGGGTCGAACGCCCCGTGCACTGTTGATCTCATGATCCCAACCAAGGTCCTGCGGCAGGCCGTCGCCGGCTTCAGGCTGCCGCGAGGACGGGTGCGCGTGCTCAGCACCCGTTTCGGGAAAGTGTGCCTCGCGCATACGGCGCGCGACGGTGTTCGCACGCAGCTACGGCTGGTGCCAGCTCTCGGTCAGACACAGGTCAGACTGGAGGCGGAGATGGCGTGGCTCACATTTCTCGCAACGCGGCATGATCTCACCGTGCCGATCCCCCGGCCCTGGCGCGGCGGCGCATTCGTCTCCCCTCGCCTCGGCAGTGGCGAGCAGACCGCCTGGTTCGCGATTGCATGCAGCTGGGTGCCCGGTCGCCACCTCAACTTCGGGTTGCGCGCCCATGACATGCACCGGGCTGGCAACCTGCTAGGCCGCATGCACCTCGCCAATCGTGACGCACCGCCCGGCATCGCGGCGGCACGTGGGGACTGGGGCATTCCGCGGCTCTTCGAACTCGCCACCTCCTTGCGGGACCTGGTCACAGAAGCCGCTGCACCACCCGCAGGTGTCACATCGACGACGGCGAATGCCCTGCGCGTATCACACGCACGCCTGGCGGACGCGTGGCGCACGCTGCCGGCTGGAGCCGACGACGTGGGGCTGATTCATACCGATTCGCACTGGCAGAATCTGCGCTGGAGCCGGAACGCGCTCGGGCTGGTGGATTTCGAGGACATGGCCACCGGGCGCTTCATGATCGACGTGGCCTGCCTGTGGAGCAAGATGGAAGCACGACGCGACGGGGAAAAAATGCTCGACGCAATACTCGACGGGTACGATCGCGTGCGGCCGCTTTCCAGCCAGACGCTGCGTGATCTTCGGGTCATGCTCGCCTTCCGCCGGTTCGACTACGCGGGTTGGGTCCTCAGTTGGCCACATCCATCTCGCGAAAGCTGGGGACCTGCCTTTCTCGAGGGGACCCCAGCGTACATGGACCGCTGGTTGTCACGGTGACGCGCCCTCACGGCACGTAGCGCTCCGCGCTGTCCTTCGGCGTGTAGGGATGCCGCGGCTCGAAGTGCTTCCAGAGGAGCGCACTGACCGCGCGGTGCAGCACCCACCCTTCATTGTCCGCTGTGTATCGCTCGTCGAGCTGATTCCTGGTGATGATGCACACGACGTAGTCACCACCAGGTGCATTCACGAGCATCACCTCGGAGCGCGACCGGTCCACTGACCCCTGCTTGGCTGCAGCCTGCACCCACGGAGGAATGCGGCTCAGGCTCTCACCATTCCAATAGATGCGCGTCAGCGTCCGATACATCGCCTCACTGGCCGCGGCATCGACTGCCTTGCGTTCTCTGATGCGCACCAGCAGTTCGGCCATCTCACGCGGTGTGGTCTGCCCCCATCCATGGCGGCGACGCGCCTCTTCGCGGCCCGGCGTTCGAGAGTTGACGCGTGTGCTGTCAAACCCGTTGTTTGTCAGCCACTGGTTGATCGCAACGCCGCCGACCAGCCCCTGCAGCCAGAGACTGGCTGCATTGTCACTGGTCGTGATCGACAGCAGCTGGATCATCGGTAGCGCGAGACGTGTCGAATCGCGAAGGTGGTTGAAGAGATCATCCTCGCCGCTGTACCGCAGGCTGTCCCGCCACATCAGCGTATCCGTGTACTGCAATCGCCCGCGCGCCACCGCATCGTGGACGCCGATCATGATCGGGACCTTGATCATCGACGCGGTCGGAAACATCTCGTCCGCTCTGATTGCGACACCACGACCGGTCCGCAATTGCCGGACGTAGATTCCGACGTCTCCGCGTACCCGACCAGCCAGTTCCAGCAACGCACGTTCGAGGGCGACGTCAGTCTTGACCGCCGGCCACGCCCTCGGCGCTGCCTGCGCCTCGAGTGTGCCAGGGGCCGACAGCACCGCGCCCGATACCGCGAGGATATACAGGCACCGGTATGCACGACGCGTCGTCCGCATCATGGCACTCATCGCGGTGACCGTGGGACGACGAGCAGCGACAGCGTATCGATCGCGGCCAGCGACAGTGAATCGACCCGGAGGGGCGTACGCTTGTCGCCGAAGTCCACCGGCACTTCGCCGTCACCAAAGCCAGAGACCAGGATCCGATCGCCCGCGATCCGTCCAAGTGCATGGAGCGCGCGAAACACCTGGCCACGGTTCGGATCGACGACGGAGACATGGAGCCCTCCCTGCCCGCCGTCGCGCATGTGGACGAGGAGCGCGCGCCGGCCGCCCGACTCGAGCAGATCAACCTTGACGATGGTGAAGTAGTCCGCCAGCACCCGTCGGCGCGATCCGGTGGCGACGTCGATCACCGTCAGCGCCTGGCCCTCATTCTCGTAGCCGCCGGCCCCATCGAGTCCCGAGACCGCCACCAGACTCCCCGCACCGAGCTTCCAGACACGGTACGCGCTGTCGCTGACGATCACGGTGTCGCCCGAGGCGAGCGTCACGACCGCCGGACCGATGCCAAAGGTGGAGGTATCCCGGCGAACCGCAATGCGCGCGACGACGGCACCCGGGCGTCCCGTCAGCGGGTCCAGTTGGACCGGCAGGACGTTCACCGGCGCCGGACGCGCCACGGTTGCACTTTCCGGCTCCGCTGCTGCTGGCTCCGCGTCGCGCGCGCGGGCGCACCCCGCGGCCGAGAGAACTGCCAGTAACAACGCGACGATGCACCGGGGCGTAGCGGGGCGGGTGGCGAATGGCATGAGAGTGGCGGAGTAGGAACGCACGTGACGAGCGTATTGACAGGAAGGCAGGACCAGCGTGCAGATTAGTGTACAAACCCATGCGGAGGCAGGAACAGTGAAGGACAACCAGCTCCAGAAGCTGCTCAAGAAGACTCAGGCCAAGGCGGCCGAGAAGGCGGCAAAGCCCAGGCCGTCCTTCGACGCCACGTTAGAAGCCACCAAGAAGCCTGGCGGTGAAGATGGTCCCGGCGCTGACGCGGACGAAATTTTCAAGGAGATGAAGCGGCGGGAGTTCTAATCGGCTGACCAGGGCCGGGGCCCGATCGCCGAATCGCGGCAGAGACTTTGGAGCGTTGGCTTGATCCGCTCCTGAGAGTGGTCGATACCCAGTGGGACGATGCTGCCGCCCCAATACGCTCCGCGCCTCGATCGCAGCTCCGTACTCACGCTCAGTCGCGTGAGGCTGAGTTGCATCGCGCTCCTGCTGCTGCTCGGCGCGCTGGCCCGAGTGGCTGCGGTCGGTCTGTCGGCGTACGCGATGCTGCTGACGGCGGTCTGGCTGGCCGTTTCGCTGGTGCAGGACCGGCTCTATGCGCGCACCGATCAGCAGGTCTCGCGCGAGCGCATCGTCTTCGGCTCGCTCTGTCTGGACACCGTCATCGTGGCCGGCCTGATTGGCTTCACTGGCGGCATCTGGTGGTCGGGACCAGTGCTCTTCGCCGTCATTGCCGTCACCGCCGCATCGATGCTGTCGCCACCACGCGTCATCGTGGTCGGTGTGGTCGGCGTGGTCTCGTTCAGTGGCGTCCTCGTGCTGCTGGTGCTGGGTGTGGTGCCGAGCAGCGTATTCCTCGGCGTGCCCGCGATGCGCGGGGCGTGGGCGCCGGCCATCGCCGGGTTGCTGCTGGTCTCGATCGAGATGTACGCGCTGGCCTGGGCGCAGTACCACCTGACGTTGATGCTCCGGCAACGCGCAGTCCGGTACCGCGCGCTGATGGACACTGCCTCGGACCTGCTGATCGTTCTTGGCGCTGATGGGCGCATGACGCACGTCAATCAGGCGACGCTGGCTTTGGCGCGGTGCGAACGCGCTGAGATGCTGCGTGATGGGCTGGGCCGCCTGCTGGTTGCGGAAGATGTGGCCTTCTTCCGCAGTCGGATTCCGCGTGCCCTGCAGGGCGAGCAGCAGATGATGATGCTGCGCGCGCAGGCATTTCATGGCGTGCGGTGGCTGTCGTGTACACTCGCGCCGATGTCGCCCGGTCACGAGACCAGCGACCTGCTCGCCATCCTGCGTGATGTCACCGACGACCGGTTGGCATCCGATACCGTCCGGCACAGCGAGGCCAGGCTGCGCGCGGTGTTCAATCAGGCCGCGATCGCAATCGCGATGCTCGATCTCGACGGCTGCTTTCTCGAAGTGAATCCGTCAGTGCAGCGGCTGCTGGGTTTTGACAGTGCCAGCCTGATCGGTCGTCCATGGAATGCGTTCTCGCCGCCGGAAGACCTGCAGCAGACGGCGCTGATGATCGACGAGCTTCGCGCGCACGAGCGCGAGAGCGTGACCATCGAGCAACGCTTTGTGCGCAATGACGGTCGGGTGCTGTGGACGCTGCTGACGCTGTCACGCGTGGACAATCCAACTGGGTCGGCAGGGCTGATCGCGATGTTGCAGGACATCAGCGAGCGACGCGCACTGGAGGCGCAGCTGACTTGGCAGGCCTTCCACGATCCGCTCACCAACCTGGCCAACCGGGCACTGTTCCGCGATCGCGTCGAGCGCGCGCTCAGCCAGCGCGGCAACACCGCGGGCAGCGTTGCCGTGCTCTTCCTCGACCTCGACAATTTCAAGACGGTCAATGATTCGATGGGTCATGCGGCCGGCGATCATCTGCTGTTCGAAGTGGGGCGACGCCTGCTGAATGCCACACGCGGCTGCGACACGGTGGCGCGCCTCGGTGGCGACGAGTTCGCCATCCTGGTCGACAACGTCCGCGTGGCGGAGGACTGCATTCGCGTGGCTGAGCGCGTGCTGCACTCGATGCAGCAGTCGGTGCCGCTGGAGGGGGGCGACGTGTCGGTCAGTGCCAGCATCGGCATCGTGCGTGACGCCGGCGCAGAAACGGCAGATGACATTCTGCGCAATGCGGACGTCGCGATGTACAATGCGAAGCAGCGCGGCCGTGGACGCTTCTCCTTCTATGAACCGGGGATGCACGACAAGGCCGTCGAACGGCTTCGGCTGATGACCGAACTCCAGTCGGCAATCGAGAACAACGAGATCACGCTCGCCTACCAACCGATCGTGACACTGGCTGATTCCCGTCCCTGCGGTTTCGAGGCGCTGGTGCGATGGATGCACCCGGAGTTTGGAGCGGTGCCGCCGAGCACCTTCATCCCGCTCGCCGAAGAGACCGGGATGATCGTGACGCTCGGCGCTACAATTCTAAAGCAGGCCTGTCATCAGGCCGTGCTCTGGAATGCGATGCCGGGCCTCGAGAGTCCGATCGGGCTCAGCGTGAATCTGTCCGGGCGCCAACTGGAGGACGCCTCCGTCGTTGACGCGGTCCGCGACGCACTCGCGACCAGCGAGCTCGATCCCGAGCGCCTCACACTGGAGATCACCGAGACCGCACTCGTCACCAACTCCGACGGCATGCGAGAGCGATTGTACCAGCTGAAGGAACTGGGCGTCACACTGGCCATCGATGATTTCGGCACCGGATACAGTTCGCTCAGTTACATCCAGCAGTTTCCGGTGGATGTGCTGAAGATCGACCGAAGCTTCGTCGAGGGGCTCGGGCGCGCGAATGGCACAGACGCCGCTCTGGCACGCACGATCATCGCGCTCGGCTCCTCGCTGCAGCTCCGCACGATCGCGGAAGGAATCGAGGTGGACGCACAACGTGCGATTCTGCGCGAACTCGGCTGCGAATACGGCCAGGGGTACCTCTACGCGAGACCGTTGGCGGCAGCCGATGTCCGACACTGGCTCGCCGACGCGCTCGGCATCGAGCGGCCACGCGAAACGCGACCAGGTAGTCTCATCAAACCCGCCGCTCGCTCCACGAGAGATGCGAACACTCCGACACGCATCAGCGCCGAGCGAATTTCGCCGGTGGGGAGTTGAGCTTTCGCACCATTTCGGCTGCTCTGCGCGGCGGAGCGAGACGTGAACGGCCGCTCTTGGCCTTGACAGCCAACTGCGCCAACGATTGCTGATCGAGCGTCTGGATGAGCTTTGCGCGCATCACTACCCATCGATCGTGCAACGGACAAGCGACCTGTTCGGTGCACTTGTGCAGGCCAAGAACGCAACCCTCAAGCGGCGCGCCGTCCGCAGCCGAGACGATTTCGCCGACGGATGCCTGCAGCGCGCGCTGATGAATGCGGTAGCCGCCGCCTCTTCCCTTGGCGCTGTCGAGATAGCCGAGCTGCGTGAATCGCTTCAGGACCTTGGCGAGATAAGGACCCGGGAGACTCAGGTGTGCTGCCAGATCTCGATTCAAATGAAAGTCTTCGGGCGTGACCGCGAGATAAATCAGAGCCTGAAGCGCGTACTCCTGCGTCTTGCTGAAGAGCACTGAGTTGCGTCAGAAGGGTTGCAGGGAATACGCGAGCCATGCACTGCGGACACTCGATGCAGCTCCAGCGCCGATTCGCTCCGCGCTCGCGGACGCAACGCAGACTGCTGCCACCACGCTGACAGAGACTCGCAACTCGTGACTAATACGTGAACCGACAATGGTGTTTCCACAAGGAGCAAAACCATGTCTATTTGTCACATTTCAAGAAGATATCATGCCCTGCCCCGTCCGGTCGGTCCGAATCGCGGTCCGGCGTGCGTCACGCACCGATTCCGCATCGTGATAGGTGCCGAAGAGACAGCAACGCCCGGCACCCGGATGTACCCGAGTGCCGGGCGCTGACAGGCCGCCGTGCTGGCCCATGAAACCACTGGGCCAACCAGGCGGGAAGTGCCGGCTGGCGACCCCAGCCGACCGCTCGATCGCGGCCCCTCATGTCGTGCCAGCGAGACGACGTCGCAGGCCGTCCCGTCGGCGACGCGTTACTAGAACTGGTAGCGGAGCCCGGCCTGTACCTGCCGTGGATCGCCGAGACCGCTGCGGACGGTGCCGTCGAAGTTGAAAAGCAGGCCGTTGAACGCCGGGTCCTTGAAGTTGTTGCGCCCGAGCACGTTAAAGACCTCGAAAATCGCTTCGACGCTCTGACCGGTGCGCACCGCAAACGGGCGTGCGAGCCGCAGGTCCCAGCTGGCGAATGCATTGTCGCGTCGCAGGGTGTTACGGTCAAGAATCGATCCATTCGGGCAGACCCGGTCGCCGGAGGCTCCGCGGACACCCGTGCCCACGTTGCCGGCACCGCACTTTTCCGATGCGGGTTGCGCCGAGGTGTAGGTGAACCGGTTGTTGAGCAGGAACTTGCCCGGAAGCTTGTTGAGCAGGAAGGCGTTCAGGCGATGCCGCTGATCACGGTCACTGTAGCCCCACTCACGATCCAGCCGGTTGGCGCGCGCATAGCGGAACGTGAACGGATCGCGCTCGTTGTCATCATCGGACTTGTCGGCCGCGAGCGTGTAGTTGAACTCGAAGTTGTAGTCGGATGCATTCCGGCGCGCGATCCCGATCGTCACACCGTTGTACTCGCTGCGCGCGGTGCTTTCCACGGTGGTCAGCGTTCCGATGCCGTTCCCACCACCGAGTGCCGTGGTGAACGGACCGTCAGTGCCATTGCCGAAGATCGCATCATTGCGATTGACGAAGCGCGTCAGGCGATCTGCCTTGGCATAGACGTAGTTGAGCGACGCCGAAATACCCGGCATGATCTCGCGTTCGTAGGCCGCGGTGACACTGGTCGTGCGCGGATTCCGGAAGTTCTCGTCGATGATGAAGATATCCGGCCGGAATGGTGCACCGGTGGGCGCGGGAAGCAACTGATTGTAGGCGGGCGGTGCGCCGAGGATGCCCGTCAGCGAACTGTTGCGGAAGATCGTCTGGCCCACCGATCCGTTGTTGTTCCGCACGCTGGCCAGATTGAGCGCCGCGACGCGTGCGAAGTACTGTCCCGCGCTGAACCGGACGACCGACTTGCCGTCACCGTTGACGTCCCACGCCAGACCGAACCGCGGCTGGAACATGCCGAAGTCACTGGGAATCTTGCCGTTCGACGGGAATCGGATGGCGCCGGCCGGGGTGGTCACCGTGCGGCCGATCAGCGGCGCATAAAACACGGTCGCGGGGTCCGTGATCGGGTCGGGCTGCTGCTGTGCTTCCCAGCGGACGCCGTAGTTGAGCGTCAGGCGGGGCGTGGGCTTCCAGGTGTCCTGGATGAAGGCGCCCAGATCGTTCTGCGCCAACGACTGCGTCCCGCTCTGCTCCACGGTGCGGCCGCCGACGCCTGCCTGCTGCAAGTACAGCTGGACCGGTCCCGTGATCGTCGTTCCCGTCGGGCAGGCCCCAGTCGTGCTGGTGCTGCCGTTGGAGCACTCCACGTACTGGTTGCCACGGTTCACGTAGTTGATGAACCCCGTCACACTGCTGAAGATGAAACGGCCGTTGGCGAAGCCGATGAACGTCTGGTTCGACTTCACCGCATTCACTTCCGCGCCCACCTTGAACAGATGGTTGCCGGTCGCCCAGGTCACGTTGTTGAGGACCTGGATCCGGGTGTCGTTGTAGACGACCGGAATGAAGAACGGACGGCCGATCCGGAATCCATTGGCGAAGTCCATCCCTGTATCAGGGAAGTCGCGCCCACCGGGCAGCGTTGGTGCGTCGTAGTCGCGAGGACGATCTTCGCGCGCGAACTGGAACCGGAATTCGTTCGCCACACTGTTGGACAGCTGCGAGGTGAGCTGCCCGCTGATGGCGTTCGAAAAGTTCCGCTCGATGGCGTTTGAACTGGCGGCCCATTGGTCGACGTCGAAGGTCCCGTTGACCTGCTTGCTGTTCGTGAAATTGTACTTGAGCGAGAAGTTGTTCGTCTCGTTCACGCGGTAGTCGAGCTTGAGCAGGAAGACCTGCCCGTCGTTGGTGCGGGCGATGGGCGAAAAGTCATTCCGCAGTGCACCACCGAACGCCGTGCCGAGAAAGGTCGTCAGCGAGTCGAATGCCGGGCTGCGCGGGCGATTCTTCTGCTTCGTCTCGCTGTAGACCTGCTGGTCGTAGGCGGTGAAGAAGAAGAGCCGGTCCTTGATGATCGGTCCACCCATCGTGAAGCCGAATTGATTCTGCGCGAAGTCGGGATCGAGAGTGACGCCATTACCCTTCAGATTCCCTGACAAGGCCCCATTCTTGCCGAAATAGTGGGCCGTGCCCTTGAATGTGTTCGTCCCGCTCTTGGTGATCACGTTCACGAAGCCGCCGGCCGATCGCCCGAACTCGGCACTCGCGCCGGAGTTCGTCACCACCAGCTCTTGCACGGCATCGAGGTTGAACGTGAAGGCGGGCCGCTGTCCACCGCGCTGCTCGCCGAAGAACGGGTTGTTGAAGTCGGCGCCGTCGACGCTCACGTTGTTGTACGTGCCGCGCTGTCCGGCCACGGAGATCACATCGCCGTCCGGTCCCTGCGTGGTGGCGACGTTCGGCGTCAGCAGCGTGAGCGCGAGAAAGTTGCGCCCGTTGTTGGGCAAGCCCTTCACCACCTCTTCCGAGAGTGTGGTGGTCGCGTCCGAGCGGGTCGTGTTGACTGGTGTACCGGCGCGATCCGAGACCTTCACCGCCGCCAACTCAACCGCCTGACGCGAGACCTTGAAGGAAATGTCGAGCGCCTGACCCACGCGCAGCACGAGGTCGCGACGTGAGACGGCCGCGTAGCCGATGGCGCGCACACTGACTTCGTACCGACCCAGCGGCAGCAATGGTGCGGCGTAGATACCGCGATCGCTGGTGCGCACCGTGCGCGTGACGTTCGTCTCCTGATTGCGCAGCGTCACCTGCGCACCACTGACGGCCGCGTTGGCTTCGTCAGTAACGAGGCCCCGAATGACGCCCGTGGTCGCCTGCGCCTGCGCGCCGAGATGCGTCGCAGTGCCGAACGACGCCACCGCGGCACAAAGCACGACGAGACGGCGCCGCACTGTCCAACCCAGGAATGACATGGAGGGGAGTCCACTCGTGAGAAGTCGAGACACCCATCCGGGAGAATTCCCGGTCGGGATGCATCGAACTTGTCACACACGGGCGAGGACGTCGACTGATTCCGTGTAACAAGAATTCGTCAGCAACAAGCTCAGCGATAATGCGATTCCCGGTGCGCATCGACCCTGATCACGGACGAATCGGAGCACCGTCCACCCGGTAAATGACGCTCATCGAGCCCGCAGTCAGAACGTGCCACCGATCGTCCCATCTTTCCGCCATTCAAACCGAACGCCGTCCGCCATGGTCGCGGCGGCGGCCAGCGCGCGGGCCAGACTCAGCAGTGCTTCGGTCTTCGTCATTCGCGACGCCTCGCCGTCAAGCGACACCAGCCACGGGGCTGGCGTTTCGACGACCATGACCGACCAGATCACGTTGCGGTTGAACAGCACGCTGAGGGCCATGGGCTCACGTGACGCGGACCAGGCCAACGTCTCAGGAGGAAAGGCTTGCCGGGCAGCCGCGTGCCTGCACGCATCGATGAACGGACCAAGCTCAGCCATGACCGATGCGAGCGTGGGATTCCGTCGAGCAGCGAGCGCGAAGTCGAACGTTTTAAGGGACATCGGTATCCGCTGAAAGAGTCTGCTGAAGCTACATGCTCGAGGTCGCTCGGCGGTAGCACTCAATACGTCATTCGAACGGTCAACGTGGTGTCTTTCGTGATCACGACGCTGGCCTCACCGAATCGAGGAGCCCTGAATTTCGGCCGTGGATCATTGCTGACGCCGTAGCCTTCCTTGGGGATCCCAAGGAAGTTGGCGTCCACCTTGCCGTTCGAGTTGGCGTCGTGATGCACCGCCACCGCATAGGCGCCTGGCACCACGTCAAACGTGAGTATCGTCTCCGCGGTGGCCGGACTGATGTCGCGATTGGCGAGGGGTGACGGCCCCGGAAACGCCGTCCCTGGCGCCGGATGTATGCCCACATGCAGCACGCCACCCTTCGATGGGCGGACCTCCAGCAGGCGCACCGTGACGGTGACCTGCGTGGGTTGCCGGGTTCCCAGCGCCAGAGCGATGAGGCAGATCAACAGTCGCAGACAGCACCCCCGTTCATGGCATTTCGTTGACGTCGAGACCTTTACACACCGAGACGATGCGATGGATTCGAGGCCGCGGCCAGCCCCGATGCGGAAAGATGACGGAAAGCTGCAGGACGCGCGGCATTAAATTGCATCGCATGATGCCCCCACATGACCTGACGATCAGGCTGGCGTCCGCCGACGATGCACCCGCGCTGGCCGCCCTCGGACGACGCACCTTTGCCGAAGCGTTCGGCGCGGATAACACCGCGGACGATCTGGCCACGTTTCTCGAGTCCACGTATACGCCGGCGCTGCAACGCGCCGAGCTCGCGGACTCGGCGCTCACGTACCTGATCGTCGAGCGGTCGGGCACACCCGTCGCGTTCGCGTTGCTGCGTGCCAAAGGCGCGTCCCCATTCATCGAGGATCCGTCCGCCATCGAACTCCAACGGTTCTACGTTGACCAGTCGTGTCACGGCACGGGCGTCGCACAAGCGCTGATGGCGTCCTGTGTTGAAACGGCCCGTCGTGCCGGTGCGATGACGCTGTTTCTGGGCGTATGGGAACAGAACGCACGTGCGCTCAGGTTCTACGCGGCTCAGCAATTCACGGAAGTCGGACGCAAAATTTTCCAGGTCGGCAGCGACCCGCAACAGGATCTCGTTCTCGCACGTCGACTCGCCCCGTAGCGATCAGGGTTTCGTTCGCCGTGCCATGATGATGTACTGACCACGACCAAGAAACTCCGCTGCTTTTGCCTTCGCGGGGTCGGGTGTCGGGATGGCACTCACCACCACCAGCTTCGCTTCCGGGATACGCCGACCGACACGCGAGGCTGTTCCCAGTCCGAAGTCACTGTGAAACGCACCATTGAAGTGCACGACGATGGCCGCGTTGCCCGCCCGCTCTCGCCCGGTGACGATCGACTCGGCCATCGTTTCGTCCTTCACACACTGCGCCTCATAAAACAGATCAGTCATCGACCGGGCGCCGGACGATGTGGCGGACGGCGCACCGCCAGCGCCACCGTGGCCACCACCCATCACCGCCACGAAGTTGTCGTAGTAGGCGTCCTTCGGGCACCGTAGGTCACGCGCAACGAACGGTCGATCCGACGCCGGCATCGAGTCGACCACGGGCAGCCCGCGTCGGCTGACAATGCTCGCCAGCCGACGCGGAACGTTGGCGGCAATGACCGGCCACCCTTTCGCCTTGGCCAGTTCGACCAGCGGGCGATAGTCTGCCTCGTAGTTCGGCCAGGGCCGCGATTGCGCACGGAACTCGGCCTCACCAAGACGACCTGCCAGATACGCATCGAGCACCGGCTGGACGTCGCGTTCGAACATTTCCAGCGACAGCACGACCTTTCCACGTCGTTCCCCGATGGCCGAAAGAAGTGCGAGCTCCGCACGATGCGTCTCATCGTCATCGTGCTGCTCACCGAAGAATACGACGTCACTCTTCGCCGCCGCATCAGCCAAGGCCGCAAACGGGATCGTCTGACCGGTCGCACTGGCGACGACGCGCTGACTGCTGACCGGTATGATCGCCGACGACGGTGCCACGCCAGAACCGGCACAGCCGCTGAGGATGGCGCTGAGCAGCGCCAACGTGACAGTAGAACGGAGACAGAGCGACATCGACCTGAGGTTGGAGAATTCTGTTCACGAGCCGACGGCGATCGGCATGTTGACGCAAGCAGCAGAAGACTGCGTGTCGGGCCGCCGGAAACTCCCGGCGGCTCCGAGGGTCAACTGATTGGCGGCGGTGTCTTCACGATTTTCCGCACTGACACGCCTGGGACCTGTCCTTCGAGCAGCAGCTTGTTGAATGCCGGCACATCAACCTGCTCGATCGCGTCTACTTCGCTGCGCACTGCCGCCCACTGCTGCTCGAGCTCGGCCAGCCGCTCGCGGGCCGCTCGGGTCAACACCGGATTCCCTTCGACCTGCCCCATCAGGAATCCGAACTGTCCGTTGATTCCATTGGCGAAGTTGATGATGTCCTGTCCATTCCCAGCCTTGGTGGTGAGGCGTGGATCCATCGTCTCGAGTTTCGTGACCAAACCCTTGCCCGCAGCAGTGATCGCAATGGCATTGGTGGCTTCGCGCCCGCGAACGAGCGCGCCCTGCACCTGCCCGCGTGTGTCACGGAGGCGAAGGACCGCATCGTGAATCTCGCGGATCCGCTCGGCAATCAGCGCGGTCACCGAATCGCGTTCGGCAACGACCGCCGCAGGCACATCGATCCGTGGGTCCTGCAACACCGTGAACGGCTGGGTGCGGACGACGGTGCCCATCGTCATGCGGACGGAATACGTGCCGGGAGAGACCAGTGCACCGCCGCTGCCCGGCGCGCCGAACAGCACGACTCCCGCCAATCGCGTGGGAGCCGTTCGGCGCAGATCCCAGTTCACCACGTTCAGCCCCGCCTTCGGCTTGAGCCGCGCGGCGACGACAGAGTCCTTGCTGGAATACGTTCGCAGCACTCCACCTCGCGCATCGAGGAACTCGAAGGTCAGTGTGGCCGTGCTGTCGGCAGCCGCCACACGATAGTAGACGTTTGCACCCGGCACCGGATTTCGGCCGGCATTTCGCGCGGGAACGGCAGGACCGCCGGCCAGCACCGCCGGCCGTGGCGCATACAGATGCGCGGCGGCCGTCATGACCGAGTCGGCGTGCTGCCGCACTGTCGACAGGTCGTCCATGATCCAGAACGCCCGACCTTCCGTCGCGGCCACCAGGTCACCGTCGTGCACCTCGAGATCGGTCACCGGCACCACCGGGAAGGTGGTCGGGAACGGCATCCAGTTCGCGCCACCATCGTACGAGAGATACACGCCGGTTTCGGTGCCGGCGTAGAGCAGGTTGCGTCGGGCAGGATCCTCGCGCACCACGCGCACGGGTTCACCGGCTCGCAGACCGGCCACCAGGCGGCTCCATGTCGCACCATAGTCGGTCGACTTGAACACGTGCGGCGTATTGTCGCCGAGTCGATCGGTTCGATACGCGAGATACACCGTGGCCGGATCGTGTGGCGACACTTCGATCTCGTTGGTGAGGCCGTCCGTCAATCCCTTTGGCGTGACGTTCGTCCACGTCGTGCCACCATCGCGCGTCCGCTGTACCAGACCATCATCGGTGCCGACGTAGAGCGTGCGGGCATCGTGCGGCGATTCGTGGATGACGACGATGGTACCATACACTTCGCCGCCAGCACCTTCGTTCGTGATCGGCCCGCCACCCTTGCCCTGCCGCGCCTTGTCGTTCTTCGTCAGGTCAGGGCTCACCGGCGTCCAGGACTGCCCGCGATCGGCAGACTTGAACAACACATTGCCGCCATGATACAGCACGGACCCGTCGTGCTGTGATACCCGGATCGGCGCCGTCCAGTTGAATCGATATCGCGTCTTGTCGGTGGGTTCAGTGAGGTTCATGGACGGCCACGGCATGATGTCGCGCGTCAGACCGGTCTGCTGATCGAGTTCATTGATCAAGCCCTGATAACAGCCGCCGTACACGTAGCGTGAATCCTTCGGGCCGACGCCGATGTTGGCGCTCTCGCACCCGGGTCCGTTCGACCAATCACGCACGCCAATGGAAAAATCATCGCTGCGACTACGAATGATCACGGCGCTGTTGTCCTGCTGCCCGCTGTAGAGCCTGTAGGGAAAATCGTGGTCGGTAGTGACGTGATAGAACTGTGCGGTGGGCTGGTTGTCCTGTGAACTCCAGCTGTCGCCACCATCGAGCGAGATCGACACGCCACCATCGTTCGAATTGATCATCGAGCGACCGTCCAGCGGATTGATCCACAGGTGATGGTTGTCACCATGGGTTGCGTTGACCACGCGGAAGGTGCGCCCGCCATCGATCGACTTCAGCACCGGCGCGTTGACGATCCAGACGACGTCGGCGTTCTTCGGATCGGCCGTGATCTTCATGTAGTACCAGCTGCGCGTCTGGATCAGGCGATCCTCGGACTGGCGCGCCCAGGTCTTCCCGGCATCATCCGACCGGTAGAGCCCACCGCGCTCCGCCTCGACGATCGCAAAGACACGATCTGGATTGGCCGGTGACACCGCCACACCGATCTTTCCCATCAGCGCCGGTAGTCCGCCAGCAAGTCGCGTCCATGTATCGCCGCCGTCGATCGACTTCCAGATGCCGCTCCCTTCCCCGCCACTCCGCACCTGCCATGGCGTGCGCTGGTGGTCCCAGAAGCTGGCGTACAGAATGCGTGGATTCGTCGCATCCATCGACAGATCACTGGCACCACTGGTGGCATTGACACCCTTGAGCACGAGTTGCCAGGTGGCGCCCGCATCCCTGGTGCGGTAGATGCCGCGTTCCGCACTGCCCTTCCAGCGATCCCCCTGCGCCGCGACATACACGACGTTCGGATCGGAGGGATGCACACGCACGGCGGAGATCTGTCGCGTGTCACGCAAGCCAACGTTCACCCACGTGCGGCCCTGGTCCATGCTGCGATACACGCCGTCGCCGTAGCTGGACGACTGCCCGCGAATCGCTTCCTCGCCGGTGCCGACGTAGATGACATTCGCGTCCGATGGCGCGATCGCGATGGCGCCGATGGATCCCGTGCGGAACCAGCCGTCGGAGATATTGCGCCAGTTGATGCCAGCATCATCAGTGCGCCACAAGCCGCCACCGGTGTAGCCGCCGAAATAGGTCAGCGGCTGAGTCGGAATGCCTGCCGCGCTATTGGCGCGCCCGCCGCGGAATGGTCCGACATTCCGCCACTGCAGTGCACGAAAGGCGGACGTGTCCAGCGCAGGGGGCGTTGGAGGCGCCGCGGCCTTGCGCTGCGCGCCAGCCGGAAGAGCGGCGGCCGCCATGACGCCAGACAGCACGAAGAGGGAGCTGAAACGACGGTGCATCGCAGACATCGGGACGGGTGGTGGGAGTCGTTGCGTTGGGCGCAGTGCGCGCCCTGCGGCGAAATAAAGCCGCGTGACCGTCTCCGGCGACCCCCAGTGGGTGAAAGCCGACCCCGGGCGGCGGACGAATCCGCGGCTCAGCGGGTCAGGTAGTCCGCAAAGGAGGCCTGCAGCAGGGCGGCGCCACGCCTCACGTGCGCGGGCGTCGAGGCACTGGATTGGGCCACGGTGCGCCCGGAGCGCTCGTCATAAACCAGCCAGCCACTGCGATCGATGAACGCAAATCCGTCGTTGTGCGCGAAGTACGCAAATCCACCCGAGTCAGGCCGGACGATGTCCTTCCCCCACCGAAAGCCATCGGGGCGAATTCCGAGCTGGCCGAGCAGCGTCGGCGCCAGATCGACGGAGGCTGCGATGCGGTGCACGACTGTGTCGCGCACGCGAAGCGCCCCGCCCAGCCAGAGCATCGGAACGTGGTGCCGATCGAGGACCGTCTCGTCTGCCCCGGAGCGGAGCGTCGGCAACGGGCTGCCGTGGTCCGCGATGATCACGACCAGCGTGCTGTCCCACCACGGCTGCCGGGATGCAGAGTCGAGGAACTGGCCCAGGCTTGCATCGGTGTAATGATGCGCATTCATGAACTTCGTGGACTCGTCCGAGCCCGGGAACGCGGGAGCCACGGGTACTTCGAATGGCTCATGACTGCTGAGCGTGAAAATCGTCGAAAAGAACGGGCGCGGTTCGTGTGCCAACTCCCGCATCGCACGACCGAAGACGACATGATCATGCGCGCCCCACTTGGAGTTTCGCTCGTCGGGCGCAAATGCGTCGACACCCGTCACGCGGTCGAACCCGCCGTGCAGCAGGTAGGCCTTCATGTTGGCAAACGCCAGTTCGCCGCCGTAGTAGTATGACGTCCGGTAGCCGTCGCCGCGCATCGCCACCCCGAGTTGTGGCAGACTCGCGGCCTTCCGTGGCCGCGTCATGATCGCTTCGTTCGGGATCGACGGAAAGCCGCTCAGAATCGACACCAACCCCTGAGCACTACGTTCACCCGAGGCGAAGACCGAGGTGAAGAACACCCCTTGATGCGTCCATTTATCGAATTGCGGGGTGACGCCGGCGCGGCCACCGAGTCGTTCGATGACCTTGGCCGTGAGACTCTCCCAGATGATCAGGATCACATTCGGTTTCGCGAGCCGCAGCAGCCCTTGCGGGCCAATGCCGACCTGACGGTACAGGCTGTCCACCACCGCGTCGGCGTCGGCAGGCGTCATTCGAACGTAGGGATTGGTGGTAGGTGCCTCCGACTGCGCGAGTGTTGAGTACAGCAGGTACCAGGGCGCATTGAGCGCCCCGAGGTTGGCCATTTCGGAGCGCGAGAAGAAGACCGTACTTTCGTTGATCGGTGTCCACTGCACGCCGCCGCGAATGGGGATCGCCAGCAGCGGCCCCGTGACGAGCAGCGCGAGAGTTGCGAACACCGCCTGCGCTCCGCGTGGTCGCTGAAGCGTGCGCTCGTATCGGCGCACCGTTCGACCGTATGCCCACCACGTCGCCACCAGCACGATGGCAAGCAGGCCGAGCAGCGGTCCCAGCGCGATGGATTCCGCCGATGCATACGCCTCGCGCGGTGATGCAAGGTACGTCCAGATCGATGCGTCGAGCCGACGACGCCACGGACCGAACGTTCCAATGTCGGTCAGCGTAATCACCGCGATGAAAAATATCGTGGTCAGCGCTGAACCGAAGAGCACGGCGCGAGTAATACGCGGCGAGAGCGCGACGGTGGCGGTGATGACGAGCCACTGCAACGCGGTGAAGTACGCCGCCGCCGACAGATCCATCCGGGCACCATGCCAGAAGCTCTGCGCCACGAGCCCTCGATCTCCGGCTGGCACCAGATTCCAGTGCCATGCGTAGAAGAGCGCGCGGGCGGCCGCAAACCAGACCATCCAGAAGATGAGTGACCTGACGAGCAAGCCCGTGCGGACGCGCCATGCGACACCCCACTGGATCGCTGGTCCGGTCGCTGCCACTCCAGTGCTCATGTGGAAATCGAGTGCTGCTGAATTGCGCGTTTGCCCCTCTGGGCGCTGTCCCGGTTTGAGAACGACTACGTCACGTTCCAATATAGGTTTCGTCACGGCAGATCACGCGTTGGCGCACTGCCAGACCATTCGCCCACACCTCTCGACATGACACTCCGCCGCGCCTTTTCACCCCTGCGCACGTACGCGCGAGCCTTCGGCCTGGCATTGGTGGTCCTCGTGCTGCAGGCGTGTGCGGCGATCAAACGCCCGCCGAGCACCGTCCCTGCGCTGCTCGTCGAGGCGGATGCGGCCCGGGAGGCGGAGCAGCGGCTACGCGACACGGTGGTCGCGCGGCTGGCGCGACGCGCCATCGCACGACCGGACCACACCGTGGACATCCTGCTGCTCTCCGGCGGAGGCCAGAACGGTGCCTACGGCGTCGGATTCATTCGGGGCTGGCGGTCGCGCACCGACGGACCGATGCCGCAGTTCGATCTGATCACCGGCATCAGCACCGGCGCAATTCAGGCGCCGTTCGTGCTCATCGGATCGACGCCGGCCATCGACACGCTCACGTCACTGTATCGCAACGCGGCCGACCGAATCGCCCCCACGCTCGACTGGTGGTTCTGGCTACGCAAGACCGGTGGCCTGGTCAATACCAAGCGGTATGATGCGAGCATCCGCAGTGTCATCGACTCGAGTTTCCGCGAATTGTTGCGCGACGCGTTTCTGCAGGATCGGCAGGTTGTCTTTGGCACCACGGACATGGATGTGGGCACGGGGCGCGCATGGGACCTGCGCGCGGCGCTCGAGGGCGGCAATGACGGCTTGGTGCGGACCCGCTCACTCCTCAAGGCCGCATCGGCGATACCTGGAATCTTTCCGCCCGTCATCGTCGACGGCCACGTGCATTCCGACGGTGGGATCATCACCAACATCCTCCCGCTGCTGACGCTCGACGACTATCGACAGCTATCGTCCCTCGTGCGCAACGCTGGGGTGACCGCGCCCGTTCAGGTCCGGCTGTGGGTTGTGCTGAACGGATGGACACACGCTTCACCGGTCGTCATCAATCCGGCCAGCCGCAGGCAAATCACCGGCCGATGGGGGAACCTGTCGTTCTTCGCGCACCAGCCGCAGGTGCTCGAAGGCCTCGATTACCTCGCGTCGGCCGCATCGGCGACAATTCCGGGGCTCCGCATGCAGATGCGATGGACCGGTATTCCGTCCGAGACGGCGCTGGACCCGGCGGCAAATACACTTTTCAACAAGGCGTGGATGCAGCGGCTCGAGGAACTCGGCACGCAGCGAGCCCTCAGCGCCACACCGTGGGATTCGATCGTGTCGCCGTACGTACGCCCGGCACCCGTCGGGCCGCCCGCCGCAGCGACCAAACCGTGACGATCACCGGGCTGGCACTGGCGCTGGCCCGGTTCACGCGATGATCAGGCTCCCGGTACGGGCGTGAGTGGGCCCGCCTCGGGTACGTCCATGACCCCTTCCGCCGTTTCGATGATCAGTTGATCCACGACTGCCTTCAGGTCATTGGTTCTGGCAAACGTCGCCAGCTGCCGGTCAGCGCTCGATCCCTCGGCGAGGATCTTGTACGCATACTCGACTTCCTTCCGCGTACCGAGTTCATCGACGATGTCGCCGAGGAACCAGTCGAGGAATTCCCGGATGAGCTGCGGGGCCGGCAACTCCACCTGCTTGCCGAAGTCGATCAGCTTTCCACCCAAGCCGTACCGCACCGCACGCCACTTGTTCTCCTCGATCAGTGCCGACGAATACACGCGGAACGTGGTGTTGTCGCGGCGCATCTTGTAGAGCTTCGCGATCAGGGCCTGCAGAATGGCGGCAATGCACACCGCCTCGTCCACGCGCGTACACACGTCGCAGACGCGGAACTCGAGGGTTGGATAGGTGCCGTGCGGCCGGATGTCCCACCAGATCTTGTGGGGACCTGGGATGGAGCCCGTATCTACCAGCGTATCGATGTATGACGTGTAGTCGTAGTACGAATTGAGGAGCGGCGGAACGCCGGAGCGTGGGAAGGCCCGGAACACCACGCTGCGGTACGAGCGAAGTCCCGTCTCACGGCCGTACCAGAACGGCGAACTGCTGGTCAGGCAGAGAATGTGCGGCAGGAAGTAGCGCGCGACGTTGCAGGCATCGACGAGAAAATCCTTGTCCTCGATCCCGATGTGCACATGCGTGCCGAAGATGAGCAATCGCTGGGCCAGGTCGCCCATGTCATTGCGCGTGCCCAGGTAGTGATCGTACGGCGTGATCTCCTGCGTCTGCCAATTGGCGAACGGGTGTGTACCCGCCGCCGCGATGCGATATCCCTTCTTGGCCGCCAGCTCCATCACGCCCTTCCGGAGCATGACCAGCTCCTTCCGAACCTCCGCCGGCGTCTGGCAGATGTTCGTACCGACCTCGATGATCGACTGGTGCAGCTCCGGCTTGATCTGCGTCAGCACCCGGTGGTCTTCAGCGAGCATCTGGGTCACGTACGACACCAGATCGCGCGACACAGGGTCGATGATCTGGTACTCTTCCTCGACGCCCAGCGTAAGTGACGGTGCCTTCATGGGACGATGCTGGCTGAAGTGGAACTGCTGCGGTCGGTGCGCCGACGGCGCCTCCGGTACAATAGTGCTATCGCGGCTGCACGAGGAAGGTGGGCACGGTGGATCCCCCGCCCGCCGACACGTTGAGCAGGGCGGCCGTGGACAATCGACAGAGCCACCCTTCGGCGTACGACCCATCGCAAAGGAACGGCGCGGTGTCATACATCCGGTCGATGACCTGCGACGCGCCATCCACCAGTGATGGGTACCCCTGCGCCGGGATGCCGACCCGCTCCTGAATGACGTATGGGTTGCTGATGGCGGTACGCAGTGCGGCACTCCACGTGTCGTCATCAACCGTCCAGCCGAGGACGATGCCGGCACCGCCGTAATCGTCATTCGGCTTGAGGACGAATCGGTCGCGATGCTGTGCGGCGTAAGGCAACAGGTCGACTCGCTCGCCGTGAAATTGTGTGCTACGCTCTTCCACGACGCGGGTCCACGGAATGCACTCGGCAACGGCTGCGTGCTGCGCTGCCGTGAGCAGATGTGCATTCCGTTCGTCGGTCAGCGCCGCCAGCGACGCCTTCTTGTGCAGAAACTTGCAGCGCGGCGGGTTGACCATGCACACCTTGCCGTCGCGATACGCACGGAATACCGGGTGATCGACACCGCCTCGCTCGGCCAGTTCGTGCAGCAGGACGCGCTTGTAGAGCAGGGTGACCGGCGTACCGGCAAACCGCAGCGTCTGGCCATCATACTCGGCGTCACGCGGGTCCACGATCGAGCACGGGATGCCGAGATTGCGAAAATGCCCCTGAAAAATCTCGAACTCGCTCGAGGTCGGGACCTCGCGCCAGTCGATGATGCCGATCTGCGGTACTTCGCGCACGCCACGCCACGACGCCCACGCATCGAGCACCACCCGAATCACACCATGCCGCGTCGGGATCGGCATCAACTCCCAGTCACGCGCAAACGCTCGCGTCACCGGTAGATCACTGAACATGTCAGCGAGGGCATCGTTGTAGCCGGCGCCGGCGGGCGTTTCGGCGTTGTACTCCGTGAGCGAGATCTCGCCGGTCTCGTCGTCGACGAAATAGTCGAGCCGCGACGTGGGGCTTCCAGCACGGAATCCGGGATTGACGTCGACGAGCGTTTCCTCCCAGTCGGCAAGGCGGAACTGGGCGCGCACCTCGCGGTCGGCCATGGCGGCCGCCAGGATGGCGTCGAACGCCGGCATCAACCGGGAGGTCAGCTGTCCGACGCGGTCATACTGCGACCGGGTCACCAGGCGCGGCCGCAGCACCGTGCACAGGGGTCGTCCGCCGAATATCAGTCCGCGGCTCGCGAGCTGCGACGTAATCAGCGACGCCGTATCCTGTGCCACGACATCATCCTCGAGCAGCCCATGCCAGGCACGGATGGCACCGGCGGCGGACATCAGCGCGCCCGCGACGCGGTGAACATCGCATCCCAGCCGAGCGCCTTGCTCGTCTGTCGCGGATCCTTCGCCAGCCGGATGACCAGGTCCGCCATGTGCTCCACGGCCCAGTTGAAGTATTCCGGCGTGAGCGAATTGATATCAAAGTCCGGCGCCGGATTCATGAAGTCGATCGCGTACGGCACGCCATCCTTGATCGCGAATTCGATCGAGTTCATGTCGTACCCAAAGGCGCGCACGATGGTCTGCGCATCCTTCACCACCCGCGGGCCAAGCACTGGCCCGAGAAAATCCTTGTCGGTGCGGTATTTGCGCTCCTTCGGGTCGTACTTGATCGGCAGGATCTCCTCCTGGCCGAGACAGATGCAGCGCACGAACTCGTCCCACTTGATGAATTCCTGCACGATCATCGTCAGCAGGCCGGAGCTATCGTAGTGGTGAATGAGTTCTGCCTTCGTTTCGCAGACATAGACCTCCTTCCAGCCGCCGCCATGCGCATCCTTGAGGATGCACGGCAGGCCGATCCACTGGAGGATGTCATCCCAGTCCAGCGGGTACTTGAGGTTCCGCAGTGATTCGCTGGGAACGATGCCCGGGATGTACTCCTTGTTTGGCAGCACGATGGTCTTCGGGCTGACCACCCCCAGCTTCGTGATCAGTGCGGCACCGAAGAACTTGTCGTCCGCCGACCACATGAAGGGGTTGTTGATCACCGTCGTGCCCTGCAGCACGGCGTGCTTCAGCACCGTGCGATACATCGGTACTTCATGCGAGATCCGGTCGACCAGCACATGGTAGGGCATGTCGCCGTCCATGCGTTCGCCACCGAACTTGGCCAGCGATGCGACCACACCGGCATCACGGGCATTGACTGCGTCGATGAACGCGGGTGGGAACGACCACTCGCGCCCCACCACCAGTCCGACATTCTTCTCTTTCGCCATGCCTGCTCCCGGTTAGTCGTGTCCGCCGACGTACATCCGAATCATTCGTTCCCAGTAGGGCCAATCGTGCGCGCCTCCATCCCAGATACGGAGCGCATTGCCGACGCCCTTGTTCCACAGCATGGCGGCGAACTCCTCGTTGTTGCGGCGACTCGGATCGTCACGGCCGATGGCCATGATGATGTCGATGCGCCGCATGGCTTCCAATCGTGCATGATCCTGTTCATGCGCCATGAACGCCATCGGATTGGCGGCGAACACATTGTGGTCCATGTGGCCCGAGGCCTGACGGCTGATATCATACAACCCGCTCAACCCGATGATGCGATTGACCAGGTGCGGGAAGCGCAGCCCGAACGACATGGCGTGGTACGCCCCGAACGAGGCGCCGGCGACGATGGTGAAGGGAGTGTGGTTGCGGTGGTAGACGAAGGGAAGGACTTCATCCTTGATGTAGGCATGGTACTGCAGGTGACGGTAGGCGCGTGCCCCGGGATGCCGCTGTTTGTCATACCAGCTCTCGTGATGCACATGATCCACCGAGAACATCTGCAGCCAGCCATTCTCGAGGTGGTCGCGGAGTACATGGTGCATCTTCCGGTCGGTCCACTCCCGGTGACTGCCGAGTGAAGACGGGAAGACGATCATACGGGCGCCGGCATGTCCCCAGACGTGCAGTCCCATCTCCTTGCCGTTGAGCGCCGGGCTGCGCCAGGCCTTGTATTCATGATGCATCAGTTGTTCCGGTCGGACTTGGGGACAGACAGCAGCGCCGGCAGCGCCTTGCGAAACCGACGGCCCCAAGCGCTCTCGTGATGCACGCCGATCGCATCTTCCACCCATCGGAGCCGCTGCCCCGGGGTATAGCCCTTGGCGATCAGCATGTCGCGCAACCGGCGCGCGTTCGCCAGCGTCCGCTCGCCCTCGCGCGCACCAATGTCGAGGTAGATTCGCGCATCGACGAATGGCTGGTGGTGAACCCAGTCGAAGATGGCGCCGCGCGCAAACCAGAGCGAGGGACTCATGACCGCCGCAAACCCGAAGACATCGCTGCGCGCAAACACCGCATAGAGCGAGAACAGGCCGCCCATCGACGAACCGGCAACGCCCGTCTGCTCGCGCGCAGGCAGGGTGCGAAAACGGTCGTTGATGGCTGGTCGCAGTACATCGCTGACCCACGTCAGGTACGCTGCGGCATCTCCGCCGCCGACCCGTTCATCCACGAAGGGGCTGTACTCGTTCACCCGGTGGGCGGAGGCATGATGGATCCCGACGATGATCGCGTCGGCGCCGAGCCGCGACGCAGACACGAGCTCCTCGCCGAGGGCCCACGAGCCGGCAAAGGAAGTGCTGTCGTCAAACAGGTTCTGGCCATCCTGCATGTAGATCACAGGATACCGTCGCACCTCTTCATCGTACGCCCCGGGAAGATGCACCACCACCGTGCGCATTTCGTCCGGCGATGGACCAGGAATGTCCGTCAGGACGAAGTGCCGTCCAGGCGGGGTACTGGTGCGAAACAATCGACGCAGGCGGCGGCGCAAACGAAAAGACATGCTTACGAAGCGTAGAGTTGGAGATCAGTGCCGATTGCATCCGCAATCATGCACGCCTGCTCGAAGTCGGGGTGGCGCACGGTCACGTATCCGTCGGAAATCAGCGTCAGAATCCAGTCACGACGGGTGGCACCGACCGGCTGCAGGTCGACGTTGACGATGTGTTCACCAAACCGCTGCATGAGCTGCTCGAGACCGGTGATGCGCCGGATCGTTCCCTGCCCCTGTGCCCGCTTGAAGATGTTGATCGCGTTGTACTTCCGCTTCACATCGATCGAGAAGGTGCCCTGCAGCTCGGCCTCGGCGTACGCCATGTAGAGATCGATGTCCGACACGTAATTCATCAGGTCGACCGTTCGTGCCCCTGGCGGACGCACCGCGATCTCGCCGAAGACCACTTCGCCGTCCGACTTGCGGTACCACTCCATGTGCGTAAAGGCATTGCCCGGGTTCATGGCCTTGAGCACATCGGCGCCCATCTGCACGCCACCCGCCACCCAATCGCTGTCCACATCGCGGAGGCAGAGTGTCTGCGGGCTGATCCACTCCACCTGGCGCGCGGTCAGCGGGCGTGGACGATAGAATCCGACATTGAAGAACTGCATCGCTCCGTTCACGCAGATCGTATCGAACGTGAACTCCTCGGCTTCGATGAACTCCTCGATGTTCACATGATCGATGTGCGTCATACGCTTGAGGATGTTCTCCAGCTCCTTCGCGTCATCGACACGGAACGTATCCATCGATCCCGCGCCATCGATCGGCTTGATGATCAGTGGGTACCCGATGGCTTCGGCGGCCTCACGGACCTCGGCCGCCGTCTTCGCACCGCGGTGGCGTGGCGTCCGGATCCCGGCCGCTGCCACGCGCGCCTTCATGATGTCCTTGTTGCGGAACGCGATCGCGTCATCGACGCTCAGTCCCGGCACGCCGAGTGCCGCACGCAGCTTGGCGGCCAGCACCACGCCGGGTTCCCAGAGGCAGATGACGCGGTCGAAGCTCTTGCCCGCCCACTGGGCGGTGACTTCCGCCACCACCGTGTCTTCCTGATTCAGCATCGACGTCTGGAGATAGCCCGACAGGTGCTGCCTGGTCATCTCGGGAAGATTGCCGACGGGCACATCACTGATGCCGAAGACGCGCGCGCCGTGGGTCGACAGGCCGCGACAGAACAGCGGCATCTCATCGGGATACCCCGGGGCAATCATCAGGACATTCATTCAGCCTTCCTCGCAGAAACGTTTCACCGTGAGTCCCACTCGGTCACCCCAGTTCCACATGCACCAGCTCCACGACCCGGCGGATCGCGCGATCGACCACGGCGGTCTCCGGGTGACGCACGATGATGTATCCATCGCCTTCGTAGGTTGCGGCCGGCGCCTGCCCGATCTGCGGCACCTTCACATCGCAGACGAGGTGTCCCAGCTCGGCCTGCACGCGGTCCAGCCCGCGAACCTGCCGCACCACGCCAGTGCCCTGCCCGCGCAGGAATGCGGCCGCCACCGCGTACTTCCGTTCCGGTGCCGTGAATTCACCGTAGACCATCAGGTTCGCCCAGGCGCCAACGAAGTCGCTGTCGGTGGCGCGACTGATCAAGGTCGTGATCTGCGCGCCAGGAGGACGGGCCGCGACTTCGGAAATGGCGACACTGCCATCCGCGCGCCGGAACCACTCCATGTGCGTGAGGCCGGTGGTCTGCCCGAGTGCATTGAGGGCCTGCACCGCCGCGTCCTTGATGTCGTCGAACATCGGGTGGTCGACTTCGCGCGGCAACACCACCACCCACTGAATCCACGGATTGCGCAGGACTTCCAGCGGCGTCGGATGGTAGTGCGTGAGTGAATGCCAGACGGCCTGCCCCTCGATCGAGATCGTCTCGAACGAATGTTCGGTCCCGGTGATGAATTCCTCGACCATCAATGGTGCTGTCGCGGAAGGCCGCGTCATTTCCAGCGCCTCACCAAGCGCTTTCGCATCGTCCACGCGATAGGTCGAGATCGCACCGGCGCCGGCCAGCGGCTTGAGGACCAGCGGAAAGCCAGCACGCTCGGCAAACGCGATGGCATCGACATACGACTCGACCTGCGCATGTCTGGCACACGGCAGATGATGGGCGCGCAGCACATCCTTCATGCGCGCCTTGTCGCGAAAGTTGAGCGCGGCCGCCACCGGCAGTCCCGCGATCCCCATCGATTCGCGGACTTCCGCCAGCGGCACTTGCAACTGCTCGTAGGCGCCGAACAGCCTCGCCACACCGCCGATCCGTGCCGCGACCTGCTCGACGGCCGAGCGCAGCTGCGCCACTTCCAGCACATCCTCCACGCGCCAGTGCTGGGCGATCACGCTCTGCGTCTGCGGCGCCGCCTGCTCCACCCCGTCAGTGCTGATCACACCCAGCTGCACGCCCGGCAACGCACCGATCGCCTCGACCATCCGCGACGCATTGTCCGAGAGCCGAGGCGCGACGAAGATGACCGGAATCACGACAGCGCCGCGCGCAAGGCCGGCAGGATCTCCGGGAAGCAGTCGTCACGCGTCTTCAGCTCCGACGCAAAGGCGTGCGCATCGGAGAAATCGCCGCTGGCGAAACTCTCGTGCATTTTTGCCAGCAACTGTTCGAGATCGGAGCAGTGCGCATGGAACCGATGGTCCGCGTAGTCGGCGGCTTCGGCCATCGTGATGATGAATTGCCAGTCGCTGGACTGCGCCAGCAACAACGTCCGTGCAGCCTGTTCGAGGGATGTGTGCGCCAGCGGATCACCGAGCGCGCGGCCGGCGATCTCCCAGAACGCGTTCTCCAGCGGCCAGAGCCGACGCCAGGTGTGCGCCACCTTCGGGCCCACCCATGTCGACCAGTCGGCGTGCGCGCCCCACGATCCCGGCTCCACCGGAATGGCCGGCGCATGCGGATTGTCGTGCAGATGCTGCGACGCGGTCACGGGGCGCAGCAGCTGCGAATGCTGCAACTCGCGATAGAGTTTGTTGAGGAACTCCGGGCCTTCGTACCACCAGTGGCCGAACAGCTCGGTGTCGAAGGGCGCCATGATCAGCGACGTTCCGAACGGATGCTGCTCGCGCGCAATCGCATTCAGCAGCGTCGCGAAGTGCCGCGCATGTTCCTCGACCTTGCCCTGCGCGACTTCCGGCCAGTACGGATGCTTGTGGCCCAGATCCACGGTGCGCCCCGTGATCCGCCAGAGTTTCAATCCGCCGTTGTGATGCGTCTTGTGAAACTCGAGATACGCCCCATCACCGGGGTACCCGCCGTCCGCACTCCAGATCTGCGCCGCCGTGCGCTGGTCGCGTGCCAACGCCGCCACATACGCTTCGCCGTTTTCCTGCTTGATGCGGTACGCGCGGTACGCTGTGCGCTCGTTGTGCCTGCCCTGCACCAGTGGCGCGTCCAGCGTCACGAACTGGAAGCCCGCGGCACGCACTTCGTGCTCGATGCCATGACGCATTCCGCGATTCGGAGCGCGTGAGAGTGGCTCCCACCAGCCGCCTGGCCGGTACGCACACTCGGGCAGCCAGCACCCGACCGGCGTCCGCCCGAACAGCCGCTCATGCTCACGGCGCCCCAGTTGGAGCTGGAACTTGATGCTCTCGTCGCGACCGAGCAGCGGCAGAAATCCATGCGTCGCCGCCGAGCCGGTGATCTCGATGCGTCCGCTGTCGGCGAATCGCTTGAACTCGCCAAGGATGTTGCCGTTCAGCGACCGGTACAGATCGCGGTACTTCGTCATCGTTGCCGCGTGCACATCGCAGACGTGACTCAACCCGGCTTCACCACGGTCGGCGAAAGCCCGGCCCTCGATTTCGTAGCTCTCGAGTTTCTGAGCGACCCACTTCTCGAAGATGGCCGGGAAGGTCGGATGCGCGAGCTGATTGGCGAGGATCGGTGTGATGCCGAGGGTCAGCGGCGCCCACACCTTGTCCTGTTCGAGCCACCGCATCTTCTCGATCAGCGGCAGGTAGGTCTCGAGCGTCGCCTCCGACAACCAGTCACTGCCGTGCGGCCAGTCGCCATGGTTGAGAACCCACGGCAGGTGCGAGTGCAATTGAAGGACGAAATCCATGGTGGGGTCAGCGAGCAGTGAGGACAGTTCGATACAGATCGCGATAGCGCTCTTCCGAGCGCTCCCAGCCAAAGTCACGCGCCATGCCGTCCCGCATCATCCGGAACCACTGATCCCGGTCACGGAACGCGACGATCGTGCGCGCGATCGCCTCGGTGAACGACGACGCAGAGAACTCGTTGAAGACGAACCCGGTGACGCCATCGTGCACGGTATCCGCCAGGCCACCCACCCGGCGAACCAACGGTACGGTACCGTAGCGCTGCGCGCGCATCTGCGTCAGTCCACACGGCTCGTACTGGCACGGCATCAGCAGTACGTCCCCACCCGCCATGAGCCGATGCTCGCGCGTGTCCGAGAAGCGGGTTTCGAGAAAGACCCGGTCCGGGTAGGCCGCCGCGATCGTCCGCAGTCCATCGACGAAGCGCCGGTCACCATTGCCGAGGAATACCCACTGGGCGTCGACCTTGAAGATCCAGGGGTTGTCGAGAATCAGGTCCAACCCCTTCTGCTGGACGAGACGAGCCGTCATCACGAACACCGGCACATCCGGAAGCACGCTCAGCCCGAGCTCGCGCTGCAGCTCCTGCTTGCAGCGCGCCTTGTTCCCGATGTCTTCCCGGGAATAGGTGGCCGGGATGTCGGCGTCTCGCATCGGGTCCCATCGCGTCTGGTCGATGCCGTTGAGGATCCCGACGAAGCGGTCGCCCTTCAGCACGAAGTTTTCATGGAGGCCGAACCCGCCGGCCGCCGTGCGAAGCTCGTCGGCGTGCGTCATGCTGACCGTGGTGACCGCGTCGGCAAAGGCGATGCCTCCCTTGAGCAGGTTCATGCGGCCGTACCACTCGAACTGCGCGAAATTGTAGAGCGACGCCGGCAGGCCCACGTCGGCCATCGTCTCCGGGGGATAATGTCCCTGAAAACCGGCGTTGTGGACCGTCAGCACCGTGCGGACGTCGCGATGATACGGGCTGTCGGCGTACCAGGTGCGCAGATATGCCAGCGCGAGGCAGGTGTGCCAGTCATGCGCGTGGAGCAGCACCGGCGCGCTGGCAATCGTGGGCAGCACCTGGAGGGCAGCGGCGCAGAAGAAGGCGTATCGCCGCGCACTGTCGCCATAGGACCCGTTCTCGTCCCCGTAGATGCCGGGACGATCGAAGAAGTCGCGGTTGTCGATGAAGTAGACCGCCGGCGGGGGAACCGCGCCGCGCATTGCAATGACGGCAGAAGCGGCCTCGACCGGAAGCCGATAGAGCTGGGCACCGTGGTTCCGGAATGCAACGCCGACGGTGAACGGCGCACCGACGGGCTCGAGATTCGGGAATTGATCGCGAATCTGCCGGTAGAGCGGCATCAGAATCGCGACTTGCTGCCCCGCCGCGGCCTGATAGGCCGCCAGGCTGCTGACGACTTCCCCCAACCCACCGGTGCGAGCGATTGGAGCGAGCTCGACCGTCAAGTGTACCACGGAGACGGCCCGCTGGTCGCCAGACTGGAGCGGCGAGGGCGCATTCCGTTTGAGGAAGCGACCATCTGGGCCCCTGACCGCGCGCGGGGGTTTTTCCTTCGCCACCCGTTTGTCCTTCGGGGTGGGCGCAGGTATGGCGGCAGGCGCCTTGGCCGGCTTGGCCGCGGGCTTGACAACCGGTTTCGTGGCGGGCGTGGCCGCAGGCTTTGGTGTCCGAGAGGGCATGGCTTGGTCGTGGTCCGCGCAGCAGGCACGTGAGGCCCCGGAGGCACTCCTCGGGACGGATCGGGAGGAAACCGCGGGAATCCGGCATCGCCGTGTCCGACAGCATGCCGACAGTGCCGAGGAAGGTCACGACGCCGCCCGCGCAAGGTGCGCAGCCTGCCCCCGTAATTCCAGTAGGCACGTCGGATGGGACGTAAACCGGCGCTGCGCGTCTATACCGACAACTGCCCCACGACCCCGGATCGCCCTAGTTTAGCTGACGTGACTATTTCAATCCCCAGCCGGATCGCCGGCCTGCAAGAGCTCGCGAGCAATCTCTCGTGGAGCTGGAATCGTGAAGCGCGCGCATTGTTCGCCGCCATCGACGACCGCCTGTGGCTCTCCACGCGCCACAATCCCGTCACCTTCCTCCAGCGCGTCTCGCCGGAGCGGTTGCAGGTCTGCGCCGACACTCCCGCGTTCCGCGCGCAGTATGACGAGGCGATGCACTGGGTGCGGACCGAGTCGCAGTCCGATACCACCTGGTTTGCCAAGACCTATCCCGAGCTGACGCAGTCGAAGATCGCGTACTTCTGCGCGGAATTCGGGTTGCACTCGTCGGTGCCGATCTACTCGGGCGGCCTCGGTGTGCTCGCCGGCGATCATTGCAAGACGGCCTCTGACCTCGGCCTGCCGCTGGTCGGGATCGGTTTGCTCTATCGCCATGGCTACTTCGACCAGCGCATCAATGTCGATGGCTGGCAGGAGAACATGGATGATTCCTTCGACCTGTCGAGTACGCCGATCACGCCCGTACTGAACTCCGATGGCACGGACCTCACGGTCTCGGTGACCGTGGCTGGCCACGAAGTGCTGGTGCGCGCCTGGCGATTGATGGTGGGTCGTGTGCCATTGTTGTTGCTCGATACCGACCTCCCGGCGAACCGCCCGGAAGACCGCGAGCTCCTCAGCCGCCTGTACGCCGGCGGTGTCGATCTGCGCCTGCGGCAGGAATGGTTGCTCGGCGTCGGCGGCGTGCGCATCCTGCGCGCGCTCAAGATGGAACCGGACGTCTGGCACGCCAATGAGGGACACGCGAGCTTCATGTTCATCGAGCGCCTGCGCGAGTTGCGCGAGAAGGGCGTGGAGATGGCAGCCGCGATCACGAAAGTGCGCCGCGCCTCGGTGTTCACCACACATACGCCTGTGCCTGCCGGCCATGATGTGTTCCAGCGACCGGCGGTCGAGTCTGTGCTCGGACCCGTCTGGAAAGCACTCGGTATCGACTCGGACGCATTCTTCAACTTCGGGCTGCATCCGCACTACGGGAAGGAACAGTTTCACATGACCGCCTGTGCCGTTCGCTTCGCATCGAAGGTGACCGGTGTGGCGAAACTGCACGGCGAAGTCTCTCGTGAACTGCTGCACCCGATGTGGCCGAACCGTGCGGTGAATCAGGTGCCGGTTGGGCACGTCACGAACGGTGTGCATCTGGCCACCTGGATGGCCAATCCGATCATGAGCACCCTCGACAATCACCTCGGCCGAGACTGGGGCTTCACGCTGGACAATCCGGACACCTGGAACCGGATCATGAAGGTGCCGGATGCCGATTTGTGGGCGGCGCACTGTGAGCTGAAGGATGTGCTCGTGGACCGGATCATCGAGATGGCACGTCGCAGTTTCGCCCGCGGGCACAAGGAAGCGACGCAGATCGTCGGCGCCGGAACCCTGCTCGACCGTTCGAGCCTGATGATCGGCTTTGCACGGCGTTTTGCGACCTACAAGCGCGCCGACCTCCTCTTTCACGACCCGGAGCGCCTCCGCAAGATCCTCACGAATCCGAATGCGCCGGTGCAGCTGGTATTCGCCGGCAAGGCGCACCCGGCCGATGTGCCTGGCAAGACAGTGCTGCAGCGTGTCTACCAGTTCACACGCGACCCACGCTTCGAGGGACGCGTGGCGTTCATCGAGGACTACGACATGCACATCGCGCATCTGCTGGTGCAGGGCGTGGACATGTGGATGAACCTTCCGCGTCCGCCATTGGAAGCGTCAGGGACGAGCGGCATGAAGGCCGCGCTCAACGGCGTGCCGCAGCTCAGCACGGTCGATGGCTGGTGGGCCGAGGGCTACGACGGCACGAATGGGTGGTCGGTGACGGCGCCGAAGACTGCAGACGAGGATGCCGCAGCGGCCAACAACGTGTATGAACTGTTGGAGCGCGAGGTGGTACCACGGTACTACGACCGGACGCACCGCGAAGGGGTGCCGGCGAAGTGGCTCGCCACGATGAAGCACAGCATTCGCCAGGCGGGCCGGTTCTTCACCGCCGCACGGATGGTGCAGCAGTACACGAACGAGTACTACGCGCCCGCCATCATCGGCGGCGACTTCCCCGATGATCCGCCGACGGCGTGACATCCGCGGTCATTCACGCGCACTGCTATCAACCACCGCGCGAGGACCCGTTCACGGGCCTCGTGCCGGTGGAGCGCTCGGCGGCGCCATTCCATGACTGGAACGCGCGCATCACTGATGAGTCGTACTTCCCGCTCGCGACGGCGCGCGACCTGACGGTTCACGCGCGCGTCAATCTGTTCGAGTGGATCAGCTTCAACGTCGGTCCCACGCTCGCGATCTGGCTCGAACACGAAGCGCCGGCCGTTCTCGACGCCATGCGACTGGGCGACGCGAAATCGATCGAGCGCCTGGGCGAAGGCAATGCGATCGCCAGCGCCTACAACCATGTGATCCTGCCACTGGCCTCACCGCACGAACGGAAGCGGGAGATTTTCTGGGGATTGCATGACTTCCGGATGCGCTTCGGTCGCGAATCTCGCGGCTTCTGGTGTCCGGAAACGGCGATCGATGACGACACGGCGCAGGCGCTGGCCGAGGCCGGCGTCCAGTTCGCGATCGTTGCTCCGTATCAGATCCGGGATGGGGGACACGATGGACAACCGCGGCGCTGGCGTGGCGCAAACGGGCACTCGCTGCATCTCGCACCATATCATGGCGAACTCAGTGGGTCCATTGGCTTCGGCGACCTTGCACAGCACGGCGAGCGTTTGGCCGCGGCATTGGCAGGCATCGCGGCCGAACGTGGCATAGCCAGCATCGCCACCGACGGTGAAACGTTCGGCCACCACAAGCGGCACGGTGAAATGGCGCTCGCAACCGCCATTGGCTCGCTGCGTCGCAGCCAGAAGGCGACGGTGACGAACTTTGGCGCGATCATCCAGTCGCGCCGTGATTGGCACGACTGCCAGCTGGTGTCGCCCAGCTCATGGAGCTGCGCGCACGGCATTGAACGCTGGCGTTCGAATTGTGGGTGCGGCGCGACGCATGAAACGGGACGGGCGCAGGAGTGGCGCGGCCCATTGCGCGCTGCGCTGCGGTGGCTGGCGGAGGCGCTCGACACGGCCGACGGCGACGACCCGGAGCTGACACCGCAGCGCAAGGCGCGCTACGGGATGTTCACCAGTTGTGGCTGGTTCTTCGACCGATTCGAGGGCCACGAAACCCGCTTGCTGCTCAAGATGGCGGCTTTCACCATGCTCGGGCGCAAGGATGCGGCCGACCTCGAAGCGGGCTTCGTGCACCGCCTCATCCACGCGAACTGCAACGACCGTGCACTGGGCAATGGCGCCGATCTCTGGTATCGCGACTTCCACCACCTGCTCAGTCAGCCCGACTGAACTGCGTCCAGACACGCGATCAAACGCGTCGCATTACATCCGGCCGTCTGCGCCAGCACCGCAAGGCGTCAGGCGCCGGCACGGATTGTTGACGGAGTACTGCCCTTTCGAAACAGCAGCGTCTGTCGCGCACCACGATCGTCGACCTGCACGATGTTGATCTGATCGGCGTGCAGTTCCGTCAGCATCTGATTTCGAATGACGACACCCGCCAGCCCGCGCACCGACGGCGCGCGCACGCAGAGCCAGTACATGTCTTCGGCGCGGCGAAGGCCGCACGACTCGAAGGTCACGAGCCGTCGATCGGCCATGCCGATCATGAATTGCGCCTGGACGTAACGCAGTGCCTCTGATTCTGGCACAGAGTGATCGGCCGGCGCTTGATGGCCGGCGTGACTGGCAACCGACGATGAGAGATCGTCGGCAAAGGCCCGGATCATCACCGTCAGGCCACGACCATCGGCCGTCAGCTGTGTCACCGTCGTGTGAATCGCATGTGCATCCGCCACGCTGCTGACGAGCAGCATCAATGCTGCGGTGCGGCGCAAGGCTCCAGATACGGACGCGAAGGACGTCGTCATCTAGTCTGCCCCGCTCACGCCCGGAGCCACGCCAAGCGCTCGGGCATGACGCGCGAGCAACGGGTCCGGCGTACGTAGCCGTAGCGCCGCGCGCATGGCAGCCTGCGCTTCGGCATGTCGGCCGGACTTCTCGAGGGCAAGCGCGACGATGTCGTACCCATAGACATCCTTGCGGTCTCGCAGCTCGTCTTGTGCCTTGCGCAACACGGAGTCTACCTGCAAGCCACGCTCGAGCAGATGCAGGCTCCAGGCGCGATGGTAGGCGCCTGGCTGCAGACTGACCGCGACCTCCAGCGTCTGGAAGTACTCGTCGGCCTTGGCCCGATTGCCGAGCGCCTCGTATGCGTCGCCAATGAGGCCGAGCGTCGCGGGATCGAGCTGCACGGCGATGGCGCGTTCGCCCCACGAGATGGACTCGGCCCAGTTGCGTCGTGCCGCCTCGTAGCGAGCCATCGCGGAGAGCAGGCGCGGATCATCGGGTTCGAGCGCCAACCCAGCGGTAAATGCGGCCGCGGCATCGGCAAGCCGGCCGCGGCGCAGGTCGAGATCTCCAACGCGCAGGTGAAACCACGCCTGCGTTTCGCGTGCGACGTCACGACGCGACAGCGCATCGGTGCGCGCGCTGATCAGCAACCGTCGCGCTTCAGGAACATGATTCGTCAATTCCAGCCAGCGCGCGAGACGTGCCGCGGTGGTGAGCGTCCCACGATCACTCCACACGGAGCGGAAGAGTGTATCAGCCGCGGCGTAGTCGCCAAGCTCCATCGCAACCTCGGCCAGCGAGGCACGATACGACGGCACCTCCGGTTCGGCACGAACGAGGGCCTCGGCGACTTCGCGCGCCTCCGTGAAGCGGTGCTGCGCCAGCAGAATCGAAACCAGCGTCGAGGAGGCCGCCGAGTTGCGCTTCGTCCGCTTGCCAACCGATCGGCGCGCAAACGCCTCGGCCTTCACGTAGTCCTCCCAGCCGCCCCCTTCGCGGGCCCGCTGCAAGTGCAGCGCCGCCAGCTGCCCCGTGACGATGGCGCTCGTCGGATCTGCAGCGAGCGCCTGATGCCACACACCTATTTGTACATCCCGTTCCGCGCGCTCGGAGAATCCGGGGTTGCGCGGCGCCTCAGTGCCGGCCGTGTTCGCCGCCGCGCGCGGAACGCGCGCGAATGCTACGCCGCCCAGCACGACGACGATCGTCGCAACGCCAAGCCGGCGCAGCACTCGCGAGTTCATCATCGTGCGGCTTCGAGGTACGGGAACGTGGTCGGATAGGTACGGACGCTGGTGCTGACATTGTCCGAGGTCAGGCCCGCAACTACGGTAGCCGATGGATCGAGCAGTCTGCCAAAGATCGCAGTCAGGCCGGCGTCTACGACATCGTCATTCATCTTTCGTCCGCCGTAGCCGCTCGCCAGGGCCCAGCTCAACCAGCCTGCCGTGTTGCCTGGGCGATTCGGGAAAACGAGCAGCATGTCTGGCACCAGCACCGCCGCCAGCGTGTTGGCGATGAGCGGGCCACGATTGAAGGCGTTGGTGAACGCCTTGATCTTCTCGCCAAAGCCATTGGCCACGTCGGTGGATGGCGTCGAGCTGTTGTGCAGGCCGTGATCTCGCTTCATGAAGAACACTTCGCTGACCAGCGGGTTGCCGAGCCGTTCGATCTGATTGTAGGTGCGAACAACGTTCGGCGAAGTCGTGCCGCCGCCATTGTCGTCATTGGAACACGCGGCCATCAGTGGCAGCGCGAGCGCCAGCATGAGCGCGCGGGAAAGTGTCGAAGAATGCATCGATGGAGTCCGGGAGAATGAAGAAAGCAGGCGAAGGTGGCGCATCAGCGGCTGATCGTGCCCCAGACGCCGAACTTCGCGTCGGCCGCAGCACTGGTCACGAGCGAAGCCTTCGGCAGCTCGATCGCGATTGCGAGCGTGTTGAACGGGCGCAGGAAGTCCACGCCTGGCGTGCGGAACGATCCAGCGGCCGGTCCTGATTGAATGGACAGCGGGCCAGTGGATGGACGGCGATCCGGAATGATGTTGAAGAACTGCTCGAGATCGATCACGAATGGATCGGCGCGAATACCAGCAAAGGCCTGCAGCCCCGTCGCACTGCCCGCGTTGCTGCCAACGGTACCGGTCAGGGTGGCGCCTGTCGTCACGAGCATGGTCTTGGTGCCGATCATCGCCGGTGCCACTGGTCCACGCACGGTGTACTTCTGTGCCGCGCCCACGCCGTCGTCAAATGTCACCTGAAATACCAGGTCTTCGACGGCATCGCCGGTGTTATCGACCTTCAACTGGTACAGCAGGTTCGGATCGAACGATGCGCTCTGCCCGGCGATGGGGCTCGAGGTCGTCAAGACCAGGGCAATCCGATCTGCTGATGAGCCAGGAAACGCATACACATCGTTGATATCCATGCGTGGGCTGAGTTCGACCTCAGGTGTGTCCTGATGATCGGAGGCGTAGACGCGCTGCCCAATGACGAGCGCGGCTGCACCGACGACGACGCATGCAGCGGCGCGCGCCGAGCGTCGTGAGAGGTTGGGAAATTGCATTCGGAATCCGGAGAGCGGGTGAACGGCTGAGAACGGCCCGGTGCCCATCATGTGGCACTCGGCATCGGTCGGAACGGACCGGTTGCACTGCCTACGTCACGGCACTGCAAACGGATCTCTGTGGCGGATTCGTGACCCGTGACGTGCCTTGTCTCCGGCTAACTTGACGGCGTGGCGCGAGGAGTCCGTCGGACCGCTCGCCCTCGGCCATCTCCCCTCTACTGAGTTGACAATGCGCATCCTGTCCGCCAACCGCTCGCTGCTGATCGGCGGCCTCGTACTGGCCTTTCTTGGCGCCTGCGGACGGTCGGTCGAGTCGCCGCTGGCCCCGCCGCCGGTGCCCGCCAGCACGGTGCTGCCTGCCGCCGGCCCGAACAGCGCCACACGCCTGATCATCTCCGAGATCATGGCGGACCCGGCCACGATCAGCGACGCCAACGGCGAATGGTTCGAGCTGCACAATCCGGGCGTTGCGGCGGTCAGCCTGACGGGATTCCAGATCGCGTCGGCGAATGACGCCATCGTGACGATCGCGGGCGCCGTGAGTGTGCCGGCTGGCGGCTATGTCGTGATCGCGAAGAATGCCGACAATGCGGTCAACGGGGGCCTGAATGCCGTCGCGAGTTTTGGAGCGATGAACCTCGCCAACAACGCCACCGACTGGCTCCTGATTCGCGACAACGTGGGTGCGCTGGTGGACAGTGTGTCGTGGGGCGTTGCACCTACGACCGGAGCCGCCCGGGCCAAACGCGCGATGGTGATCGATTGCACACCGTTCAGCGACACGCGTGCGTGGGGCAATGCCACGGCCAACTACGTGGCGAGCAATCGCGGCACACCGAATGTGGCGAATGACGTGACGGACTACACCGCCCCCGATCTCTGCGCTGGCGGCCAGCCGGGCGGGCCCGTTGCGACGGTTGTGGTGACGCCGAACCCCGCGTCAGTGGTGCTCGGGGCGACCCGTGCGTTCACCGCCACCGGTCGCGATGCGGGCGGCACCACCGTCACCTCGACGTTCACCTGGAGCAGCAGCGACGAGTCAGTCGCGACGATCGACCCAACCAGTGGTGTTGCAACCGGGCGTGCGATCGGCAGCACGATCATCACGGCGACGTCAGCCAACGGCGTGCGCGGTACGTCGAGTCTGACGGTGGCGACCGCGGGCGACATTGCCACGGTGACCGTTGGCGGTGCGGCAATTCCCATCGGATTCCAGACGCAGATTTTTGGCACGGCGCGCGATGGCGGCGGTGTGGCCGTCACCACCACGTTCACCTGGTCGGTGGACCCTGCCGACGCGGCACGGCTGTCGGTGGATGCCAATGGCGTGATCACCGGCCTGGCGACTGGCACGGCTCGCGTGACGGCAACGGCACCGAACGGCGTCAGTGGGACGGCGACGGTAGCGATCGAGGCGGCGGTGCTGGCCAACCCCGCCATCTACGGCAACAACCTCGAATTCGGCACGCCCACCGACGCCAACAGCACCGACGACTTCGTGATCGCACGTCCTCAGGCGAGCATCAGCTACAACCGGAATACGGGCGGACCGAACTGGGTTGCGTATAACCTCGACAACGGGCACTTCGGCACCGAGGATCGCTGCAACTGCTTCACCAACGATCCGGCGGTGATTGCGCAGGGTTTCCCGGTGATCCGGACGTCCGACTACACCAATGGTGGCTTCGACCGCGGTCACATGATGCGGTCTGCCGATCGGACCGTCACGAACATCGAGAATGCGACCACGTTCTATCTGTCGAACGTCGTCCCGCAGACCGCCGACCTCAATCAGGGCGTCTGGGCTGCACAGGAAATCTTCATCGCCGATCTGGCTCGAGTGAGCAACAAGGAGCTGTACATCATCACCGGCCCCGCGTTCACTGGACCGGCGCGAACGATCAAGGATGAAGGGAAGATCCGGATTCCCGACTTCACCTGGAAGATCGTCGTCGCCATGGACCGCAACAAAGGGCGGTCTGACATCGCGACGTGGGACGATCTTGCGGGTGTACAGGTGTATGCCGTCAGCATGCCCAACATCAGTGGTATCCGGAACGCGAATTGGCGCGACTATCAGGTCACCGTCGATAGCCTCGAGGCGCTCACCGGGTACGACTTCCTTTCGGCGCTGCCCGACAACTTCGAGGGTGCGATCGAATCGGGTGATCGGCCTCCGGTTGCCAACCTGAGCGGCCCTGCCACCGGCACCGAAGGTGACCCGCTCGCCTTCAGCGGCGCGAGTTCCACTGATCCTGATGTCGGCGATGTGCTTTCGTACCGCTGGGCATTCAGCGATGGCACGACAGCCAGCGGGGCGACGGTAGCCAAGGTTTTCGCGGACAACGGGAGCTACACGGCACGGCTGACGGTTGTCGATCGGTTCGGATGGGAATCGACCGCTTCGCAGAGCGTGAGCGTCGCAAACGCCGCGCCTGTCGCGACCCTTACGCCGGTGTCGGGGACGTCGGTTGCGGTCAACGCCGGGTGGTCCGTCCAGTTGCGATTCTCCGACGCGGGCGTGCGCGATGGACCGTGGCGGGTACGGTTCGACTGGGGCGATGGGACGAACTTCTCCAGCGTGCTCACCGCCCCGCCGTCAACCACACCGCTGCAGCGCGGCAAAATCTGGACGACGCCCGGCAGCTACAACGTGGTGGCAACAGTGACCGACAAGGATGGCGGCGTGGCCACACGTCAGATCGTCGTGATGGTGACGCCATGATCTTCTCCGCGAGACTTCCAATGCGCATCGCAACGACTCTTCTCGTCGGGGCGCTCGTCGCCGCACCGACGCTCCACGCACAAACCACCATCGGCGCCGCGCTCACCACCAGCGTGGGTCCGCTCACGCGAAGCAGCGCAGGGTTCCAGAGCTTCGGGCAGTCGTTCGTGGTGCCAACGTTGACGACGCAGCTCTCGAGCTTCAGTCTGGCCTTCAGCAACTTCTTCAACGGCGGTGCGCTGAAGTTCGATGCCTATATCCTGGCCTTCGATACGGCCAACCGCCGCGTCAGCGGGAGTGTGCTCTGGACCGCTACAGACCTTCTCGGATCGTCGAACGACTTCGCGTTTGACACGCGCGTCTTCAACACCGGCAACCTGAGCCTGACGGCTGGTACGACCTATCTCTTTCTGATCACGACGTCAACGCAGGGCGCCGGCGTGCGTGCTGACGCGTCGAATCTGGTCGGCGCGAATGACGTGGACGGCTACACCGGTGGTTCGTTCTGGGCTGCGTACGACAACGGCAACGCCGGGTTGCTCCGCGACGTTGGCGCATTCTCCACCGTTGACGGTGTGACCGACGCAAGCTTCTCAGCCGTCTTTCGTGCCGATCCGACGGTCGTGCCGGAACCGGCGACGATGTTCCTCACCGGCGCCGGCCTGCTGGCGCTCTGTCTTGCCAGACGTCGTCGTGGCAGGCGCGAGGTCTGACCCATCCGCATTCGCGATGCGTGACCGGGGCACCCACGCGCTCACGCATCGCGAAAGGTCTGGCGCTGATGGCCGAGATGGGTGACTCGGAGATCGACCACATCCCCCGCCGTCAGGAACACGGGTGGTTTCATTGCCATGCCAACACCGGGTGGCGTGCCGGTGGCAATCAGATCGCCCGCTTCGAGCGTCATGAACTGCGACAGATAGTGCACCACGAAAAACGGGTCGAAGATCATTGACGCCGTGGTCCCGGTCTGGCGACGTGTGCCGTTGACGTCGAGCTCGAGCCCAAGTGTCATGACATCGGGAATCTCATCGCCGGTGGCAAGCCATGGGCCGGTCGGTGCGAAGGTGTCGCATGACTTCCCTTTCGTCCACTGACCGCCGCGCTCCACCTGGAACTCGCGCTCGGACACGTCGTGCACGATGCAGTAGCCGGCGATATGTGCTGCCGCATCCTCCACTCGCTCCAGATACCGTGCGTCGGTACCGATGACAACGCCGAGTTCCACTTCCCAGTCCGTCTTTTGCGACAGCCGAGGGATGAGCACATCGTCGTAGGGCCCGACGACGGTGTTGGAGCCCTTCAGGAAGACGATCGGTTCACGCGGTGTCTTGGCACCAACTTCGGCGGCGTGGTCGCTGTAATTGAGTCCGATGCAGACCACCTTGCCCGGTCGCGGGATGCATGACGCCCAGCGTGCGGTCGGTGGCACGTCCGGCAGTGTCGCTGGTCCGTCGAGCAGCGCCTGCAACCGGGCGACGCCATCGCTGCGGAAGAAATCTGGTGTCCAGTCGGCGAAGTGCGCTGAACAGTCCTTGCGCACGCCGTTCAGCACCACACCGGGCGACTCGGCACCGCGATTGCCCCATCGTATCAAGAACATCTGGCGTGCCACGTGATCAAGGTGGTGGTCCGGGTGCAAAGGTGACGACCCGCCAGAGTCTGCCGTCCGAACGGGCTCTCCGGAAGGGGGCCACACCGGCGATACGACGGCCGCTGTCCGGACACCACGGGCGCAGGCTTGGCGGATGCCGGTTCCGGGTGGATACTCCCCTCCTTCCGGTTGCCACCGTTGTCGACCGATGGCCTTCTCTCGCGCTCCCATCACCCATGCAGTTCGTCGATCCGCGTCTCGCACGTCAGCGCTATGGCTGGTTCTCGCAACCGATCGGGTTGGAGATGCCGATCGTCACCTACGGTCACGCCGGACCTCCGGTGCTGCTGTACCCGACCGCCGCCGCGGATTACCTCGAGAATGAGCGATTCTTCCTCGTCAAGGCGGTCGAACCATTGCTGATGGCCGGCCGCCTGCGCCTCTTCTCGATTGACAGCATCAATCGCACCGCGTGGATGGATCGGGACATGCCCGTCGCCGTGCAGGCGCGTCGGCAGGCCGGGTATTCCCGGTATGTCGAGGAGGAAGTGGTACCGTACATCCGCCACGTGGTAGGCGACGGCGGCGCCCGAATTCTGACCACGGGTGCCAGTTTCGGTGGCTTTCATGCGGCCAACCAGTTCTTTCGTCGTCCCGATCTCTTCCGCGGCGTGATCGGCATGTCGGCGTTCTATGATCTGGCGCGCGGATACTTCAAGGGCTATTCGGACGACAACTGCTATCGCAACAACCCTGCCTGGTTCGTGCCGGATCTTGGCGGCTCGCATCTCGAACAGTTGCAGCAGCACTCCAGCATTGTACTGGCGACCGGCCAAGGTGCCTACGAAGCCCCCGACGCCTCGCAACGGATGTCCGACATCCTGAAATTGAAGGGTATCCCGCACCAGCTCGACCTGTGGGGCCATGACGTGAATCACGACTGGCCGTGGTGGCGAAAGATGTTGCCCTACTTCCTCGAAAAACTGGGGTATTGATGCGGACGCTCACGGCCATCGTCGTTCTTGGCATCCTGGCCGGCCCGGTCGCGGCACAGTCACCCGTCACTGCGCCGGCTCGTCGCCTGATCCTGCTGCACGCGAACGTGATCGACGGCACTGGTGCCGCGCCGCAACGCAACGTCTCGATCGTCATCGACGCCGGAAAGATCGTGAGCATCGGGGCGGTATCCGCGACGGGCGCCGACACCATCGATCTCGCCGGACGCTGGGTAGTGCCGGGTCTCATTGATGCACACACGCACATCAATTCGATGGCGGGGATGAAGCGCGCGCTCGAATCCGGCGTGACGACCGTGCGCAGTGGCAACACCCCGCACTATGAGGACGTCGGTCTGCGCGCGCTGGTACGGCAGGGCGTCATTCCCGGACCGGAGATGCTGGCGGCTGGCGTGTTCGTCACGCCATACCTCGGTGAAACCGTGCTCGCCGATCCGCGTCTGGCACCATTTGCCAACGGGGTGCTCACGCCACAGCAACTGGCGGCCGTCGTCAACATCAACATCGACCGCGGCGTGGACTGGATCAAGACGCGGGCAACGGAACGCGCCGGGCTCGCCGATCAGGATCCGCGCAAGCAGGTGTACGACGAAGTCCAGCTGCGCGCAATTGTGGACGCGGCGCGGGCACGCGGCGTGAGTGTTCTGGTGCACGCGCATGGTGACGAAGGGGCGTATGCGGCGGTGAAGGCCGGCGCGCGCACGATCGAGCACGGCACATACCTCAGCGACTCGACGTTGCGACTGATGAAGGAACGGGCCACCTGCTTCACGCCGACCTACACCACACTGGTGGATCTGAGCGAACCGGGGGGCGACTACGACAGTGCCCCGCTCCGCCTGCGAGGGCAGCACATGCTCCCGCGCGCTGCAGAAGCAGTAAAGGCGGCGTACGCGTTGGGTGTGCCGATCATCACCGGCGTCGACACCGAGTACGGGCCGCAGAGCGTCTCGCGCATTCCACTCGAGATCATGTACTTCCATCAACTCGGCATGACACCAATGGACGCCATTCGTTCGGCGACTGCCGTGGCCGCAACCTGTCTGGGTATCGCGCAGCGCACCGGCACGCTCCGCGCTGGCATGGAAGCGGATCTGGTCGTCGTCGAGCGGAACCCTCTCGACGATCTGCGGGTCCTGCAGGATGCCGTGATCGTGATCACGGACGGTCGCGTAGCGCTCAAGCGAGTGCCGTTCGGTCTGCGTTGAATCAGGCTTTCTTCTTTCGCGGCGCCGATTCGTAGAAGGCGATCATCGTCTCGACGGGCGTGGCAGCGACGATCTCGCCAATGATGTCGAGCGGCAGGTCTTCAAGGCGCTTGAAGCGGAGGCAGCACTTGCCCATGTCCAGTTTTCGACCGGCGGCCTGGTAGCTCGCAACCAGCTTGTCGTGCAGCCGCTTGTCGCCATGGACACTCATCATGTAGAGCGCGTAATTGTTCTTCTGGGCCGCCAGACCGATGTACGACAACGGCTGCTTGTTGTACGTGACCGGATATCTGCTGAGCGGAATTTCGTAGGAGAGCATGCCCCAGTTCATCGTTTCGACGTACCCGGTCGGCAAATGCTGTCTGACCACCTTCCGGACCGCGGCCACAACGGCGCGGCGTTCCGCTGGAAGGCTGGCCAGATACGCAGCTGGCGTCGTTTCCTTGCTCGAGACCATGTCGGCTCCTGAAGAGGGTCGGTACCGCCAGGCAGTGTGCGCCGCATGTTGGCGGAACACATGTCGCTGATCAAGTACCTCGGCAACCTGGGCTACGGAAGCCGACGGGAAGTCGCGGCCATGGTCGCCAGCGGGCGAGTGACGCGCACGGGAGGCGGACGGATTCGTCCGGACGAGCCCTGGACCCATCGCGAGACGCTGATGGACGGAGAGGTGCTGGATCCTCCACCGGGCGCGGTGGTGATGCTGCACAAGCCCATTGGGTACGTCTGTTCGTCGAAGGATGTACCCCCGCTGGTCTACGAACTGCTCCCGCAGCGCTTCGCGCGTCGCTCGCCGGTGATGGCCCCGGTGGGGCGTCTCGACCGCGATACCAGCGGGCTGCTCCTGCTGACGGACGATGGCGCGCTCAATCACCGGCTGACGTCACCTCGGTCGCATCTGCCCAAGACGTATCGTGCCACGCTGGCCACCGCATTGCGCGGCGACGAACGCGGACAGTTTGCACGCGGAGCATTGGTCCTTCATGGCGAGACGGCGCCGCTCGCTCCTGCGATGATGACGGAACTTGATCCACGGACCGTCGATCTCATCGTCACGGAGGGGCGCTACCATCAGATACGGCGCATGTTTGCGGCGATGGGCAACCATGTCGTCGCGCTCGAACGCATTGCCATCGGCTCACTCGGACTAGGCGATCTCGAGCTCGGGTCATGGCGACTCCTCAGCGACGCCGAGCGCGGGCTGTACCTGCCGAGCTAACGCCGCGCCGACAACACCTTGAATCGCGGGCCGTCATGCGCCGTGGTGAGGTTGCCGAAGGTCTCGTAGACGATCTTCTCGTATGGCAGGGTGCGATTCGCCACCAGCTGCAGCGTGCCGCCGGGTTTCAGCACACGCCACGCATCGAGAATGAACTGCGCCGGAACCTCGAGATCGGTGTTCTTTCCAACGTGGAACGGTGGATTTGCCACGACGCGGTCAAAGCGCTCGTCAAATACCGCCGCGGCAACGTCACTGATCAACGCACGACAATTGCTGAGCCCAGCCGTCGCGATCGTCCGCGACGCGCTGCGAATGGCCTCGGAGTCGATGTCGAGCAGCGTCACGCGTCCAGTACCGGAGCGCTGCGCCGCCAGCAGGCCAAGCGCACCACTGCCGCAGCCAAGATCGAGTACGTCGTCACCCGGCTGCACCTCCATCACGTCGGCCATAATCGCGGTCCCCTCATCAAGGTGTTCCCACGAAAAGACGCCAGGGCGCGAAAACAGCCGCATCGGCATTCCGCGCAACTCGACGTCGAGCGTGTGAAATGCATCGTGCTGCAGAAACGGGTTCGCCAGCGCCGCCGTGTCGGAAGGCGTCGGCGCCCGCTTCATCGCCAGCACGGCGCGTGAGCCGCTGTCGGTGCCAAGGACCGTCGCGTTGCCGAACAGCGCCTTCATCAGCGCGGAGGCTGACTTCACCCCTTCGTTGGTTGCCCCCGCAATGGCACACTGCCCACCCACGCGGAGCATCGCGAAGGCGTCCGCAAGGAGCTGGAGGAGCGCCAGCTTTTCGGTTGGAATTCGGATGGCAACCAAATCTGCTCGCAAGGTCGGATCGAGCGGTGCCGATCCATGGCCGGCGAAGACCTCCGCATTCTGGATCGCATTCGCCGCCAGTGTACGACGGGCGGCATCGACGGCGACGGCGCTGCGATCCGTCAGGATGACTCTGGCGGCGCCCTTACCCAGCGCGGCAACCGCACTGAAGAGCCCGCTGCCGCACTGCATCTGGACGACTGTGGCCCCCGGCTGGACCACGACGCGCTCCGCGAGCAATCGGGCGGCCGCGTCGTCTCGCCCATGTCCGATCAGGCCGGGTTTCGACGCTATCTGATACGTACGTCCCGCCACCGTTTGGCTACGCAGTCGCCAGGTGTGGTAGTCGAGCGGTGGGGTGGCGTGGGCGCGCGGCAGGGCGGGCGACATGGACGGGCTAAGCGGGACGGGCGCGGCAGGAGGGCCGAACGGGCAATCTACCGCCTCGGAGGGGCGGATCACCGTCCATCACGATTCTTCCACGGAATTCCGGTTGCCAGCGCGCCAGCCATCGCGCAGTTTCGAAGCAGGTCCCTTACCCACCGCTATGCCCGCACACCTGACGGGAAACCAGCGATATCCCACGCTCGTGATGCTCGCCGTGCTCTGCTGCGCGGCGTCAGTGCAGGTATTACCTGGGCAGGAAGTCAGGGGACTGGCAAAACTGGACATGCGTGGTGATGCCGTGTGGGGGGCGAACGTGTTGCTGATCGATTCACTCGGTCGTGAAGCGGGGTCGACGCGCACCAATCGCAAGGGCGAATTCAGCGTGCGAGCCCCGCTGCCTGGATCCTATTGGCTCCAGCTGTCCGCGCGGATGATCGGCCGGAACGCGTCGCCGGTGTTCGTGCTCGATAGTGGCGCGACGATGTTCTACGAGCACGTATTCCGCCGAAGCCTGTCGGGGATCGCTCGCGGTGAAGAGTTCACCGCGCAGACGATCCTGAGGGAACCGTTCAGGGACAGCACGGCCGGTTCCATCGAGCGCGGCGTGAGTGGTGAGCGAAAGGCGCAGGTTCGCGTCACAGTGCTCGATGCGCGAAGCGAGACCCCGCTCCCGAACGCCGAAGTCGCCATCATCGAGGTGGACGGTCGCGCCGAGCTGGTCAAGGACGGGAGGAGCAGCGCCGATGGAAGCACCGGGTGGACTGGCCTGCAGCCAGCATGGTATCGAGTGGTTGCCCGCCGGATCGGCCTCGAGCCCGGGGGATCGCACTCATTCCCGGTCATCGGCGACAATGACAGCATCAGCGTCGTGCTGCGCCTGCACGCCGTGACGGTGCTCGATGCGGTGACCGTGATGGAGCAACGCCTCACGGCGTTCGGCTTCAACCTGCGACTGATGAGCCGGTACTTCCTCGGTGGCGGTGAGCTGCGCGACCGCAACCCGTCGGCACGCAACGTTGATGACCTGATAACCTCGCTGCGAATTCCTGGACTCAGCATCAAGACCGGTGACATTGAATCGCAGATGACCTACCGCGGCCAGCGAGTCAAGGTGTTCATCCTGGATGGCAGCCGCACCAACGGTGAGCTGCCGCTGGTGGAGCCGAGCGCGGTGGAATCACTGATGTTCATTCCGCCGCATGAAGCCGGCGCAATTTTCGGCCCGGATGCCAGCGGTGGTGTACTGATCATTAATACCAGGCAACGTTAGCGCATCCCAAGCTCTTGCCTGCAAAAATACAGATAGGGCTCACGGCAGCGCTGCAGGTGCCGCTATTCATGCTTGTCGGTCAATACGCCGATACCTCAAGGCATCGTGAGGCCCGCGACACATCTGCGGCGCTCTCGTCAAGAGTTTCCTCGAGATCCCCGAAAGCATCGTGCCAGGCATACAATCGACCATGCTCCAACGCGGTCGCGCGGACGTTGATCGCACCCTTGGAGCGCTGCTCCTCGCGCACTTTCCAGTGGCGCTCGCATTGGCGCTGCTCCATGGTACCTGGACCCTGGCGCTCAGCGTTGGTGGCGTGGCCTCCTTCGGCGTCTATGCGCTGACGCGTATGAACCCTGGGGCGCCGTCGACACGCTACGCCGTCGCCGCCGCATTCATGACGTATTCAGCACTGTTCATTCACCAAACGAACGGTCTGATCGAGTCGCACTTTCACATCTTCGTCTGCCTCGCGTTTCTGCTCACGTACCGCGACTGGCACGTTCCTGTGGTAGGCGCAGCGGTGATCGCAGTACACCATGTGGCGTTCATGTTCATACAGAATGCCGGGATCGGTGCGTACGCGTTCCCGAGGGGGCAACACACCGGGTTCGGCCTGGTGGCGCTGCACGCGGGATTCGTGGTGATGGAAACAGCCGTGCTGGTCTGGATGAGCGTCGTTCTGGCGAAAGAGGCGAGTGAAGCCGACCGATTGCAGGCAGTCGCACGCGACCTGGCCCGCGGAAATGTGGACGTCGACGTCACCGGTGGGGAGATGGCGGATGCATATCGCCAGGTCATCATCACCGTTCGGGCGTTGGTCTCCGAGGCGACGGCTGTTTCCACTGCCGCACAGCAGAACGATTTCACACGACGCGGCAACCTCGCGATCTTCGACGGATCGTTCAGACATGTCATCGAGGGCATGAACGCCTCGATGGATGCAGTGCAGGACGCCCACCGCACCGCAGAATCGCAGCGCGACGACGCACTCTCATTTCTGTCGTCGCTGCGTACGGCGGTCGAAACGGTCGGCGACAGGAACATGACGGCGCGTCTCAGCGGCGTCTTCCACGGCAATCAGGCAGAGGCGCAGCGGTCCTTCAACTCCGCAATTGCTCGGCTCGAAGAGACGCTCGCGGATGCAGCGCTGCTCTCTGGCAAGTGCCGCGACGCAAGCCAGATGATCAGCGACGGCAGCACCCAGCTTGCCTGTGGAGCTTCCGAGCAGGCGGCAGCGGTCGAGCAGGCGTCGGCGTCACTGCAGGAACTGACGTCGATGACGCGATCGACCTCGGCCAATGCCCGCGAAGCGCGTGCCTTGGCCGATACGACCCGTGTCGCGGCGTCCAACAGCGTGGTGGCCATGGATTCCCTGACCGAGGCGATGGACAAGATCAAGCGCAGCGCCGATCAAACGGCGAAGATCGTCCGCACGATCGACGAGATTGCGTTCCAGACGAACCTGCTTGCGCTCAACGCCGCGGTGGAGGCTGCCCGTGCCGGTGATGCCGGACGGGGCTTTGCCGTCGTGGCCGAGGAAGTGCGCAGCCTGGCGTTGCGAAGTGCGGAGGCGGCGCGTACGACGTCCGCACTGATCGCCGACTCGGTCGCACACGCGGCGACCGGCGCGAAGCTCGCCGCCGACGTCTCGGCGCGACTCGCCGACATCAACGGTCAAGCGCACAAGGTGCGTGACGTGATCGGTGAAATTACCTCAGCCAACGAGCAGCAGGCGGAAGGAGTCAGTCAGATCACGATCGCGATCGAGCAGGTCGGACGGTTTACGATCACGACGTCCGGGAACGCGGAGCAGTCGCAGGAGATCGCAAGTGCGCTCTCCGTGGAGGCGGAGCGTATGGCGTCACTCCTGGCCGAGTTCACCGTCGGCGCGGCGCAACGGCCCGCACAACGCGTCGCCCCTGTCTCGCGCCAGAAACGCGCGCTGTCGCTCACCGGGTGACAGCGTCGCGCTCAGACGCGGAAGCACACTGCGTCGCGCGCTCGTCAGTCTGACGGGCGCGTGACGTTGTGCATAGAGCGCCGGGCGGTAACACCTCTCTCGTCAGCTTGCCGTGCGCGCGACGTTCGGAGTGAGGCACCCGACCGCAACACCGCGCTCGTCAGCCCTCGCCTGTAAGTAGCGGGAAGACCTCGGCGAACTGTGTCTCGACGAGCTCCGCGAGTGCGTCCAGCTCAGCCGCATCGATACCAAGCGCTTCGAGGATGGCAGGATCGATCCCGCCGGCGTCCACCGTCCGCGAGTAGCCGAGGCCCAATTGCGCGGCGAGATGATCGGCGACGTAGACGATGCCAGTGACCGGGCAGAAGCCGCTCGACAATTCGAGCGGGCGATGGTGATGCCCCGTGACGCGCTGCAGCAGTTCCGGAAAGCGCCAGGCCACACAGAGCGCGGCCCCGAACTGCTCATGACTGACGCCGATGTACTGCTTTTCGGTGTCAATGAAAGACAACGTCGGGTCCGAGCCCACAGCAGCGATCGTGTCGCTGAAGGCATCACGACACGCCTGCAATTCAATCACGATCCCGATATCGTGCATCATGCCGCCGAGGAACGCATCGCTCGGCTCGACGCCGGCGACGCGCTGGGCCAGCAGTCGTGCCGCCGTCGCGACCGCAATCGAGTGTTTCCACAGCTCTCGCGCTTCGAAGCCGCCGCTCACCGCCCCTGCCCTGAACATGCGGGTGAGGCTGGCCGCGATCGCGATGCTCTTGACGGCGCCAAAGCCCAGTAAGGCGACGGCCGTGCCGATCGACGTCACCTCGCGGCGGACGCCGTAGTAGGCCGAATTGACGATCTTGAGCACGCGCGCGCTGAGCGTCGGATCGTGCGACAGGACGCGGATGAGATCATCGCCGGTCGCCTGCGGGTCTTCGGCCACCCGCATGACCTCGAGCGCGATCTCCGGCAGGGTCGCGAGTTGCCCTGCCCTTGCAATCGCTGCAGCAATGGCCTCGGGCGTCGTGATCGGTGCAGTCACGGTCATGGAATCAGAAGGAACCGGAGAGGAGTGGTACAAGGGCTTCCGAAGACATCGGACGCGCCAGCAGATATCCTTGCCCGTACGCGCACCCAAGCGCCTGCAAGAGAACGAGTTGTTCTTCGGTTTCGATTCCTTCCGCAACGACTTTCAATCCGAGATTGTCCGCCAGCGTCACGACCGCGTGCAGGAGCGCCGCAAAATCGCGTCCTTTGACTGCGTTGACCACGAAGCTGCGATCCACCTTGAGTACGTCGAGCGGAAACTCCTGCAGGCAGGAGAGTGAGGAGTACCCGGTTCCGAAGTCATCCATCGCCAGCCGCACCCCTTGCGCCCGTAGTTCGGCCAGCAGGCCGAGCGCAACCGAGCGTTGCTGCATGATCTGCGATTCGGTCACCTCGAGCTGCAGCTGCCCTGGCTGCATGCCGGCGTCCTGAAGCACCCGCAGCGTGCGTTCGACGAGTCGCATGTCCGACAGCTGACTGCGCGAGAGGTTGACGCTCATGTGTGCCGGAGCGCGCGGCCCGGCCTCCCGCTGCCACGTCATGAACGCCTGACACGCCTCGCGGAGGAACTGCTCGCTGAGCGGCACGATCAACCCCGTTTCCTCTGCAATTGGAATGAACGTCGCGGGTGAAATCAGCCCGCGCACCGGGTGCTGCCATCGGGCCAGTGCCTCGACGCCGCTGATCACGCGATCATCCAGCGATACGATCGGTTGATAGACCAGATGCAACTGCGTGCTACCGAGCGCGTCACGCAGATCATTCTCGGTGTCGATCCGGGCGCGTACGGCGTCGCGCATACCAGTGGTGAACGTGACATGGCACGCCTTTCCACGTGCCTTGGCCTCGTACATCGCGATGTCGGCGTCGCGCAGCATTGCGTCAGGCGTGGTGTATCCATCGCTGCTGTAGACGATGCCGATGCTGGCCGATGATCGCACGGTGTGCTCACCAAGCTGATACGGTGCGTCGAGGACGCCGAGCATTCGGTCAGCGATGATGGTCGCGGTCGCGGCGTCGGTCACACCGTCGAGAATGACCACGAACTCGTCGCCGCCGAGTCGGGCGACGGTGCTCCCTGACGCCTCCCGCGAGGTCGAATCGCTGGCCCGGACGTTGCTCCGGAGTCGACTGGCGATCGCCTTCAGCAACAGATCCCCGACGTCGTGACCGAGGCTGTCGTTGATCAACTTGAAGCGATCAAAATCGAGAAAGAGGAGCGTGAAGGCACGCCGCTGATCGGTTGACGCGCGTTCGAGGGCCGCCGCCAAGCGCTCGTTCAGGAGTGCGCGGTTGACCAGCCCCGTGAGCTTGTCCAGTCGGGCGGCGGTCGTGAGTTCCCTCAGCATTCGCTGCCGTTCAAGAACCGATCCGACTCGCGCGCGAAGCTCGGCCGCCGTGAACGGCTTGCGGATGTAGTCGATCGCACCGGCCGCAAAACAGGCGGAGAGCGTCTTGTTGCCTTCGCTGCCGGTCTCCATGATCACCGGCACGTCCGCCAACGCGGAGTCGGCCTTCAGCCAACCCAGCACGTCAAGGCCTGATGCGCCCGGCATCTCGTTGTCGAGCAGGATCAGATCGGGAACAATCTGACGCACCAGTGCGAGCCCCGCTTCACCACCGGTCGCTGAGGAGATCCTCGCGCCCGTCGACTTCAGCATTGCGCCGACCAGGGCGTGAATCGCGGGGTCGTCATCGATCAATACGACCTGCGACGTCACCGGTGCATCCGACTCGGTGGCAATCATGAACCCGTCCCCGTGGAGGTCACAGCGCCACCTGAATCGGCGACGAGGTGCACGCCACCGCGAATCGCGGCCCGGCACCGTGTCAGTAGCAGATTGATCGCGTCCTCACATTCCTTCGGCGTTCCACCCGCGGAGGCGTACCGTTCGACGGTCCGCGCCGCTTCACTGATGCTCATGTAGCCGTAGCCGCCGGCGGCACCTTTCAGCTGGTGCGCAGTCGAGGCCAGCGCCGCCCGTTCGGCGGGGCTCCTACAGGCCTCGATCACGGCGATCCGCGCTGACAACTGCTGAAGGAATTGGCCGATGAGTTCCAACATATCCGGATCGTCGGCCATGTCACTGAGGAGTACATCTTCGTCGGACGCCACGTTCGGGAGCACCATCGGTGTCGTCAAACCAGCCGCCTGCGCTGTGGTGGTGGGCAACACAGGGGCCGGCGGCGCCTCCGCCACCTTCGGCGTTCCAAGGAGCGATCGGCAGACTGCGATCAACCTCACGCGATCAATCGGTTTCGTCGCGTAATCATCGCAGCCGGCTTCGAGACATTTCTGGCGATCCTCGGCCATCGCGTGCGCCGTCAAGGCGATGATTGGTATGGTGTGACCAAGCTTCCGCAGCGACCGGGCGAGAGTGTAGCCATCCATGATCGGCATCTGCATGTCGGTCACGAGCAGGTCGAACTGCCGGCCATCCCGCGGCGCCGCTTCGATCAGGTCGAGGGCCAAGCGTCCGTTCTCGACGACGGTCACTTCGGCACCCGCACGGGAGAGGTGATAGGTGATCAGACGACGGTTGTCTTCGCCGTCCTCCGCCAGCAGGATTCGGCCGGAGAGAACACCCGTGAGCGCGGCAGCCGTCGGACCACCCCCTGCGGGACCGTCGGCAGCGAACGTCGTCAGCACGTCAGTCATGGCAGCGCCATCGGCCGTCACCAGCGGCAGTTCAACCACGAATCGAGACCCGTGTCCAGGCGCGGTGTACTCGAGCGTCACCGTACCCTGCATCAAGCCGGCCAGACGGCGACAGATCGTGAGTCCTAGCCCCGTGCCACCATGCTTGCGCGTCACCGACGCGTCGGCCTGCGTGAACGGCCGGAAGAGCTTCTGCGCCTGCAGCCGTGTCATGCCAGGTCCGGTATCCTCGACCGCGATCCGGAGCAGCGGTGTCTCGACGTTCTCACGCTGCACGACTTCGGCCCGTACGCTGACGCGCCCGGCGTCAGTGAACTTCGCGGCGTTTCCGACGAGGTTCATCAGGATCTGTCGCAGTCGTGTCGGATCGCTGAGAATGCGATCGGGAATCGGGGAGCCCAACGTCGTCTCGAAGGCAACGCCCTTGGCCGACGTCCGCGATTCCATCATGCGATGCACATCGGTCAGCAACTGTGGCAGCCCGGTCTCGATCTGCTCGATCACCAGACGCCCAGCCTCGATCTTGGAAAGATCGAGGACATCGTTGATCACGATGAGGAGGTGTTCTCCAGCACGTCTGATGGTCTCAATTGCAGCCGCGGTACGCGTCTCACCCGACCCTGCCGGCAATTCATCCCGGAGGATTTCGGTGTATCCGAGAATCGCCGTCAGCGGCGTTCGGATCTCATGACTCATGTTGGCAAGGAACTCACTCTTCGCGTGGCTCGCCATCTCCGCCTGCGCCGCCATGTCATTGGCGCGGACGGTGGCGTCCTCCAAGAAGCGGTTGGTCTCGATCAGCGCCTGGTTCGACTGCTCGATCGCGTATCGCGACCGCAGCAGTTCGTTTTCGAGATCCTTCATGTCAGAAACATCCAGATTGATTCCGGACGCTCGGATCGCCTCTCCGTTGCTGCCCCGTTCGACCACGCGGCCAACACCGAGCGTCCAGGCCCACGAGCCATCCTTGCGCCGCTGCCGATGTTCCTGGCGGAACTCGGGCGTCCGACCCTCGACATGATTCCGCAGCGTCGCGAGGGTCACATCACGATCGTCGGGATGCAGCAGCCCCTCCCATGTCTCGCCGCTCGCCTCGAACTCGTCGGCAGTGAATCCAAGGCTTTCCGCGAACCGTGCGTTGTACTGCACATGCCCCGACGGGATGTGCCAGTCCCAGGTTCCCATACCGGCAGCCTCGACGACGAGCTGCGTTCGCTCTTCGCGTTCGAGCAACAGCGTGACGTCGCCAAAGCTGGCGACGACCAGTGCGACGGCTCCGCTCGGGTCGCGCAGCGGCTCGGTGCTGACCGAGATCCACCGTCGCGCCCCGTCCGGCAACTGTACGCCGTGCACGTAGTCGCGGAGCGGCTGACCTGTCCGCAGCGTGATCATCGCTGGCGTCTCGTCCGCGGAGAGCGGTGTACCATCTCGACGGATGTTGCCCCAGCGCTCATCAATCGCGACGCGACCACAAATCTGCTCTGCGGTCAAGCCGAGAATTCGCTCCGCTGCGGGGTTGCACTCGATGATCGCTCCGCCCTCGGCGATCAGGACCACACCTTCGGACACGGTGCCGAAGACACTCGCCATCCGCTCTCGTACCGCCACCTGGCGCGTTATGTCCACCAGAATCGACGAATACCCCGTCACACGACCGTCATCGCTGCGGACTGGCAGCACTTCCAGATCGATCCAGTAGTCCCGCCCCCCCTTGCTGCGGTTCAGGATTTCACCGTGGAACGCCTCACCGTCGTCGAGCGCTGCCTGCATCGCCATCACCGTCACGGCATCGGTCCGATCGCAGTGAGTCAGCGCGCCGGCTGACTGTCCGATGCACTCCGCCCTTGAATATTCGGAGAGGTTGCAGAATGCATCATTGACCCATTCGATCTGATGATCGGCATTCGTCAGGATGATGCCGCTGCTCGTGCGCTGGGCCAGTGACGATAGACGCGCAAGCACATGGGCGGTGGTATCGCCGGCCGGCGAGCGTGGTGTCGTACGGCTTGCCTCCGGCGGCGTACCGGACGATGGCATCAGCGGGTCATGATCAGGCATGCGGCAACATGAGGAGACAGTCAGGTAGAATGGGCGCGTTCATGCGCGCCCCTGCAAGCGGTGTATCGACCCATGCTGCACGGGACTTGAACGGCGGTCCTGCGAACACGACGGCAGCCCGTAGTTCAGGCTGCCGTCGTGTTCGCCGGTTTGCTCGGATCAGAATGAATTCAGCACATCGTCACCATTCGTGTCATCATCGTCGAACGGGATGAGCGCCGACGCCGAGACCGCGCCTTTCCCTCTGACGCTCGTTCCAGAGGCCATCGCCGGAGGTGGAGTCGACTTCCGAGCCGGTTTGGCCGATCGCTTGGCTGGTGCGCGCGGAGGGCGGCCGGCGCCGACCGAGACCGGCGAGACCGGCTCGGATCGGCGTGGTCGCCCTCCGACACCCGCGGGCGACTGCAGGTCCGCGCTCACCGTGAACTGAACCGCGAGATCATGCATCTCGCTCGCCTGTGCCGACAGCTGCGCCGCTGCGCTTGCCGACTGCTGCGCGTTAGCCGCTGTGCGCTGCGTCAGCTGGCCAATCTGCGCCATCGAGTCCGTGACCTCCGCCAACTCCTGTTCCTGCCTGACGGCGCCCTCGGCAATCTCGTTCATGATGGCGGCTGCCCCTTGAACACCCGAACGAATGTCTTCGAGTCGACGCTTCACACTTTCATTCAACGTGACGCCCGTTTCAGCCTTCGCCACCGACTCCTCGATCAGCGTGGCGGTGTTCCGTGACGCCTCAGATGCGCGGATCGCCAGACTGCGAACTTCGTCGGCGACCACGGCGAACCCCTTGCCAGCGTCGCCGGCACGGGCGGCTTCCACCGCAGCGTTCAGCGCGAGGAGGTTCGTCTGGAACGCAATCTCATCGATCGTCTTTACGATCTTGGCCGTTGCATCGGCGGACCGCTTGATTTCCGCCACTGCGTCAGCCAGTGCAACCATGCGCTCGACGCCCTGCTCAGTGGACGTCGTCGCGCGCTCCATCGCAGCGCGTGCTTCACGCGCGCTGACCACATTGCCCTTGGTGCGCTCGTCCACGACCCGGATACGGTTGGTGACCTGATCGACAGCCCCCGCCTGGTCTGACGCGCCGCTGGCCAGTTCCTGGCTCCCGTCACCGATCTCGCTGGCCGCCGCGTTGACCTGCTCAATCGCCACCGTCAGCGACGCGAAGACCTGCGCGATGTTCTCGAGCGCCGTATTCAAAGACTCCTTGATGGCTGCATGTTCGCCATGGTAATTCCCGACCACCCGGGCCGACAAATCACGGTTGGCGACACGCTGCAGGACATCCTTCGCCTCGGCAATCGGTTCGACCACGGCGTCGAGCATCGCATTGGTCCCGTTGATCAGCTCGAAGTAGGCTCCCTGGAATTGCGCCGCATTGCCACGCTTGGTCAAGTTACCGTGCTTTGCCGCATCGATCACGCCGTTCGCCTCGCCGACGATCGCCCGCAGCGTTTCGGTCGCGCGGTTGATGCTTTGCGACAGCACGTCGTGCTCAGACCGGACGTCGACGGTGGCCGACAAATCGCCGGATGCCAGTCGATCCGCCGCCTGTGAAATGGCACCGATGTATTCCACCATGCCGCGGAATGCAGTGCCGAGGGTGCCGATTTCGTCAGTGCTGGTCACGTCGATCCGCTGGCCGATCCGACCACGCGCGATTTCCGTGGCTGCGGAGGAGAGTGTTTGTACGGCACCAATGACGCTGCGGATCGTTGCCGTCGCGATGACGCCCAGCAGGATGAGCGATAGCAGCAACACACCCGCCGTCACCTGCAGCATCGTGTGCTGCAGGCCGCCGGCGCTCGCGAATGCTGTCGCAATCCCGGCATGCTGCGCCCTGGTCTGCTCAGCCAGCTTCTTTGAAAGGGCGGTATACCCCGTGCGCATTCCTTGCATCGTGCCCATCAGGTCGTCCATCGATCCGGTAATCACCTTCACACTACCTGCCCGCGCGATCGTGAAGTAGGCTGCGAAATCGGCCTTGATCATCTTGAGCGCTGTGGCGTCGACAGCCGGATTCAAGCTCATCGAATCGACCAGTGCGGTGAAGCCAGTGGTCAGCGTATCGGCCGCAAACACCGACAAGGTGTCACTCGCGGCCACCGCGTCACGCAGGGCGCGCTGGTAGGATTCCAGTCGCGCCTCGAGCCGCCGGCTGGCGTCGAGCGCGGGCACCGATTGCATTTCGATACGCACCATCTCCGCCTGCGCGCGACGGCCAAGGATGACGGTCGTCGCAAGCGTTGCCACAAAGCCGATCGTTGCCACGACTGGCAGTGCCACAATTTTTGCGCGGAGCGTGAGTGATGGGAACATGAGGTGGGACGGAGGAGAGACTGTGCTGCGCCGTGACGGACATCTGGTCCGCTGAGGCCCCGTCTGGGTATCGGCGTCCTCGCGCCGAGGCTGAAGCGGCCCTCTCGCGACGGATCAGTGACCGCGGCCATATTGTTCAGCGCGCCCATGCCCGACTCCTTCCGTTACCCCGTTCCCGCCGCGCGCGGCCGTGCCGAGACGGTCGTCGACCGGAGTCGGTTCATCTGCTCGCTGGCCCGAGCCACGACGCCCGAGGAGGCACAGGCGTTCACGCGGGCGATCCACGCGGAATTCCCGGGCGCAACGCATCACTGCTGGGCGTACGTCGCAGGTGCGCCGGGATCGACCGGACAGATCGGCATGAGCGATGATGGGGAGCCGCACGGCACCGCTGGACGGCCGATGCTGACAGTATTGCTCCACTCCGGCGTTGGCGAGGTCGCGGCGGTCGTGACGCGCTACTACGGCGGCACCAAGCTCGGAACTGGGGGGCTGGCGCGAGCCTATTCGACGGCCGTACAGGCAGCCCTTCGTGAGCTGGAGACCGTCGAACGGGTGGAGCTCATCGCGCTCACCATCGTGATCGGGTACCCGCACATCTCGGCCGTGCTGCATCTCCTTCCCGATTTCGAGGCGACCGTCACCTCAGAACGATTCGGAGAAGACATCACACTCGGCCTGACGGCACCTCGCCAGCACGACAGCCCGCTCCGCAGGGCACTTGTCAACGCGACGCATGGCGTCGTCATTTTTGACGACGGCCCGGTTGGCGTTCCCTGAGTTCAGCCGCGTTTCGCCATCGCCACAGGTATCCCTTTGCCCCCATCCATGCATCGAGCACCCACCCTTCGCGCAGGCTTGACTGGCTTCTGCCTGTCCGCCGTGAGCGCGGCGGCACAGGGCACGCCACTGACCATCGAGGCGATCACGTCGACCCCGTCGCTGATCGGCACGGCGCCCGCGTCGCCGCGTTGGTCGCCATCGTCACGGGAGCTGGCATTCCTGTGGAATGACGCCGGCGGCCCGGCACGGTCGCTCTGGATCGTCACGCGAGCCGGCCCGTCGGCACGGCGCGTCCTGCCCGCCGAGAACCGGGCTCGGGTGGGCGAGTTCATCTGGACGCCGGCCGGCGACTCCCTGCTCTTCGTGCAGGAGGGCAACCTGTGGCAGGTCTCCGCCGACGGAGGCATACCGCAACGGCTCACGACGACGGACGCCGACCGTTCCGACCTCACTATTTCGCCCGACGGGACATACATCGCCTACCTGCTGGATGGCGATCTATACCTCATGCCTCGACGTGGTGGCCCGGCACGGCGTGTGACGACCATAGGCGTCGCGCCGATCGGCACCGTACCCCTTGGCAACTACTTCCGACGCGACGTGGAAATAGGAAGCGCCACCTGGGGCGGCGATGCGCCAACCTACAGCTGGTCGCCCGACTCGAAAGCGATCGCGGTCCACTACGTCGACCGGCGCGGCGTGCCAAGGCTGCGCATGCCGTACTACCGGGACAGCGCGCCAACACTGAACGAGGTTCGTCGCAGTGCGCCGGGCGATGCAAACGAAGTCCGAAAGGTGGGTGTCGTTACCCTGCGTACGGGCGCCCTCACGTTCATCGAGCTGCCGGATTCGAGTTCCACGCGGGTGGTCAACATCGCCTGGTCACCCACTGGGACCCTGCTCATCGATCGTGAGAGCGACGACGCGATCGACCGCGCGCTCTATCTGGTCGATCCCGGCGCCACTGCCCCACGGCGCATCTGGCGTGATCATCGCGAGACGCGCATCTACAATGACGTTGCGTCAACGTGGAGCGCCGATGGCCGTCAGGTCCTGCTCACTGGCGATCTGGACGATCGTTACCGCCTCTATGCCCTGACACCAGGCGATAGCGCGCCGCAGGCGCTGACGCCGGCAGCCTTCGACATCAACGGCGAAGCGCTGCCGAACGCTGCCACCCGCAGCATCTTCTACACGAGCAATGAGCCGACGCCGTCCGAGCGGCATGTCTGGCTGATGAAGGCGGATGGTTCGTCGCGCCGCCGCCTGACGACGCGCCCCGGAATGCACTCACCGTTTGTCTCACCCGACGGCCTCTCGGTCGCACTCATCTCCAGCGACGATGTCACGCCGCCCGAGCTCTACCTGCTCGAGACGCGCCGCGGCGCAATCGAACGCCGCATCACGCATTCGCAGCCTGTTGCGTTCGCGGCGACACCGTGGGTGCGGGCGCAGTATGTCACATTGCGCAGCCGCACCAATACCCCGCCGCTCCACGCGCGCATTCTCTTCCCGCCCGGACTCGATTCGACGAAGACGTATCCCGTCCTCTTCGGCCCCGTCTACTCGAATACGGTGCGGAATCGCTGGCAAGGGCTGTACACCACGCTGCAACAGTATCTCGCCATCGAAAAGGGCTACATCGTCGTGCAGGTCGACGTGCGTGGCAGTACCGGCTACGGTCGCGACTTCCGCGAGAAGTTCCTCATGGACTGGGGCGGACAGGACCTCGAGGATCTCGAGAGTGCCGTGGACTACATGAAATCGCTGCGTTTCGTTGACCCGATGCGGTTCGGCATCTGGGGCAGCAGCTACGGTGGAACCCTGACGGTCTACGCCCTGCTCAAGAAGCCTGGCCTGTTTCAGGCGGGCGTCGCAGGCGCCCCGGCCACCGATCCGAAATTTTTCGGCAGCGACGACGTCGCGATTGCCCGTCGCCCTCAGACACATCCGCAGACCTTCACCCGCGGCGCACTGCAGTACGCCGGCAACCTGCGCGACCACCTGCTGATCATTCATGGCATGCAGGACGACGTCGTGCCGTTCGCCACCAGCGTGGCGCTGGCCGAAGAATTCATGCGACTCGGCAAGACGTTTGACTTTGCGTTTGCGCCATCGGCGACGCACGGCTGGACTCAGCGTCCCTATTACGCCACGTACCTCCTTCGCCGCCTGGTGGATCACTTCGACCGCTACATCGGACCTGGACCGCGCTGAGCGAGCACCCCACTGTGGCCGTGCAGTCGCTCGAGCACGGCGTCGCCAAAAGCCGCCGTCGAGCAGGCGGTCTGGCCCGGCGCAACACAATCCGCAGTCCGAAACCCGGCGTTGATCGCGTCCGACACCGCCGTCTCCACCGCGACCGCATCGTCTTCGAGACCGAGCGAATGCCGGAGCAGCAGCGCCGCGCTGAGGATGGCGCCAGCGGGGTTGGCGACGCCCTTGCCGGCGATGTCGGGGGCCGAGCCGTGGATCGGCTCGTAGAGACCACGTCGCAGTCCACTGGTGCTCGCATCACCCAGTGACGCCGACGGCAGTACGCCAATCGATCCGGCGAGCACCGCTGCTTCATCCGTCAGGATGTCGCCAAAGAGATTTTCGGTCACCACCACGTCGAAGGTGGACGGCGCCATGATCAGATGCATCGCAAACGAGTCCACCAGCGCATGCGCAATCGTGATATCCGGAAACTCGTCGCGCATCACCCGCGTCGTGACTTCACGCCAGAGCCGCGAGGTTGCCAACACATTCGCCTTGTCCACCGAAAGCAGGCGTCCCCGCCGCCCGCGCGCGAACCCTGCCGCCATGCGCACCACACGCTCGACCTCCTCCGCCGTATACACGCACAGATCCGAGGCCCGGGTCGAGGCACCACTGACGTTGCGATCGTGCGTCTTCTCGCCGAAGTACAACCCGCCGGTCAACTCACGGACGAACAGGATATCCACGTCGCGCAGCAGTTCCGGCTTCAGCGGTGCCGACGAAGCAAGGGCCGGATGCACCGCGACCGGGCGGATATTCGCATACACACCGAGCAGCGCGCGCAAGCCGAGCAAGCCCTGCTCGGGACGCACCGTGGCAGCGGGATCGCTCCACTTCGGCCCACCAACGGCGCCAAGCAGCACCGCATCTGCCAATTTCACCAGATTCCGCGTCACGACGGGCAATGGCTCACCGGTTGCATCGATCGCAATGCCGCCGATGAGCGCATCACGGAACTCGAAGGCGTGGTCGCGTCGGTGGGCAACATCCTTCAGCACCCGCACCGCCTGCGCGGTGACCTCGGTCCCGACGCCGTCGCCCGGCAGAACAGCGATCAGTGCGCGCATGCCGCCTCCCAGTCTCGGATGGCCGGCAGCTCCGCCAGGAGTGCGCCAAGTTCGTCCAATCCGTCGATCAGGCAACGTTTGCTGAAGCTGTCGATGTCGAAGTGCACCGCGACGCCATCTGGCAGCGTCACGGTCTGCGATGGCAAGTCGACCGTGATCAGCGAGTGCGGGTCGCGCTGCAGCGCGTCCTGCGTCGCCGCCAGGGTGGACGCAGGGACTGCGATCGTCAGCAGCCCATTCTTGTGTGCATTGGAGCGGAAGATGTCCGCGAACGACGACGCGATCACCGCGCGGACGCCCCAGTCAGTCAGCGCCCAAGGGGCGTGTTCACGACTCGATCCACAACCAAAATTCCGGCCACCCACAAGAATCCGAGCTCCGGCGGCTGAAGCGACATTGAGCGCGAACGCCGATGTCGGGGATCCGTCGGCTTCGTAGCGCCAGTCGGCAAAGAGGTGGGCGCCGAGCCCAGCGCGGCTGGTCGTCGTGAGGAATCGCGCTGGAATGATCTGATCCGTGTCGATGTCGTCACGTGCCACCCGCACCGCATGCGACGAAAGGGGTTCCCATGGCAGGCTCACAGCAGGCTCCGTGGATCAGCGACCATGCCGGCCACGGCGGACGCCGCTGCCGTCAGCGGTGACGCGAGCAACGTCCGCGCCCCCTTCCCCTGCCTGCCTTCGAAATTGCGATTGCTGGTGCTCACCGCATACTGGCCGCTGGCGACAGTGTCGCCATTCATCGCAATGCACATCGAACATCCGCTCTCGCGCCACTCCGCTCCGGCCGCGCGGAAGATGTCCGCCAATCCCTCACGCTCGGCGTCGCGCTTGACGCGTTGCGAGCCCGGCACCACCAGCATCCGCGTATTGGCGGCCACGTGCCGCCCCTTCATCACGCCAGCCGCCGCACGGAGATCGTCAAGTCGACCGTTGGTACAGCTGCCGACAAAGACGACGTCCACCGGCTGGCCGAGCAGACGCTGGCCGGGCGTGAGCCCCATGTAGGCGTAGGCACGGTCATTCGACGTCTCCAGCGAGTCACTGGCGATCGGCAGCCGGCCATCGACCGGTATTGCCATGCCGGGATTCGTCCCCCAGGTGATCATCGGCGAGATCTCCGACGCATCGAAGACGACGCTTCGATCGAACGATGCGCCGTCATCCGTCACGAGTTCATGCCACCGCCCCATCGCATCACGCCAGGCATCACCGCTCGGCGCCTGATCGCGACCAGCCAGCCAGGCATAGGTCGTCATGTCGGGAGCGATCATCCCTGCCCTCGCTCCCGCTTCAATGCTCATGTTGCACACCGTCATGCGACCTTCCATGTCGAGGGCACGAATCGCCTCGCCTCGATACTCGATGACATGGCCAGTGCCGCCGCCAACGCCGATCTGTGCAATGATCGCCAGAATCATGTCCTTGGCCGACACGCCTGGCCGCAGCCTACCATCCACCCGGACTTCCATCGTCTTCGGCTTCGACTGGAGCAGGCACTGTGTCGCCAGCACATGACCCACCTCGCTGGTGCCGATGCCGAATGCCAATGCGCCGAAGGCTCCGTGGGTACTGGTGTGGCTGTCCCCACAGACGATGGTCATGCCGGGCTGCGTGCGCCCCAGCTCCGGGCCGATGACGTGCACGATGCCGCGCCGTTCGTCACCAAGCCCGTACAACGGGATGTCATGCTCGGCGCAACTGGCCGCCAGCGCATCGAGTTGCCTGCTGGCGGCGAGATCGAGCACGGTGATTCGTCCCCCCGTTGCGATCGTCGGCGTCGAGTGATCCATGGTGGCCATGGTGCGATCCGGTCGGCGCACTTTCAGCCCGCGCTCGCGCAGCACCGTGAACGCCTGAGGCGACGTGACCTCGTGAACGAGATGCAGATCGACGTAGAGCACCGACGGTGAATCACCCGTGCCGTCGCGCACGACGTGCGCATCCCAGACTTTCTCGAAGAGGGTCCGCGGCCGCGTCATGCGGCGACCTCGGTCGGCATCCGACGGGCGCGGGTGCGAATCAGGCCATTCACCGCGGCCACGTATGCTTCCGCTGTTGCCACGATGATGTCGGTATGCACGCCAAAGCCGCTGGCCGTCACTTTCGGTGCGTCATCGTGCATGACTGGCTCGCCGTCCTCACCCTGTGCGCCACGTTCGCGCAGCCGGATCGACACACCGCCAACCGCGTTGATGCCCTCGGCAGCGGCGTCAACAGAGAACTCGATCAGTTCGCCGATGTCGCCCACGCAGTCATTGATGGCGCGGCACACGGCATCGACCGGCCCGTCTCCCTGTGCGGCGGCGACCAGCTCCCGATCGTCCGGGCCGCGAAGTTTCACCGTCGCTGTCGGAATCGCGTGCGTACCGCATGAGACCTGCACCAGTTCCAGCGTGTAGGTGGACGAGCCGCGATGGGTTTCGCCGGCAACAATCGCCTCGAGTTCGCGATCATCCACGACCTTCTTGCGATCGGCGACTTCCTTGAACCGCGCGAAGACCGCGTCGCACTCGGCATCCTGCAACACATGCCCCAGCGTGGCCAGATGCTTGCGCAAGGCCGCACGGCCCGAGTGCTTGCCCAGCACCAGTCGGCCGCCTTCGAGCCCCACGTGCTCGGCATGCATGATCTCGTAGGTGTCGCGATTCTTGAGCATGCCATCCTGATGGATGCCGGCTTCGTGCGCGAAGGCATTGGCGCCGACGATCGCCTTATTCGGTGGCACACGGACGCCGGTGCAGCGTGAGACGAGCCGCGATGCCCGCCCGATCTCCTCGGTGCGGAGCGCAGTATCGATGCCATATCGTGCGCGGCGTGTGCGCAGCGCCATTACCACTTCCTCGAGGGCCGCGTTGCCGGCACGCTCGCCGAGTCCATTGATCGTGCATTCGATCTGCCGCGCACCGGCCTGCACTCCAGCCAGAGAGTTGGCCACCGCCAGGCCAAGATCGTCGTGGCAATGCGTCGAGATCGTCACCGGACGATCACCAACCACTTCGGTACGGATGCCGCTGATCAGGGCGAAGTACTCATCGGGTGTCGCATACCCGACCGTGTCCGGAATGTTGAGCGTGGTGGCGCCGGCATCGATCGCCGCGCGCAAGACGTCATGCAGAAAGCTGACGTCGCTCCGCGATGCATCCTCCGGAGAAAATTCCACATCGTTCACGAACGATGCGGCATACGCCACCATCCCGCTTACCCGGGCGATCACCTGCTCGCGACTCATCTGCAACTTGTACGTCAGGTGCACGTCCGAAGTGGCGAGAAAGGTGTGGATCCGTCGCCGTGGCGCGGCGGCAAGCGCGGTGGCGGCGGCCTCGATGTCCTTCCGCGTGGCACGGGCGAGTCCGCAGATGATCGGAGTCTCCGGCCAGTCCTGTGAATCCTCGGCAATCGCCCGTACCGCATCCCAGTCACCGGGCGAGGCAGCGGGGAATCCCGCCTCGATCACATCCACACCCAACCGGGCCAACTGACGCGCCACCTGGCGTTTCTCTTCGACCGTCATCGAGCAGCCGGGAGCCTGCTCACCATCACGCAGCGTCGTGTCGAAAATTCGTACGATGTCGTCGCTCATACCGATCCTGTCGCGTCGGCCGTGGCAGCGGCGAGCGTCCGATCCACCGCACCCACGTCAGGCCGGATGACCTTCGCGTGCAGAAACGGCATCAGTTCGCGCAACCGGAGGCCAACCTGCTCGATGGGATGTTCCGTGTCGGCGCGCCGCGCCGCGGTGAAGTTCGGACGGCCGGCCTCATTCTCCGCCACCCAGTTCCGCGCGAAGGTCCCGTCGCGGATCTCATCGAGGATCTTCTTCATCTCGGCCTTCGTCTGCTGCGTCACGATGCGGGGCCCCGCGGTGTAGTCGCCATACTCGGCCGTGTCCGACACCGAGTAGCGCATGTAATTCAGGCCACCCTGGTACATCAGGTCCACGATCAGCTTCAGTTCGTGGAGGCACTCGAAGTACGCCATCTCCGGCTGGTAGCCCGCTTCGGTGAGCGTTTCGAAACCCGCCTTCACCAGTGCCGACACACCACCGCAGAGCACCGCCTGTTCTCCGAACAGGTCCGTCTCGGTCTCTTCGGCGAACGACGTCTCGATCACGCCAGCGCGCGTGCAGCCGATGGCGCGCGCATAGGCCAGCGCGTCGGCACGTGCGCCGCCCGTGGCATCGACATGCACGGCAATCAATCCCGGCACGCCACCGCCTTCGCTGTAAAGCTCACGCACACGATGCCCCGGGGACTTCGGTGCGATCAGTGCCACATCGACGCCGGGCGGCGGATCGATCAGCTTGAAGTGGATGTTGAATCCGTGGGCGAACAGCAGGGTCTTGCCCGCCTTCATCGACGGTGCGATGTCACGTTCGTAGATCGACTTCTGCTCCGTGTCGGGGGCGAGGATCATGATCAGCTGCGCTTCAGCGGCCGCGTCGGCCACGGAACACACCCGCAGCCCTGCGGCCTCCGCGGCCGCCCAGCTCTTCGAGCCAGCGCGCAGGCCCACGCGCACGTCGCACCCGCTCTCCTTGAGATTCAGCGCGTGAGCGTGCCCCTGACTGCCGTATCCGATGATGGCGATCGGTCGGCCCTCCAGGCGAGCCGCGTCTGCATCCTGATCGTAGAAGACGCGCGTCATGCCGCCACCTCTTCATCCGCCGGCGCTCCGTCAGCCTGTGCACGGTAGTGTGCCGGTGCCTCGAGTTTCTTTGGGGTTCGACCACGCATCATCGCCAGACGGCCGGTGCGCATCAGCTCGGCCAGCCCCTCAGGCCGGATCATGGTGATGAA